>QAKV01000011.1 GCA_003343625.1 Clostridiales bacterium
AAGAAGGGAGGCAGATCAATATGATTAAACGGGAAACCTATATGAGCCGTATCCGTCCTTTCATCGGAAACGACCTGGTAAAAGTCCTGACTGGTATCCGCCGAAGTGGCAAGTCGGTCATGCTGGACCTGATTAAAGAGGAACTGTGCGCCTCCGGTGTGGACAGCAGCCAGTTCATCTCTATCAACTTTGAGAATATGAGCAACGCCCATCTTTGTACCGCCGCGGCACTTCACGATGAAATCATCCGTCGGGCCTCGGAAATCAAAGGCAAGGTCTATCTTTTCTTTGATGAGATACAGGAGGTAGATGCCTGGGAAAAATGTATCAATTCTTTTCGCGTGGAACTGGACTGTGATATTTACATCACCGCTTCCAATGCCAAGCTGCTTTCCGGCGAATTAGCGACCTATCTGGCCGGACGGTATGTGGAGTTTGTGATCTATCCCTTCTCCTTTGCGGAATTTACCGAGCTGTACCACACTGTCTACCCGGATACCGATAACCACCAGTGCTTCAGCAAGTATCTGACCGCGGGCGGAATGCCTTATCTGTCCAATTTGCGCTATGACGAAATGGCCAGCCGCCAGTATTTGCGGGACCTGTTCAACTCCGTGGAACTCAAAGATATCGTCAAGCGAAACAACATTCGGGATGTGGACATGCTGGAACGGATCATTGCCTATGTGACCTCCAATATCAGCACGACTTTTTCCTCCACGGCCATTTCCAGGTATCTGAAAAGCGAGGGACGGTCCGTATCCCCGGAGACAGTGCTGAGTTACATCAAGGCCTGTACTGACGCCTTTCTGTTTTACCAGGTGAAGCGGCAGGACTTACAGGGCAAGAAGATACTCACCGTCAATGAAAAATACTATGTGGCCGATCATGGTATCCGGGAAGCCGTGTTTGGAGGCAACAGGAAGGATATCAACCTGGTTCTGGAAAACATCGTCTACATGGAGCTCCTACGCCGGGGCTATACCGTAACCGTTGGCAAGGCAGGCGACAAGGAAATCGACTTCGTATGTGAGGATCAGGGGAACAAGCTATATATTCAGGTGGCTTACCTGCTGGCCTCGGAAGATACCATTGAGCGGGAGTTTGGCGTCTATGACCGTGTCCGTGACAACTTTCCCAAGTACGTCATTACCCTGGATGAATTCGATATGAGCCGCAACGGGATCAAGCACCGTAATATCCGGGACTTTCTGCTGCAGGAGGAATGGAATTGATACGCCATCCGCCGCAGGTATTTCGCCTGCGGCTGTTCCAAACTTATTCCATTTCTTCTTCTGTCTCTGACTCTATTTCTTCCGGTTCCGCCATCTCCAGCCAATCCTCAAAGGACTGCCTGGAAATACGAATCATGTTGCCAATGCGGATGATTTTGAACGCCCCGATTTTGAAGAGCCTTCTTTTCGTTCGATGTACTCATAATGACCTCCAAAGCATGTGGATATATGACAGATAAAATTGAGACAACCCCGGCAGATGTCGGCGATAGTTTATCTATAGCAAATGCGGGAACCGTCGGTTTCGATATAAGAAACACAATTGTTCAGACTGATCGTCAGCCTGATACAAAAGGCGGAGAAAGAAATCACACTGATCGACGGATATGTATTTCTGGAAATTTTGATTGAATCATGTGTTCGGGAATGATATACTGGAAAAAGGAAACATCATTCCTATTATATAGCGACATTCGATTGTACTTGTAACGTCCACCAAAAACCAATCTCCTTGCTAATCTATTGCAAATTGGACGCCAGAAAACACCGCTGCAAGCCATTTTTGCTGGTTTGCAGCGTTTTTTATACGATAGGAAATTTCATTTCCTATCGTATAAAAAAAGACGCTCCGCTGAGGATGCGCACTCGCGCGAAAAGCAGAGCGTTGCCTGACGGCAACCGCGCTCGGCGCGAGTGTGCGCCCGGCGCACACCTTTTTATACGACATGGAGGGAAGAATGAAAAAGCTGAAAAGGATTCTGAGGAAGCTCCTGTTCCCGGGGGCTGCAATTGTGATTTTCAGCGCGCTTATTGGAGCGGGCCTTTTGGCTTATACCTTTTTGGCTGCCGGCGAGGATACCCCAATTGCCTATGTGTCCTATGCGGTTTCTTCCTATGCCCTGGTGATCCTATGTGCGAATCTGGTGCCGATTTTTCAAAAAGGAAGGAGACAGGTGTGTAAGAACCCCTATATTCGCCGTTATATGGAGGATATTTCGTTTAAGCTACGGTTTTCCCTCCATTGTTCTTTGGCGGTCAACCTGTTATATGCAGGTGTAAACGCCTTCTCGGGGATCTGGTACCGATCTCCCTGGTTCGGTTCCCTGGCAGCATATTATATCTTTTTATCTGTAATGAGGGTTTCCCTGGTACGGTATGCCCATAAACATGGGTTTGGAGAAAATATGCCGGCTGAATGGCGGCGCTATCAGCTATGCGGCATAGTTTTGGCGCTGATGAATATCGCTCTCGCCGGCGTCGTTATTTTAGTGATTCATCAGGACAAGGGGTTTGAATACGCGGGATCCTTGATTTACGCGATGGCCGCCTATACCTTTTACATCGCGATTTCGGCAGTAGTTAACGTAGTCAGATACCGAAAATATCACAGCCCGGTCATGTCGGCAGCAAAGGTTGTCAATCTGGTGGCCGCGCTGGTTTCCATGCTGTCTCTTGAAACCGCGATGTTGACCCGGTTTGGAGGAGAGGACCCATCTGACTTCCGGCAAATCATGACGGGGATCACCGGCGGGTGCATATGCGGGATCGTTGTGGGAATGGGCATATATATGATCGTCCATGCTGCCGGACAACTGAAAAACAGCCGTTCGGAAATATGAGTTTATCAGTTGTAACATATGTATTGTAATCCTGTGAGTTTGTGAGGAAAGAGCTTATGGCATCGGAAAGAACTGAGGAACTGTACAGAGTTTTAGTGGACAGGGGATACCCTGAAGAGCTCTGTGCCCGGATCGCCTACGAATACATGAATACGGATTATACAGCCACCAGAATGCTCGGATATCTGTACCGGGTATCCGAGCCGAAAGTAAGAGATCTGGTGGATGAGATGCTGGCCATCTTGAGCGACAGGGATCAGCTTATCCGGAAAAAGGAGATCGAGCGCGCCCAGGAAGCGATCAACGAGATTTACAGGAATGGGTTGTGAGCTGACGGATTCACAGTCCTTTTGGATTATGATTTTCCCTTCCGCAAATGGCGTGGTTGGAAACTGCATCCAGCCAGTAATACACATCATCGACTTCGCGGATTTGAATCATCCCTTTCAATTCCGGATACTGCATCAAAAGAATGGCGGCCGCGGATTAACGGAAAATATGCTACTGTATCCAACTCGAACAAATACGGACAGGTTACCCGAAAAAAGTTTCCCATCATCAAGTCGGTATACCATACGGACTGCAGCTCGGAAAGACAGTCGAAAACATAAAAGGCTTCTCTGCCCTGGCAGGTGATCTCCTCATGGATGGCCACTGTGAAAGCTTCAAAACCCTCTTCAGGATCGAATTCCCGGACTTTGATTCCATTCAGATCTTTCAGCACGGGTTCGTGCTGTGCAAAGCGAATATAGATGACATTTCTTCCGTCCGAAACCGCCCGGCGGGCAAAAGGCTCCGCAAACATGCGAAATTCATCCAGCTCGGAGATCTGCCAGACCACATTGTCTCCCAGGCGGATATAATCCAGAATTCGATCCATCTGCGGATACCCGCTGCAAATCTTGTCAAATGCCGCCATATAACGCCCTCCGTTTCTGCAATTTCCTGTCGTATAAAAAACAGAGCAATGGGGCATGGAACCTCATTGCTCTGCTGTCTTTATAATAGCATCCAAGTCCGAAGAGTTCAAGCCCCTTCACATTTATCCTTTCCAGTTCATTTCGATCTCCTCTTTTACGATATCCACGTATCTCTTCGCCTTCCCGATATCGCCATTGATGGTATAGACATCCCGCTGTGTAATTTCCAGTTTACAGCCGCGGGCGGCCTGAAAAGTTTTCCGCAGAGAGGCGCGCAGACCATCCTCATCCAGACTGGTACCTACGCCGAGATAATTCGGGGACGGTTTCCGGTGATAGATCACCTTGCTGCCTGCGAGCCTTTCCCCCATGAATTCTTCATCGCACCAGGGAGAAATGGAAACTTTCCTCAGATTGTCCAGTTTGCTCAGGCAGGAATCCCAGATGGGATTTACCGGTTCGCAGCATCCGTAAGAGAGCAGGCCATACTGTTGAGAGATTTTCTGATAGCAGGGGAAGATGAACTCCTGATACATCTGGGGGGACATTCCAACCGTTTCCTGAGAATCCATAAAGCCCCAGACATCCCTGGTAGTGAAAGGGCGCTTCGCGGCTTCGTCGGGACCGGGCAACTCATGGTTATAGCACCATGTACCCTGTCCGAGAGGCTCGCCCGCTACCGTGGGCATGATCAGATGTTTCTCCTCCAGAAAACGATAATATTCCAGAGTATCATCCGCAATCCGATTCATCATCTCCAAAAACAGTTCAGGATAGTCATAGATGTTGTACATCATATTTTCCATTTTCATGAAATGGACGACCATCTGCGTGGGAACGCAGTAGAGCGCGGGCATGGACATCCGAACGGGAAGAATATCTCCGAATGTCTCCTGCAGAATGCGGAATCTTTCTTCGGTAGATTGCAGGTTCACTCCATAAGAAGACTTTTTCAGTTTGTGATAGTCGGCTTCCAGATCTTCCACAATGGACGGAAATTCATGTCCGAGAGAATCTTTCAGGGCGTGGACGTGAATGGGAATCTGGAACAGGGTGAAATAGGTATCATAAGAGACCGCATAGTAATCCGGCGTCACCCGGTCATCGTCAAAAAGTTCCTGATTCAGGAAATTTTCATACAGGGTGGTCTCGACCCGGCGGGCGAATTCCCCTTCGCATTTCAGCCGGGCGGGAATGACTTCCTGCTCAAAAGAGCCCATCTCCAGGTGGATCATGGGGCGTTCGCCCTGCAGGGAATTGTGAGCGTACCATTCCCGAATGCGTTTTTGATTCGCGTCCGTCTGGGACAAAGCATACTGTTTTTTCGCCAGGTCGCGTAAAATGATTTTGTCCTGTGAACTGATCGTAATTGTATTCATCGCTTCAATTCCTCCGTTTCCGACGTTATTTCTATCATAAATTATAAATTCAGCTGTTGTGATTTAAAAGATCTTGTGATAGAAAAATCTTCTTCCGGCAATCCTAACCCTCGAAGGAGGATTTTGAACAATGGGGAAATTTTATTTGTGCGAACACTGCAAAAATCTTATCGAAAAGATCGATGACAAAGGGGTTCCCGTGGTCTGCTGCGGACAGCCCATGAAGGAGCTGATGCTCAATACTGCGGAGGCCAGCGGGGAAAAGCATCTGCCGGATATTTATGCGCAGGGAGGAACTGTGACCGTACAGATCGGGACGGTGCCACATCCCATGATCCAGGAACATCTGATCGAATGGGTGCAGCTGGAGACGGATCGGGGCATTCAGAGAAAGCGCCTGAAGGCAGGAGACGAGCCGGTAGTGACATTCTATATCGGGGACGAAAAGCCGATCGCGGCTTATGCCTACTGTAACATTCACGGGCTTTGGAAGGCGATGTCAGGGATATCCTGAAAGGGAGAAAAAATATGTGTGCCGAGAATGGAACGGAAGAAAAGGCTGCTGGAAAAAGCGAGAGATACGATGGCCCAAAATGGCCCGGGATTGCAGGAAAAGTGGCTGACAGGGCTGGCCCGGAGGTTTTGGGGATAGCGGTCAGGATTGACGAATATGGTCCTTTTGTGTAAACTGAATTTGGTACCTTCGGAGGGCGGGAAATAAATTACAGGAAGGCCGGAAGGGAAGATGCGGTAGCTATGGACTATATCGTTTTGGATCTGGAGTGGAACCAGGCGGCCGACAGCAAAGACGACCGAAGCCGGATGCTCACATTTGAAATCATAGAAATCGGCGCCGTGAAGATGAACAGCCGCATGGAAATAGCAGACAGTTTCCATGAGCTGATCCGCCCGCAGGTCTATGGGGAAATGCACAAGATTACGGAGAAGCTGATCCACATACGGATGGAGGAGCTGGCAGAATGCAGGAAATTCGATGAAGTGGCAGGAGATTTTCTGCGCTGGTGCGGCGAAGATTACCTGTTCGCCACCTGGGGACCGTTGGATCTGACGGAGTTGCAGAAAAATATGAAGTTTTTTGGGATGATGCCGCTGGCGGATGGTCCCATTCGATATTACGATGTGCAGAAGCTGTTCAGCATCTCCTTTGAAGACGGGAAGAGCAGGAGAAGCCTGGAGTATGCAGTGGATTTTCTGAATATTTCCAAGGACATTCCGTTTCACAGGGCGTTGGCGGATGCCTGCTATACGGCGAGAGTGTTCGAGCAGATCAAGGATCCGGCGGTTCTGCAGAGAATTTCCTTCGATACCTTTTGCCTGCCGGCGAACCGAAAAGCGGAAGTGCACGTCGTCTTCGACCAGTACGCAAAATATATTTCCCGCCCGTTTGCGGATAAAGAAGCGCTGCTGACCGACAGGGAAGTGATTTCCACCAGATGTTATCTCTGCCATCGGAATCTGAGAAGGAAGATCCGGTGGTTTACGCCCAATGGGAAGCATTATTACAGCGTTTCTTTCTGCGGAAAGCACGGTTATATGAAGGGGAAAATCCGGATCAAAAAGACGGACGACGACAGGGTCTATGCAGTGAAAACGACGAAGTTTATTTCGGAAGCGGAAGTGGAAGATATCCGGCAGAGGAAAGAGCGGGCCAGGGAAATTCGGCGGGAGCGCAGAAGCCGGGAAAAACGGGAAGAGAAAAGAAACGGCCGCAGGGAAATCGGATAAGGATTTCTCTGCGGCCGCTTTTGCACCAGCCTAGAAGGGATCGATATATCGATCGAAATCGATAATTTCATCCCGATGTTCCCGGCGGTGCTTCATAATGGCCTGCCGCCTTTTGCTCCGGGCGTGGTTTCTGAAAGCGGAGCAGGAGATGAGGATCAGGATGACCAGAGCGACAATGCCCAACACGATGAGCGCGCCGTTTCGGATGTTCACGAAAACTACATTTTCGGATTCGGTCTGTCCGGCAGCGCCGCTTTGGGAAGGCGCCGCTGCGGATTGGGATTCGCCGGTATCGCTTTCCACAAGAGCGGTCAAATCAGCTTCCCCGGCGTCCGATGCCTCCCCGGCAGCAGGATCCTCGTTGAAATCATAGGAGGAAATGTGATCCGAGAAGAGAACCGCCGCTGTGCCCACCGGCTGATCGTGCCAGCTGTAGCGAATGAGAGCGGCCTGTCCGTCGGATACGTTTTCATAATCCAGCTCGGAGGTCACATCCTCAAAGGACGCATCCGAAGGCAGCACGACATAGGAGGACTTGTCCAGGGACAGAATCGGTTCCGAATCTCCGAAAATATCGTTTTCCGTCATAAAGAAACCGTTGCCCTGAATGTTGTAGGTGGTGTCGCTTTCCGACGCGTTGACCGCCTGGAAATTGCTGAATCCGTAATTAAAAAGATCGATGGTATCCGTGAACTGCATGGGGGATTCGTCTTCCATCACCACACAGATCAGTTTCAGACCGTCTTTCTGGGCGCAGGAAACCAGATTCTGCCGGGCTTTGGAAGTATAACCCGTCTTGCTTCCAACCAGATATTCATACGAATACTCTTTCCCGGGGAGAAGTTTATTTTTGGTATTCGGGATCAGCTCCCGGGAAAGGGTAGGGCTTTGAGGGATAACGTAGCTGGCCATGCTGGACATCTTACAGAGCAGATCGTCGGAAAAGAATTTCTGACCGATGAGAGCCAGATCGTGGGCCGAAGTGTAATGCTCATCGTCGTGGATGCCGTTGGTGGTCACGAAGTGGGAGTCCGTACAGCCCAGTTCCTGAGCCGTCTGGTTCATCAGATCCACAAAAGCTTCGATGCTCCCGCTGATATGTTCGCCGATGGCGTTGCCGCATTCGTTGCCGGAGCCCACCAGAAGGCCATACAGAGACTGCTCCATGGTGATAGCCTCCCCGACCTTAATGCCGATATTGGAATCCTCGCGCCAGTTGATGCTGTTGACCGCTTCCGAAGAATATTCCACCATCTCGTCCAGGGAGCTTTTCTGTCTGGCTATCCAGGCGGTGAGGATCTTGGTGGTGCTGGCGGGATAGAGCTGCTCGTGGATATTTTTGGCGTAGAGGATGGTTCCGGTATTGGCTTCTATGAGAATGGCGGATCTGGCGCTGACCGCCGGGCCCTGCGGCCAGCCGTCGATCTGATTGCTCTCGACGGGCAAGAGCCTGTTGGCCTCCGCCTGGGCCTGATAGTCGATAACTTCCGCGTGAGCGGTCAAAAATGCTCCGCCCAGGAGGTGGAGTCCCAAACCGACTGCCATCAGAAAGGAAAAGATCCTGCTTTTCCTGAAAATTTTTAATTTCATTGCGATTCCTGCCTTTTTTTATCGTTGCCTTTTATGATACACTATTCCCGACGAAATTTTAAGTGGAGAGAATAAAAATTCACAATTTCTTAAAGATCGGTTTGAGGAGAGAAAGCATGAGATTACGGAATATCACGGGATCCAGGGAAATGATAAAGGAAAGCGGGTTCGTGGTGCACGAGCCGGAAGAAAGGAAAGGAAAATGGAAGGAAACCTTCGGAAACGATCGTCCGCTTTTCGTGGAGATCGGAATGGGAAAGGGGCGGTTTCTGATGGACATGGCCAGGCTGCATCCGCAGGTCAACTTCGTGGGAATTGAAAAATATTCCAGCGTGCTGTTGCGCGCTGTTCAGAAAATGGAAGAGGAGCCCCTCGCGAACGTGAAGTTCATCCGGATGGACGCGGAGGAGATCGAAGCGGTGTTTTCGGAAGGGGAGGTGGATCGGATCTATCTGAATTTTTCCGATCCCTGGCCCAAGGACAGGCACGCCAAAAGGAGACTCGAGTCCCGACAGTTTCTGGCCCGTTACGATCGGATTCTAAAAAAGGACGGCCGGATCGAATTCAAAACGGATAACAGGGAGCTATTTGCCTTCGCACTGGCGGAGTTGCCGGAAGCCGGGTGGAAGGCCATCGCGGTGACCTGGGATCTGCACAGCGACCCGAAGCTGAACGAAGGAAACGTGATGACCGAATACGAAGAGCGGTTTTCCGCGCAGGGTAATCCCATCTGCAAATATATCATCGGGCGCTGAAACGAAAGAGGACGTTTTTTACGAAGGGAAAGGAGCGGGAGGCTGCGCCTGCAAAGAAGATGATGCAGACGCAGCCTCCCAAATCGCTATTCTTTTTTTAGAGAACTATTGCCATTATTGTAAGCGCAAGAGTTCCTGATCCTTGCCGAACAACGTGATTTTACCTTGCGTGTGTGGGTAATAGCGATTCAAACATCTTACTAAACTCGATTTTCCACAGCCGTTTGGTCCCTTCAGGGCGATTACTTTTCCTCCTGGAATAACCATATCTTCATACCGGGCAAGCGATATATTTTTCTCAGGGTTAGTGACTACAACATCTTTAACTCGGATATCATTTTCACTTAAATCCGCGTTAGTGGAATGGATGTCAAATACTTCATCTGAAGGGCTGGCCGCAACTTCAAGCAGTACCTTCGCCTTGATTACGGATGAAGCAGTTTCATCCATAAAACGGTATACTTCATCAATTGGTTTAACCAGTTGCTGAAACAGCAGACAAACGGTAATCACAGATCCCGCAGACATCTTTCCATTAGAAATCAAAAGGATCGATGCTACAAGAAGCATCACCTGGAAAGAAATTTTGCACAACTGTTTCAGGCAGTCAAAAGCCCCCATATATCTGTGGTGCTTCTTTTCAGTTCGGCCGATATTCAAGATACTCGGAATAAGTCTTTTCTTTTCATATTCCTCTGCATTCATGCCTCGAATCAGTTCAAGATTGGAGATAGACTGACAAATTTGTCCATCCAATGCGTTCTTCTGCCCAACTATGTTTTCACGAATGCCATTCTGTGACCGAATCTGGAAGGCAGAGATCGCGATTGTAAGCCCGAGATAAACGAGCATGATTCCAACCATAATCCCCGGCGCATTTAGAAATACCTGAACAAGGGTACAAACCGCTGTCAACACAGTAGCAAATACATCATTACACATAATTTTTATAAGCTGGCTAAATCCTGCTACCCCCTGATTAAGTTGAGCGGTTTTTTCTCCACTTAAGCAGCCGGAGTAATATGCTACCGGCATCTTCAGCAACTTTTCGATGCTATACTCACGAATTTCCGATTCGTGAGAAGCGATAATACAATCAAGAGTGACTCGCCGAATGATAGCAATACATTCGGCTGCAAGGTATATCAGGCCGAAAGTCATTACCGCCAGCGCTCCCTGCGTTATGGTACTGACAGTTCCGTTTGAAATATTTGTGTACAATTTGCCCAGCCTCACCGGCCATTCGGATGCGAGCAGGGAACCGACAAATGCAAGTGTAATCACTCCAACACACTTCCATTTTGTTTTGTTGCTCATAATCGAGAGATACTTGCTCATTGTGTGAACCTCCTTGATTTTGATTGTGGTTTTATTATACTTTGATGAATTGAAAGAAAGCCTGTCGAATAATCTGTCATTTTCCCCAAATCCAGTATCCGATCCGGCAAAACACGATTTCTTCCATACTCAATACGAACAGATATCGAATCAGGAAACCTACACAAAAAACGAAAATATGAAAAAGAGTAGGGGCCTGTGGAATTTTGTAAAAATGCAGCATAAAATTCACATTGCAAGGGAGAGTGGCGAAAGAAGTCAGGACAAAGATCCATAACACTTCTTTCCCTTTACAAAAGGGATTAAGCGCTACGGCTCCCAAAATAGTGAAAAGGGAGAGCGCCCACCAGAAAAGGGAGTGGGAAATAGCCGAAACGATTCCCAAAACGGGAGGAATGGAAAATAAAAATTGTTCTAAAATCATCCAAAATCCAAATATCGGGAAAAGAAAGCGAAGTATCTGCATCCCTTCAAGAAGATAACTGACGGTAACTGCCAAAAAGCTATCGATACCGCCTTTTTTTATGGCAGTAGACTTTCCTTTGATTCGCACAATACAGTTTGCCTTTGCCAGAATATTTTCATCCCCAAGACATAAGGACAGAATATGAAATCCGTCTAAGCCGTTTACAGGGCATAAATTAACAATACCGGTGGAGAAATTGTACAATCCCATAACAAACCAAAATGTGGAAAGAAAGTGAGGGATTGAGGAAAGGCCGAAAAAAGTACCGGCCAGAAGTAAATTCATTTCGATTCCGGCTGCGTCGATCCGAATGTGATGCTTTCCGGGCAGGTTCGAGGGAACTGATATTTTTGTGTATCCGATCAGATAAATTCGCCAGACGAGTCCAATTCCAACTACATTTCCCTCATAGGCAAGAGCAGCAACGGCATGGCCGAGTTCGTGAAAAATGATCGCAGCGCAGGGGGCCAGGGCGAAACCGAGCAAAAGAGAACCGAGCTTCCAGTCCGGGGATAGGCCTGATGCGATTCGGTATAGGGCGGAAAAGAAACCGATAACCAGACCGGGTATCCAGAGTAACGGTATCCAGAAATTAAGGAGTCGGGCGAGTTTCTTCTTCGCCCTGTCGATTTCGGGAAAAAAGTAAAATACCCCCCATTTTTCGGTACGTATCAGGCGTTTCTGCCCTGAAATAGCGTTTCTTGCATGTTTCATTTCAATTTCCTCCCGGAACAGGTATAGCCATCGACCCGAATGATTTCAAAATGATCGAGCAGATATTCAGGAATCGAAAAAGTGGATTCTGCCGTCGCGATAAAAAGCGTCTGCTCTGTATGGATAGCCATTTCGAGAAAATGGTCATAACAGCGGCTGGGGTCAGAAAGAACGTCGATCAAAGCTGCGGCAGGATTTCCGCCCAAATCGCCTTTTCCCATCTTATCGATACCATCCAGGACGAGAACCGCTTCTGCGGTACCTAATTCATAAAAAGTCCTCACCAATCTGCCCGCATCAGAGTGGCTATAGCCGGAATCATCTCCCTTCAGATCCAGAGCGGACGAAATTCCCGCCAGGTTGATCGTTCCCAGAGGCAGGCCGCTGATTTCGGATACCGCAGCCACGAGCTGTTTCTTCTCCGTTTCAGGAACGCCTACGAGAAGGAATTTCCCCCCTCTTTTCGAATGATGGGAACATAACGCGAGGTATTCGGAAAATTTCTCTTTCGCTTCCGTCAGCCCATAGACTCTGCTGTTGATCCGAAAAAGTATGTTTCCAGATCAGATACTTCATTTCCACCTGCTGACGAGTCTGAAGATGTGCGAAACCGTCCGGATTCCCCTGCGGAATCCCGGATGGCATCCTTCGACGCAAAATGGCTTTCTGTATAGAATCCGGATATCGATAAAACAATCGGAGGATGAGATGTTTATTAGAATCGTTTCGCCAGTGCCCGACGTCGAATCTGGTATATACTTCGCTCGGGACAATGACGGATGCCGTTTCAGAACCGGGTTCCGATCCGAAAAAAACATGCACAGGAGTTCCCACGTTTCGAGCCTCCGAATAGAACGCGGTATTCGAATTCGTTCGGATTTTCCGTATCCAGCCTTCGGCATCCAAAAGGAGAAACGTTCTTTCGGAATCCATTATTCCTACGTTGATGCCGGACACGATCCTGTTTCTCATTTCTTCAAAGCTGTTCATCGTAACCTCCTGGTTTGATTCATGCAATTTGAACCGTCGTTTTATAGAGCGAAAAGAAATTACAGTTCCCATCTTGAAAGTGGATATTTTTATGATAATGCCCGCAATACCATCCGCAGATTTTGGAATGACATTCTTCATAAATGCGATCCAGAAAGACTTCCATAGAACTTCCTGCACAATTTCCCCGGTGAGCGGATAAAGAAAAGCGCGCTGGAAGCATATGGGAAAGCAGAAGAATGTTTTGTCCCGGGAACAGATTGATAAAGCGTTGAATGTCGTTCATTTCCTTTTCGGAGAGGGATTCATCCTGCCAAAAAGGTTCATCGTTTAAAAGTCGCAAAAAGATATCGGATGAATTGCCCCCGCCGATCACGAAAAACGAAAAACCTTCTATTTCATAGCGCTGTCCGTCTTTGAGGAAAAGCAGACCGGGATATGGATCTTCAAGGTAGGCCTCTCCGCCGAATGCTTCGGTGAGATGATAGCTATAGATGTGCTCCGGCCGGCAATCATGATTTCCTCTGACGCACAAAATATGAAGACGGATTCCTCTTTCCTCCAATTCGTCCAGCGCCTCCTGAAGAAGCAGCTTTCGCTGAAAATCTCTGCGGTCCAGAAAAAAATTGAGCCCCACATCTCCGGTGAGAATGAGAAAAACATCCTGTCCAGTTTTCCACTTTGTCGTTTCAGCATGAATCCAGCGTATAACCTGAAGGACGTCGCCATGGATATCGCCTCTGATATAAATCATAAAATTCTCCATTAAGTGAACAAAAAAATACCTGTGCCCAATTTCATTGAAACACAGGTATCTTTTTTTCTCCTGTCGAAAAAAATTATTCTATTACGACGGGGGCAAAAAGCTCTTCCTCATATTTGTTTTGATCCAGCTGATCCCCGATCTTTTCCAACAGGACAAGCGGGGAACAGGAACCTGTCACCAATCGTTCGATTTCATCCAGTGCATTTAGGGCCTGAGAAACAGAAGAGTAGGCCATATCCTCATTTCTTCGCATCATACGGAGCAGTTGTTCGATCAAAACGATCCCGGCCTGATCCCCCAAAAGTTGGGAAATTCTGTTTTTGCTTACTTCCCAACTGTAGGGAATACCGGTGACCATCCGGAAAAAGAGTTTGAAGGCGGAATAAATATCCGTTCTTACATCGATTTGCGCGATGGCGTTTATCAAGTCCTTTGCTCTGCGGATATTCTGAGCATTGCAAAAAGCGAGTTTGGCATTCCAGAGAGAAAAAATCGCGTCGGAACGAATGTTCTCATGAGAAGAGCCCAGGGATTCATTATGAGCGATTTTTTTCGCGAGGTCGAGAATTTGCTCATCCGATGCCTGTTCAAGAGCGATATCGTCAAGCGTGTAATCGGATTTTCGAAAAGCGCTCCCCAGATCTAAAAGAAGAAGATATTCATTTTCTCGATTCCCGGCAATCCAGACGTTGCTCAGGCTGATATCCCCGTGTATATATCCCCTTTCTTCAATCCACCGGATGATTTCCAGCAGCTTCCGGGTATAGGAAAGAGAAGTTTTCCAATCGAGTCTTTTGCCCGGAGAGTCTCGAAGCGCGGTATGCAGGGTTCTTCCCTCCGACGTGTTCAGAATCATGTAGGAACTGTCGCCGAATTTCCGGATGAAGTCAGCTTTATAAAAATACGGGCTGTTTCCCCGGGAGCTCCCCTCCCGATAGAATAAATCCCGATTGGTCTGAAGCTCTCTGGAAAGATTTTCTTCCTGCCTTTGCAGTTCTCGTTCGATGGCCTGTTGCCCGGCAGCGCCGTCCAGCGCAGAAACGATTTTGAGAGGTTGCCCGGGGGCGGTTCTCACATATTCAACTTCAAGAGATGTCTCAGCAGGATAGTATTCTTTTACGACACACTCGATCGTTTCATCGCCTTCGATGCGTTTACATTTATAGGCGATACAGCTTCCGCCGCGCCCGATCACTTTGATAAACTCGATTTTGACCTGTTCCCGTTCTCCGCACCAGAAGGAAAAGGTTGGATTCTCCTCGCTGATGACAGGGATTCTATTATCGATATCCATTCTCTTTCTCTCTCCTATCTCTTTGCCAGCAAAGCGCGTTGGAAAACGGCGACACCTTCATCGAGGAAATGTTCTTCCAGCGTCCAGGAAGCTTCTTTCAAAATCCGGGCCCGCACTTCAAAGATATCTTCTTTTCTTATTTTTTCAAATGTTTCGAGAAAATATCGATCGAAAAATGTATCGCGAAATTCATTTCCAAATCTGGAGTTGAACAGAATATTATTCTTCACATAATTCATGTCGATCATGACGCCGAAAACACCGGCCAACAATACGGTCATCAAAAGAAGCTCACGGCTTACCTTCCGGTTAAAAGGCAGTTCCCTTTCCCGTTTTGGATTATGTACATATTCATTCTGTTGAATTAAGGCGTTGATGGTATCACGACCGCATCGCAATTCATATAAGTCCTGATCGGCTTCGGCAGGATCCTCTGTTTTACCATGGACGCGATTTCTGATTTTAAGCCTTCCCATCGCGCAGGCGTAATGCGCATCATCCCAATTCATGCCTTCAAAATAGAAATTGAAGGCGTTCGTGATTTTATCCAAAACGATGCGTTTTTGATCATCGTCCAGCCAACATCGCTCTTTCAACACTTCTCTGCTTTCCGGAGTCGCTTCCCGGAGTTCCTGAATTTGATGTTCCAGGATGAAACCGATAATGCGGCAAAAATACCACCGTCTCCGAATTTCTGTATCCAGCGTCGTTTCAATGATGGATGTACGGATCGCCGGATTTCCCCACTGATTCATATTCGCGTTAATATAAGAGATAGAACGTCGGGTTTGGGCAGAATTATCCTTCAGGAGATCTTCTCCGAGAATCTGCTTTTTCCAGATATCGTATTCGATCCGAGGCTTATAACGCAGCCCCTTATCCTCCGGAGTTGCTAAAAGGGGCTCCAAATTCAGATGAGGCCGATACGCTTTGCTTTCCTGTAACCAGGATTTTTGCTGTGAGATCCACTCGTCCAGCCCCTCTTTTCGCTGTTGAATGACCCAATAGGTGATCGCATTCTGGACATACGGGAACCATGTGAGTTCAGAATCAAATCCTGCTGCGGCAAAAAGATCGTCCCAAAGACCGGCTCCCCGCTTTTGAGGCCGATTCTCCGTAATTTGAAAATAGAGGAAATAGCATTCTATCTGGGTTACGGGCCGGTTGAACTTCGGATTTGCGAGAAAGGAATATAGTCTGCCTACAGGGGGAGTTTTTTCGTTCGAATAGAATTCGCATGCTTCCTGAAGTCGTTTGTAGTGAAGTTTCGGCAGCTTTTTCTTTTGGAGTCCCAGTTCGGAAAAAATTTCAGAAGCTTCATCGGAATGCAGCTTTGCCTGAACAGTATCCTCCCATTCCGGCCAGAGAATGTGATTCGTATTTGCATCCATATGAAAAAGATCTGAGCGATTCCTGCAAAGAAACCGAGTCAGTTCATATCGGGAGGTTTCAAAACCGGCATAGCGATATAGACGGATGCAGTCATCTTCTGAAATGTTGTTTTGCAAAACGTTAAGCCCATCCAAAAGAGTATACCAATAGGAAACTTCCTCGAGAGACGGATTCCGGACATTGGGAAATCGATTATGAAATCGCTCCAAATGATTCTCTCCGGGGAAAGACAGAAGGGTCGTATCGGCTGATTCGAGCTCACTGAAAATATATATTAGCTGCCGATAGCTGTTTTGGGAGGCATCGTTTTTCACATAACCGAAACTCTTTTTTTCCAGCTCTTTTGCGTAAGACTCAGCCGAAGAAAGCGTATTTACCAGATCAGTCGATTCGCACAGCCCGTAAAGAGCCTGTGCGAGCGCCCATTTGTATTCTTGCATGTTTTCCTCCTTGTCGGAGCGTCTTTTGCTCCGATCGCGCGGTAAAATCGCATATGAGATTTTACCGCTGCGATCACAGCAGTTTTGTGGCGCTCCGACACAAAACTGCCGATTGAAAAGTGTGCCATCAGGCACATTTTTCAATCCCATTCCTCCTTTTTAACGGTAACTTTGTATCAAAAGGGATATGGCGTCTACGGTAGCTTTCGTTTCCTGGAGATAGGATGCCGCGCCGGATCGGGGAGAACCCTGCAAAAGGTCGTCGGAAACCCCGATACAGTCCACTGTAAAATCGCCTTCCAAAGCCAGTTCCTGAAAACGGCATAGCTGATAAGGAACATAGATGCAGGAGGTCACCAACAGGATTTTCTGGCCGGCTTTTATGGGAAACTGCCGCAAAAACTGTCGGAATGTATCCATGGAATTTGCCCGGCGCCCTGGATCTCCGGAAGGAGCTGCCAGAGATACGATTTGACAGTTCCGATATTCTGTCAGATAAGTCCTTTGAGCAGAGCATAGATTTTCATTTTCGCGATAGGACTTTTGCTCATCGTATTCGCGGACGCCGAATACGATTTCTATGGCTCCGTTGATGACATCGAATTCTGTCCCGGCATTTGGCGCGTACTCGCTGATGAACGGAAGCTCCACTCCGTTGAGAGGGCGAAAGCCGGATAAGGCGACGATATGCTTTCCTGTGAATTCTTCCTCATCCAAAATCTTTCTGACCATCTGTATACGATTGAGATTCGCCCTTCTGGCGCCGCCGAGCGGCAGGATGAAGTCCGGCTCAAATGCCGGCTTTGTCCTGCCGATGAGCCCTAATGATTTCATTTGGGGAAGGATTTCAGCTTCATGGTCTTTGACGAATTCATTGTCCGCAATGGCCCAGCGTTCGGTTCCTCCTTTTTGCGCTCTGAAATCCCAGCGTTTGACGAAGGATTCCAGATAGGGAAGGGATTCTTTTAACGGCGCGTCCAGCTTTTTCGCATCTCCTCCGAACAGGGAGATCAGCTGCTTCATCGCGTCCTGACGGATCCAGGCATATATGGTTTCGGTCATTTGGAGAAAACGTTCAGCCTTTGAAGGCGCTGTAATTGTAAATTGTAATTTGGGGTTCATACGAGCTCACCTGCCTTTAGACGAGTTTACTGCACTTTTCGAGGTATTCCTTGACGAAATCCGGAAATTTTCCGCTCGCTTCCTGCTCTTCATGCCAGTTGTGCAGATCCTGCAGCTTTTTCTTCAGGTTTCTCAGATTATTCTTATCCTTGCGGCCGTTCGGACGCGTAGCCTGAGTATAGACGAAATCGATTTCATCTGTCATTCTTGCGGAGAAAGGCTCCGCTTTCTCCGGATTGCGGAAATGTTCTTTGTATAACTGAATTTCGGAACCCAGCCCCCGCTCTACATAGTCTATATCGAGATCCATTCCGCGTCTGATTTCGGTATGACCGTTCAGGAATGTCAATCCTTTCAGATAAAAAAGATATGCCTTTTCCGGTCTGCCCAGATGATAATAATCCGATAGGATCGTCCGTATGGATTCGATTACGCTTTTGGGATCCTTTTTCTCACGATATTCCAGGGCTTTTCTGTGCCATTTCAACGCTTCTTCATAAGCCGGTTTTCCGCAATATTTCGAAGTATAGAATGCCCCATAGTTGGAGAGGATCTTTCCTTTCAGGCTCCGGAACTGAATCAATTCCCGTTCGGCTTCGGGTTCCGCCTGCTTTTCAAGCAGCGCATCCGCCTCTTTCAAAAGATTCAGAGGAGAAAGCTCTTCTTCATCCATGCGCTCTCCTGTGAAATTAAGCACACTGTAAAAAAGAAAGTTAAGAGATCTTGCCCTTTCGAAAGGAGAAAGATCCGTTCGTTTCAGAAGCAAATCATAAGAAATCCAGGCGGCTTGTGCAGAGACAAAGCGCACCTTCAGGTCATCGTATACGCCGGCCAGTTCCTGATAAAACTCCTGCGCCAATGCCAGATAGTTGGAGACATCGCTTTGTTTCAAAGCATCTGCCAGATTTTTCCCATAAATGGAATATAAAAACTCGGCGGTATCAAGAAACTGAGTCCTGCGATCATAATCTTTTTTCCCTTTATATTTCAGACTTTGGTTCAATCCGATGAGAAACTGTTCCTTTTTCGTTTCGTTTGCGCAAATGACAAATCCTTTTGCGGCAAAAAATTCCTGGAAGATCTGATGACAGAAATGCAGATTTTCATCAGCGAGACCGGTCATCCGAATCACTTCATAAAAGGCATCTATATATTCCGGTTCTACGATTTCAGCCAGCATTTGCTTAAGGGAAATTCCCTCCATTCGGCCGTCACGGTTCAATTCCATTCTTTCCAGTTCAAAAGCGAGCAGAGGAAGGACTTCTTCGATCGCTTTCCTCCGAAGATCCTGAATTCCATCGCGAAACGGATTCCCGCGCTTCCAGATTCGATCCAGATTTACGTATTCCTGCATCAGATCGCTTTTCTGTGAAATCGTTTTTTCCGGCTGTTCTGTCCTGATCTGCCGATACATATACAGAAGCATGGGGGTTTTTAGCAGGTTTTCCAAAAGGTCGTCCGCCAACTCTGTTGGGAGAAACTTTTCCAGTTTATTTCGATCGAACCCACAAATCGTCAACTGCGTAAATTTCTCTTCCAGAGATTCCGAATCGAATACGCTGCAACCGGTTCGGGTAGAGAGGATAAAATTGACGGTATCCGGATATTCTTCCATCATTTCGCCTATCTGATCTGCAAGAACGGAATAGATTCGATCATCCGGACTTGTATCCCGGAGAATTTCATTCACGCCATCCAGCAAAAACAGAAAGAGATAGTCCGGATGCTTCAGCATTTCTTTCACTGCGTTCAGACCGGTTTCATGATTAAAATACCCTCGCAATACCTCGCATAGATAGTGTTTATCGACGTGGCCGCGAATGCGGTTAATTTCTGCCATGGGCAGATAGATTGGAACGATGGTTCTTCTTTTTCCGTGAAAGATACAGGCCTTTCCCCAGAGTTTTTTCTGCAGGTCTCTCATTTGGGTCGTCTTTCCATACCCGCCATCTGCGCGAAGAAGATAATTCCCCGGAGCCTTTGCATAAATATCCGTTAACGTCATAGTATCCTCCATTCCGGAGCGTCAGCGACGCACTATTCTCCCTGTAAAACGATTTCACATTTCCATATATAATGTAACACGGGATAAGGAATTTCAGAATGTCGAATTTAAATTTATTTCGGAATTTAAGCAGGCACGCAATTTTGGAATGGAAAGTATACTTGACATTTTCGCTGCCAGGTGTTATACTGAGCTCAGAAACGGAAAGTTGACTTTCCATAACTGGGGAAAGGAGGAAGCTTTGAAAAACCGATTGGAAGAACTGAGAAAAGACCGCGGGATCAATCAGGAAGAGCTGGCCGCGGCGCTGGGAGTATCCAGGCAGACCATCGGATCCCTGGAAAACGGGAGGTATAACCCGTCGATTCTTTTGGCCTTTAAGATCGCCAGGTATTTCGCACTGACGATCGAAGAGATTTTCATTTACGAGGAGGATGGGAAATGAAGAAGAATTTTGGCGTTCTGTTGATTTTTTCGGGAGCCGTGCTGGCCTGTATCGGCCTGTACCTGCTTCGGGTTCAGCCGGATCCGCAGGGGTTCTGGCGGGTGCTGCCCTTCGTCTGCATCGGCGCAGGCTGCGGGATTTTCGGCCACGGCGTGGGGGATATGGCCAACCGGTGGGCTCTGCGGAAGCATCCGGAGCTGGAACGGCAGATGCAGATCGAAAAGGACGACGAGCGCAACGTGGCGATTTCCAATCGCGCCAAAGCGAAGGCATACGACGGAATGCTGTTCGTGCTCGCCGCCCTGATGGTTTCTTTCGCGCTGATGGGCGCGGATATGGCGGTGGTACTCCTTTTAGTATTCGCCTATCTGTTCATCGTTGGCGAATTCATCTACTATCTGAACAAATATCAGAAGGAGATGTAAAAGATTGAAAAAGGTGCCCTGTTGAGGGCCTGTGATTTTATAGAAAGTTAGCGAATCTGGCGTTGTCTTTGACCCGGTTGCCATGGACGGCAGCCTCCACTTCCAGATCCATATTGGGAGGGGAAGGAGGGTCGGGCAGCGCCATATCGTCGTCTGCGGTGCGCATTTCTATTTTGCCGGAGATCTGACGCTTATAATCCCAGCTGCGATAGAGGGAAATGCAGACGGGGACAAAAATCAGGGCGAGAATAATCGCCGCAAGGCAGAGCAGGGAAATGTAAACGTTCATACAAATGCCTCCTTTTTTGGAAATTACATGAAAATATCTTTACAAACACAGTATTTTTCTGACTTCATCATATCATATTTTTTCCCACATTCCAACCGAAACCCCGCAGTTGCCGGGGATATTTCATGAACGCCCTCTGCTGCCGCTGGAGCGCTCCGGTTATGTCCCCGGTTTTTTTGACATTTTTTTCCAAAGAGGGTAAAATGTGGATAATGGCCCGGAGCCGGGAGAAAAGCTGTGGATTTTTGACCAAAAAACGGAGGGCGATGTGGAAAAGAAATATCTGGACATCGATGTATATGAAGCTTTTCAGCGGAGGATGGATTTCATCTTTCAGGAGTTCGACAACATCTATGTTTCTTTCAGCGGGGGCAAGGACAGCGCCCTGCTTTTGCATATGCTGATGGACTATATGAAACGCAATAATATCCGCAGGCGGGTCGGCGTATTCCATCAGGATTTTGAAGCTCAGTACAAGTTCACCACGGAATATGTGACGCAGATGTTCGAATTGTATTTACCGAGAATCGAGCCCTACTGGGTCTGCCTGCCCATGGCCGTACGCACCGCGCTGAGCAACTATCAGATGTACTGGTATCCCTGGGACGATAAAAAGAAGGAAATCTGGGTGCGCCCGCTGCCCAACAAGCCTTATGTGATCCACATGGGGAGGAATCCGTTTTTCCTGTATAAATATAAAATGCTGCAGGAAGATCTGGCCAAGCAGTTCGGCAGGTGGTATCGCCAGATCCACGCCAATCGCAAGACAGTATGTCTGCTGGGAATCCGGGCGGATGAATCCCTGCAGCGTTATAACGGTTTTCTGAACAAGAAGTACGGATATGGGGATCAATGCTGGATTTCCAAACAATTTAAGGACGTCTGGACCGCATCCCCGCTGTATGACTGGTCCACATCCGACGTTTGGACGGCTTATGCCAGATTCGGTTACCCCTATAACAAACTGTATGATCTGTACTATAAGGCGGGCTTAAAGCCTTCCCAGATGCGGGTGGCTTCGCCCTTTAACGATTGTGCCAAAGAATCTTTAAATCTCTATCGGGTGTTGGAGCCGGAAACGTGGACGAAGCTGGTAGGAAGGGTGCAGGGCGCCAACTTCACATCCATTTACGCGAAAACGAAGGCTATGGGATACCGCAACATCACCCTTCCGCCCGGACATACGTGGAAATCCTACACTCTGTTTTTGCTGGATACGCTGCCCGTCAGACTGAGAAATAATTATGTAAAAAAGTTCAAAACCTCCATCGAGTTCTGGCACAATACCGGAGGCGGGTTATCGGAGGAAACCATTCAGGAACTTTTGGAAAAGGGATATCAGATCGAGCGCAACGGGGTGTCCAACTACACTCTGGATAAGAAGTCCAGAGTGATTTTCAGGCAGGATATTCCCGACGATACGGACGATATCAAAACGACGAAGGACGTCCCCTCCTGGAAAAGGATGTGTTATTGCATCCTGAAAAACGATCACCTCTGCAGGTTTATGGGCTTCGGCCTTTTGCGGGAAGACAAAAAGAGGGTCGATATGATTCGCGAAAAATATCAGGGAATGGAGGGGATCTGAATGCATTATGAAAGTCCTGTTTACCACGTGATCCGGGTACCTATCGAGAAGATCGAGCCCAACAGCTATAATCCCAACGCCGTCGCGCCGCCGGAGATGCGGCTTTTATATGACAGCATCAAAGAGGACGGATACACTATGCCGATCGTCTGCTATTATGATAACCGGCGCGATGTTTACATCATCGTGGACGGATTTCATCGCTACAGGGTGATGCTGGATTATCCGGATATCTATCGGCGGGAGGAAGGGAAGCTTCCGGTTTCCGTCATCAATAAACCTCTGGATCAGCGGATGGCCAGCACCATCCGGCACAATCGCGCCAGGGGTTCCCACGATGTGGAGCTGATGAGCAATATCGTCCGGGAACTGCACGAAATCGGCAGGAGCGATTCCTGGATCTCCAAACATCTGGGAATGGATCGGGACGAGATCCTGCGTTTAAAGCAGATTACCGGGCTGACCGCGCTGTTCAGGGACAAGGAATTCGGACGGGCGTGGATTCCGGAAGAGAATGGAGGGGAATCCGTACGGAAGAAGAAACCCGTACAGGAAGAACCGGAGCTGGTTTCCGATTTGGAAGGAAAACCGGTATAAATCGATGGGAAACGACGGATCGGGGGAATGGTTCGGTTCCGGCTTTGCGGCTGGAACCGAACCATTCCCCCGATCCGCAGTTTATATGGCGATCGATAAACTCCCGGAAATCAGCGTTTCGCTTCCCGCAGCAGGGAGAGTACCTCGAACAGGGAAGGACAGACCGCGGTGGCGCGGTTTTTGAGCTCTTCGTCGGGCTGCGCGAGATCAGGCACCATAATGGTGAGGAAACCGCCCGCGATTCCGGCGCGTACGCCGTTGATGCTGTCCTCGAGCACCAGACAGACTTCCGGTTTTTGGCCCAGAGCATCGGCAGCTTTCAAAAAGAGCTCCGGATCCGGCTTGGCGTGGGTGACTTTATCGCCGGTGATAACGGCGTCAAAACAGGAGAGAAGGCCGGTGCGCTCCAGATTCGTGCGGGTATATGTTAGCGTGCTGGCAGTGGCCACGGCTTTGGGAATGCGGTGCCCGGACAGCCAGGAGAGCAGCTCCCTCAGACCGGGTTTGACCGGAAGATCCCGCTCCTTCAAGAGAACGGCGTAAATTTCCTGCTTTCTGCGCCAGAGCTGTTCGTAATCGCATTTCCCGGAAAATTCTTCCCGAAAGAGGGGGACGGCGTCGCGATAATTCCTGCCCCGGATGGTTTTGAGAAAGTCTTCCCGGACTTCGACGCCCAGCTCCCTGCCGGCCAGATTCCAGGCGCCGGCGGAGATGCGTTCCGTATCGAACATCAGGCCGTCCTGGTCGAAGATGACTGCGGAAACGGATGAAAGTGCGGATATCATGGGTCCTCCTTCGCAATTCAAAGATTTCGAGCTTTTCTTCATGAAACAAAAAGGCCTTCGGGAAATCCCGAAGGCCAGTCGAAGCGACGTGATTTGAACACGCGACCTCTGCGTCCCGAACGCAGCGCTCTACCAAACTGAGCCACGCTTCGATCGCTTTATCAAGCTATATTATAATACAAGAATTTTTGAAAAAAGTCAATGGGGGAGGGGGATCTTTTTTGCAAACCGTTACTGTGAAGAGCAGGTGCAAAAGAAATTGGAGAAAACAACCAATTTGCGCAATGAAAAACTGGATGAAACGCCGAAAATGTAAGAATAGCTGGGACGGAATTGACAACACAAGCGGTGTATTGTATGCTGTTAACACAAATGAAGTCGGCTTGTGACTGGTAATGCAGGCAAGACCAAACGGCAGGAGCCAACGCATCCTGTTTGTTTGGTCTTTTTCTTTTCTTCGGGAGAAGTTTCTTTCCCCCCTGAAGAAAAGGGCCTTCGGCAGAGGAAAAACGAAAACGAAAGGGGGGTTGGAGGATGTCGCCACGGGACGGGAAGAAAGACGAATTTTACAGGATCTGGCGCGTGATCAGCAACAATTTCGTCTGCGCCCTGGACGAAGGCGGGAATGAAATCATTCTGAGGGGGCCGGGGATCGGCTTTAAAAAGCAGGCGGGCGATCTGGTGCCGGCAGGAAAAGTAGAGAAAAGCTATACCCTGCGGGATCCGGAGAAATCCAGCCGGTTTGCGGAGCTGCTGCAGGGGATTCAGGAAGATTTCGTGGACGTGAGCACGCAGATCATCGAGGCCGCGGAGAAGAGCCTGGGAAGACGGCTGAGCGAGAACGTGTATATCACCCTGACGGATCATATCTGCTTTGCCGTGGAGCGGATGAAAAACAACACCGTATATTCCAATCAGCTGCTTTGGGAAATCACCAATTTCTATCCTGCGGAGTACGCCATCGGGCAGCAGGCCCTCGATCTCATCGAGAGGAAGCTGCAGTATCGTCTCCCGAAGGACGAAGCCGGATTTATCGCGCTGCATATTGTCAACGCCGAGATCGACGGAAAAATGGGAGACATGGTGCGGATTACGGAAATGATCCGGGACATCACGGAAACAGTACAGGGCTATTACGGGAGCATTCCGGATGAGAAGTCCCTGGATTACGGACGCTTCATCACACATCTGAAGTTTTTGGGGCAGAGGATTCTGAGAAACCGCTATGCGAAGGAAGACGATGCTGAATTTCAGAGGATGATCGCCAGGCGCTATGAAAATGACTATCAGTGCGCTTTAAAAATCGGGGAACAGCTCCGGAAGGAACAGGGGGTGGCGCTGCCCGGCGAAGAGATAATGTTTCTGACAGTTCATCTGCATCGGCTGGCCCTGTCCATGGGGTATTATGAGAAGGAGGAGTAAGAACGTGAAAGATAAAATTTTTGGAGTATTACAGAGGGTGGGGCGCTCCTTTATGCTGCCCATCGCGATTTTGCCTATCGCCGGATTGTTTCTGGGGATCGGCGGTTCTTTTACCAATACGACTATGCTGGAAGCATACGGGCTGATGAAGTGGATGGGCCCGGGCACATTTGCGAATGCGATTCTGCAGGTGCTCAACGCGGCAGGATCCGTGGTATTCGACAATCTGCCTCTGATTTTCGCCATCGGCGTATCCATCGGGATGGCGAAGCAGGAAAAAGAGGTGGCGGCCCTTTCGTCGGTAATCGCGTTTTTCATCATGCACGCTACCATCGGAGCCATGATCACGGACTTCGGCGCTCCGCAGTTATCCGGCGCGACGGCCAGCATTTTGGGCATCAATTCGCTGCAGATGGGCGTGTTCGGAGGCATTATCGTCGGCCTTGGAACGGCGGCCCTGCACAACCGATTCTATAAAATTCAGTTGCCCCAGGTGCTCTCCTTCTTCAGCGGAACCCGGTTTGTGCCAATTATCTCAGCTGCAGCCTATCTGTGCGTGGGCATTGCGATGTTCTATATCTGGCCCGTCATTCAGACAGGGATCAACGCCCTGGGCGGCTTCGTGCTGGCGTCAGGCTATGCGGGTACCTGGCTGTACGGATTCATCGAGCGGGCGCTGATTCCATTCGGCTTGCACCATGTCTTCTATATTCCGTTCTGGCAGACTGCCCTGGGCGGCACGGCCATGGTAAACGGACAGCTGGTGGAAGGCGCGCAGAACATCTTCTTCGCGGAGCTGGCTGCGCCGGGGATCGAGCATTTCTCGGTTTCCGCAACCCGCTTTATGTCCGGCAAATTCCCGCTGATGATTTTCGGCCTGCCCGGTGCGGCGCTCGCCTTATATCGCTGTGCGAAGCCGGAGAATCGAAAAACGGTGGGCGGCCTGCTCCTCTCTGCGGCGCTGACCTCCATGCTGACCGGAATTACAGAGCCCCTGGAATTCACCTTCCTGTTCGTAGCGCCTCTGATGTATATCGTACACTGCGTTTTCGCGGGATTGTCCTATATGCTGATGCACGTCCTCAACGTGGGCGTGGGGCTGACCTTTTCCGGCGGGCTCATCGATCTGACGCTCTTCGGAATTATGCAGGGAAATGCGAAGACCAACTGGATCATGATTCCGATCGTGGGCGTCTGCTATTTTGCGCTTTACTTCCTCGTCTTTTCTTTTATGATCAAAAAGTTCGACTACAAGACGCCGGGCCGGGATGACAGCGAGATCAAGCTGTACACGCGGAAAGACGTCAACGCCCGGAAGGAAGAGGAAAGCAAAGGGGGAAATGCATCCCTTTCCCGTCAGATCATGATGGGGCTGGGAGGCAAGGACAACATTTCTGACGTGGACTGCTGTATCACCCGGCTGCGCTGTACGGTATATGACGGCAGCAAGGTGGATCAGGAGCTGCTCAAAGGGACGGGAGCGTCCGGCGTGATCTGCAGGGGCACCGGCGTGCAGGTGGTTTACGGGCCCAGGGTTTCCGTCATCAAATCCGATCTGGAAGCGTTTCTGGCTTCTCCGGAGAGCGACCGGAGCGAGGAACTTGACGCCCGGGAGAAAAAGAGCGAAACCAAGGCGGCACCGTCCGGCTCCTGCATCGTGGCTTCGCCCCTGACAGGAGAAGCGATGCCTCTGGAGCAGGTGGAAGACGGCGTATTCTCCGAGAAGATGGTGGGGGACGGTTTCGCGGTGCAGCCCTCTGAAAACCGGGTGTATGCGCCCTGCGATTGCACGGTCCTGACTGTATTCGGCACCAAACACGCCATCGGCCTTTCCCTGGAAAACGGCATCGAACTTCTGATCCACATCGGCCTGGATACAGTACAGTTAAACGGAGCGCCTTTTGACATCCATGTAAAAGAAGGAGATGAGCTCAAAAAGGGAGATCTGATCGCGGTCTTCGATGAACAAGCGATTCAGGAGGCGGGATATCGAACCGTGACGCCGGTGATTGTTACCAATACAGATCAGTACAGAAAATTTGAGTTGATCAAATCCGGCCCGGTGAAAGCGGGGGACGAGGTGCTCTCCGTGAACTGACAGCCGCCAAAGGAAAGGCGGCTTCAAGGCGGCCGGAAAATACGGAAAAAAAGAATAGATTGAGGCGAAAGTGCCGGCAGATGGAAAAGCGCTGCTGCGGAATCCCCATCCGAAGGGATGGGCCGCGGCCGCGCTTTTTTCGCGATACCCCCGGCAAGCGGCTGCCGTGCTCGCACGAGCAGACATTTACCGGGTAACGGCAGAAAAAGGGCTTGACAAACTGATTATAGTGTATATAATGAATATATACAGAAAGAACGGAGGTGATTGAGCTGGATATCGTCATCAGCAATATGGGAGACCAGCCGATTTATGATCAGATTTATACCCAGATCAAGAACCAGATCATAGCCGGAAAGCTGAAGGAAGGAGAAGCGCTGCCTTCCATCCGCGGGCTGGCAAAAGATCTGCGGATCAGCGTCATCACCACGAAACGGGCATATGAAGAGCTGGAGCGGGAAGGCTTTATCTATACGATGGCGGGAAAGGGCAGTTTCGTGGCTCAGAAAAATCTGGATCTGATCCGGGAGGAGAATCTGAAGAAGATCGAGGAACACATGAACGCGGTTTATGAGCTCGGAACGGCCTGCGGTTTGAGCAGGGAGGAACTTATGGAAATGTTTGCCCTTTTGGGCGAGGGAGAATGAAAATGGAAGATGCACTGCAGTTGAAACATGTGACAAAACGATATCGGGATTATGTGCTGGGGGATCTGAACCTGACGCTGCCTTCAGGCTGCATTCTGGGGCTGATCGGGGAGAACGGGGCCGGCAAGAGCACCACGATCAAGTCGATCATCGGGGCGGTACATCCGGACGCGGGAGAGATCCGGGTTCTGGGGTGCGATAACCGGGCGAAGGAGTTCCTTTCGGTCAAGCAGGAGATGGGCGTGGTGTTGGATGAGGCCTGTTTCCCCAACGGGATGACGCCCCGTCAGGTATCCCGGATGATGAAGGACATCTATGAAAACTGGGAAGAGGAGACATTTTTCTCCTATCTGAAGCGGTTCGATCTGCCGGAGGGGAAGATGTTTCAGGAATTTTCCCGCGGAATGAAAATGAAGCTGTCGCTGTCGGCGGCCCTTTCCCACAGTGCGAAGCTTCTGATTCTGGATGAGCCCACGGGGGGTCTGGATCCCATCGCCAGGGACGACCTTCTGGACGTATTTATGGAATTCACCCGAAACGAGGAGCATTCCATTCTGATTTCTTCCCATATCATCAGCGATCTGGAGAAGATTTGTGACTATGTGGCCTTTCTCCATAAAGGCAGGCTTTTGTTCTGCGAAGAAAAGGATGTGCTGGAGGAAGGATACGGTATAGTGACGCTGCGGAAGGAAGATTTTGCGGCGCTCGTTCCGGAAGCTGTGCTGAGCAGCCGGGATACGGGGTACGGAGTGGAGGCGCTGGTGCGCAGGGATTTGATGCCGAAGGGGATCCGGACGGAACGGGCCGGAATCGAGAAAGTTATGGTCGCGATGGCGAAGGAGGCGGGAAAATGAGAGGATTATTGAGGAAAGACTGGTATATGACGCTGCGGTACGGGAAATTTTTCCTGGCGTTCGTCCTGATCTATGCGGTGATCGCGGCGTTCAGCGAGATGGGAATGCTGTTCTCCCTGATCAATGTTATGATCGGCGGAATGTTGGTGAAGACGCTGATCAGCTATGAGGAACAGAGTAAATGGGATAGTATGGCGGTGTATTTGCCGGTGACGGCGGAGTGCATCGTGGCGGAAAAATATGTGGTGGGCCTGATCAGCGTGGCGCTGACCAGCCTGTTGACGGCGGGGACCATCGCAGCAGCCTGCAGCCTGTCCGGACGGGGCGCGGTTCTGCCTTTCGGGAGCCATGTGCTGCTTCTGATGGGCGCGGGGACGCTTTGGCTGGCCCTGGAGATGCCGGTGCTGTTCAAATTCGGCGTGAACAAAGGGCGTATCTGGTTCGCCCTGCTGACGGCGCTGATCGCCGGCCTGATAGGGGGAGCGGGCATGGCAGGGACCGGCCGGTTTGGAGAAGGGCTGGGACAGACTGGTCTGTCAGCCCCGGCCCTGACGGGATCCATGGCCGCTTTTCTCGCCGCGGCCGCGGCGCTGATCGCGCTTTCCATCCGGCTGTCGGTGCACTTTTTTCGGAAGCGGGAATTCTGAGAGAGGGCTGACAGATCGTCCTGTTTTCTCAGGCTGAACAGCGTTCCACTCCAGGGCTTTCACAGCTTTTTCACGAACAGAGCCCGGATCGCGTTCAACACTGCTATGATCATGACGCCCACGTCCGCAAAGATGGCCAGCCACATATTGGCGATGCCCAAAGCGCCCAGAATCAGGCAAATGAGCTTAATGCCGATGGCGAAGACGATGTTTTCATAGACGATGCGCAGGCATTTGCGGGAAATCCGGATGGCTTTGGCGATTTTCAGAGGATCATCGTCCATCAGAACCACATCCGCCGCCTCGATGGCAGCATCGGATCCCATGGCGCCCATGGCGATGCCGATATCCGCCCGGGAAAGGACGGGAGCATCGTTGATGCCGTCCCCTACAAAGGCGAGCTTCGCTTTGCCGTCTTTTTTCTCCAGCAGCTCTTCCACTTTCGCAACCTTATCTCCGGGAAGCAGTTCGCTATAGACTTCATCGATGTCCAAAGCGGCGGCAGTTTCTTCCGCTACCCGGCGGCTGTCGCCGGTGAGCATCACGGTTTTTTCCACGCCGGATGACTTCAGGGCTCGAACGGCCCGGGCAGAAGTATCTTTGAGCCGGTCGGAGATGACGATATGTCCGGCATAAGAACCGTCGATGGCCATATGAATGATAGTTCCCGTCCGATGGCAGTCGCGATAGGGAATGCTTAAGCGTTTCATCAGTTTATCGTTTCCGGCGGCTACGGTCAGACCGTCCACTTTGGCGATGACGCCATTGCCGCTGATTTCTTCGATTTCGTCCACCCGGGAGCGATCGATCTCCTCCCCGTAAGCCCGCTGAAGGCTCTTGCTGATGGGATGGGAGGAAGCGCTCTCGGCCAGGGCGGCATATTCCAAAAGCTGCTTTTCGGCCATCTGATTGTGATGGATCGCGTTGACCTCAAAGACTCCCTGGGTCAGGGTACCCGTTTTATCGAACACCACATATTTTGTCTGGGACAGGGTCTCCAGATAATTGGATCCCTTCACCAGAATGCCTTCCCGGCTGGCGCCGCCGATGCCTGCAAAAAAGCTCAGAGGAATGCTGATGACCAGAGCACAGGGGCAGCTGATGACCAAAAAGGTCAGGGCCCGGTAGATCCAGACGTACCATTCGGGAGACTGGCTCAAAAAGAGCAGGCGAACCAACGGAGGCAGGAGCGCCAGGGCCAGGGCGCTGTAGCAGACCGCCGGGGTATAATATCTGGCGAATTTTGAGATGAAATTTTCGGATCGTGACTTGCGGGAACTGGAGTTTTCCACCAGCTCCAGCACTTTGGAAACCGTGGACTCCCCGAATTCTTTCTCGGTGCGGATTTTCAGTACGCCGGTCATAGCGATGCAGCCGCTGATGACTTCGTCGCCCTCCTTCACGTCTCTGGGGAGGCTTTCGCCGGTGAGAGCGCTGGTATTTAAGCTGGCGCTGCCTTCGACGATGGTTCCGTCGATGGGAATCTTTTCTCCGGGCTGTACGACGATGACAGTTCCGATTTCCACTTCATCGGGATCCACCTGAACCAGCTGTCCGCCTTTTTCCACATTGGCGTAGTCGGGGCGGATGTCCATCAGGGCGCTGATGTTTTTACGGCTTTTGCCCACCGCATAGCTCTGGAACAGCTCTCCGATCTGATAAAAGAGCATGACGGCTACGGCCTCCGTGTAGTCGCCGCTCTCCGAAAAGCCGATGGCAATGGCGCCAAGAGTTGCTACGGCCATCAGAAAGTTTTCATCGAAAACCTGGCGGTTGAGAATCCCCTGAAAGGCCTTTTTCAGGATATCGTAGCCGATGATCAGATAGGGGATCAGATAGAGCCCCAGCCTGAGAAAGCCGGACGTCGGAATGAACTGCAGGCCGATGAGCAGAGCAGCAGAAGCCAGGATCCGGATCAGCATTTTGCGTTGTTTTTTATTCATTTCGATCTCCCCTTCGCGACACAGCCTTCCTCACAGGAAGATTTCGCAGTCGCTCTCCACTTTTTTGCAGTTTTTCAAAACATCCTGCATGATGCGCTTATGATCCTGCCCTTCTTCGAACTCCACGATCATTTTCAGCGTCATGAAATTGACGGTGGCATCTTTGACGCCGGCAGTGCGCCTGGCTGCATCTTCCATCTTGTTGGCGCAGTTCGCGCAGTCCACATCGATCTTATACGTTTTCTTCATAGCGAGAAACCCCTTTCCGAATTTTGAACGCGGCCGTCTGCCCGGAAAAGCGATGGCGGAGCGGCGCATTTCGCAAGATAAACAATTAAGCATTTATTTAATTGTTATGATTATACTATACGCCGGAGAGCGGGATATGTCAACGGGTTTTAGATGATTTTTTTTCAAAAAGGAAAAAGTTTGTGAGGCTCAAAGAAGTTTGCTATAATGGAAAACGAAAAAGATAGGAGGGATCGGAATGGAGCACAGTCATTTGCCGCACGATCATGGGCAGAAAATCGAGGATATGCCGGAACAGATGCCGTCGGTGGAAGCTTTTCAGACGGTATCGGAAATTTTCAAGCAGCTCGGGGACGGCAGCAGGGCGAGGATTTTCTGGCTGCTGTGCCACTGCGAGGAATGCGTGATCAACATCTCTGCCCTGGTGGGTATGAGCAGCCCGGCGGTTTCACACCATTTGAGGCAGCTGAAGGCCGGCGGGCTGATCGTAAGCCGCAGGGAAGGGAAAGAAGTCTATTATCGGGCGGCGGATACCCAGGCCGCCCGCCTTTTGCACAGCGTCATTGAGGAGATGATGGAACTGGCCTGCCCGTTCTGCTGAAAAAGCTTCAAATCGCCCGGGTGGTCCATTTTCCGCAGTCGATCACGTCCGTGGCAAGACCGTCGTAGAACCCGGGCTCATGGCACACCATGAGGAGGCTGCCCCGGTAAGCCTGCAGGGCGCGTTTCAGTTCGGCTTTCGCGTCCGCGTCCAGATGGTTTGTGGGTTCGTCCAGTACCAGCACGTTGGAGGGCTTATTTAAGAGTTTGCAAAGCCGCACTTTGGCCTGTTCGCCGCCGGAAAGAACCCGAACCTGGCTTTCGATGTGCTTTGTGGTCAGACCGCACCTGGCCAGGGCGGAGCGGACTTCGTACTGGGAAAAGGCCGGGAAGGCCTGCCAGATTTCTTCGATACAGGTGTTGGAACCGTCCTGGCTCATTTCCTGTTCGAAATAGCCGATCTCCAGATAGTCCCCGAGCTCCACTTTTCCGGACAGCGCGGGGATCAGGCCCAGGATGCTCTTTAAAAGGGTTGTCTTGCCGATGCCGTTGGCGCCGGTGAGGACGATTTTGCAGCCGCGTTCCATCTCCAGGTTAAGAGGGGAGGAAAGGGGCTCGTCATAGCCGATGACCAGATCCTTTGTCTGAAAAATATATCGGCCCGGAGTGCGCGCCTCCAGAAAGCTGAATTCCGGTTTGGGACGCTGGGACGCCAGCTCGATCACATCCATCTTGTCCAGTTTCTTTTGACGGGACATGGCCATATTCCGGGTGGAAACCCGGGCTTTGTTCCGCGCCACGAAATCTTTGAGATCTGCGATTTCTTTCTGCTGCTTCTCGTAGGCGGCTTTCAGCTGCGCCTGCCGAACCGCGTACACTTCCTGAAATTTATCATAATTTCCCACATACCGGGTGAGCTCCTGTTGATCCATATGGTAGATGAGGTTGACGACGCTGTTCAAAAACGGGATATCGTGGGAAATGAGGATGAAGGCGTTCTCATATTCGCTCAAATAGCGCTTCAGCCATTCGATGTGCTCGACGTCCAGGTAGTTGGTGGGTTCGTCCAGAAGGAGGATATCCGGCTTTTCCAACAGGAGCTTTCCAAGCAGGACTTTCGTGCGCTGTCCGCCGGAGAGTTCGGTTACATCCCGGTCCAGGCCGATGTCCGCAAGTCCCAGAGCACGGGCCACCTCTTCCACCTTTGCGTCGATCATATAGAAATCGTGCATGGTGAGAAGATCCTGCAGCGTGCCGGCTTCATCCATCAGCTGCTGCAACTCATCTTCCCGGGCGTCCCCCATCTGCTCATAGATTCCGCTCAGTTCCTGCTCCATTTCCAGCAGAAAATCGAAGGCGGAAGTCAAAACCTGACGCACAGTCATCCCTTTTTGCAGGACTGTGTGCTGATCCAGATAGCCGACGCGAACCTTTTTTGCCCATTCGATTTTGCCTTCGTCGGGCTGCAGGCGGCCGGTGATGAGATTCATGAAGGTGGATTTCCCTTCGCCGTTGGCGCCTACCAGACCGATGTGTTCGCCCTTGAGAAGGCGGAATGAAACGTCGCGAAAGATCGCCCTGTCGCCGAATCCGTGGGACAGATGCTCTACGTTTAAAATGCTCATGATATGTTTCCTTCCTATAGATCGTGTCATGTTGGAGTATAGCGGGAAACCGGGGATTTGGCAAGAAAAAAGGGGAAAAAGCGGGAGTTTTCGGGATTCGGGTTTCATGCTATAATAGGGCACATCAGAGGGAAAGGAGAAAAGCGATGAAGGAAGCGCGGATAGATTCCGAGGCGTTCGTAGCCCCGGGCGCATGGGTTTACGGGGACGTGACGGTTCAAAAGGGCGCCAGCATCTGGTTCGGCGCGGTGGTTCGGGGAGAGCGGGACAGCGTGACCATCGGGGAAGGCAGCAACGTGCAGGACAACAGCGTGGTGCACGTGGACGAAGGATTCGGAGTGAAAATAGGAAGTTACGTGACCATCGGCCACGGCGCCCTGATCCACGGCTGCTCCATCGGGGACAACACTCTGGTGGGAATGGGAGCGATCGTCTTAAACGGGGCGCGAATCGGAAAGAACTGCATCATCGGGGCCGGGGCGCTGGTGACGCAGAATACGGTGATCCAGGATAATTCCCTGGTAGTGGGGAGTCCGGCGAGAGTGAAACGGCGGGTGACGCAGGAGGAGGCTCAGGCGAACCGGGAAAATGCCCTTTCCTATGTGAGGGAAGCGGGGGAATACAGGGAGTATCTGGAAAGGACGAGGACATGATGGATAATGGAATCGGGACAGGGCCGGCCGTGCGGCTGAAGGAAATCCGGGAGGAGCTTTCCGCTTTGGCGGAGACGAAATACGCGGCCTTCGCTTCCGGCCTGCTCCGAAAGCCGGGGGAAGAAACCGTCAGCGGCAGCGCCGCCCGGCTTCTGGGCGTGCGCCTGCCCATTCTGCGGAAAATGGCGGCCCGGCTGGCAAAGGAGGACTGGATCGGCAATCTGAAAGCGCTGGAGAGCGCCGGCGAAGAAGCTGCGTTTGAGGAGATCATGCTCCGGGGCTTTCTGATCGGGGAGGTGCGGATTGCGCCGGAAAAACCGTGTCCGGAGAAAAAGCCGCTTCCGGCAGCGACGGCGTGCGCCGCCCGCCAGATCGCCCTGGAAGAGGCATTCGCCCTGATCCGGGGCTTTTTGCCCTGCATCGACAACTGGTCGCTGTGCGACAGCTTCTGTGCGGGGCTGAAATTCGCCGGAAAGCATCGGGAAGCGGTGTGGGCATTTTTGCAGCCCTTCTTTTTTTCTGCGAAGGAATATGAGGTTCGCTTCGGGGTGGTGATGGCGCTGGACTATTTCATCGAAGAAGAATATCTGGATCGGGTGCTGCAGCGGCTTCAGGAAGTCCGGCACGGCGCCTGTTACGTGCGGATGGCCGTGGCCTGGGCGGTCTCCGTCTGCTATGTCCGTTTTCCCGCCCGGACGGAAAAATGGATGGAATCCTGCGCGCTGGATGAGGATACTTTCCGCCGGGCAGTGCAGAAAATCAGGGAGTCCCGCCGGGTTTCCCCGGAGGAAAAGGAGAGGTTGAAAGGAATGCTGTGGACGGAAGACAGGCGAGGAGGACGCAGAGGATGAGCGCGACAGTCATTTTGAGAAAAGGGGAGGGCCGCACCGTCAAAAGCGGCGGGGCATGGATTTTCGACAACGAGATCGATCGGGTGGAAGGCGCTTTTGAAAACGGCGATATCGTGGAAGTGCGCGATTTCGACGGTTATTTTTTGGGATGGGGTTTTTATAATCCCGTCTCCAAAATTTCCGTTCGCCTGATGAGCCGGAAAAAGGAACACGAGATCACCGAAGCCTTTCTGGAACAAAGGGTGCGGGATGCCTGGGAATATCGCAAACAGGTGATCGATACGGGGAGCTGCCGGGTGATTTTCGGGGAAGCGGACTGGCTGCCCGGTCTGGTGGTGGATAAGTTTTCGGACGTGCTGGTGGTGGAATCCCTGGCTCTGGGGATCGACCGGCTCAAGCCGGTGATCCTGGACAAACTCAGGGAAGTGCTGGCGCAAGACGGAATCCGAATCCGGGGGATCTACGAGAGAAGCGATGCCAAAGTGCGGCTGCAGGAGGGGATGGAGCGCTATAAAGGATTCATCGGAGATCCCTTCGATACGAAGGTGGAGATCGAAGAAAACGGGGTGAAATATCTGGTGGATGTGCAGGAAGGGCAGAAGACCGGATTCTTTCTGGATCAGAAGGAAAACCGGAAGGCCATCCGCCGTCTCTGTGCGGGGAAGAAAGTGTTGGACTGCTTCACCCATACGGGATCCTTCGCGTTAAACGCCGGGGCGGCAGGCGCTGCCAGCGTGCTGGGAGTGGACGCATCCATGACCGGAGTTTTGCAGGCGGAGGAAAACGCCCGCTTAAACGGCCTGTCCGACAGGGTGCGGTTTCAGTGCGCAGACGTATTCGAACTGCTCCCGCAGCTGGAAGAACAGGGGGAGCGCTATGACGTGGTGATCCTGGATCCCCCGGCATTCACCAAATCCCGCAGTTCCGTGAAAAACGCGGTGAAGGGCTACCGGGAGATCAATTTGCGGGGGATGAAGCTCGTGAAGGACGGCGGATTTCTGGCCACCTGTTCCTGCTCCCATTTCATGGATCCGGAACTGTTTGCAAAAACGATCCGGGAAGCGGCCCGCAGCGCCAGAAAGCGGCTGCGTCAGGTGGAATTTCGAACCCAGGCTCCGGATCATCCCATCCTCTGGGCGGCGGACGAATCCTACTATCTGAAATTCTATCTGTTCCAGGTGCGGGACGATGTTTGAGATCAGCGCGCGGGAGTTCGACCTGCCATCCATCATGGATTCGGGACAGGCGTTTCGGATCCGGCAGCTGGGGAATGGGGAGTTTCTGGTCGTGGCGGGAAACCGGGCCGTGACGATCCGCCAGGAGACCGCTGCTCGTCAGGAAATCGCCGTCGGAGGAGGGCCGGAGCGGAATGCGCCCAAAACGGGGAAATGGTGGAAAAGCGAAGAGGTGCGGCTGCTTTTTTCCTGCAGCCGGGCGACGTTTGAGGAGTTTTGGCGGGATTATTTCGACCTGGAACGGGATTACGGGGCCATTCGGCGTTCCATCGATCCGTCGGACACATTTTTGCTGGAAGCGGCGGAGTACGGCAGAGGCATTCGTATCCTGCATCAGGATTTGTGGGAAACTATCGTCAGCTTCCTCATTTCCCAAAACAACAATATCCTCCGGATTCGCCGGAGCATCGAAGCCCTTTGTCGACGGTACGGGAAGAAAATAGAGATTTCGGCAGCCGAAGGGGAGAGTTGTTATTCGTTCCCCATCCCGGAGGCGATCGCCGAAGGCGGCCTGGACGGCCTGCAGGGGCTGGGCCTGGGATACCGGGACAAATATATTCTGAAAATGGCCCGACGATGTGCAGGCGCGGCGGGACAGGAGTGGCTGAATCTGCTCGCCGGCAGCGGTTATGAAGAAGCCCGGCGGCTTTTGCTGGCGGAGTTCGGAATCGGCAAAAAGGTGGCGGATTGCATCTGCCTGTTCGCGCTGCGGCATGTGGAGGCGTTTCCCGTGGATACCCATATCCGCCGGATTCTGGAAGCCCATTATCCGGCGGGATTTCCGTTCGAGAGGTATAAGGGCTATGCGGGGATCCTCCAGCAGTACCTCTTTTTTGTACGATAGGAAAGTTCATTTTCTATCGTACAAAAAAGACGCTCCGCTGAGGATGCGCACTCGCGCCGAGCTGAGACAGGGGGGAAGATATGGATTCAAAACCGAAGGTAGCATTTATCTGTGTCCACAACTCCTGACGCAGCCGGACGAGCGCTTTCTGCAAACCATACGGACCGCCGAACACAAGGACTTGGAATCTGAAAAGACGGTTGCCGTAAAGAGAAATTCCTCATCGCCCGGGTTCTGAGCCTCAGATTATCCTCTCAACGCGCGCTTCGCCCAGTCCGCGGCGCCGGAGCCGTTCAGAAGTTGTCCCTTTTTCCAGTTCGCGCCGGGGCAACAGGCCTCTACGCTCTCCTGCGCTTTGCCGATGCCGCTGCCGCCGGAGGTGGCGAAGGGGATCATGGTTTTGCCCGAAAAATCGTAGCTTTCCAGAAAAGTATCCACGATGCGGGGCTCCACATACCACCAGATGGGGAAACCTATCAGAACCGTGTCATACTGTTCTACATTCAGTACAGGATCCGCGATGGCAGGCCGGCATCCCGGGTCGTTCATCTCCAAGGTGCTGCGGCTCTTTTTATCCATCCAGTCCAGATCGGCAGAGGTATAGGGTTGAGCGGGGCGGATCTCATACAGATCCGCGCCCACGGCATCCGCTATTTTCTTTGCGGTGCGGGCGGTTACGCCGCTGGCGGAAAAATAGGCAACCAGTACTTTTTTGTTCATTCCAAACTCCTTTCTGAAAAAGCGTTGCATAAACTGATTATCAGCTTCGCGCGACAGCTTTACCTCTTATACCAGACTCTTCTTCAAAATTTCCACGATTTCGTCGTGCTCCAGAACCTTGTATCCACCGGGAAGGATAATGGTGCCTTCGGCGATTCCCTCCAACATATCTTCTGTAGCGCCCAGTGCGGTCAGATTCATTACCAGGCCCAGTTCTTTCATCCAGTTCTCCATGGCGGAGAGACCTTCTTCGGCCACCTGTTCGTCGGATTTACCCGCCGGATCCACATTCCATACATTTATGGCAAACCGTTTGAATTTCGACAGGCCATAGGGCAGGATATAGCGGTAATAGGGCAGGGAAACAGCAGCCAGGGTCATGCCGTGTGTGGCATTCGTGTATGCGCCCACCGATTGCCCGATCATGTGTACCATCCAGTCGGTGGATTTGCCCCGGGAAAGCAGCGTATTCAGAGCCCAGGTAGCCGCCCACATCAGATTGCTGCGGGCCTCATAGTTCTGCGGATCCGCATTTGCGGCGCGGCTGGCATGGATCACCGACCGCATCAGCCCCTCGCTGATATAGTCGCTGGTATTATCGTCTTCGCCGGAGAAGTACTGCTCGCAGATATGATTGAAGATATCGTATATGCCGGATACCATCTGATAGTGTGGCAGCGTCATGGTGTAGCGGGGATTTAAGATGGCGAATCTGGGCATGATTTTTTCGTCCGCGAATACATGTCCGATTTTCTGATGGGTATGGGGGTTGGTGATAACGGCTCCTGCGTTCATTTCCGAGCCGGTGCCGACCATCGTCAGCACGCATCCCACGGGAAGAGTCTCGCAGGTGGGTTCCTCAAAGCGCAGATAATATTTTTCCCAGGGGTCTTCCTCGCAGTTCACGGATACCGAAACCGCCTTGGCGTAGTCGCATACCGAGCCGCCGCCCACGGCCAGCAGGAAATCAGCCCGATGATCCCGGGCGATCCGGACTCCCTCATAGAGTTTGTCCACGGTGGGATTGGGCATGACGCCGGAAATCTCGGCCACGTTTTTGCCGTTGTCCGCGAGAATCTTCTTTACGGCATCGTAAATGCCGTTCTTCCTGATGGAACCGCCGCCGTAGATGAGCACTATATTCTCGCCGTACCGGGAAAGTTCGACGTTTAAAAAATTCAGGGCATCATCGCCGAAATACAGCTTGGTGGGATTGCAATACGAAAAGTTTCCTAACATTTAGAAATCCTCCTTCTGACACAGTGTCACTATGTGCAATATAGCATTATTCTGACACTGTGTCAACAGCTTTCTGAAAATTTCTGCCGTGAAAAAAGAAAAGCTCTTGCTTCATATTTGACACTCTGTCAGAAAGCGCCTATAATGAGGACAGCAAACGGCTGAAACGCCACCCACCGATGGGAGAGGGGCGTTTCGGCCGGGAAAGAAGGAACGAGCTGGGATGCCGAAGGGTTCAGAAGAATTGATCAACGCGAGGAAAGAAGAAATTGTCAACGCCTGTGCGGGGCTTTATGAAACTATGGGGTTCAAGGAGATCACGATCCGGGATATCGGGGCGAAAACTACCTTCACCCGAACTTCTATTTACAATTATTTTCAGACGAAGGAGGAGATTTTTCTCGCGCTGCTTTCCAGGGAGCACGAAGCCTGGATCGCGGATCTGGAGGATATTCTGCGGAAAAACGAGGCGCTGTCTGCTTCGGATTTTGCGGAGCTGCTCGCGCGTACGCTGGAGAAACGGGGATGCATGCTCAAACTGATGTCCATGAACCTTTACGATATGGAAGGCAACAGCCGTCTGGAGAATCTCGTGGCGTTCAAGAAGGTTTACGCGGGGGCGATACGGGCCCTCACCTGCTGTCTGGAAAAATTTTTCCCGGCCATGACGGTGAACGACATTCAGGATTTTCTCTATGCTCTTTTCCCCTTTCTGTTCGGCGTCTATCCGTACACTTCCCACACCGACAAGCAAAGGGCTGCCATGGAGCTGGCCCACGTCAATTATGTCCATTATTCGGTCTATGAAATCGTCAAATCCTTCGTGGCGAAAATGCTGGCGGAGTTTCAGTGAGATTTCCCAATTCCCCTACTATTGACGTTGCCACTCCCTGTGACTTGTGGTAGAGTGAAACTAACAGTTCCACAAAAAAGGATTGGGGAAAGAGGGGAATCGTTTATGGTGTTGGAGAAGTATTACGAAAACTTGAAGGCGCTGCATGTGGGCACGATGGCGAATCGATGCTACTATGTGCCGCTGTCTGAAAACGGGGAAAACCGGAGCATGCAGCTCTCGGGAGAGGACTGGAAATTCGCGTACTTTCCCTGTGTGGAGGAGGTGCCGGACGGCTTTTTTGAGGAAGAATTCGATCCGGCGGGATTTACGGAAATGGAGGTGCCTGGATGCTGGCAGATGAAAGGCTTCGATCAGAAGCAGTATACCAACGTCCGTTACCCCTTCCCCTACGACCCGCCGTTTGTGCCGGACGAAAATCCCTGCGGCGCTTATATCCGTGAATTCGATTTGACGGAAAGCCAGGCGGGCATGCGGCAGTTTCTTTATTTCGAAGGGGTGGATTCCTGCTTTTATGTATGGGTGAACGGAACGTTTGTCGGATACAGCCAGGTGTCCCACAGCCCCAGTGAATTCGAGGTAACCGGCAAGCTTCGCGCCGGAAAAAACCGCCTCAGCGTACTGGTGATGAAATGGTGCGACGGAAGTTATCTGGAGGATCAGGACAAGCTGCGCTTTTCCGGCATTTTCAGGGATGTGACACTGCTGTTTCGGCCGCCGGTCTTCGTGCACGATTTCACGGTGCGCACTCCCGTGGATTTTGAAGGCGACAGGGCCCAGGTGGAAGTACGATTCGACCGGCTGGAGGGCGGCATGGAGATCCGGTGCGAGCTCACTGACGCCAGAGGCGGCCTCATCGGCGCAGGCGTTTCCGAGGGAGAGATCGTGCGGATTCCGGTGGAACATCCGACGCTGTGGAACGCGGAAGCGCCGTATCTGTATACGCTGAAAATCCGCACTCCCGGCGAGATGATCGCACGAAAGGTCGGCATTCGCACCATAGCGGTGAAGGACAGCGTGATCCTGATCAATGGAAAACAGGTGAAGTTCAAAGGGGTGAACCGCCACGACAGCCATCCGGTGAAGGGTGCTGCGGTGAGCAGGGAAGACGTCATGCGGGACCTGCTCCTGATGAAGGAGCATAATGTCAACGCTATCCGCACCAGCCACTATCCCAATGCGCCCTGGTTCCCGGAGCTGTGCAGCGCATACGGCTTTTATGTAATCGCGGAAGCGGATCTGGAATGTCATGGAACCACCATGATTTACGGGGGGAGCGATCAGGATACTTTCGCGCTCCTGGCCCAGGACCCGGACTGGAAGGAAGCGTTTTTCGACAGACAGGAGCGCAACGTCATCCGGGACAAAAACGAATGCAGCGTGATTTTCTGGTCCATGGGCAACGAAAGCGGCTATGGGGAGAACTTCGAGGAAGCGGGCAGATGGATCAGGGAATACGACCCCACCCGCCTGCTGCACTACGAGGGGAGCGTATGGGAGAGCGCAGGATATAAAAACGACCTGTCCATGTTGGACGTGATGAGCCGCATGTATCCTCCTGCGGAATGGGTGAAGGAGTATTGCGAAGACCGGCGGATGAAAAAACCGCTGATCCTGTGCGAATTCGTCCACGCCATGGGCAACGGCCCCGGGGACATCGAAGATTATATGGAATTGATGAACGCCCAGGACAAATTCTGCGGGGGCTTTGTCTGGGAGTGGTGCGACCACGCCACCTGGGAAGGCAAGGCAGCCGACGGAAGGGATATCTATCATTACGGCGGGGATGCCGGAGAATTTCCCCACGACAGCAACTTCTGTATGGACGGCCTGGTCTATCCGGACAGGCGGCCGCATACGGGCCTGCGGGAGTGGAAAAACGCCATCCGCCCCGTGCGCGCACAGCTGGAGAATCTTTCTGAAGGCCGAATTCTTCTGCGCAATATGCAGGATTTTTCGGATCTGTCCGATACGGTGGAACTCCGCTATGAAATCAAACGGGACGGGCAGCTTCTGGCCGAAGGCAGGATCGGGGATCTGTGCGCAAAGCCTCATGAAACGGCCCGGATCGTCCTTCCGGAGCTGGGGAAATACGCAGGGGATAAGACCTGGCTGCGCCTGATCTACCTCCAGAAACAGGACGGGCTTCTGACCGTGCGGGGACGGGAAATGGGATTCGACCAGTTCGCGCTGTTTGAGGAAACGCAGCGGGAGCTGCAGCTGTCCGAAGCGGGGAGCATAAAAATAGAAGAGACCGAAGACAGCTTCTGGGTCGTATCGGACCGGATCCGCTATCGGTTTGGAAAGAAGACGGCGGGCTTTGTATCCCTGGAAAGGGACGGGAAGGCTATGATGGACGGACCCATGCGGTGGAGCACCTGGCGCGCGCCGACGGATAACGACAGATATATCCGCAAAGAGTGGCAGGACGCCGGTTATGACAGGCCGTGGACGAAGGTCTATTCCTGCAGCGCCGACGCGGAGAGGCAAATCGCGAGGATTTGCTGCGAGTTTTCGCTGGCAGGCGTCTATCGGCAGCCGTTTTTGTCCGCAAAAGCCCTCTGGGAGGTCAACGCGGAGGGCGCGGTGAAGCTTACGCTGGACGCGGAGAAGGACAGCATTTTCCCCTGGATGCCCAGGTTCGGATTGACGCTGACGCTGCCCCGGGAGTATCGTTCAGTCAGCTATTTGGGATATGGCCCGGACGAGAGCTATCAGGATAAACACAGGGCATCCTGGATCGACCGGTTCGAAACCAGCGTGGACAGCCTGCATGAGGATTACGTCCGCCCGCAGGAGAACGGAAGCCATTTCCATTGTTACGACGTCCAGGTGGGGCCCCTCCGGGCGGAGGGCCGCATGCCGTTTTCCTTCAACGCTTCTTACTATACGGAACAGGAGCTGACTGAAAAAGGGCATAACTATGAACTGGAAAAATCGGGCCATGTGATCTGGCATCTGGACTATGGCATGAGCGGAGTGGGCTCCAATTCCTGTGGGCCGGTGCTGTTGGAGAAATATCGGCTGGACGAAGAAGAAATCCATTGGGAGATGATTTTATGCTGATACACGACGGGGAGAGGATCGTTTTCACCGGGGATTCCATCACGGACTTCGACAGGAAGCGCCCGGTGGGGGAAGGGCTGGGAGAAGGCGTGGGGACGGGCTATGTGCGCCTGATTCACACGCTGATCAATGCCCTGCATCCCCGGGAAGTGATCCGGATTTCCAATACGGGGGTAGGAGGGAATAACATTCTGGATCTGGCGGCCCGTTGGCAGCAGGACGTGCTGGATTTAAACCCGGATTGGGTGAGCGTGATGATCGGCGTCAACGATGTGTGGCGCAGGTTCGACGAACCGGATGTGTTCGAAGGGCACGTGTCGGCACAACGGTATGGGGAAACCTATCGCGGGCTGATCGAACGGACGCTGCCGCAGGTGAAGGGAATGATCCTGATGACGCCCTTTTTCCTGGAACCAAACCGGGAAGATCCCATGCGGAGGGGAGTGGACGAGCTGGGAGCTGTGACCAAAAAGCTGGCGGAGGAATACGGGCTGCTCTGCGTGGATGTACAGGGGGTTTTCGACGACTATTTGCAATACCGCCACTCCGCTTATCTGGCCTGGGATCGGGTGCACCCCAATCAGGTGGGAGCCCTGCTCATCGCCAGAGCCTTTCTGGATGCCGTGGGATTTTCCGTGAGCTGAGAGAAAAGAAGTGATTTCTGCACAGTTTTGTAAAAACTGGATAAGAATGTGAAGTAATTGCAAAATCTATTTAAAAACAAATAAACATATATTGAATATCATAAATTGCAGTGCTATACTCACCTCGTAATCAGACAAAAGAAGAGCCGTTTTCTTATGACGGCGGAAAGAGGTAGGAAATGAGAAAAAAACTGGTAGCGGGTTTGTTGGCACTTGCAATGACGGCTACAGTGGGGATTACCGCGATCGCGGCAACCGTCCATTATAACGATAGCTCCGTCACCGGCGGAAGTGCAGCGTGGCAGGCATGGACGGCGAACTGGGAGAATGTCGCAACGGATTATACCCAGGTTTCCATCGCTCCCGGCGAAGATGAGACGGAGATCAACTTCGCATGGTACAGCTTAAAGGGCGAAGATGAAGCGACGCCGGTGGTTCATTTCGGAACCAGCGAAGACGAGATGAAGACTTTCGAAGGCGTGGCGGGGGATGTGGATCCTTCCCTCACAGATCAGGTGCAGTACGAGTTCAACCGCGTAAAAGTGACCGGTATTCGTCCGGGAACTACCTATTACTATACTGTTGAAAAGAACGGGGAGGAGACGGAACCCGAGGTATTCTATGCGCGGGATGTGGAAGAGACCAAGATCCTGTATGTGGGCGATCCCCAGATCGGCGCATCCAAAGGGCAGCCCCAGAACGGCGAAGAGCTGAAAGCGGATTCCGGCATCGCCAATACCGCTGCGAGAAACGACGGCTTCGCATGGAACCGCACGCTGGAAACCGCATTCAAACAGACTCCGGATATCAACTTCGTGATCTCTGCAGGCGATCAGGTCAACAAGACCGGCAAGCCTAAGGAAGAAGAGTACGCAGCTTATCTGTTCCCGAAGGCGTTAAAGACCGTTCCCGTGGCGACCACCATCGGCAACCACGATTCTCTGAATGCGGACTACGCTTACCATTTTTATAATCCCAATCCCACCGACAACGGCGTGACCGAAGCGGGCGGCGACTACTACTATTCTTACGGCGACGGTCTGTTCATCGTGCTCAATACCAACAACTATAACGTGGCAGAGCATGCGGACACCATTAAGGAAGCGGTGGAATCCGATCCCAATGCAGCGTGGAGAGTGGTGACCATCCATCAGGATATCTACGGTTCCGGCCTGGATCACTCCGATACGGACGGCATGATCCTGAGAACCCAGCTGACCCCTATATTCGACAGCTACGACATCGATGTGGTGCTGCAGGGCCACGATCACACTTACAGCAGGACCAAGATGCTTTACGGCGACGGAAAGGTGCATTCCGGCTATGAATTCCGTCTGAACGAAGACGGTTCCGATTACGATTGGGAGCACGCGTTCAACATCACCAATGGAGAGAGCATCCCGCTGGCTCCGGAAGATGGGGATGAAGCAGGTCAGGCGGCTCTGGAAGCATTCCAGGCGGATAACAACTGCTACACCATCGAGAATACCACGGGCAACACCGTCGTAGATCCGAAGGGTATCCTGTACATGACGGCGAACTCCGCATCCGGATCCAAGTACTACGAGCTGATCGGCACGCAGCAGGATTACGTCGCGAACCGCAGCCAGAACTGGCTTCCCAGCTACTCAATCATCACGATGACCGAGGACAGCTTCCAGATTGACACCTATCAGATTCTGGACGACGGCTCCACGGAAAAGATCGACGATACCTTCACGATTATCAAGACCAAATAATCGTGAACGCGAACGGGTTGAAATGGGGCGGACAGTCATCCAAGCAGATGGCTGTCCGTCTGCTTTTGCTGACAGCGGCGGGGATAGGACTGCTGCTGTTTACCGTCTGGTTAAATCGAGTGGACAAAATTCCGTTGGTTTCCAGAGAGGGACAGACGTTTGAAAAGGCGGTGGTCACCGCCATCATCCAGGACAATATGACGGAAACGGGAACCCGTGTGGGAGAGCAGGTGGTGGAAGTGAAACTGCTCACGGGAGAGAAAGAGGGGGAGACCCTGCAGGTCACCAGCAGTTCGGGCTTCCTGTTCGGCGCTCCGTGTACTCCGGGCATGAAAGTGGTGGTCATGCAAAGCGTGGCCGGAGATAAGGTGATCGCCAGCGTTTATTCCCAGGATCGCGAGTGGGTCATTTACGCTTTCGGGCTCCTCTATCTGGCGGTGCTGGTTTTGGTGGGCGGAAAACAGGGCGTGAAAGGCGGAATCGGACTGGTCTTCACGTTCTTCTCCATTCTGTTATGGTATCTGCCGATGGTATACCGGGGATTTTCCCCGTTCTGGTCGGCGGTTTTCATCTGCCTGATCACCACGGTGGTGACCATGCTGCTCATCGGCGGATTTACCAAAAAGACGATCGTCGCCACCCTCGGAACCGTGGGAGGTGTGCTGACAGCCGGCATCGCAGCTACGCTGTTTTCTGCCGCATCGGGGATCAGCGGCTATAATGTGTCCGATATCGAAACGCTGATGACGCTGTGGAATACCCTGGACATCCAGGTGGGAGGTCTGCTGTTCTCCGGCCTTCTGATTTCCAGCCTGGGCGCCGTGATGGATGTGGCCATGTCCATCGGCAGCTCCATGAGCGAGATTTTGGGGCAGAATCCGAATCTGAACCGGAGGGAATTGTTCAGGGCCGGCATCCGGGTGGGCCGGGATATGATGGGAACCGACAGCAATACGCTGATCCTGGCCTTTGCCGGCAGCAGCGTGAGCATGTTGCTTCTGGACTACGCCTATGCACTGCCTTATCGGCAGATCATCAATTCCAATAACATCGGCATCGCCGTCATGCAGGGGCTGGCCGGCAGTTTCGGAGTAGTGCTCTCCGTGCCCATCACGGTGCTGGCAGGGGCGATCCTGTACACGTCTGCCAAACATCCGGCTCAAAAGGGACCGGCGCAGGCGGAACCGGAAATCGCTGCGCCGGAAGAGAACGAAAGTCAGCCCAGATAGGCTTTCAGCAGCCCGAAGGTATTCGCGATGCCTTTTCTGTGACTGCGCTCGTACCCGTGGGAGGCATAGACCCCGGCGCCGATGAGGCCGTGACGGCAGTCATGGCCGGCCCGCAGGGTCGCTTCCGCATCGGAGCCGTAATGGGGATAAACGTCCACGGCGAAATCCAGCCCTTCCCGTTTGGCAGCCTGGATCAGGGCGGTCACCACGTCGTAGTGGTAGGGGCCTCCGGAATCCTTTGCGCAGATGGAAACCTGGGTTTCCCTACAGCCCAGACCGTCTCCCACGCAGCCCATGTCCACGGAGAGCACCTCTGTCACGTCGGAAGGGACGGAGGCGGATCCGCCGTGGCCCACTTCTTCGAATACGGTGATGTGCTGATAAATTTTGCGGGCCGTGGTCACGTTTTCCTCTTTCAGATAGGCGGCGTATCCCAACAGGATGCCGACGCTGAGCTTATCGTCCAGAAAACGGCTTTTGAGATAGCCGGAAGGCGTGAGGATGGTGCGGGGGTCGAAGCATACCACGTCCCCAGGGAGAATGCCCAGAGCCATCGCACCCTCACGGTCGGTCACTTCTTCGTCCAGCACCACTTCCATGGTGTCGTAGGAACGGGCTGTGGAATTGTAGTCGCCGTTGACGTGGATGGAAGCGTTTTTCAGCTGGAACGTACCGCTGTACATTTTGCCCTCCCGGGTGTAGATGCGGCAGTTTTCCGCCTCCGCGTTGTTGGGGTTCATCCCGCCCAGGGGAGTCACCGCCAGCCTGCCGTTTCCGCAGACTTCTGACACCATGGCGCCCAGGGTATCGATATGTGCTTCCAGCAAAATGGGCCCGTCTTCGGGCAGATCGGAAGGCCGTCCGTTCCCCTGGCTGACGCATACCAGGATGCCTCCTTTATTGGTGCGCACCGGGGAATAGCCGAGCCTGCGGTATTCTCCCATTACATAGTCGGCCGCCCGGGAAGTGAATCCGGTGGGGCTATCGATGGCCAGGACGTTCTGCGTCTGCTGTAAAATATACTCGATTCTGTCGTTCATGAGACAAATCCTCCTTCATCCCAGGATTGTACAATTATCTTTTCCGTTTGTCCATGGCAGATTGTTCTTTTCAAAAGAAAAGAGTGGCGTTTTTGTTTGAAATGTGATATTATTTTATTAAAATAAAAATAATTGTGGAAAAATTTCCACGTTTTTCTTTGCACGGAAAGGGGTGGGAGCTCCGGCGACGTGCGGAGGGGAGTGCCGTTGAAAAAGGTGATCGTTCTGGAGAACATCCCCGTTTCTTATGATTTGCAGTATAAAAATGTGAAGAGGATCAATCTGCGCGTCCACAGAGATGGACGCGTCTGTGTTTCTGCGGGACAATTCGTTCCACAAAGGCAGATCGATTCCTTCCTGACGGAAAACAGCGGTTTTATTTTGCAGACGTTGAAGCGATTTCAGGAGATGAGAGAGGCCGGAGATGGAATGTCCGCGGGGAAAAACCGGATCTATCAGGACGGCGATACGATGTATTTGAAGGGAATTCCCTATCGGTTGCGGGTGATTGCCGGGAAAAAAGAAGAGGTGGAACCCGTCGGACGGGTGCTGCTTTTGACGCAGAAGGATCCGCAGAATGAAAGCCGAAGAAAGCGGATTCTGGATGCTTTTCTCAAAAAAGCGTGCGCGGCGGAAATCGACCGCCTGTGCAAAAAGGTATATCCCTCATTTCAGAAGCTGGGGATTTCCTGGCCCGAAATCCGGATCCGCAGCATGGTGTCCCGCTGGGGAAGCTGTCAGCCCGCTGCGGGGGTGCTGACTTTCGCCAGGCAGCTCATCGAAGTTCCGGAGAGCTGTATGGAATACGTGGTGGTGCATGAATTTTCGCATTTCGTCCATCCGAACCATTCTCCCAGCTTTCATGCGTTTCTGGACGAGATGATGCCGGACTGGAAAGAAAGGAGAAAGCGGCTCAACAGCAGGGACTGGGTGGGGCGGCAGTAGAGAAACGGAGCGTTTATTGACGCCCCGTTTTTTGTTGTCGCGCCTTTTCACCGCTGCGCAGTCAGGGCTTCATAAATTTGTTTGACGTCGTCGAAGATCCAGGTGGGCTGAATTTCTCCGGCGAGGGCGTCCTCCAGCGCCGCTTCGCCGGAGAGGACGCAGATCGTATCCACACCCGCGTTTTTTCCCGCGGCGATATCCGTATAGAGCCGGTCGCCGATGAGCACTGCGTCGGCGGCGCGCGTGGAAAGCTGTTTTAAGACGCAGTCCACCATGATGGGTTCCGGCTTTCCGATGAAAAACGGGGTTTTGCCGGTGGCGTTTTTGAGCATGATGCTCATGGAGCCGCAGTCCGGGATATAGCCGAAGCTGACCGGGCAAACCAGATCCGGATTGGTGGCGAGGTAAACTACGTCACGGCCCAGCATGATGCAGGTATTCCGGATTTTTTCGGAGGTGTTTTCCGTGTCGAACCCGATGAGCACCACCGTGGCCCTGTCGTCCGGTTCGGTGACTACGGAAATCCCGGCGCTTCTGAGCTCTTCTACCAGAGAGCGCGTCCCCATGCAGTACACCACCTGGCCGGGATACCGGTCGTTTAGGTAAAAGGCAGCCGCCTGTCCGGAAGTGTAGAAATGGGAAAGGTCTGCGGGAATTCCCATGCCGTTGACCTTTTTCACATAGTCCATGGCGGATCTGGAGGAATTGTTGGTGAGAAACATATAGCGTCCGCCGTTTGACGCGATCTGCGAAAGGAACTCCAGGGTTCCGTCGAACAGTCTGTTTTCGTTATAGATCGTTCCGTCCATATCCAGAAGAAACAATTTTTTCGCGCGGAGTCTCTCCGCGTCTTTTCCCAGTTTATCCGTAACCAAGATAAGATCCTCCGTCCTGCATGAATTTTGGGCCGTCGATTTTCTGCCCCGTCCGCTACGGGAGCATGTGTCCCGCAGCCCGATAGAGGCGATACCATTCTTCGCGGGTCAGGGACAGATCCGCAGCGCGGCAGATTTCTGTCAGGCGGGAAGGCTTCATGGTGCCGGCGATCAGCTGCATTTTGGCAGGATGGCGCAGGATCCAGGCCGCGGCGACGCAGGTGCTGGTAACGCCGTATTTTCCCGCGATTTCTTCCAGAGCTGAGTTGAGTTCCCCGAACTTTTCATTGCCCAGGAAGACGCCGTCAAAAAAGCCGTACTGGAAGGGGGACCAGGTCTGTATGGTAATGTCGTTTTCGCGGCAGAAATCCAACACGCCGCCGTCCCGATCGGGGGAACCATCCGTGGTCATGTTGACCTCCATGCCGCCCTGGATCATGGAAGCGTTTACGAGGGAGAACTGCAGCTGATCCGCGACAAGAGGCTGCCCCAGGTATTTCTGCAGAAGCCGGATCTGGGAAGGGCGATGATTGGATACGCCGAAATGCCGCACCTTTCCGGAATTGTGGAGGATGGAAAACGCCTCCGCCACTTCTTCCGGCTCCATCAGCGCGTCCGGCCGATGCAGCAGGAGTACGTCCAGATAGTCGGTTTTCAGCCGTTTTAAAATGCCGTCTACGGAAGAGAGAATGTGTTCTTTGGAAAAGTCGTACATAACGCCGGATACAATGCCGCATTTGGACTGCAGAATGATCTTTTCCCGCACCGAGGGGGACATATGGATCGCCTGTGCGAAACGGCTCTCGCAGGCGCCCTGTCCATAGATATCCGCGTGATCGAAGAAGTTGCAGCCCAGCTCCAGGGCAGCGGAAAGAAATTCTTCCGCCTCTTTCTCGCTGATGTCCATCAGGCGCATGCAGCCCACCGCCACCGCAGGTACGGAAAGGCCGCTTTTTCCCAGGGGAATGAGTCTCATAAAGGGATCCTCCTATAAAGATTTTGATTCGGAAATATTGTTCTCCCTGTATTATACCTCTGTGGGTTCGGGCGGGCAAGGGAAAGGCCGGCTGTCAGCACGCCTGAGAGGATACATATCACAGCTGGACGGCGATCATCACCGCTCCCAGAGCGGTCAGGACGATGCCCGTCATGCGGTTTAAGGTTTTGGGATCGGAACGGTTTGCAATTTTGGCCGTGACCTGAGCGCCGGCCAGAGTGGCGATGACGCATACGAAAAAAGCGAAAGGATCCGGGAGCCCGCCGATGGAGAAATGAGAGACCGCTCCGGTGAAGGCGGTGAAGGTCATGATGAAGACACTGGTGCCTACGGCCGTTTTGAGCTCATATCCCAGAATCGTGGTCAGCACGAAGAGCATCATCATGCCGCCTCCCGCGCCGATAAAGCCGCAGATAAAACCGATGACGATGCCGCCGATCAGCGCTTCCGCCGCCTGAAGGCGGGGGGATTTGGAGGCCAGCAGATCTTTGGTGGTCATGACGGGCCAGAGGATGAAGCGAATGCCTAACAGGAAGGTCATCAGTACGGACAGATTCCCCATGGCTGTGCTGGGGACGAGAGAGGCGACGAAACTGCCGATCATGGTGAATAAAAGGACAGTGACCATCATCACAAGCCCGTTTTTGATGTCCAGATTTTTGTTCTTTCCATAAGTATAAGCGCTGATGGCGGAAGCCAACACGTCGGAAGCCAGAGCGATCCCTACGGCCTCATAGGAATCGAAACCGAGAAAGGTGACCAGCATGGGGGAAATGACCGCTGCGGCGGACAGACCGGCGAAACCGGTGCCGATGCCGGCCCCCAGGCCCGCGATAATACAGACGATGAGCGTTTCAATCATAATGGAAAGCCTCCTGGAGATTATTCGATATTTTTTCCGTAAGACGGTCCAGTTGCCGGTACTCCTCCGGAGAAAATCCGCAGCACATGAGGGCAAAAAAATCCTGCCGGATCCGTCGCCCATGCTCTATGAGGGGAGAGGATGCGGGAAGAAGGGACAGGTGCGCGATGCGCCTGTCCCTTTCGTCCTCGCGGGAGGAGAGGAAGCCCTGACGGGTCAGGGAATCCACACAGCGTGAAACGCAGGATTTGGGAAGAAACATGCGTTCCGAGATATCCCGCGCCGTATCGCATTCCGGATAATCCGCCAGAAAAAGAAGCAGATGAATGTCATTTGCGGTCAGTCCGTAGCGGGATGCCATTTTTATGAATTGCCTGTCATACTGCTTTTTCAGCTGTGCGCTGCTACGGAAGAATTCAGTTGGCCCCAGCATTGGAAAGAACCTCCTGTTTCTTCATTAAAATTTGCATGAATTCCTCTCCGGTGATGGTTTCGTGCTCATACAGATACCTGGCCAGCTCATGGAGCTTGGGCAAATTGTCCTGCAGGATCCTGAGCGCCTTTTCGTGCTGGGCCCTCACCAGCTCCACCGTCTTCTCATCGATTCTGGTCTGCGTCTCCGGCGAGCAGGACAGGGAGGAATCGCCGCCCAGATACTGGTTTGTGATATTTTCCATGGCGACCATATCGAAATCATCATGCATGCCGAAACGCGTGATCATGGCCCTGGCCAGTTTGGTGGCCTGCTCGATATCGTTGGAAGCGCCTGTGGTGATGGAGTGGAAGATCAGCTCTTCCGCGGCACGGCCGCCGGTGAGGGTGGCGATTTTATTTTCCAGCTCCTCTTTGGACATCAGGAAATGCTCCCCTTCATCCACCTGCATCGTGTAACCAAGCGCTCCGCTGGTACGGGGAATAATTGTAATTTTATGCACGGGCGCGGAGTTGGTCTGCATGGCGGCCACCAGAGCGTGCCCTACTTCGTGGTAGGAAACGATGAGCTTTTCCTTTTCGGAAAGTACCCGGCTCTTCTTCTGATATCCGGCGATGACCACTTCGATGCTCTCCTCCAGATCTGCCTGAGTGGCGAAACGCCGGCCGCTGCGCACCGCCCGCAGCGCGGCCTCGTTGACGATGTTGGCCAGTTCCGCGCCGGAAGCGCCGGAAGCGGCTTTTGCGATCTCGTGGAAATTCACGTTATCCGCAATCTTAATTTTTTTCGCGTGGACTTTCAGGATATCTTCACGGCCTTTCAGGTCGGGAAGATCCACGGGAATGCGCCGGTCGAAACGCCCCGGGCGAAGCAAAGCGGGATCCAGGGAGTCAGGACGGTTGGTGGCGCCCAGGATGACCACGCCTTTGGAACCGTCGAACCCGTCCATTTCGGTGAGCAGCTGGTTTAAGGTCTGCTCGCGCTCGTCGTTACCGCCGATCTGACCGTCTCTCTTTTTGCCGATGGTATCGATTTCGTCGATGAAGACGATACAGGGAGCCTTTTCATTGGCCTGCTTAAACAGGTCGCGGACTTTCGCCGCGCCCATGCCCACGAACATTTCCACGAATTCAGAGCCGGAAATGGAAAAGAAAGGCACGTCCGCCTCTCCGGCGACCGCTTTGGCCAGCAGGGTTTTACCGGTTCCGGGAGGGCCTACAAGAAGGGCGCCTTTTGGCATGGAAGCGCCGATTTCGCGGTATTTCTGCGGATTGTGCAGAAAATCTACGATTTCCGTCAGAAGTTCTTTCGCTTCATCTTCTCCGGCCACGTCAGAAAATTTGATGCCCGTAGAAGACTTCACGTAAATCTTCGCGTTGCTCTTGCCGAAGGCCATGGCGCCGCCGGGACCGCCGGTCATGCTTTTGGTCATCATTCTGGAGAGGAAAACGCCCACTCCGGCGAAGAGGATCACGGGAAGGATCAGGCCCACAAACAGGCTTGCGAGAGGGGATTGCTGGGTGGGGATCACACTGCCGAAATCCGCACCGGAAGCGGACAGGCGGTCGATGAGCTCGTCGCTGATATACATCAGCCCGGTTTTGCAGATCATGGGCCTGCCATCCTGCTCCATCGTATAATAAATCGTATAGTTTGACGTATCAAATTCGACTTCCTTTATCTGACGGGAATCCAATGCCGATAAAAAGTCGCTGTAGCTCGTTTCCACGACGCTTCGCTCCATCAGTCCCGGAATGACGAAAATGTTCAGCAGAAAAATGACGATCAGCGCTACCAAAGCGTAGGTGGCCAACACTTTCTGCGGTTTTTTGTTGTCCTGATTTGTAGTCATCGCTTTCCTCCATAATGAGTTAGATTAGTTTGTGAAAATTATGTGAAATCGTTCCTTTGGGAACAGTTCTGGATGAAACTATTATGCTTCTATTCTTCCGGAAATGCAATAAAACGATGCAAAATTAAAAGTAAAAAAAGTATAAAATTCCATTTTTTTTACAGGAATCCTGCATTTGCAGCGAAAAATTCGCAATTGGGAAAAGGGGAGGGAAGCGGGAGACGAAAGCAGTTTGATGCGAAGAGCGAAAAAAACACCGTTCCCAGGGCTCCTTCGTCCCCAAAAACAGTGTTTTGCGTGCACCGCCAGGGGCTCGAACCCTGGACACCCTGATTAAGAGTCAGGTGCTCT
>QAKV01000037.1 GCA_003343625.1 Clostridiales bacterium
ATTTCCTATCGTATAAAAAAAGACGCTCCGCTGAGGATGCGCACTCGCGCGAAAAGTAGAGCGTTGCCTGACGGCAACCGCGCTCGGCGCGAGTATGCGCCCCGGCGCCCACTTTTTTTGTACGATGGGAAAGATCCGACCGGAACAGGCTCAATAGACACCTTTCAGGAGATCTGGCGGGAGTCCTTCCTGCCGGATCCGTCCGCTGCCCGGATTTCCCGCCCCACCACCACGAGCATGGTGACGAAGGAAGCCGTGCCTCCGATCAGGTTGGAGATGGGCTCTGCGGCGAAGACGCCGTTGACCGCAGGTGTGAAAAACCGGGGCAGCCACAGCGTCAGGGGGATGACGATGAAGGCCTTCCTGAGCAGTGAGAAAAAGATAGCCTGCTTCGATTTTCCCATAGCGGTGAAGGTGCTCTGGCCGGAAAACTGCAGCGACATGAAGAAAAATCCGAAGAAATAGATCTGCATGGAGGGGATGGTCGCCTGAATGAGAGCGGTTTCATCGCTGAAAATCCGGATGAAAAATACGGGGAACAGATGCAGGATCCCCCAGATCAGAGCAGTATACCCGATACAGACTGCGGACATGAAGGCGATGGACTTCTTGATGCGCGCGAACTGTCCGGCCCCGTAGTTGAAACCGATGACCGGCTGGGCGCCGTTGGTAATGCCTGTGACGGGCATGGTGACGATTTCCCGCACCGAATTGATGATAGTCATCACGCCGACGTACAGGTCGCCGCCGTACCGGGAAAGGGTAGCATTGCAAACGATCTGGACGGCGCTGTTGGTGGCGGACATGATAAAGCCTGACATTCCGAGCCCAAAGATCCGTCTGACCAGCCGCGGTTGCAGCCGCATGGAGGAAAGCCTCAGGCTCAAGATCGTGCGCTTCCCGGTGAGAAAACGAAACGTCCACAGAGCGGATGCCGCCTGGGAGATTACGGTGGCGATGGCCGCGCCCCGGACGCCCATTCCGAAGACGAAGATGAAAATCGGATCCAGGATGAGATTCAGAATCGCCCCGATCAGGACGGTGATCATGCCGGTACGGCCGAATCCCTGGGAGTTGATGAAGCTGTTCATTCCCAGGCCGATCATGACGAACAGGTTGCCGCACAGATAGATGGTGAGATACTGATCGGCAAAGGGAAAGGTGGCATCGCTGGCCCCGAACAGATACAAAAGAGGCCGCTTGGACGCGAGCCCGATGACAGTCAGCGCGGCGCCGGAAATCAGAAGAAGACAAAAGGAATTTCCCATGATATCCTCCGCCTCCCTCAGCCGGCCCTTCCCCCGGGCGATGGAACACAGGGGGGCTCCGCCCATACCGAACAGGTTGGCGAACGCGATGACGATGGAGATGATGGGCAGACACAGACCCAGCCCGGTCAAAGAGAGGGTAGCGTTTTCGGGAAGTCGTCCGATATACATCCGGTCGATGATATTGTAGAGGATGTTGATCAGCTGCGCCAGCGTCATGGGGACGGCCAGAGACAGGATCGAGCGAACCACGCTGCCCCTGGAAAAATCATTCTTTTGTGCATTGGAATCATTCATCGTGAAAGCCTCTTTTCAATCTGGATATACTATAAATTATAAAGTGAAGAAAAGGCCTTGTAAAGGGTTGGAAAGGAATGGAAAATGGGAGGGATGATCTACGACGGCAGCAGGATTCGGGCCTATGAGAACCTGAAGGCGCTGTGCAGCTATGCAGGGGAAACGCCGGAATGGTGCGACGCCCTCTGGAGAGAAATGCTCAGGGACGGGGAACTGTATGAGGAACTGCTTTACTATATGAGAAACAATACGTTCAGGGATCGGATGCGCTGCAGGGGGTGCACGCTGATCGACCTGTTCGCGCGGCAGATGGATCGCCGCTCATCGTCCTGGGGCGGGGCGGACTGTGACGATCATTGCGGATTGGTGGATATGGTACTCCGGGCTTTTGCGGACATGGCCAGAATGAAACGGAGCGGGAAATAATTTTTTGGAAGTTGTATAAATTTTCGGTTTTGTCAAATACTACTGCTGTAACCAAATATGACAGGAGGAATAGAAAATGTCTAAAAACGATTACAACCAGAGTCAGAATCAGAACCAGGAAAACAAGGCGAAAAATACTGCTGAAAACAGTCAGAAGAATCAGAACAAGAACAGCAGCAAGGAATCCGGCACCAACTGCAAGGACAGCAATTACTAAGCCGGGAGGCCGGGGCGAAATGCCCCGGCCTTTTTACGCGATAGGAAATTTCATTTCCTATCGTAAAAAAAGACGCTCCGCTGAGGATGCGCACTCGCGCGAAAAGTAGAGTGTTGCCGTGCTTGCACGGGCAGACATTTGCCGGATAACGGACAGTGAACAGCGTATGCTGTGAGCTGGTCGGAGTATCGCGGCGGATAGGGAAGATTCCTTCCCCATCCGATCGACAGGAAACTTTCTTGACAGAATGCGGCCCGGGAACGTACAATAACGGTAGCTATCAGAGGAAAAAGCGAAGACAGTCTACATAAGGAGAATTATGAGAGAATTTGAACTGATTGCCCCATGTCATTTCGGTCTGGAGGCGGTTTTGAAGCGGGAAATCCAGAACCTGGGATACGAGGTGAGCCGGGTGGAGGATGGACGCGTGACGTTTTTGGGAGATGAAGAGGCAGTATGTAGAGCGAACGTCTTTCTGCGCACTGCGGAAAGGATTCTGATCAAGGTGGGGAGCTTTCATGCGGAGAGCTTCGAAGAGTTGTTCCAGGGGACGCGGGCGCTGGAGTGGGAGAACTTCCTTCCGGCGAACGGAAAATTCTGGGTGGCCAAAGCGGCCAGCGTCAAGAGCAAACTTTTCAGCCCTTCGGATATTCAGTCTATCATGAAAAAGGCCATCGTGGAACGGCTGAAAGGCATCTATCGGGTGAGTTGGTTCCCGGAGGACGGGGAAAGCTTTCCGATCAGGGTTTTTCTCATGAAGGATGAGGTGACGGCAGCGCTGGATACCACCGGGGAGTCCTTGCACAAGAGAGGGTATCGTAAGCTGACCGCAAAGGCGCCCATCGCGGAAAATCTGGCGGCTGCCCTGATTCTGCTGACCCCCTGGAAGGGAGATCGGATTTTGGTGGATCCCTTTTGCGGCAGCGGAACTTTTCCGATCGAGGCGGCCATGATGGCGGCAAATATGGCGCCTGGAATGAACCGGGAATTTACAGCGGAGGCCTGGGGGCATGTGGTGGAAAAGAAATGCTGGTACAGGGCTATGGACGAAGCCTTCGATCTGGTCGATGGCGATGTGAAAACGGATATTCAAGGATATGATATCGACGATTCGATGGTTTCGATCGCCCGGGAAAACGCCAGGCTGGCCGGCGTGGATCATCTGATCCATTTCCAGACGAGACCGGTTTCCCGGCTCTCCCATCCGAAAAAGTACGGATTCGTGATCACCAATCCGCCCTATGGGGAGCGGCTGGAGGATAAGAAGGATCTGCCTGCCCTGTATCGGACGTTGGGCGACCGGTTTGCCATGCTGGACAGCTGGTCGCTGTACCTGATCACTTCTTATGAAAATGTCGAGCAGGACATCGGACGGAAGGCGGACAGGAACCGCAAGATTTACAATGGCATGATGAAGACTTATTTTTATCAGTTTCAGGGGCCCAGGCCGCCCAAACAAATCCGGGAGAAAAAGGAAGGGGAACAACGGAGATGAAAGATATTCTATTCGCCACGGGAAATGCCGGAAAGATGAAGGAGATCCGGGAGATTCTGGAGGATCTGGGCGTTTCCGTCTATTCCTTAAAGGACGCGGGCATCGATGCCGAAATCGAGGAAAACGGCACCACATTCGCGCAGAACGCCCGACTCAAGGCGGAGGGAATCGCTGCGTGGTGCAAAAGAAACGGGCTGCCTGCCCTTCCGGAAAAGCGCATCGAGGATTTCATCGTGCTGGCAGACGATTCCGGGCTGGAGGTGGATCGCTTAAACAGGGAGCCCGGCGTATATTCTGCACGCTATATGGGTCATGACACTTCTTACCGGGAGAAAAATGCCAATATCATCGAAAGGCTTGACGGGGTGCCCAAAGAAGAGCGTACGGCTCGCTTCGTGTGCGCCATCGCGGCGGTATTTCCGGACGGCAGTTGCGAAGTGGCGGAAGGGACGATTGAAGGATACATCGGCTGGGAAGAACGGGGAGAAAACGGCTTCGGCTACGATCCTATTTTTTACCTGTATGAAAACGACCTTTCCACTGCAGAGCTGTCTCCCGAGAAGAAGAACGGGATCAGCCATCGGGGCAAGGCGTTACAGAAGATGAAGGAGATGCTCCGGAAGGGAGAATGAGATGAGAATTTTGATCGTCAGCGATACACACAGGAAAAACGGGAACCTGACGCAGGCATTGGATAAGATCGGGCCGGTGGATATGCTGATCCATTGCGGGGATGTGGAGGGCAGCGAGGATTTTATCCGGACGATCGCTGGCTGTCCTGTGCATATGGTGGCCGGGAACAATGACTTTTTCTCAGATCTTCCGAAGGAAGAGGAATTTGCCATCGGAAAATACCGGGTCTGGTTGACCCACGGACATAATTACTATGTTTCCATGGGAAATGAATTCATCAAAGAGGAGGCTATGGCCAGAGGAATCGATATCGTGATGTTCGGTCACACCCACAAACCGTTGGTGGATACCGGACGTACTCCGCTGGACGTGACAGCTCTCAATCCGGGTAGCCTTTCCTATCCCCGGCAGGACGGACGCAGGCCGAGCTTCATCCTGATGGAGCTGGACGGAGAGGGGCAAGCCCATTATCATCTGAATTATCTCTAGGAGAGGGCGAGGGGCGGCAGAAACCGATCTTTTTGGGAAACCGCCCCGAATGTAAAAAAATTGAAAAAACTAGTTGACAGATCTGGGGTTATTATATATAATAATTCTTGCGTCACGGACAAGGGCTTGAAGTTAAGCGACGGGGTGTGGCTCAGCTTGGCTAGAGCGCCTGGTTTGGGACCAGGA
>QAKV01000002.1 GCA_003343625.1 Clostridiales bacterium
CGACACTGCGGGTATGAACCGCATGCTCTAGCCAACTGAGCTATCTCGCCGGAATCGATATGGGGCCTACAGGGCTCGAACCTGTGACCCTCTGCTTGTAAGGCAGATGCTCTCCCAGCTGAGCTAAGACCCCGTATCTGCAGGCCGCTTTCTCGCGACTGCTTGATTAGTATACAAAATAAGGCATAAAATGTCAAGCACTTTTTCAAAAAAGTTTTTTGCCTTAAGCGGCCTGCTGCATCGCGACTATCGTCAACCAGCTATTGAACTCTGAAAGAATATCCCCATAAGGTACTGCCCAGCAGATTCCGTAAGTGTCCCCTCCGGAAACGCTTCCTACCCAGATCCCTTCCGGCGTATAGAGCGCCCCGCCGCTGGAGCCGTAAGAAATATCCGAATAGAACTGCAGCACGTTCTGCATCTGGTTATTGGGATATACTACGCTGTATTGATCCAAAATTCCGGCCAGCGCGAGAGCGTTGGGATCGTCGGATGAATTCACCGCAAACAGCAGATCCCCCTGGTTTTTTCCCGCTTCCTGCGCATTCATCCCGGGAGCCGGGGAAATCGCCGACAACGTTTCTTCGCTCAGCGCGCCCGCATCCACCGCTATAAAGCCAACATCCTTCGCCGGATTTTTGTAGACCACCACACCGTCACAGCGGGTTCCATCCGCGAACTCCACCTCCGTATGCACGTGTTTCAGGCAATGCGCCGCCGTGGAAACATAGATCCTGTTTTGATCCATAGTCAGAATCACGCCGCTTCCCTGCGTTTCGTAAATCAGGCCCAGCGCATCCGCATCGCTATAATTATCCACTTTCACATTGTGGGCATAGGTGGACGGCGCTACTGTATCTACCGTCGGCTGCAGCGCCGCCGTAGCCTTTTCGATCTCTTCATACAGCGCCTGCTTTTCCGCAGCGACAGCTTTGGTTCCGTAAGCCGGCGCCCTGTAATCCGTCCCCTGTTCGCCGGCAGCCTGCGCCTCCATGGCGGTTTCCGGGATCATCGCCAAACAGGCGGCGAGCAAAAAAGCCAGAATTTTCTTTTTCATCCGAAAACGATCTCCTCTCCTCGCTTCTTCCTTCCGGTTGCCTTTTATTGTAACATCCTTTTCCCCTTTTTGTCACTTTCTTTTCTCCCCGTTTCATTGTATACTAATTCCATCACGATAGGGAGAAAATATATGATAACGCGAAATAGAACCAGATATATAATCGATTTTTGTATCCTCATTCTGTTCCTGGCGTCCCTCGTCTGGGCGTTCCGATTTCCCGTCAGGCAGGAACTGTCCGTGGAGATGTATTACCGCAATGCGCCGGAAGGCATCCTTTCGCAGCTCTTCTGGGGCACAGACGGAAATCTGTCCGCCGAAAACTGTTCCGATGGGCAACGGGACGGCAATATCGTCCTCTTTTCCCTGCCCCAGTCTCCCCGGGAACTGAAAATGTTGCGGATCGACCCATCCAACACGGAAGAAGTCTACAGCATTACCCGCATTTCTTTCCTGCTCAACGGCGAATACTTCCGAGCTATGAACGCGGATGAGATTCTGGAAAAATTCGTCCCCGTCAACGCAGATCTGACGCTTTCGGGAGAAGAACTCATCATCACCCCAAAAAGCGCGGACAGCGGCCTGCTCATCGACAGCGATGAGCTCAATGCCAGCGCCGTAGAGGCTTCCGACGCGCTGCGCGCGCGTCAGATCCGGCAGCGTTGTTTCTCCCTGCTCTTTCTGTCCGCCGCTCTGATCGCCCTGGTTCACTGCGCCTCCTCTCTGCGGCGCTATTTTGTGTCCCTCTTTTCCCGGGACGAAAGCGGGCGCTTCGACTGGTTTTCCCTGATCGCCACAGCGGTGATGGCCGGCGCCCTTCTGGTGGTTCTCGTGATCGGCCTGGGCAGCGAGCTGGGGCTACATCCCGACGAATGGGACGTCAAGGCCTGTCTTGACTACGGCATGACCCATTTTTTGCCTCCCGACATGCGGGATCCCGCTGTCGCCAACACCTACAGCGGCTACGGATATACGAAGCTGGAGAATTACACCTGGTATTTCTTCTTGGCCGGAAAAATCGCGCTTTTGTTCCGCACACTATTCTATTCGCTGCCCTACTACCGAATTCCCAATCTTTTGCTCTTCGCAGCGCTGGCCATCCTATTCGCCCGCAATATCCGCCGAAAAAACTGGCTGATGGCGGCTCTCGGCATCTGCGTCCAGGCCTGGTATATCTTTTCCTATACCACAGCGGACGCCCTGGACTTTTTTCTGGCTTTTTTCGCCGTTTATTTGCTTTCCTCCGAGGACAGCCTGCTGTTTCGCGCTGTGGATACGGTCAAACTCACGGGAAAATCGATCCCTGGATTCCTCCTTCTGGGCTTTCTCTTCGGCATGATCGCCCTGGGGAAACCCAACTATCTGTCCATTTTGGCGCTGGTTTTCTTCGTCCTCCTCTTCCGCCTGATCCGGCAGAAAAACCCGGAGCAGAAGAAGGCTCTGTGGCGCAACTATTTTCTCATTCTGGGGATTTTCGCCGCGGTATTCCTCTTCCGCGCCGGCTTCGACCTGTATCACTACGGCACGCAAAAGGCGGCGGTTAAAGAAGCCGTAGCCATCGAACATGCCCACGAAGACAAAAATCCGGCAACTCCCGTGGAGGAACAAAATCCCTCCTGGCACATGATGTCCAGGGGCGCCACCCTGCAGGATTTCTTCGACGAGAACCCCGAATGGTTTTCCATGAGCTATAAGAGTTTCTGCGGCCTGATCCAGGATACGGACACGGGACTTTGGTATTATGCGTGCATGGGATTTTTCTATGCAGTCCTTCTGGCCGGCATCGCCTGTTTCGCCTTCCGTTATGGCGACTTTTGGACGAAGTTGGAGTTCCTCGTCGGCATCCTGCTCATGGCCGGCGGCGTCGCCGCGTCCGTGATCAACTCCTATGTGATCGACTCCCAGGCCCAGGGCCGCTATCTGCTGCCCCTGATCCTGATCGCCGGTTATCTGGCCAGCCGCACTCCGAGACTATTCGAAAAATGGTATTTCCGCCTCCTTCTGGCCGCCGCTGGAGTTTTCTCCGTGGGTTACTTCGGTCTGGTAGGCGTTCCATTGTTCCTGTAAAAGGAGGTATCCCGATGATCGATCCTTCCACCATCCACTCAAATTTCATCAAAAAAGAACCACAGTCGGGCAGCGATAAAGGCTTGCGCTATCTTTTCGCCAAAGGAAAAGACGGTGACGCGGACTGTCTGGACGTCACCGCCTGGCCGGAACCCCTCTGTTATGCCAAGACGCCGGGGCATCTGAAAAAACTTCGGAAATTTCCCCTGACTGCGGACGGAATCGCCGCCGCAGTGGACTGGCTCAACTCCTCCGAAGTTCGATAAACTGAATATTGCTGAATCGCACAATCTCGTTCTCTATATCGTACAAAAAGTGTGCGCCGGGGCGCATACTCGCGCCGGGCGCGGTTGCCGTCAGGCAACGCCCTGCTTTTCGCGCGAGTGCGCATTCTCAGCGGAAGGCTGCCGGTGCAGGCGGCCCTTTTCTTTGGCTTTAAAAATTACATCCGGTCCGGCGCCGAGAATCCCAGCACGTCGATGCACGTTTCCAGCACATCCCGGGTCAGAATCAACAGCGCAATCCAGCTGCCCTTTCTCTCCCTGTCTTCTTCGGAGATGATCTTCGTCTCGTGATAAAACTTGTTGAACGCGTTGGCCAGGTCGTAAATGTAAGCGCATACTTTATGGGGCGCAGCCTCCTGTCCTGCGTTCTCCATCATCGCGTTAAATCCTGCCAGCTGCATCATCAGATCCTTCTGGGGCGCATTTTCCGGATCCCGGAAGGCGAGCCCGGAAAGCTGTCCTCCCATTTCCCGATAGCGATTTAAGATGGACTTGATCCGAACGATGGTATAGAGAATATACGGTCCCGTATCTCCTTCAAAGGAAGTAAAACGGTCGATATCGAAAATATAGTCCTTGCTGGCCTGATTGGACAAATCCCCATATTTTAAAGCGGACAGTCCGATGATCTTCGCGGTCTTGCGGGCTTCTTCCTCCGAAATATCCTGGCGGCTCTCCACCACTTTGCGGTACATTTCCTCATCGATATCCCGAACCAGATACTCCAGCCGCATCACCCCGCCTTCGCGGGTCTTGAAAGGCTTTCCATCCTTGCCGTTCATGGTGCCGAATCCGATGTGGCGCAACCGGGTTTCAGGCTTCACCAGCCCCGCTTTTCTCGCTACGCGGAATACCTGCAAAAAGTGCATTTCCTGTCGCTTGTCGGTCAGGTAAATCAATTCATCCGCATGGAGATTTTCCATCCGATCCTGAATCGTGGCCAGATCCGTGGTAGCGTACAGCGCGGCTCCGTCGGATTTTAAGATGATGCAGGGCGGAATCTCCTTGGTATCCGTCTCTTCCCTTACATCCACTACCAGCGCGCCTTCGCTCTCATGGGCCAGCCCCTGCTCCTTCAGCCGCTCGACCAACCCCGGAATCAGGGGATCCACATCCGATTCCCCTTTCCAGAGATCGAATTCCACGTTCAGCTCGGCGTAATTTTTCTTCAAATCCGCCACGGATACGTCGATGATGTGCTTCCAAAGCGCCCGATACCCTTTTCTTCCCCTTTGCAGTTCCAGGGTTGCCTGCAGCGCAGCTTCCTTATAGGCCGGATCCTCTTTGGACTTCCCGCTTGCCGTGGGGTAAATCTCTTCTAATTCCGATACCGTAAAGGGCGCTTCGGCCGGATATTCGCCGTCAAAGGTTTCGTCAAAGTATACCAGTTCCGGCTTTCTCTCCTTCAGCTCCGTGATGATCAGCCCCATCTGCAGCCCCCAGTCTCCCAGATGCACATCGCCGATGACCCGATGGCCGTTATAACGACAGATCCTCTTAATGCTTTCCCCGATCACTGCAGAGCGCAGATGGCCTACATGGAGAGGCTTCGCCACGTTGGGACCGCCGTAGTCCACCACGATGGTCTTCTCCTTTTCGGGCGGATTGAGCCCGAACTTTTCCGCTTCCGCCATTTGTGCCACATAGTCCCGAACGAAACTGTCCTTCAATTTCAGGTTTAAAAATCCCGGCGCCACCGCGGACACGTCCTCAAATACCTCGCTGTCCGCCAGCTGCTGTGCCACTTCGCCCGCGATGGCGATGGGCGCCTTATGATATTTCTTCGCGCCCGCCATGGCGCCGTTGCACTGATATTCGCACAGGTCGGGACGGTTGGACGCCGTCACCTTCCCTAAGTCTTCATCATATCCGGCCAGAGAAAAGCCCCGCTTCATCTCCCCGGAAATGAGATCCAGAAATTTTACCATTTCAGTTCTCCTGTTCCTTTTCCATTTTTCCGCCAGCGCAGTCCGCTCTCAGAGCAGCGCCGCTCATCCTTTGATCCCTCTCCGCCTTCGAAAAAGCGCATCCGCAGTAATCCTGCCGGTACAACCCGTATTCCCGGCTCAACTCGATGGAACGCTGGTACCCGCCCTTTTTCTTGAAATCTGAAGGCAGATAACGGACACCGCATTTTGCGCCCTCCGCCCGGCCGATTTCGTTGAGCTTCTGAGCGTTTTTCAACGGGCTGATGGACAGAGTGGTCGTGAAATAATCGCAGCCTCCTTCGGCGGCCACCCGGGCCGCTTCCGAAAGCCTGAGAGCATAGCAGGCAAAGCATCGCTCCCCGCCTTCCGGGCAATCCTCAAGCCCTCTGACAGCCTCCAGAAAACGGGAGGGCTCATAGTCTCCCTCCACAAAGGAAATCCTTCCGCAGGAGTCCGGGCGGGCGTTCATTTCCCCGATCAGCCGCTTCTGCTCCTCCACCCGATGCCGGTACTCCTCCGGGAACGAGATGTTGGGGTTATAATAAAAAACCGTGATCTCGAAATACTGCCTCAGATATTCCAGGCAGTAGCTGGAGCAGGGGGCACAGCAGCTGTGCAGAAGCAGCCTCCTGTGCCGATCCGGCAGCTTTTTAAGCTCCTTTTCCAGCTCCAGCTGATAATTCACCTTCTGGTTCATCCGATTTCCTTTCTCAGACCGCCGCTCACAGGAAGTATTTCACGCCGGACTCAAAAATCTTCAGATCCTGTTCCCCGTAAATATTGATGGCCACGCCCCTGTCCCGTCGCTCGGAATGGGCCATTTTGCCCAGAATCCGCCCGTCCGGAGACGTGATTCCTTCAATGGATGCGTAGGAACCGTTGATATTCCATTCTTCGTCCATGGTGACATTTCCCTCAAAATCCGCGTACTGAGTGGCTACCTGTCCGTTTTCGAACAGCCTGTCGATCCACTCTTTGGGCGCTACGAAACGCCCTTCTCCATGGGATGCAGGATTCACATACGTCCTGCCCACTTCCGCTTCCGCCAGCCAGGGAGATTTATTGGACACAACTTTGGTATATACCATCCTGGAGATATGACGGTTGATCGTATTGAACGTCAACGTAGGAGAATCCTCCTTCTGACCCACGATTTCGCCGTAGGGCACCAGCCCCAGCTTGATCAGCGCCTGGAACCCGTTGCAGATGCCCAGACACAACCCGTCTCTTTCCGCCAGAAGCTTCTGAACCGCTTCCTTGATCTTCTCATTCCGGAAGGCCGTGGCGAAAAACTTCGCGGAACCGTCCGGCTCGTCGCCTGCGGAGAACCCGCCGGGGAACATGATGATCTGTGCCTGTCCGATTTCCTTGGCATAGATTTCCACGGAATCCCGGATATCCTCCGCGCTCAGATTCCTGAACACCCTGGTGACCACATTCGCCCCGGCCCGTTCAAAGGCTTTCCGGCTGTCATATTCACAGTTGGTTCCCGGAAAGACCGGGATGAAAACGGTGGGTTTAGCCACTTTATGTTTGCAGACGACGATGCTGCCATTCTTCCAAATCGGAGTTTTTACCGGCGATTCGCCCTTCACCGCTTTGGTGGGAAATACCTTTTCCAACGTTCCCTTCCAGGCTTTCAGCGCTTCCTCCATGGAAATCACCGCATCGCCTGCACGCAACATGGGTTCTGCAGTCACAACGCCCAGAATCTCGTAATCCACATCGATTTTGCCCAACTGATCGGCGTCCACTTCCGCCACGATATCTCCCAGGCCGTTTGTAAACAGCTCCTTCGGATTCACATCATCCGCGATGGCGACGCCCAGCTGATTGCCGAATGCCATCTTCGCCAGGGCGGCTGCAGCGCCATAGCTGTCCAGCGCATAGGCGGAAAGGATCACGCCTCCCCGGATCAGACCGGAAACCGCATCGTACAGCTTCATCACCTGTTCATAGACCGGGATTTCATACTCGTCCTTTTCGATGGAGAAACGGATCAGTTTGCTGCCGGGCTTTTTCAGTTCCGGCGTGATGATGTCTTTTTCTTTCGCAACGTCCACCGCGAAGGAAACCAGCGTAGGAGGCACATCGATCTCGTTGAAGGTGCCGGACATGGAATCCTTTCCGCCGATGGAAGGCAGCCCGAATCCAAGCTGGGCGTCATAAGCGCCCAAAAGCGCTGCGAACGGCTGGCTCCATCTCTCCGGATCTGCGGACATACGCCGGAAATATTCCTGGAACGTGAAGCGGATCCTGCGGAAATCTCCTCCGTTGGCCACGATCCTGGCCATGGACTCGGTCACCGCATAGATCGCTCCATGGTAAGGGCTCCAACTGGACAGATAGGGATCAAAGCCATAAGCCATCATCGTTACCGCATCCGTTTTTCCTTTCAGGACGGGAAGCTTGGCCACCATGGCCTGAGTCTCCGTCAACTGATAACGCCCGCCATACGGCATCAGAACGCTGCCGGCGCCGATGGAGGAGTCGAACATCTCCACCAGCCCTTTCTGGGAGCAGACATTCAAATCCGCCAGAAGGGTCAGCCATGCGCCTTTTACATCGCCACTTTCCAGGGCTTCTCCTGCTTTTGGCACCGCCCAGCGCTTAAAGTAATCCTCTTTTTCGGAAGGCGCGTCCACCAAGACGTCGGTCTCCTGATGGGCGCCGTTGGTATCCAGGAAGGAGCGGGCGATGTCCACGATCTTTTTCCCCCTCCATTTGAGCACGAGCCTGGGCTCTTCCGTCACTACGGCCACGGGCACGGCTTCCAGATTTTCTTCTGCCGCATAGCCCAGAAATGCGTCCACGTGATCGGGGGAAACCACCACTGCCATTCTCTCCTGAGATTCGGAAATCGCCAGCTCCGTTCCGTCCAGGCCGGCGTACTTTTTGGGCACCAGATCCAGATCCACGATCAGGCCATCCGCCAGTTCGCCGATCGCTACGGAAACGCCGCCCGCGCCGAAGTCGTTGCATTTCTTGATCAGCCTGCTGACCTCTTCCCGGCGGAACAGCCTCTGGATCTTGCGCTCCGTGGGCGCATTTCCTTTTTGCACCTCCGCGCCACAGGTCTCAATGCTCTTCTCCGTATGCACCTTGGAGGATCCGGTGGCCCCGCCGCAGCCGTCCCGGCCGGTTCGGCCGCCCAGCAAAATGATCACATCGTCGGGATCGGAATTCTCCCTGATGACGTTGCGCCGGGGCGCAGCGCCCATCACCGCGCCGATTTCCATACGCTTGGCAACGTAGTCCGGATGATAAATCTCCTTTACGTAACCTGTAGCCAGTCCGATCTGATTTCCGTAGGAAGAATAGCCCGAAGCAGCTCCCCTCACCAGCTTTTTCTGTGGCAGCTTCCCCTTTAAGGTATCCGCCACAGGCACTGTGGGATCCGCCGCTCCGGTGACGCGCATCGCCTGGTAGACATATCCTCTTCCGGAAAGAGGATCGCGGATCGCGCCTCCAAGGCAGGTGGCTGCGCCGCCGAAAGGCTCGATTTCCGTAGGATGATTGTGGGTCTCATTTTTGAAAAAGACGAGCCACTCCTCTGTCACCGGGCCATCTCCATAGTCCATCTCCACCGGAACGATAACGGAACAGGCGTTAATCTCATCGGACTGCTCCATATCTTCCAGCTTTCCATCCTTTTTCAGCCTCCGCATGGCCATCAGAGCCAGATCCATCAGACAGACGAATTTATCCGGCCTGTCCTTAAAAAGCTCCTCTCTGGTATCCAGATAGCTCTTCCAGGTTGTCTCCATGGGTTCGCGATAGAAGCCGTCCTCGAACTCCACCCGCTTCAATTCGGTGGAAAAAGTGGTATGACGGCAGTGATCCGACCAGTATGTGTCAAGCACCCGGATCTCTGTCATAGAAGGATTCCGCTTCTCCTCATGGGCGAAATAGTTCTGAATATGCAAAAAGTCCTGAAATGTCATCGCCAGTCCCAGCGAATCGTACAGTTCCCTCAACCCGTCGCCGGACAGGCCGATGAACCCGTCAAAAATCTTCACATCCGCAGGCTCCTCGAAGTCCGTCACCAGGGTTTCCGGCTTGATATCCCCGGTTTCCCTGGAGTCCACCGGGTTGATGCAATACGCCTTGATACGCTCGAATTCCTCGTCCGTCATCTTCCCTGTGATCAGGTAGGTCACCGCCGTGCGAATCACGGGCTGCTCGTCAGCCTTCAAAAACTGAACGCACTGTACCGCCGAGTCCGCTCTCTGATCGAACTGTCCGGGCAGATATTCGACGGAGAAAATGCGGCCGTTTTCCGGAACATCCAGCGTTTCCCGATAGAGAATATCCACGGGAGGTTCGGAAAACACAGTGCGGCATGCCTGCTCGAACACCTTATCGCTCAAATTCTCCACATCGTAGCGGATAAACATCCGCACCTCTTCGATTCCTCCCAGATTCAGATAGTTTCTCAGATCCGCCTTCAGCTCCATCGCCTTGACTGCGAAATCCTTCTTCTTTTCTACATAGATCCGTTTTACATTTCCCATTGTCAACTCTGTCTCCTTTTTTAAGCTGCCGTCCGCTTTTGGACGCCGCCATCCGTTTTGAGAAGCATGTCCGGCTGCTTCATTCCGCGACCAGACCTCCGGCCAGCGCGAGGAGCTCCTCATCCACCGCTGCCTCCGTCAATCCCATCGTCCGCGAACAAATCCGCAACCCTTCCAGCGCATACATGATATTACGCGCGGCTGCCCGGACGTCCACCTCATAGAAGCTGCCGTCCTCAATTCCCGCTTCAATCAGTCGCTCCAGTGCGCGAAGGCCGGACTCGAAACGCCGTTTAAAGGATGGCTCTTCCTTCCTGCCTCCTCCGGCAAAGCAGTACTCGTATACCGCCATGGACAGATCTCCCTTTTTCCCGAGGATTTCCCGCTTCTGTTCCCTGAAAAAAATCATGAGAACGTCCACCGCTGCGGCATCTTCTGCAAGCTGTCCGGAAAAAACATCGTCGGCCATTCCTTCCTCTGCGCGCATCACCTCCAGAAACAGCTCCCTGGTACTGTCAAAATACAGATAGAGCCCGCCCCTGCTGATTCCGCATGCTTCCACAATATCCGTCATGGTGACATCCTTGTAACCCTTTTCGGCAAAAACACGACGTGCAGCGTCCACAATCAACTGCCTCTTTTGTGCCGATCTTTCGCCCATATCCCTTCCCCTTCTACAAAACTGTCCCCATTTTTTTCATCATACCATAAAATGAGCCGATCCAACAACTGTTCCCTCTCACTTTTTCCTGTTTTACGAATTTGCAGATCTCCCGCCCCGGACTTCATAGAATTTTAAGGAAACTTTCCGCTTGTCCTCCTTGCATCAGGCCGCAAAATAAGATATATTTGACGGAGATATCGGAGGTTACTTCGCATGAAATATGTGGTATTGACCCTCAAAAAAATGCTGCGCTATGTGCTCAAACCGGCATCCTTCCTTCCGGCTCTGTGCATGATGTACCTGATTTTTTCCTTTTCCGCCCAGGCGGGCCCCCAGTCCAGCGAGCTGAGCTTATCAGTCAGCGAAAAGCTGCTGATCGCCGCCAACCGAGTCCTGGAACTGAATCTGGAACCGGCCCAGCTTTCTTTCTATGCCCAGACCATTAACGGTCTGGTACGGAAATTGGCCCATGTAACGGAGTACTTTCTCCTGGCGGTTTCTGTAGCCCTGCCCCTGTACGTGTATCGCCTGAGAGGATTCTGGCTGGTTTTGGCTGCGGGGCTATTTTGCGTCTGTTTCGCCGGTCTTGACGAATACCACCAGTCATTCATCTCCGGCCGTTCGCCTTCCCTTCGCGATGTAGGCATCGACAGCATCGGAATTTTCACCGGAATTTATACCACCCGTATTCTTGGCTTCATCGGCCGCAAGACCATTTTCGCCCCCCTTTCCCTGGGGAAAAGGCAGCGAAAAGCCGACATTTCCTGAATTGCCTGAAAAGGTTTCGGGAAATCTTTAAAAAAGAGAAATTGGGGCTTGCTAACCCACGTCCTGCTGTGCTATAATACAATTCGTCAGTCCAGCAGGGATTGTCAATAGGGGCATAGTTCAAAGGTAGAACAGCGGTCTCCAAAACCGTCGATGTGGGTTCGATTCCTACTGCCCCTG
>QAKV01000026.1 GCA_003343625.1 Clostridiales bacterium
TGTAAAGGGTATTGTCCAGTCACGAAAACACAAAGAGAAATTATTGTCGTATACGTACCTGTTTATGACGTTACTACGGGAGGAGACCATGAAAGAAACACGTTAGAGTGCCCCGACGCTAAAAGATGCACTGCAAAGAAAGGATGTCCGATTTTCCTTAATGCAAATATGCGGGAAAGAAATTAAAGGGTAGAAATACGAAGGAAAAAAAGGAGCAGAAAGCCGCTTAACTGATGGGGCGCTCCAAAAACTCCGAACAAGGGTTTTCTGCGCCCTGAAATAAGAGGAACAAAAAGGAAGAGACAGTCCGTCAGAGAATTCGGTCCTTAAAAAAGTCCGGATTCTCTGGGATTGTCTCTTTCCTGCGTGTCAGGGGTTAAAATTTGGTATTAACCGACAGCCCCATTTGCTTAGATTTGGGAGTATCCCAAAATTTGTGTAAACCTCCAAACTGATGTAAGATAGGCTTACCAGTTTGGAGGTTTATTTTATGGCAAGGAAAAAGGATACCCCACAAAAAGCAGCCCTTCGGGAAATGATGGGCAACTATCTAAAAGAGAACAATGTAAAGGTCAAGGACGGAACTGATGTTAATTCCATCATGCGTGACATGATGTCCATCATTCTGGAAGGCGCTTTGGATCAGGAGATGGACGAAGAATTAGGCTATTCCAAGTATGATTACCGTAACAAGGAAACGGATAATTCCAGAAATGGACATTTAATAGAAAAGAAAGCTGTAAAAAGAGAATTAAGGACCGTGAAAACAGTAGAAGCAAGGGAAAATCCGTGTTGCATTTCGTGTTGCATACGGGGGTAAAATTATATAAAAGAACATATGTAAATACGTTAAACAGTACAATACTAAAATTTCAAAATTCTCAAAAACCGCGTAAACACAACAAAAAACCCGCTGAGTCCAAAACTCAACGGGTTTTATTTCGTCGGAGTGACAAGACTTGAACTTGCGGCCTCTTCGTCCCTAACGAAGCGCTCTACCACCTGAGCCACACCCCGATTTCTCCGATTCTCTCAACCGGACGAATAATATCTTACCTTAAACTGAAGAATAAGTCAATACCGAATTCAAAAAAATTTATCGATGAATCGCGGCGGGAAGACTTGACCCGGCAGATTATTTCTCTTTTTGGTTTTCGAACAGATCGCCGCAGGAATCGATGAGTTTTTCGATGATGAGTTTTTTCACATAGACATCGAAGCTGAGCATGCAGATAAAAGAGAAAGTCCGGAGAAACTCCTGGTCTTCCGGAGGAGCATCCTGAAATGTATCCTGCGCCTTCCGAAATTTTTCCGTCACATCCTGCTTCAAATATTCCACTTCTTCCTTTTCCAGGCTAAACACTTCATTGTAGATATCCTCCAGACGAAAGTCCTGTTCTTTCCGACAGAAATAGCGTTCTGTGATAGGGCGGAGAACCTTCTGGATGTCGCTGATAGAGAGGATGCCCTTATAGTAGTAGATAAAAATCAGGAGCAGGACGTGCTCCTTGGAATACTTTTTCTTGATGGGAGGAGGCAGGAGATCGTTTTTGGCATAGTTGTTGATCATCGTTTTGGTGAGGATTTTGTCATTCTCGGGATTCCGGGTGGAAGTTTTCAGGCGGCTGCCCATGAAGGTAGTCACCTGATCCATATACAGCTCGATATCGGGGATGTCCTGCGTGCGGATGTAGTCGATCCGATCCAGACTGTTTAAAATGCTTTGTAATAAATCTTCTGATTCCAGCGTCATATGTGTTTTCTCCTTTTCCTCATTATATAGTACCGAAAACTACATCGCAAGCTCTTTTTGGATCGCGCTCTGGGGAAAAGGCGCGCATAAATAAGGAAAAAGCCGGGCAACCTATTCGAAAAGGAGGCAGTCTGAATGGACTATTTAAACGCTTTCTGGGTGGGAGGACTGATCTGCGCTCTGGTTCAGATCCTGCTGGAAAAAACGAAGCTTATGCCGGGGCGGATCATGGTTTTGCTGGTCTGTACGGGGGCGGTGCTGGGAGCGCTGGGCCTGTATCGGCCATTTCAGGAGTTTGCCGGGGCGGGTGCCAGCGTTCCGCTGCTGGGATTCGGAAATGTGCTGATGGAGGGGGTAAAAGAAGCGGTGGACGGACAGGGCTTTCTGGGACTGTTCGCCGGAGGGCTTAAGGCCGGCGCTGTGGGAACTTCCGCAGCCCTGATTTTCGGCTATCTGGCCAGTCTGGTTTTCAACCCGAAAATGAAAAAATGAGAGGAGCGAATCGTCGGCTTGCCGTCAGCACTCCGTATAGGCGATCTGTTTACTGGTCAGGAACTGGCGCATGGCCCTGTCCCAGCAGGCATCCAGCGTCTTATCCAAAACGAAGGAGTGAAACGCCGTTCCCGTGATGAGCGACGCCTTGCCGTCCTCATAGCGGACGGTGACGACGAGCGCTTTCACCTGCTCCGGCGTGAGGGAGGGATCGGCGCCTTTCAGGACGCCGGGTACATAATCCGGTCGCAGATGGAGCATCAGCCTGAATCGGGAAGGGCTGCGCCTGCCCCGGATCATTTGAAACAGCACGGGGCGCATATCCGCCCAGGGCACGAATTCGTACGGACAGACGGAAGGATCTTCCCGCTCCTCGCGGGTGTAAAAATCAGGATGGATGTGACCGTCGATGGTGTATTCCACGGCGGTGATGACCTGGGCGCCCGCCAGAAGAAACGAATCGAAACAGTCCGTTCCCAGCAGTTTTCCCATGAAGTTTTTCAGCTCTGTAATCTGGAAAGATGTCATGTCAATACCTCCGATATCAATAGTATAACAAAAGGTCTCAAAAAAGCCAGAGAGAATTGGAGGATTCGCTTTACAAGAGGAAGGGGCACGTGTTATTATATGTAGTAATGAAAACTACATTAGACGTGGTGAGCCTGGAGGAATCTATGAGTTATAAAATTGTTGTGGACAGCTGTTGCGAATTGCCGGAAGATCTCCGGAAAGATCCCAGATTTGAGGTCGTCCCGTTAGGGCTGGAAGTCGGAGATTACCGGATTATGGATGATGAGAATTTCGACCAGAAGTTGTTTCTGAAAAAGGTGGCGGAATGCCCTGTCTGTCCGAAATCTTCCTGTCCGTCTCCCGAACGCTATAGGAAGGCCTGTGAGACGGATGCGGATCGCGTTTATATCGTGACCCTGTCCTCCAATCTGAGCGGAAGCCATAACAGCGCGTTGCTCGGGAAGAATCTCTATCTGGAAAAGGAAGGGGAGAAGCGCATCCATGTAGTGGATTCCCGGTCGGCTTCCTGCGGGGAAACACAGATCGCTCTGAAAGCGATGGAACTGGAGGAGCAGGGGCTTCCTTTTGAGACGATCGTAGAGCGCCTTGAAGAATTCCGGAATGGGATGCATACGTATTTTGTCCTGGACAACCTGGAAACGCTGCGAAAGAACGGAAGGCTCACAGGAGTCAAGGCGCTGGTGGCATCTACCCTGAATATCAAGCCCGTTATGGCGGGGACGAGAGAGGGCACTATCGAGCAGATCGGGCAGGGGATCGGGATCAGGAAAGCGCTGCAGAAGATGGCGGATGCGGTGGCCAGGAGTGCGGTGCAGGCGCAGGAGAAGGTGCTCATGATCACTCATTGCAACAATCGGGAACGGGCGGAGTATATGAAGAAACTGATTCTGGAGAAGATCCGGGTAAAGGATGTGCTGGTGATGGATACGGCCGGTATCAGCAGCATGTATGCCAATGACGGCGGGGTGATCGTCACGCTTTGAAGGGCGGCAGTCCCGGAGAGGAGTGCGAATTGTCGGAAACATCAAAACGCCGGGATGGAACTATGCGTTTTCCATCCCGGCGTTTTGATGTTTCCGGCGATATTCTTCCACTGCCTTTGAAAGAGGGCGGGATTCCATGAAGGAGAGGCGGAACTGTTTCCCGTTCAACATGGTCACTTTAAAAAAATTGATCCCTTTGACATATCGCATATTCAGAACCGTGCGGCTGATCAGCTCGATGTAGCTGTCACAGTCCTTCAGATTTCCGCAGAAGGTTTCCGACGTCATCTCGGCAACATGTTCTTCCCCGTTAAGGAGGGTGAGCCGCATGTTGCGGTTTTCAGGTATGGCATAGAGGAGATCCTCTTCTTTCATATAAAATGTCTCGAATCTGTTCCGAAATTCCAGTTTTTTCACCTGGCTGTCTTTGAAAAGGAGCAGCTGATCGATTACCGAGGATAGGTCCGCGACCTGGATGGGCTTGTCCAAAAACAGGCTCTGCTCCGGCAGGTTGGGGAAATTGCGGTAGTCTGCCTTGCCGCAGCAGAAAACGATGGGGATGGAGACGCCTCCGGCCCGGAGCATGTTGGCCAGTTCCACGGCATTACAGCCGTCTTCTGTCATGTCCATGAAGAGCGCGTCATAGATCATGGGCGCCGTCAGGATGGATTCCCTGCTGCCAAAGGAATCCACATATAAAACGCCCGTAGTGGAAATACGCCTGTCGGATTCGCGCCCCAAAAGGCGCTCCATCTGTTTTCTGTCAGCAATGTGGTCGTCGCAGATCGCGAGATGCATAACCGTACCTCCGGAAGGGAATTCACAGGATTGTAAAGGAAAGCGGCGAGGCGAAGAGAAGATAGAGGATCGCAGCCACCTGAAGGACCAGGATGGCGGGCATCCCCCATACGAAATACCAGTGCCGCGTCTTGTGCCGGAATCCGTACATGCCGAGCAGAGAACCGATGCTTCCGCCGATGAGGGCGATGAAAAAGAGGGTGGACTCCGGAATCCGCCAGACTTTGCGTCGCGCACGGCTCTTATCGATTCCCATGGCGGCAAATCCGGCTATGTTTACTATTATACCATAAAGGGATAAAATGAAAATGACATCCATATACAAAATTTTTCGCTCATTTTTGTGAAGGGTGGGTACAGCTCTGTACCCACCCCCCGAAAATCGCGTCTCCAGAGGGACGCGCTGTTTGCAGTTGTCCGGTTATCGCACCGCTTCAGCGCTGCGCGGAATTCTTTTCCGCTTCCTGCATTTTCATCGCGCGCACCTTGCAGGAGAGGCCGAACAGGTTGATGAAACCTTCCGCATCGTGATGATCGTAGAGATCGCCGGTAGTGAACGAAGCAATGCTCTCGTTGTAAAGGGAGTAAGGAGAGGTGGTACCGGCCTTGATGATATTGCCCTTATACAGTTTGAATTTCACTTCGCCGGTTACATATTCCTGGGTCTTCTCCACGAAAGCCTGAACGGCCTCCCGCAAAGGGGTGAACCATTTTCCTTCGTAGACGATCTGAGCCATTTTGTTGCCCATATCCTTTTTGACGGCATAAGTATCCCGATCCAGAATCAGTTCTTCCAGCTGCTGATGCGCTTCCATCAGGATCGTCCCGCCGGGGGTCTCGTAGACGCCGCGGGACTTCATGCCCACTACGCGGTTTTCTACGATATCCACGATGCCGATGCCATGTTTGCCGCCCAGGGCGTTTAAAGTGCGGATCACGTCGGAAACTTTCATCCGCTGGCCGTTGACGCTGACGGGGATTCCCTTTTCGAATTCCATGGTCACGTATTCCGGCTCATCGGGAGCTTTTTCGGGAGTGACGCCCAGCACCAGAAGATGGTCGTAGTTGGGTTCGTTGGCGGGATCTTCCAGCTCCAGCCCTTCGTGGCTGATGTGCCACAGGTTGCGGTCGCGACTATAGCTGGAGTCTGCGGAGAAGGGAAGATCGATGCCGTGGGCTTTGCAGTAGGCGATCTCGGATTCCCGGGAATCCATGGTCCATTTGTCGTTTCTCCACGCTGCGATGATCTTGATGTCCGGCGCCAGAGCCTTGATGCCGAGCTCGAAGCGGATCTGATCGTTTCCCTTGCCGGTAGCGCCGTGGCAGATGGCGACAGCGCCTTCTTTGCGGGCGATCTCAACCAGTTTTTTGGCGATCAGAGGACGGGCCATGGAAGTGCCCAGAAGATACTTGTTCTCATACACGGCGTTGGCCTGTACGCAGGGGACGATATATTCATCGCAGAATTCATCCGTTACATCCAGGATATACAGTTTGGAAGCGCCGCAGAATTTCGCGCGCTCTTCGAGGCCGTCCAGTTCTTCTCCCTGCCCGCAGTCGATGCAGACGCAGATTACTTCGTAATCGAAGTTTTCCTTCAGCCAGGGGATGATGGCGGTGGTGTCCAGCCCGCCGGAATAAGCCAGAATTACTTTTTCTTTCATCGAGAATGCCCTCCCTATTGGATTCAAAATATGATAGAATCAAAACCGCAGGGGTTTGTCCTTTGTCCATTCCATACTATACAACAGCGAAAAAGGAAATGCAAGTGAAAAAATATGCAAAATACTTGAATATTATTCATTCTGGTAGTATGATATCACCAAATGCCTGGCCCGGAAGGGCCGCATTTTCGCGATTGGATTTCAAGAGCCGCGCAGTGCGGCGGTAAGGAGGAAAAGATGGTTCGCGCAGGGATTATCGGAGCGACAGGATACGCGGGAGGGGAGCTGGTCCGGCTTCTTTTGGGGCATAAGGGCGTGGAGATCAAATGGTACGGCTCCCGCAGCTACATTGAGAAAGAGTATGCATCGGTTTACCGGAATCTGTTTCAGATCGTGGACGATGTGTGCAGGGATGACAACATAAAAGAGCTGGCGGCTCAGGTGGACGTGATCTTCACGGCCACGCCCCAGGGATTTCTGGCTTCCGTATTGGACGAGGAAATTCTGGAAAAAGTGAAGGTCGTGGATTTGAGCGCGGATTATCGGATCAGCGACGTGGCGGTCTATGAACGGTGGTATCAGATTCCGCACCGGTCGCCGCAGCTGATCGATCAGGCGGTCTACGGGCTGTGTGAAATCAACCGGGAGAAGATCAAAAATACCCGGCTGGTTGCCAATCCGGGGTGTTATCCCACCTGCTCCATCCTCTCGATTTACCCGCTGTTAAAAGAAGGGATGGTCGATCCGGACACCCTCATTATCGATGCCAAGAGCGGCACGTCCGGCGCCGGCCGTGGGGCGAAGGTACAGAACCTTTTCTGCGAGGTGAACGAGAACATGAAGGCCTATGGGGTGGCTACCCATCGGCATACGCCGGAGATCGAAGAGCAGCTGTCTCTGGCGGCCGGCCGTCCCGTGGCGCTCAATTTCACGCCTCATCTGGTACCCATGAACAGGGGAATCCTGATAACGGCCTATGCTTCGCTAAAAGAAATCGAAACGCAGGATGGCAGACGGCTGCCGGAGGAAGAAGAGCTGCGCAGCGTATATGAGCGCTGCTATGGAAAGGAACGGTTTGTACGCTTCCTGGAAAAAGGCGTCTGTCCGGAAACCCGCTGGGTGGAAGGCAGCAATTATGTGGATGTGAATATCGCGGTGGATCCCCGCACGAAGCGAGTGATTATGATGGGCGCCATGGACAATCTGGTAAAGGGGGCTGCGGGCCAGGCGGTTCAGAATATGAACCTTTTGTTCGGCCTGCCGGAGGAAGAAGGGCTTTTGATGCCGCCCCTGTTCCCGTGAGGGAAAACGCGTGCGGAAAAACAATCCGCCCTCAGGGCGGTGCGACCCGGGGATTTCGTAATCCCGGAAATATCGGCATAGTCGCTCGATGCGGCTATGCCGTTTTCGCTGTGCGAGGTCACACGGAAAATGTGAGAAGAAAATCTTATGGGAAGCATATATTTAATTATTTTACATTATGCCAAATCGGACGTACAATAAACTTGGAACCTCAGGCAACGAAATAACATGGAAAAAAAGAGGAAGGGTTACGGGATGAAATTACTGGTGATCGGCGGTGTGGCGGCCGGGACAAAAGCAGCCGCAAAATTCAAGCGCGTCAATCCGGGCGCGGAAGTGACGATCGTGACAAAAGGAAAGGATATTTCCTATGCAGGATGCGGCCTGCCTTATTATCTGGGCGGCGTCATCCAGGACAGGGGGCAGCTGATCGTGAACACGCCGGAGAAGTTCGGCGATCTCACAGGGGCGATGGTCTATACCGAGCGGGAAGTGACCGCCCTGGATCCGAAAGAAAAGAAGGCGGCTGCGAAAAACCTGCGTACCGGGGCGGAGGAAATCTATGAGTACGACGCCTGCGTGATCGCCACAGGAGCGTCCCCTGTGGTGCCGCCCCTGCCGGGAACGAGCCTGCCCGGCGTTTTCGTGATGCGCACTCCGGACGACGCCATCGAGGCCAGGGATTACCTGGAGAAAAACGGCGTGAAGCGCGCCGTAGTGGCCGGCGGCGGGTTCATCGGCCTGGAAGTGGCGGAGAACCTTCTGGAGAAGGGCGTTTCCGTGACGGTGATCGATATGGCGGACCAGATCATGCCCGGTTTTGACCGCGAGATGGCGGATTTCGCAGCGAGACATCTGGAGAAAAAGGGAATCCGCGTCATGGTTTCCACCAGGCTGGAGGGAGTGGCCGGCAGCAGGAGAGCGGAAGGGGTGCAGACCGACAAAGGACTTCTCCCTGCGGATCTCGTTATCCTCTCTCTGGGGATTCGCCCCAATACCGGGTTTTTACAGGGAACCGGCATCGAGATGTTCAAGGGGACGATTCTGGTGGACGATAAGCTGGCGACCAACGTCGAAGGCGTGTACGCGGCCGGAGACTGCGCTATGGTGACCAACCGGATCACCGGCCAGCGGCAATGGTCGCCCATGGGATCTTCCGCCAACATGGAGGGCCGTACCCTGGCGCTGGCGCTGGGCGGGCGCGATGTATCCTATCCCGGCGTTTTGGGTACCGGCGTGGTGAAAATGCCCGGCTTAAACGGCGGCAGAACCGGACTTTCCGAAGAGCAGGCAAAAGCAGCCGGATTCGACCCCGTCTGCTGTCTGGCGGTGACGGATGACAAAGCGCATTATTATCCCGGCGCGGCCTGGTTCGCGATCAAGCTGGTGGCGGACAGAAGTACCCACAGGCTGCTGGGCGTGCAGGTGCTGGGCCCCGGAGCGGTGGACAAGGTGACGGATATCGGCGTGACGGCGGTGTCAATGAAGGCCTGCCTGGAGGATCTGAGCAATCTGGATCTGTCTTATGCGCCTCCTTTTTCCACGGCCATCCATCCCTTCGTACAGGCGGTGTGCATCCTGCAAAACAAGCTGAACGGGGATCTGGACAGCTTCACTCCTGCGGAATATCTGGCGGGGGCAGCGAAAGAGTACCGCATTGTGGACGTGAATCCGGCAGGGCCTACCATCCCCGGCGCCACTTATGTGGATTTGCTTTCGGTGAACGGAGCGGTACCGGGACTGGGAAAAGACGAAAAACTGCTGTTGGTATGCGCGAAAGGCAAGCGGGCTTACCTGCTGCAAAACCGTCTCAAATATTACGGCTATACCAACACAAAAGTGCTGGAAGGATCGTCTTTCTTCAACGAGATCAAAGCGGAGAAAAAGCCCGGTACGGTGACCGTGCCTGCGGACGAGATCACCCGGGTGAAGGCGCTCGGCTGCCTGCATAATAAAGGGACGGATAATTTCAATATCCGGGTTATCACCCGCAACGGCAAGGTGACTGCGGCGGAGCAGATGAAGATCGCGGAAGCGGCGGAGAAGTTCGGGAGCGGCGACGTGGTGATGACTACCCGCCTGACTATGGAAATCGTGGGCGTTCCTTTTGAAAAGATCGAAGAGCTGCGGGCGTTTCTGGCAGAAGCGGGCCTGGAAACCGGAGGGACCGGATCCAAGGTACGCCCGGTAGTGGCGTGCAAGGGAACGACCTGTCAGTACGGCCTGTTGGACAGCTATGCCCTGTCGGAGAAAATCCATGAGCGGTTCTATCACGGTTACGCGTCCGTCAAGCTTCCGCACAAATTCAAGATCGCGGTGGGCGGCTGTCCCAACAACTGCGTAAAGCCCAATTTGAACGATTTCGGCATCGTGGGGCAGCGGGTGCCTATGGTGGATCTGGAGAAATGCAGAGGCTGCGGCCGTTGTCAGGTATCCCTGGCATGTCCTGTGGGGGCGTCCCAGGTGGTGGACGGCAAGCTTCTGGTGGATCCCGGGAAGTGCAACAACTGCGGCCGCTGCATCGGGAAGTGTCCGTTTGGCGCGGTGGCGGACGGCGCCTATGGCTATCGGGTCTATATCGGAGGCCGCTGGGGCAAAAAGGTGGCCAAAGGGCGGATGCTGGATAAGATTTTCTTAAACGAAGAGGATGTGCTTTCCACCCTTGAAAAAGCGATCCTGCTTTTCCGGGAACAGGGCAAGACCGGCGAACGTTTTGCGGATACCATCGACCGGATCGGCTTTGATAACGTACAGGAGCAGCTGCTTTCCGACGACATCCTGGGCAGAAAAGAGGAAATCATCGGAGCGCAGCTCCACTTAAAGGGCGGGGCCACCTGCTGACCGCCCGGAGCCGCCGGAAAAGCTGAGGCGGCAAAGCGGTGGAAAAAACGGAAAGAAACGGGATGGGGCTTTCGCGAAAGACGCCGGGGAAAGGGGTTGCAGTGAGAGCCCCGTTTGATGGGGAAACGGGACTATGGAGTGCATCAGTATCAGTCATAAGACGGCCGGGGCCGATCTGAGACAGCGATTTGCCTTTGCGGAGCAGGAGGCGGAAGCGTTCGTGAGGGAGCTTACAGACCGGAGGGAAATCGGCCAGGCCGTGCTCTTATCCACCTGCAACCGGACGGAACTCTACGTACAGGGCGAGACGGGATCCTTCGGCATTCTGGAGGAGCTGCTGGCGCGCAAATCGGAGATCGACGCGGAGCGCATCCGGGAAACGGCCCGCCGTTATGAGGGCAAGAGCGCCGTGCGGCATCTGTTTTCGGTGACCTGCGGGATGGATTCCATGGTCGTGGGAGAGGATGAAATTCTGGGGCAGGTCAGAAACGCTTATCAGCGCTCCGCGAACTGCGCCGCCGCCGGTTACGAAATCCATGCGGTCTTTCAGGCTGCGCTGGCCTGTGCCAAAAGGATTAAAACGGAGACCATGATTTCCAAAACCTCCGTTTCGGTGGCTACCCTGGCCGCTGCGGAAGTATTTCATTTCCGGCCGGGAGAAAAGACCGTGCTGCTGATCGGAAGCAGCGGACAAATCGGCGGGACTATTTTAAAAAACCTGCTCAGCCGGAAAGAAATACGGGTTTTGGCCACCACACGTACCCACAGGGGGCTGTATCAGGACGGCAGCGGCCGGGTGAAAAACGTGGATTATCAGGAACGTTATGCCTGGCTCGATGAGGCGGATGCGGTGATTTCCGCCACGGCGAGCCCCCACTATACCATCACGGCCGGGCGCGCGAAAGAAGTCATGAAGACCGAAAAGGAGCGGCTGTTCGTGGACGTCTCGGTGCCGCCGGATATCGACGCAAAAATCGGACGGATGAAAGGATGCAGATTGCTGGCCATCGACGATTTCTCCAGGCTGGCGGCGCATAATAATGAGGAGAAGCGGCAGGCGGTAGCGGACGCCGCGCAGATCCTGGAAGAGGAGGTCGAAGAACTGTTCAAGGCGTTGGCGCTGCATAATGCGGCGAACAGAATTCCGGAGTGGAAAAAGAAGTATGAGGGAATGCCCTTTGAAAAACTGGTATATCTTCTGCGGGATGAACTGAACAGCGAAGCTTTTGAAGCCCTGTTGCGGGCGCTGGGATAAAGAAAGAAGAGGGGGACATTGGGATGGGATATTTTCCTTTTTTTATGGACATCGAAGGCAGGAAGGGCGTGATCGTAGGCGGCGGTCCTGTGGCGGCGCGCAAAGCGGAAAAGCTGCTGGCATTCGGCCCGAGACTGAGCGTGATCGCGGCCCGGTTCGGCGAAGAACTCAGGGGGATCGCGCGCAGCTATCCCATTTCGCTGCTGGAGAAGGACTATGAGGCGGGGGATCTGGAAGGCGCGGCCTTCGTCATCGCCGCTACGGACGATGGAGTCCTCAACGGGGAGATTGCGGACTGGTGCCGGGCCCGCAATACACCGGTGAACGTGGTGGATGACCGGGAAAAGTGCACTTTCTTTTTTCCGGCCCTGGTGAAGGAGGGGCCGCTGACGGTGGGGATTTCCACGGATGGGAAGTGCCCTGCGGCGGCAGCCTATTTGCGCGGGAGAGTGGAACGCTGCCTGCCGGAGGGGATCGGCGCGGTCATCGATCTCCTGGGACAGCTTCGGCCGGAGGTGGCGGAAATCTCCGGGGAACAGTCCGTCCGGGCCCAGGTGATGGAAAAACTGTTCGGTTACAGTCTTCGCAGGGGAGGGGAAGTGACCCTCCAGGAACTGAGGGGACTTCTGCACGGTATGCGATAGGAGGAAGAAGTGAAGATCAGGATCGGAACGAGAGGAAGCCGCCTGGCCCTTTGGCAGGCGAAATCGGTGGAAGAGGCGATCCGGGAAGAAGAGAAGGACGCGCGGACGGAACTCGTAATCCTGCAGACGAAGGGAGATCGGATTTTGGATCGGCCCCTTTCCGAAATCGGGGACAAGGGGCTGTTCGTTTCGGAATTCGAGCAGGCGCTGTCGGAGGGAAGGATCGATCTGGCGGTACACTCCGCAAAAGATCTGCCCGCCCGTCTGGCACCAGGATTGACGATTTCGGCGGTATTACCCCGGGGAGATGCGCGGGACGTTCTGCTTTTGCCCAGAGGAGGAAAACGGCCCGGGCAGGGGCGGAACTTCGTTCTGGGAACGGGAAGCCAGAGGCGGATCCTGCAGGCCCGGCTGCTTTGGGAAGGGGTTTCCTGCCGCCCGATCCGCGGTAACGTGGAGACGAGAATCCGGAAGCTGAAGGAAGGGGGATACGACGGGATCCTGCTGGCGAAAGCCGGGTTGGACCGGCTGGAAATCGGCCCGGAGACGGAACCGGAGCTGGAATTTCATCCTCTTGAACCGGAACGGTTTCTGCCTGCGGCCTGCCAGGGGATCATCGTGGCCGAGGGCAGGGAGGCCCGGGACGGGACGGATCCTCTGGCTGCCCTTTGCCGCCGCATCACCCGGGAGGAAACGGCGATGTGCTTCGAAACGGAGCGCCGCGTGCTGGAAGAGCTGGAGGCGGACTGCAGTCAGGCCGCCGCAGCCTGGTGCAGGCTGGACGGGGAACGGCTGAGACTGGATGCCCGATACGGAGAGCGGGTGTGCCGTTTAAGCGGCGCGCCTTCCAGGGAGGAGGGAAAGCGGCTGGCCATAAGGGCCGCACGTCTTTTGAGAGGAGAGATGCGGGAGTGAAAACGGGAAGCGTGGTATTGGCGGGGGCGGGCTGCGGCGATGCGTCTCTGTTGACGGAAGAGGTGCACCGGTATCTGGAAACCTGCGAAACCCTGGTCTATGATGACCTCATCGACGGAAAGCTGATCGGGCTGGTGCCGGAAAGCTGCGAGAAGATTTATGTGGGAAAGCGCTGTGGAAGGCATTCTATGAAACAGGAGGAGATCAACCGCCTGCTGATCGAAAAGGCGAGGGAAGGCAGGCGGGTGGTGCGCCTGAAAGGAGGGGATCCCTATGTGTTCGGCCGGGGCGGGGAGGAATTTCTGGCGCTTTCGGAGGCAGGGATTCCCTGCAGCTGCCTGCCGGGCATCACTTCGGCCATCGCGGTTCCGGCTGCGGCCGGCATCCCCGTGACCCACAGGAACCTGAGCCGCAGCGTGACCATCGTCACCGGCACCACCGCCCGGGAAGGGAGGGGCCGTGGTCCGGATCTGGATTTCGCAACGCTGGCCCGGCTGGATGGCACTTTGGTCATCCTGATGGGAATGCATCATCTGGAAACCATCGCCGCCCGGCTGATGGAGGAGGGAAAAGCGCCGGATACGCCGGCAGCGGTGATTATGGAGGGCGCCACATCACGACAGCGGTGTATCCGGGCCCCTCTCAGGGAATTGGCTGTCCGGGCGAAGGAAGCGGGGATGAAGGCTCCTGCGGTGATCGTCATCGGAAAAACTGCCGGACTGGCGCTTTTGCCGGAAGAAAAGAAAGGCCCCCTGGCCGGCGTTCGTGTGGATATCGCAGGAAGCCGCAGCTTTGTGGAACATCTGTCGAAACGCCTTCTTTGGGAAGGAGCGCGGATTCGGGAACTGGAATTTCTGGAAATCCGCCCTTTGCCTGAACCCCTTCCGGACTTTCCCCCCTGGAACTGGCTGGTTTTCACAAGCCCCAACGGCGTCCGCGTTTTTCTGGAAAAGATGAAAGAGGAACGCAGGGATCTGCGAGCCCTGGCAGGAAAGAAGATCGCGGCCATCGGGCCGGGTACGGGAAACGCCCTGGAAGGGGCCGGACTATACCCGGATTACATGCCGGAACGCTACGATGCCGCCTGTTTGGGAGAGGGACTTTGCCGCCGGATGCGGGAGGAAGGGAAGGAAAAAGAAGGGAATGCCGCCCTGTTTTTGCGGGCCGCTGCGGCCAGCCCGGCCCTTCCGGAGGCGTTTGAACGCTGGGGGATCCCGTTTCTGGACTGGCCGCTGTACGAAACCGGTGCGGATCCGGAAGCCCTGGAGAGGGCTGCGAAACAAACGGAGGGATCGGATGCGGCTGACTATCTGGTGTTCGGCAGCGCGTCCGCAGTGCGCGCCTGGTTTTCCCGGGAAGAGGAAGACGCAGGGCCGGAAGAGAAAAGGACGTTTTCGAAAAAGCCCGTCTATGTATGTATGGGGCAAAGCTGCGGCGCGCAGCTTCAGGCTATGACCCAAAATCCGTTTCTGGTGGCGGAGGAGAGCAGCGTGGACGGCATCCTGGAATGTTTGCGGAAAGAAGAGGAGAAAGAATCATGATGCAGAGATTTCGCAGGTTGAGAAGGGACGAACGGATTCGCGGGTTGATGCGGGAGACCAGGCTGTGTGCGAAAGATTTCCTGTATCCCGTATTCGTCATCGAAGGGGAGAACATCAAAAACCCGGTGGAATCCATGCCCGGCGTGTTTCAGTATTCCATCGACCGGCTGAGGGAGATTCTGGAGCAGGTGGAAAAGAGCGGGATCAGCGGAGTGCTGCTGTTCGGTATCCCGGAGAAAAAAGACGCTTTCGGCAGTCAGGCCTATGCGAAAGACGGGGTGACCCAGCGGGCGGTGAGGTTCATCAGGGAGCATTATCCGCACCTCTATGTGGCGGTGGATGTGTGCCTGTGCGAGTACACTTCCCATGGCCACTGCGGGCTGGTGTGCGGGGACGAAATCCAAAATGACGAAACGCTCCCTCTGCTTTCGAAGATGGCGGTGAGCCTGGCGGGAGCCGGGGCGGATATGGTGGCCCCTTCGGATATGATGGACGGCCGGGTGCAGGCCATCCGGGAGGCGCTGGATGAGGCGGGCTTTTCACAGGTACCCATCATGGCCTACAGCGCCAAATTCGCATCCGCCTATTACGGCCCGTTTCGGGAAGCCGCTCATTCGGCTCCGGGATTCGGAGACCGCAAGAGCTATCAGATGGATTTTGCCAACGGGCAGGAAGCGCTTCGGGAAATCGGAGCGGATATCCGGGAGGGAGCGGATATCGTCATGGTTAAGCCCGCCCTAGCCTATCTGGATGTGTTAAAGGAAGCGTCGCAGGAATTTCCCGTGCCCTTTGCGGTCTATAACGTGAGCGGGGAGTACGCCATGGTGAAGGCGGCGGCGCAAAACGGATGGATCGACGAAAGGAAGATCGTTACGGAAAACCTGACGGCCATGAAACGGGCCGGAGCGAAGATCATCATCACCTATCATGCTCTGGACATGGCGGCCTGGCTGAAGGAGGAAGAAAAGGGATGAACAGCAGATCGGAACAGCTTTTCGAAAAGGCGTCCCGCCTGATGCCGGGCGGGGTGAATTCGCCTGTGAGGGCCTTCGGGGCCGTGGGCGGACATCCCTTTTTCGTACAGCGGGCCCAGGGCCCCTGGCTGTACGATGAGGACGGCAGACGGTATTTGGATTATGTGTGCTCCTGGGGCCCCTGCATTCTGGGGCACGCCTGCCCGCCCGTGATCGAAGCGGTGCAAAGGGCCTGTGCGGACGGCCTCACCTTCGGAGCGCCCACGGAAAAGGAAGCGGTTTTGGCGGAGATGATCAGCGCCTGTGTACCGGATGTGGAAATGGTGCGCCTGGTGAGCTCCGGCACGGAGGCGGTGATGAGCGCTGTCCGGGTGGCCAGAGGGTTTACGGGACGGGAAAAGATCATCAAATTCGAGGGAAATTATCACGGCCATTCGGACGGGCTTTTGGTGAAAGCCGGATCCGGAATGATGACCCAATCCGTGCCCGACAGCGCGGGCGTGCCGGCCGGCTATGCGAAAACCACCCTGACGGCGGTCTATAACGATTCCGAGTCCGTGCGCAGGCTCATGGAAGAAAACAGGGGGGAAGTAGCGGCCGTGGTGGTGGAGCCCGTGGCGGCCAACATGGGCGTGGTGCTGCCAAAGCCCGGCTTTCTGGAATTTTTGCGCAGGATCACGGAGGAAAACGGAGCGCTTTTGATTTTTGACGAAGTGATCACCGGATTTCGGCTCGGACTGGGAGGGGCCACGGAGTACACCGGCGTCCATGCGGATCTGCATACGTTCGGAAAGATCGTGGGAGGCGGCATGCCCCTGGCGGCTTACGGCGGATCCGGAAAGATCATGTCCTGTGTGGCGCCGCTGGGGCCGGTCTATCAGGCGGGAACCCTGTCAGGAAATCCGGTGGCGGTGACCGCCGGGATCGAAACGCTCAAAATCCTCATGGATCGCCCGCAACTATACCTGGAACTGGAGGAAAAGGCGGCGCGTCTGGAAAACGCTTTTTTGAAAAAGGGGCTGACGGTGAACCGGGCTGGTTCGTTGCTGACACCTTTCTTTTTGGGCGGGGAGAAAGCGGAGAACTACGGAGATGTGCTGAAGTCCGACCGAAAAGCCTTTTCGGCCTATTTCGCCTGGATGCTGTCCCGGAATATCTATGTGGCCCCATCGCCTTTCGAGGCCATGTTCGTCTCCGCAGCCCATACGGACGAGCTCATCGCGGAAACCTGCCGGGCGATCGGGGAATGGCAGGCCTGAAACCGCTGCTTGACAGAGAAAAGAGAAGAGCGTACACTGTGATGCAGCAGCCTACAGGAGGAGACGGGAATGTTTACAATCCGCACGATGCAGATAGAAGATTACGATCAGGTGTATGCTCTCTGGATGTCGATCCACGGATTTTCCATTCGCAGCATCGACGATTCGCGGGAAGGGGTGGCCCGGTTTTTGCGGCGCAATCCGGACACCAGCGTAGTGGCTGTGGCGGACGGAAAAGTGGTGGGCGCCATTTTATGCGGCCATGACGGGAGACGCGGCTGTCTGTATCACGTCTGTGTCCGGGAGGAATACCGGATGCACGGCATCGGCAGGGCCATGGTGGTAGCCTGTATGAACGCCCTGAAAAAGGAGGAGATCAGCAAGGTCTCCCTGATCGCTTTCACGGCCAACGATGTGGGGAACGCGTTCTGGAAGCGGATCGGCTGGACGAAGCGGGAGGATTTAAACTATTACGACTTCGTTCTAAACCGGGAGAATATCGAAAAATTTAACGCATAAACTTGTTGCATATTATTCAAAATCGATGTATATTTATACAAAGATGCCGGGACAGGGAGGCTGTGCCGGCTTTTTTGTAAGACGGGAGAAAGGATGAAGACGATATGGAAATCATAGCGGGAGGCGTGACCGCCGCAAAGGGATTCACGGCGGCCGGAACGGCGGCTGGAATCAAATATCAGGACAGAAAGGACATGGCCATGATCTACAGCGAAACGCCATGCCGGGCGGCGGGGGTATTCACCCGCAACGTGGTGAAGGCAGCGCCCGTCTTATGGGATAAAGAGATCGTCGGCAGAAAAGGGCAGGTGCGCGCAGTAGTGATCAATGCGGGGATCGCCAATGCGTGCACCGGGCAACAGGGATACGAAGCCTGCAGCAGAACCGCAGGGGCGGCAGCGAAGGCACTGGGCATCGGGGAAACGGAAGTGCTGGTCTGTTCCACGGGCGTCATCGGGATGCAGCTGCCCATGGACCGGATCGCGGAAGGAGCCGGGAAGCTGGCCGGGCTGGTGCGCGGCGGCGCAGAGGCCGGGCTGGAAGCTGCGGAGGCGATTATGACCACGGACACCCGGCCCAAACAGGCGGCGGTGCAGGTACAGATAGGCGGCAAAACGGTGACGGTGGGCGGCATGTGCAAGGGCTCCGGCATGATCCATCCGGATATGTGCACCATGTTGGCATTCGTCACCACGGATGCGGACATCTCCGCGGATCTGCTGCAGGAAGCCTTAAGTTGCGACGTGGTGGATACCTTCAATATGGTTTCCGTGGACGGGGATACTTCCACCAACGATACTCTGCTGGTTCTGGCCAACGGCTGCGCGGGCAACGCCCCCATCCTGGAGAAAAATGCCGATTATGACGCGTTTGCGGCAGCCCTGCATGAAGTCTGCGTAACCCTGGCCAAAAAGATAGCGGGAGACGGAGAGGGCGCTACCGCCCTGTTCGAGGTGAAAGTGGTGGGGGCGGACACGAAGGAACACGCCCGGGTTCTGGCGAAATCCGTCATCACGTCCAGCCTGACGAAAGCGGCGATTTTCGGGCATGACGCCAACTGGGGGCGAATCTTGTGCGCTTTGGGATATGCGGGCGTATCCTTCGATCCGGAAAAGATCGAACTGTATCTGGAGAGCGGGGCGGGGCGTATCCTGATCTACCGGGACGGAAATGCGGCGGATTACAGCGAAAAAGAAGCCAGCGAAATCCTCTCCTGCCCGGAAGTCACGGCCTATGTGGACATGAAGATGGGAAGCGAAGAGGCCACGGCCTGGGGATGCGACCTGACCTATGACTACGTGAAAATCAACGCGGATTACAGAAGCTGAAAGAATGTCATCCTTTCGGATGGAGAGCGGAGGAAGGGAGAAGAGATTGAAAAATGTGCCTGATGGCACACGTTTCAATCGGCAGTTTTGTGTCGGAGCGCCGCAAAACTGCTGTGACCGCAGCGGCAAAATCACATACGCGATTTTACCGCGCGGTCGGAGGAAAAGACGCTCCGACATGGAGGGAATCATGGAAAAGCCGGAGATGGAGGAGATTTTAAAAAAGGCGGAGGTATTGATCGAAGCCTTGCCTTACATTCAGAAATTCAACAGGAAAATTATCGTGGTCAAGTACGGCGGCAGCGCCATGAGCAACGAAGAGCTGCAGAAGAATGTGATCAAGGATGTGACGCTGTTAAAGCTGGTGGGATTTAAACCCATCATCGTCCACGGCGGCGGGAAAGCCATCAGCAGGTGGGTGGAAAAATCCGGGAAAAAGGCGGAATTCATAAACGGGCTGCGGGTTACGGATGAAGAGACGATGGAAATTGCGGAGATGGTGCTGGGCAGGGTGAATAAGAGCCTCGTTTCCATGGTGGAACGGCTGGGAGTGGCTGCAGCGGGCATCAGCGGCAAAGACGGAGGCCTCCTGCGGGTGCGCAAAAAGTATTCGGACGGTCAGGATATCGGATTTGTCGGAGAAGTCACGTCGGTGGCCCCAAAAATCCTGTACGATCTTCTGGAAAAAGACTACCTGCCCATCGTGGCCCCGGTGGGGTTGGATGAGGACTGCAACACGTACAACATCAATGCGGACGATGCGGCCTGCGCTATCGCCAAAGCGGTTGGAGCGGATAAGCTGGTCTTTTTGACGGATGTGGAAGGGCTGTACCGGGATTTCAGCGACAAGAGCAGTTTCATTTCCCGGATCAGCGCGGGCGATGCGGAGGAACTGATCGCGGCGGGCGTGATCGGAGGCGGAATGCTGCCCAAACTGGGCAACTGCACGTCCGCGATCCGAAACGGCGTCAACCGGGTACATATCCTGGACGGCAGGATCCCTCACTGCCTGCTGCTGGAGATTTTTACGGATCACGGCGTGGGAACTGCCATCGTGGGAGACGAGGAGCCTTCCGGAAGGAAGAAAGGAAGCGGAATATGAGCATGATGCAGCAGTACATCGAAGAAGCGGAGCGCGCGCTCCTGCACACCTATAATCGATACCAGGTAGTGTTGGATAAGGGAGAGGGTGTATATTTATACGATATCGAGGGAAAAAAATATCTGGACTTCGCGTCCGGAATCGCGGTTTTCGCGCTGGGCTATCACTATCAGGACTACGACGATGCGCTCAAAGCCCAGATCGATAAACTGATCCACACTTCCAACTACTATTATAATGTGCCCGCCGTGGAAGCGGCCAAAAAGCTGAAGGCGGCTTCCGGTATGGATCGGGTATTTTTCACCAACAGCGGGGCGGAGGCCATCGAAGGGGCCATCAAGGCGGCGCGCAAGTACGCCTGCTTAAAGGACGGGACGACGGATCACGAGATCATCGCCATGGAACATTCCTTCCACGGCAGAACCATGGGAGCCCTGTCCGTGACCGGAAATCCCAAATATCGGGAAGCCTTTGAACCCGGTATCGGGAATATCCGGTTTGCCCGGATGAACGATTTCGACAGCGTGCTCTCCTGTGTCAACGAAAAGACATGCGCGATCCTGCTGGAGACAGTGCAGGGAGAGGGCGGCATCTTTCCGGCGGAGGAAGGCTTTTTAAAGAGCCTTCGAAAGCTGTGCGATGAACGGGACATCCTGTTGATCCTGGATGAAATCCAGTGCGGGATGGGCCGTACCGGAACCATGTTCGCCTGGCAGAAATACGGGGTGAAGCCGGATATCATGACGAGCGCAAAAGCGTTGGGATGCGGCGTCCCGGTGGGGGCTTTCCTCATGACGGAGAAGGTGGGCGCCAATTCTTTAAAGGCCGGAGACCATGGCACCACCTACGGCGGCAATCCCCTGGCGTGCGCGGCTATATGCAAAGTCCTTGATTTATTTGAAAAGAACCATATAATAGAACATGTGGCCGAGGTCTCCGGCTATCTGGAAGAGAAGCTGGATGCCCTCGTTTCGAAGTACGAAAAAATCCGGGCCAGAAGAGGTATAGGGCTGATGCAGGGGCTGGTCTTTGACGAACCGGTAGGCCCTGTCATCGCTTCCGCATTGGAAGAGGGTTTGATCCTGATCAATGCGGGCCCGGATATCATCCGCTTCGTCCCGCCCCTGATCATCGGGCGCAAAGAGGTGGATGAGATGGCGGAAATTCTGGAGCGCTGTCTGAATCGGAAGGTATGACAGCCGCATATAAAGATAGATGGAGATTTAAATGAATCTGAGGAAACGGATATTGGCTGCCGCCGGCATCATGGCGGCCCTCGGCGGCGTTATTTTCACTGCTGCCCAAAGCAGAATGATGCCCGGAGTGATTCCCGACAACTCCCTCCTCCTTAGGCCGACGCTGACGCTGTGGTATACGGACGAAGCTCTGGAGGATTATCTTGCCAGCATTGCGTTGGACTATATGGAAGAATATGATGTCCGGGTAGTACCGGTTCTGACTTCGGGGCTGGAATATCTGGAAGCGGTCAACCAGGCGTCCCTGCGGGGGGAGAATGCGCCCGATCTGTATCTGGTCAGCAACGACAGCCTGGAAAGGGCGTATTTGGCCGGACTGGCCGCGCAGATAGAGGACCGGGGCGGAGTGCTGACGGAGGACCGTTTTCCGGAAACGGCACTGGATGCGGTCACTTATCAGGACAGGCTGGTCGCTTACCCGCTCTATTTCGAAACCAGCGCTTTGGTCTATAACAGGACTTATCTGGAGCAGGCCGCTTCGGAAAACGGAGTCCCTCTGGAAGAACTGATTCCGGAGACCATCGATGATATCCTTTCCTTCGCGGATTCCTATAACGCGCCGGAGACGGTAGAAGCTGTTTTCAGGTGGGACGTATCGGATATTTTCTACAACTATTTCTTTGCGGGCAACTACATCGATGTCGGAGGGCCCTGCGGGGACGATTCGTCCAGCATCGATATCTATAACCTGGAGGCAGTGAGGGGATTGAAGGCCTATCAGGATTTGAGCCAGTTTTTCTCCATCGACGCGGAGGAATCCAGCTACGATGCGGTAGTTCAGGATTTCCTGGATGGGAGGCTGGTGTTTACGGTAGCCACTACGGATATTTTAGGCCGGATCGCCCAGGCTGCTTCGGACGGGAGTTTTCCTTATGAATACGGAGTGGTTCCCCTGCCGGATATCAACGATGAGATACAGACCCGGGGGCTTTCCGTGACCAACGCCGTAGCCGTCAACGGCTATAGCGAAAGGCGGGAGCTGGCCGATGAGTTCGCAGCCTGGCTGGCGACGGCCGGGGCGGACAAAATGTACGACAGGACGGGGAGGATTCCCGCGGTCAACGGCGCACAGGTGAGCGCGGAGGGGGCGGAAGGATTTCTGGAAGAATACGTCCGATCCGCGCCTATGCCAAAGTTGATGCGTACCGCCAATTTCTGGGTACAGATGGAAATCGCCTGCCGGGAAATCTGGACGGGGGAAAATGTCTCCGATGTGCTTAAGAGCCTGTCGGAACAGGTCATGACGCAGATCACGGGCGAGGAATACGTGGAAGAGGAATACATCGAAGTGCCCTCGGAGGAAGAGACGGAAATCCTCGATTGAGCGCATACTTCGGCGAAAGCTCCTGCATAAAAATCCGGTCATCAGCCATACTTCTTCACAAAGGAGGTTATGGGATGATCGGATTTTTGATTGCAATTTTATCGGGAGCGCTGATGAGCGTGCAGGGGGTATTCAATACCCAGGTGACGAAATCTTCTACCATCTGGACGGCCAATGCCTTCGTCCAGTTTTCTGCCCTTTTGGTATGCCTGGCGGTCTGGGCTGTTTCCGACCGCTCCAGCCTGCTTGCCGTCTTCCGGGTGGAGCCCAGGTATATGCTGCTGGGGGGCGTGATGGGGGCAGCCATCACCTGGACGGTGATCAGGAGCATGGATGCGCTGGGACCGGCGAAAGCCGTGTTGTTCATCGTGGTGGCGCAGATTGCGACGGCCTATCTGATCGAGCTGTTCGGCCTGTTCGGGAGCGAACGCCAGCCCTGGGAGTGGAGAAAGGCCATCGGTATGGGGCTTGCAGTGGCCGGTATCGCGATCTTCAAATGGAAGTGAAGATGTTCGGGGGAAGTAGAAGATGGGGCTTGCGAAATCGATTTTTCTGACATAAAATGAAATTGCGGCGTTATGGGGTCCTTTTTGCAAAGACTGCAAAGCTAGGAGAAAGAAAATGCCGAATTTACAAACAGGAGTTTTTCTCTTCCGGATCGCTCTGGCGGGAATCGGACTGGCCGCCGCGTTGGCAGTTTCCGCCTGCAGCCGGGAAAAGGAAGCGGAATTTTTGCTGGAGGATACGACGGCAGCGGAGGATGGCTCCGCTGCTGAGCCCGGAGAGGACATCCCTCCACGGACGGCCGCTGAGGCGGATGATTCCCCGCAGGCAGCCGAAGAAGAGAGGTCTGACCCACAGGAGCAGACCTGCACGGTACATATTTGCGGAGCGGTGAACGCACCGGGGGTCTATGAGCTGCCGCCGGACAGCCGAGTGGTAGACGCGGTAGCGGCGGGCGGCGGATTCGCTCCGGATGCGGATCCGGAGGCCTGCAATCTGGCGCAGCCGGTGACCGATGGCTGTCAGGTCTATATCGTGACCCGGGAGGAAAGCGCCCTGCTGGCGAAGGACAGCAGAAATGCGGGCGTACAGGCGGCAGAAGGGGATATATGGCCGGACGGCCCGCAGGAAGGAAAGAGCGGGCTGGTCAACATCAATACTGCGGACGAGGAGCAGTTAAAGACTTTGCCGGGCATCGGAGACAGCAAGGCAGCGGCCATTTTAGCCTGGCGGGAAGAGCACGGACGATTTGAAACGATTGAGGATATTATGAAGGTGAGCGGGATCAAAGAGGGAGCGTTTTCCAAAATAAAGGATAAGATCACGGTGTGAAGAGGAAGAAACGGCCCTGTGTTCCCGCGCGGGATGAGAGGAAGCAATGGCGAAGAAAGTTCTGGTTGTGGATGACGAAAAACTGATTGTGAAGGGGATCCGCTTCAGCCTGGAGCAGGACGGGATGGAAGTGACCTGTGCCTATGACGGGGAGGAAGCCTTGCAGCTGGCCAGGGAGCAGAAGTTCGATATGATCCTTCTGGATATCATGTTGCCCAAATTGAGCGGCACCGAGGTGTGCCAGCAGATCAGGGAGTTTTCCAGCGTGCCCATCGTGATGCTGACGGCCAAGAGCGAGGACATGGATAAGATTATGGGCCTGGAGTACGGCGCGGACGATTACATTACCAAACCGTTCAACATCCTGGAGGTGAAAGCCAGAATCCGGGCGATCATGCGCCGTACTTCGGCGAGGGAGGAAGCGGACAGACGGCCGGGCGTCATCGAGAGCGGCGATATGCGTATGGACTGCGACAGCCGCAGGGTGATGATTTCCGGCAGGGAAGTGAACCTGACTACGAAGGAATTCGATCTGCTGGAGCTTCTGATCAAAAATCCCAACAAGGTCTACAGCAGGGAAAACCTGCTCAAAATCGTCTGGGGAGCCGATTACCCGGGAGATGTGCGCACGGTGGACGTACATATCCGCCGGCTGCGGGAGAAAATCGAATCGAATCCCAGCGAACCGCGCTACGTTCATACCAAATGGGGCGTGGGATATTTTTTCCGGGCATAAGAGAAGCCGAAGATCAGGGAGAACGCATACATGCATGTTGATAGCACAGGATTGTTTCAGAAGCTGATGCACAAAATCCCACTGCTTCGGAGTCTGAAAACTTATATTTTTGTTCTGATGCTGGTGATAGGGATCGTGCCCAGCATCATTCTGCGGATCGGGATACTGGAAAGTTACGAGGAAAGGGCGGTTTCCCTGCGGGCCACGGACGTATATACGCAGTATATGATTATCGCGAACCATCTGCTCAATTATAACTATTTGCAGGACACGACTTCGGAAGTCATCAACGCGGAGCTGGAGCAGATGTCCAACCTCTACGACGGGAGGGTGCTCATCATTAACGGCAATTTCCGGATCGTCAAGGATACCTATGGAATCAGCGAGGGAAAAACCGTCATTTCCGAAGAGGTGATCAAGTGTTTCAAAGGGGAGAGCACCACCCGCCATGATTCCACGAACGGATACATCGAAATGACCATTCCCATCGTGGAACAGGTGGAGAAGGACGACAAGGAAACTTCGCAGGTCAGGGGCATGATTCTGGCCAGCGCGTCCACGGACAGCATCGTGACCACGCTGGATATCATGAAGCGGAAAGCGCTGATTTTGGAGATCGTGATGGCGATTGTCATCGTGGGGGGAGTGTTCGTCTTTTCCCACATTCTGATCCGGCCCTTCAGCCGCGTCACCCAGGCCATCAATGAGGTCAAGGACGGTTTCACTGACGAGCCCATTTCCGTTCCCGACTATATCGAGACGGAGCATATCGTGGATGCCTTCAACCAGCTGCTGGCCAGGATGAAGGTGATCAACGATTCCAGACAGGAGTTCGTGGCGAACGTGTCCCATGAGCTGAAGACCCCCATGACTTCGATAAAAGTGCTGGCGGATTCCCTCAATCAGCAGCCGGATGCGCCGGTGGAGCTGTATCGGGAATTCATGCAGGATATCACGGAAGAAATCGAACGGGAAAACAAGATTATCAACGATCTTCTGGCCCTTGTGAAGATGGATAAGACCGAGGCGAAGATGGATATTTCCACCGTGGATATCAATCAGCTGCTGGAAACGACGCTCAAGAGGCTCCGGCCTATCGCCCGCAAGCGGGATGTGGAAGTGGTGTTCGAGAGCATCCGTCCCGTCACCGCGGAGGTGGACGAGGTGAAAATCTCCCAGATCTTCACCAACCTGGTGGAAAACGCGATCAAATATAACAAGGAACACGGCTGGGTCAAGGTCTTGCTGGATGCGGATCACCAGTTTTTTACCGTGGAGATTTCCGACTCCGGAATCGGCATTCCGGAAGGAGATTATGAGCATATTTTCGAGCGGTTTTACCGGGTGGACAAGTCTCATTCCCGGGAAATCGGAGGAACCGGCCTGGGGCTTTCCATTACCCGGAACGCGGTGCTGCTTCACAGGGGTTCCATCAAGGTCAGCAGCGTGGAAGGCGAGGGAACATGTTTTACGGTGAAAATCCCCCTTTCTTACATCAAGTAGGAGGCCGCTTTCATGAAAGACAACGGAATGAAGAGAGATTGCAAAATTCCATGGAGATGGCTCGTATTCGCGATCCTCGTTCTTCTGCTGCCCGCGCAGGGCTGTGGCGGGGGAAACGAAGAAGAGCAGGGGGAGGTCATTTCCGTTTACTACATCAATAAGCTGGAAACCAGAATCACTGCCGTAGAGCGCGTGCTGGAGAGCTCGCAGGTCGAAGAACGGGTGGAAGAGGTTCTGGAAGCGCTCGCTGAAAATCCGGTCGAACTGTCTTTGCGCACGCCGGTGAGCGGTTTTGAGATCAAAAGCTGGAAGCTTCAGGAAACCCAGCTTTCCCTGGATGTGAGCGAAGAATATAAAAAAATTCCCGCCACTACGGAAGTGCTGGTGCGCGCCGCGCTGGTGCGCAGCCTGACCCAGATCCCGGGCGTCGATCACGTGGAGATGACGGTGAACGGAGAAGCGCTGACGGACAGTCTTGGCAGCGTTGTGGGGCCGATGACGGCGGATATGTTCATCGATAATGCCGGCAACGAGATCAACGCCTATGAAAAGACGAGAATCAAGCTGTATTTCGCCAACGAGACGGGAGATGGGCTGGTGGAGAGCCTGGTAACCCGGATCTACAGCACAAATATCTCCATGGAAAAGCTGGTGGTGGAGCAGCTGGTGGCGGGCCCGGGAGAGGACAGCCCGGATTCCTATCCGGTGCTCAACCCCAGTACCCGGGTGCTCGGCGTTACCGTCAAGGACGGCACCTGTTACGTCAATTTCGATGACGGCTTCCTGACCCAGATGTACAATGTGACCGGAGAAGTGGTGATCTATTCGATCGCAAACTCCCTGATCGAACTTCCGAACGTGAATAAAGTGCAGATTGCGGTTAACGGAAAAACGGATCTGATCTATCGGGAAACTTTCGACCTCTCCACGGTATTCGACAGGAATCTGGATCTGGTTTACAACAGCGACGGAGAATAAGGATATTTGAGAAGACCGTTGTGCGCAGGGCTGCTGCTTCTCCTGGCCATCTGGCTGCCCATCGCCCTTTGGGCGGGGCGGCCGGACGGACAGGAAGGGAGAGGCCAGCCCTCGCCGAAAGAAATATGGAAATCGCCCTCCTTTTATGAGGGGAGGGAGCTGCTGCTGGAGGGCACAGCAGCCCGGCTTTTTGAACCTGCGGATGGGTCGCAGGAAAACCTGTCATTTGCCCTGTCAGAAATCACATCTTTTTCGGAATCTTTTTCCCCCGCACAGGATAGCCGAGTGCTCTGTTATTTAAAGGAAGGGGAAGCTCTGCCCAAAACCGGAAGCCGTATACGGATCAGAGGGGAGGGGGGAGCGTTTCGGCCCGCCTCCAATCCGGGAGAGTTCGATCTGGCGGATTATTACGGCAGACAGGGATTCGTCTGTTCCCTGTGGAATGCGAAAGTGGAGGCACAGGGAGAGGACTTTTCCCGGTTCGGACAGGCCCTCTACCGATTTCGCAGGAATACGGCCAGACTGTATTGGAAAGTGCTGGGCGAAGAAGACGGGGCATTGGCGGCGGCCATGGTTCTGGGCGGGAAAAAGGAGATCGGAGAGGAAATCAAAACCCTTTACCAAAACGCCTCTATCTCCCATCTTCTGGCAATCAGCGGCCTGCATATCACCATGATCGGAATGGGATTTTTTTCCTCCCTGCGGCGGCTTAAGATCCCGCTGTGGCCCGCCGCCCTGCTTTCTGCGGCCTTCCTGACCGGCTATGGAATTATGACGGGGATGAGCGTTTCTACCCGGCGGGCGGTGATCATGTTCCTTTTTCTGCTGGCCGGACGGCTCGTAGGGCGCACTTCGGATACCCTCACCTCCCTCACTGCGGCTGCGGCCGCGATCCTGATTCCCTCCCCGGAATCGCTCTTCGACGCGGGATTTCAGCTGTCCTTCGGAGCGGTGGCCTCCGCGGTGATTCTGGCGCCCGTGCTGTCGGAGGAGGGGGGTGGGTTCCCCGGATTGTGGAAGGGGAGAAAGGCTTTTATCCGGAAGATCCGGAAAAGTTTCCTGTCCAGTTTCGCCATCACGCTGGGCACGCTTCCCATGCTCTTATGGCATTTCTACAAGTGGAATCCGTGGTCCATATTGGCCAATCTGCTGGTGATCCCGCTGATGAATATCCTCTTGCCCCTGCTGCTTTTCCTGGCCCTTCTGGGCCTTCCCGCACCCTGGATTCCGCAGCTGGTGCCCGCCCTGAAAGTTCTGTTTTCCCCGGTGCGCCTGATTTTCTTTCTCTACCGGCAGATCTGTTCGTTCGTGGTGTGGTTGCCGGGAAGCAGCTTGCACACAGGGGAGCCAAAGGCCTGGCAAATCGCCCTGTTTTTATTGGGGCTGGCCCTGCTCATATGGAAAGGAAGGGATGTGCGGCCGTCCCTCCGATTGGGGCTGGCGGCGCTTTTGACCGGGATTTTTCTGATCCGGCTGCCGGGTTCGCTGACTGTCACAATGCTGGATGTGGGACAGGGGCAGAGCATTTGCGTGGAGACGGAACATCATGAATTCTGGCTGCTGGACGCGGGGAGCACTTCCAAAAACCGCACCGGTTATTATCAGATCGTACCTTATCTGAACTATCGGGGAGCGCGGCGGCTGGAGGGGATCTTTATCAGCCATTGGGATGAGGATCACGTCAGCGGGCTGGAGGATATTTTCGGGTGGGCCAGGGAGGATCAGATAGCGATCGAAAGGCTCTATTTGCCCCAAAGCGGACTGCGGGACGAAGCCCTGGAAAAGCTTCTGGATCTGGCTGAAGACTACGGGATACCGGTGACGCGGCTGCGGGCGGGGATGGCGCTTACGCAGGACGGACTGGAGATCCGGTGTCTGCATCCCCATGAGGGCCAGGCTGCGGCGGACCGAAACGACGCTTCTCTGGTGCTCAGGATAGAGCAGGGAACATTTTCCGCCCTGTTCCCCGGGGACCTGCAGGAGGAAGGGGAGAAATGGCTGCTCACGCGCTATGGGACGGAGGCGCTCCGGGCGGATCTGCTCGCCGCCGGGCACCACGGGGCGAAGAACGCTTCCTCCTCAGCCTTCCTGAAGGCAGTATCGCCCGGGGCGGCCCTGATTTCCTGCGGGGAAAACAACCCTTACGGCCACCCGGCGCCGGAGACGCTTCAACGATTTGAGGCGGCCGGGACGCCCTGTTTCATCACGGCGCAGAGGGGAGCGGTGACGGTTCTGGTGAGGGAGGGGAAAATGGAAATCCGCTGCTTTTCTTGAAGGGACGGATGTGGTATGATGCTGACAGGGGAAAAGAAGCGAGGAGGAATATCGTGCAGCAGTTGTTGGAGGACATCAAAAGCGGCCAGCTCAAACAGGCTTATCTTTTGTATGGAGAAGAGGCCTATCTGCGCCTGCAGTATCGGGATCGGCTGAAAAACGCTCTGGCCGACCCGGCGGACACCATGAATTTTCACCGGTTCGAAGGGAAAAGCATCGCCCCGGCCGAGCTCATCGATCTGGCGGAAACCATGCCTTTTTTCGCGCAGCGAAGGGTGATTCTGGTGGAAAACAGCGGCTTTTTCCAAAAGAGCGCAGAACAGCTGGCGGATTATCTGAAAAATCCGGCCCCCACAGCTTTCTTCATCTTCGTGGAGACTCAGGTGGATAAGAGGAGCAGGATGTTCAAGGCGGTCAGGGAGGCCGGGCGGGCGGTAGAATTCGCCCCTCAGACGGAGGAAACGCTGAGGAAGTGGATTCTGGCGCAGATCAAAAGAGAGGGAAAAAAGATTTCGGCCGAGACCCTGAACAGGTTCCTCACCATGACCGGGACGGATATGGAACATATCAGCAACGAGCTGGAGAAACTGTTCTGTTATACGATGGGCCGGGAAGCCATTTCCCCGGAGGATGTGAATGCGGTGTGCATCCGCCAGATAAACGGCCGGATCTTCGAGATGGTGGAGGCGATCGCCCTGCGCCGTCAGCAGCAGGCGCTGAAGCTGTATTCTGACCTGTTGGCCTTAAAGGAACCGCCCATGCGGATTCGGTACCTCATCGCCAGGCAGTTCAACCTCCTTTTGCAGGTGAAGGCGCTGAAAAAAGCCGGCTGCGATGACAGAACCATCGCGGAAAAGACCGGTCTAAAAAGTTTCCTGGTCAGGAAATACGCGGCACAGGCCTCCCGGTTTTCAGGGCAGGAGCTGAAGGAAGCGCTGACAGCCTGCGTAGAGGCGGACGAAGCGGTGAAGACCGGAAGGATGGGAGACAGGATGAGCGTGGAGCTGCTCATCATTCGTTACAGCAGAGAAAAGGAGAGAGGGAGAGCATGGGAAATCTGATATTCGTCATCGTCATTTTTGTGATCATCTTCAATTCGGTAAAAAAGGCGAAGGGAGGGAGTTCGAAGACGGCCAGGACAGCCGGACGGGATGCTGAAAGAGACAGTTGGAACAGGCGCTTTGCCAAAAGCGCCGCGCCGTCGGCCGGAACGGGCGGAGAGAAAAAAACGGAGTCAGCCAAAAGGACCTCTGCTGCGGCCGCCAAAAAGACTTCGCCCGGACCGGATCAGGAGCTTTCCACGACGGAATATCTGCGGCAGAAAGCATTGGAAGACGCCCGGGAGCACGCGGCCGAAAAGAAGCAGGAAAATCTGCGCCTCTATCATGAAACCGGCGGAAAGATGCCGGGGCAGAGACATCTGAGCTGGGATCCCGTGCCCCGGGATATGAAAGTGGTTCGCTGCGGTTACTGCGGCGCGGAAAACCTGATTCCCGAACGGTCGAACCGGAAAAACTATACCTGTTATTTCTGCAGAGAGGATCTGTGAAAGGAAAGCCTTCACTCTACGGTGACGGATTTCGCGAGATTTCTGGGCTTATCCACGTCCAGACCCCGTCCCAGAGAGACGTAGTAGGCGAAGAGCTGCAGCAGGACGATGGCCAGGGAGCCCATAAAAAGGGGCTCCGTCTCCGGAACGAAGAGAACGTAATCGGCGACCTGGGAGAGATCTCTGTGTTTCGGGGTAGTGAGGGCCAGGACGAAGGCGCCCCGGGTTTTCACCTCCACGATATTGCTTAAGGTTTTCGGATAGATGCGATCCGCCGTGGCGACGGCGATGACGGGAGTCCCTTCCTCCATGAGGGAGATGGTTCCGTGCTTGAGCTCCCCGGCCGCATAGGCTTCGGAATGAATATAGGAAATCTCCTTGAGTTTCAGGGAACCTTCGAGGGAAACCGCGTAGTCGATTCCGCGTCCCATGAAGAAAACATGGTCGGCGGCCAGATAGCGGTTGGCCATAAACTGAAGCTCCTCCTTATCGGAAAGCAGTCCCTGAACCTGATCGGGCAGATCCCTCAGGGATGAGAGGAGGCCGTCGAAGCGGGTTCGATCGATAGTCTCCCGGATCCTGGCGAATTCGGCCGCCAGGAGATAGAAGGCGGCCAGCTGACAGCTGTAGGCCTTGGTAGTGGCCACGGATATTTCCGGCCCCGCGTTGGTATAGAAGACGCTGTCCGCTTCCCGGGCGATGGAACTGCCTACCACGTTGACGATGGCGAGAACGCGGCTGCCCCGGGCCTTTGCGTCCCGCAGGGCGGCCAGGGAGTCGGCGGTTTCTCCGGACTGGCTGACGATGATGACCAGGCTGTCAGGCTCGCAGATGGGATTGCGATAACGGTATTCGCTGGCCAGATCGGTTTCCACAGGGATTCGCGCCAGTTCTTCGATCGCGTACTTCCCGGTGACGGCCGCATGCCAGGCGGAACCGCAGGCCACGATGGAGATGCGGCGCAGCCGTCGGATCTCCTCCTCGGAAAGGCCAAGATCGTCCAGATCGATCCGACTTTCCTTCAGGCGGGGGAAAATGGTATTTCGCAGCGCTTTGGGCTGTTCGTGGATCTCCTTGAGCATGAAATGCGCATAACCGTCCTTCTGGGCTGCGCTCACGTCCCACTGTACCGTGACGGGTTCCTTTTGAAGGCGCTCCCCGTCCAGAGAATAGAAGCGTATATGCTCGTCGGAAAGGGTGGCGATTTCCTCGTTCTCCATATAATAGACAGTGCGCGTATGTTCCAGCAGGGCGGGCACGTCGGAAGCGATGAACTTCCCTTCGCCGCAGACGCCCACGATCAGCGGGCTGTCCTTGCGCGCCGCATAGATGTGGTGGGGATGATCCAGAAACATGATGCCCAGGGCATAGGAGCCCTCCACTCGATGCAGCACTTTCTCGATGGCTTCCACGGGATCGCCGCGGTAATATTCCGTGAGCATGTGGGCCAGCACTTCGGTGTCCGTTTCCGAAGAAAACACATATCCTTTTTTCTCCAGTTTCGTCCGCAGTTTCCTGTAATTTTCGATGATGCCGTTATGCACCACGGCGATGGTATTTTCCTGGTTCATATGGGGATGGGCGTTTTCGTCGGAAGGGCAGCCGTGAGTGGCCCAGCGGGTGTGGCCGATGCCGCAGGATCCCGGCAGGGCCTTTCCGGAGTCTGTGAGCCTTTCCAGAACCGAAAGCCGGCCTGCAGCTTTCGCCATCCGGATTTTTTCACCGTCGAAGACAGCGATCCCGGCGGAGTCATAGCCCCTGTATTCCAGTTTGGAAAGACCGTCCAGAATGATGGGAGCCGCCTGCTGTTTCCCGATATAGCCTGCAATACCGCACATGTGATAAACCTCCTTATGAAACTGACAGATAACAACAGAAGAAACGAAAAAAGCGCAGTGATCCCCTTTTTGATAACTGCGCCTTTGCATATTTTAAAGTATATGCGGAAAGCGAAAAACTGTCAAGAATTTTTCCCGGAGGGATCGTTGAGGGAAAGCGCCTCCAGATCGCTTCGAAGGGAAAGGTACCGGTCTTTGCCGATGGGGACTTCTTCCTGATCCCACAGAATGGCCCGATAGCGGCGGATCGAACGGATCCAGGAGCGGTTGACCAGCCAGCTTCTGTGAACCCTCCAGAAGCCGGCCAGATTTTTTTCCAGGGAAGAGAGGGTGTTTCGAACCTGATAATCGCCCGAGAGCGTATGAACCGTCGAGAGGGTGCCCTGCGCGCGGATGAAGATGATCTCGCGGGGGGAGAGAAAGTAGCGGGCCCCCTCTGTACCGCGCAGGAGGATTCTGGGAAAATCATCGGAAGCCGGGCCTCCACTCGGAAAGTTCTGACGGAAAGAAGCCGTTGTCTTCCCGTCGAAAAAGGGATTGAGGGGGGAGATATCTTCGATGTCCGGAAAAGAGCTGTGGATGTGCAGCAGGGAAAGCTCGCCCCGAAGCTGCTTCCAGACATAGGTATTTCGGACTCTGCGGATCAGGGAGGAACCATCCGCCTGATGGAAAGTTTCGGTATGGCAGCCGTAGACGACCCACAGGCTGTATTTATGGGTCAGGATGTGGTATTCTTCCTCCGAAAGGCTGATCGAAGGGAGGGGAGGCTGCAGATGGAAAGCGGCCAGAAAAGCGTCGCGTCCGATCAGATAAGGCCGATCGTTGTGTCCCATCCATATGAAATCCCGATCCAGAAGAGGGAAGAGCAGATCCGCCCTTTTCCGGGACAGACAGCTGACCACATATCCGGTTTTTTCCAGAACTTCTGAATGTAAAAAAGAATAACGCGTTGCCATATTCCCATCCTCCAGTAATCGATTTCAGTATAGCGGAAAGAGAAGCGGAGGACAAGTGAAAATTGCACAGGCGGCAAGAGATGTACAAATTGACGAACAAGACCGGGGAAAAGAGGAAAAAACCACCATAAAAAAACAATATTACAAAAAAGATAGCAAAAAAAATTCCTGTTTATAACATATAATTCCTGTTCACAATAGAAATATTGACTTTTGAATGGAGTAGTGATATTCTTAATAAACAAAAAAATTACTGGGATACGTCGATACACAGGAGTTAGACGCTTGAGACATATTGCAGCAACTGGCAGGGCATCAGAGACAGGCATATGCGACTTGTATGCCTATTTTTTTTAACCTTTTTTCGTGAAAATCGATAACTTTTTTGCGCATATTGTATTAAAAAAGGACGCTATATCAAGAATTCGACAAAATGAAGTTCTGTTTTATGATATAAAGGAATTGAAGAGCATCGGGATCGATATTCCCGAAAAAGCAGTGCATTTGACACGGGAGCAACTTTGCCAGTTCCATTCGGAGGGATTGCTTTTTTTGCGTCATCAGGATGCACCTATCGGCATATGGAGATAGAAGGAGGAATGCGTTGTGAAAAAGAAAATGGGGAAAAAACCGTACGGAAAGAGGGCCAGGACTGCGCCGGGATATTCGAAGCGTATGTTGAGCGCGCTGCTCATTTTCATGATGCTCACCACTATGGTACCGGCATCTTTCATGACCTATGCGGATGAACTTCTGCAGATTCAGACTGCAGAAGAAGACGGAGATTCTGCGGACAGCGGCCAGCTTTCGGATAGCGATGGTCAGCAAAGTCCGGATCAGGAGTTGGATCAGACGGGCGCCGGCGGGGACGGAGGGGCTCCCGGTTCCTCCGAAGAGCCCGGTTCTTCTGAAGAGCCGACGGTGACGGAAAGTACCGATCAGCAGGGAACGGAACCGGAGGAATCCAGTACCGGCGGCACCGCGACTGCGGAATCGACATCGCCTGTGGAGACGACGTCGACTATGGAAGAAACATCGACTGCGGAAGAAACATCGACTGCGGAAGAAATATCGACTTCGGAGGGGATCCCGACGGTGGAAGAAACTCCGGAAAGCACGACGGTTGAGGAGACGTCAGAGGAGACTGCCACCGAATCTGCGGAGGAAATGACGACGGCTTCGGACGGAGAGCAGGATGCGGAGGGAACTGTGGCCATCTCTGCGTTTTACGGAGAGCTGAGCCTGACCGTGCATTGGGCGGATAATGGAAATGAGGCCGGAGAGAGGCCGGATGCAAAAACTTATCCGGCGCCTGCGTTGTCCTTTTCTGTGGATGGCGGAGAACTGGTGGAGCTGACTGCGGAGACTATGGACGAGGTTGGCCTTTCGGATATGCCCGATATCCGGGTATCGGACGAAGGCGACAGCTATAGGCTCATTGTCCCCGGGGATACTCTGCCCTCTTCCATCGAGGACAGCCGAAGCGGGGATGAGATCACCAGGCCCGTAGAATGGGACATGGATCTGAAAGAAGTGGGGAACTACAGCCTGATAGAGATTACGGAGCCCGGAGATTACTGGTATGCGACGGCAGGAGCCGGCTGGTATTATGTGCTGGACGACCTGGATGAGCCTGAGACAGCGGGATGGGAAGTGCTCTCCTGTGAACCGGAGGACAGCAGCCGGGTCTACTGGGCGGATGGGCATGACAGCGCAGAGCTGCGCCCTGATCTGGAGGATTATCCGGCGCCGGAGCTGTATTTCGCGCGGACATCCGGAGACGGAGAAGGCTGGGCGCCCACAGAGGAAGAATATCGGAAACTGGAAGAAGGGACGCTGAAAGAGGCGTTCCTGGAAACTATGCCCGGGGTGAAAGTGACGGCGGAGGACGGGGACAGCTTCGCGATTGCGACGCCCGGGGAAACGCTGCCCGCATCGGTGGCGGAAAAGGCAGAGGATGGAACCCGGATCATCTGGACGCTGAAGTGGAAAATCGTCCTGCCACAGGTGGAACATTACCGCCTGGAAGAGGTGACGGAGGAAAACGCGGGCTCGGAAGGATATGAATTCGCCGGGAACGGGGCTGGCTGGTATTATGTGCTGGAAGAAATGGAAGAAGAGAGCGGAGTGACAGCCTGGGAGGAGGCGTCCCGGCAGACGGTTTATTGGGCGGATGGCAGCGACGCATCCGGCGTCCGGCCGGATCCTGCGGATTTTCCCCAGCCGAAGCTCCAGTTTTCCAAAACGCTTCAGGACTCCGGGGAAGAGGGAGACTTTACGGAGCTGACCGGGGATAATCTGCGGGATGTGTGCCTGGAGGAGATCCCTTCCATCGAAGTGACGGAGGAAGGAGACAGCTTCGTCTTTTCCCATGACGGAAAGACTTTTCCCTCCGAGATCGTTTCCGCAGGGGCGGACGGAGAAGAGAAAACATGGGTCGTGGCCTGGGAAATGCTCCTGCCCGAAATCGATGGGTATACGCTCGCCGAAGTGACGGAGAGCGATGCAGAGGAAGGCGTCTATTCCTGGGCAGAACAGGGCGCCGGCTGGTACTATGTGCTGGATTCCGAAGAGGGCATCCGCATCGACGACTATAGCGACGGTCTGGAACTGCAGGTTTTCTGGGTGGAGGATAAGGACAGCGAAGGCGATATGAACCCTGACAGCGAGGCCTATCCGGATCCGGAGCTGACCTTCTCCATGGAAGAGGAAGGCGATGATACGGCCGGCCAGGGAGGAGACCGGACGGACGCTTCGGATGGCGGGAACGCAGGGGAGCTGCTGACCGAGGACAATATGGAACAGCTGGGCCTGTCCGAGCTGCCCGAAGCGCAGATCCACCGGGAGCAGCCCGCCGTGCGGCGGATGAGCCGGATGGCCGCAGGTGCGGCAGGGTCGCAGGAAGACGATCGCCCCTATACCGTGGAGAGTTATCGGATCCGCGTGGACGGGGAAGCTCTGCCCTCCCGCGTCACGAAAACCGGGGCGGGCGGAAAGGAGACTTCCTTCTCCGTCAGCTGGAATATGGAGCTCCAGGAAGTGGAGGGCTACCGCCTGATCGAAGTGACGGAGGAGATGCTGAGCGCGAGCCCGGAACTGTACTTTTTTGCGGCCGGAAATGGAGCGGGGATTTATTATGTGAGCGAACGGGTTGGCCAGGAAGGCATCGAAGTTATCCAATGGGAGAACGATCTGACCAGGACGGTGATCTGGGTGGACAACCAAAACGAAGGAAATATCCGCCCTGATTCGAAAACGTTTCTAAGCGGCGTGAAGATCGAATTTGCCGTTTCAGAGACAGGGCCCGGAGGGGATATCACGGATGCGGAAACGACAGTTCCGGACGGGCTGGACTGGAAGGAGCTGAATGCGGAGAACAAAAAGGAAATCGGTCTGGAAGGGGATGTGCCACAGCCAGCGATTTCCGGCGGGGAGACCGGCGAATGGACGCTGTCCTTTGCAGCTGAAAGTCTGCCGCAGGAACTTTTACAAACGGATGCTATGGGAGAAGAAACGCCAAAATATGTTTACTGGCGGATGACTCCACCGGCGGATTCGGGAAACGGTCTGGGAGCGTACGGCCTGACCAATACGGACGATCTTCCGGACGATCTGGAGGGGAAATATCCGGTTTTGGAAAACGATCCCAATCGCTGGTATTATGTGGAACAGACGGAGTTCAGTTTTGAGATCGATGTCCGGTGGGGGACTTTGGGAGCGGCGGAGGGACTCCGGGATGCCATCTTGAAGAAATTCTATTTTACCGCTCAATTTCCCGATGGGCAGGGGAATAATGCGGAGGTCACTTCCACGCTAAAAGCGATCGAAGCGCTGCTGAATGTCGACACGACTGCCAGCCCTGATCCGAATAATCCCAACAGGGGAACCATTACGATCAATAGCCTGCCCAAATATTACTATGACGGAACGACGGTATCTTACTGGCTGGAAACCGGAAAGCAGGATGAGGATCCGGACAGGTTGGAACTGGGAGCATTGGGTGAGGACTATTTTGCCATCCGTTTCGATAACACCGATACGGCCATCGTGGGAAATGAAACCGACGCGGTTTACAGCGGAGGAAAGCTGATCCTGACCCTGACCGGGACGAAGAATTATTCCGCTACCAAAGTATGGCTGGACGAAGCGGATTCCGGCAATCGTCCGACGGTGAAATTCCATCTGTGGAGGTACAGGGCGGGCTCCGATCCGAGCACTGCGGCGCCTGTGGCGGATGCCTCCGGCAAAAATATGGTCTTTATACCTGGAGAGGCAAGCGCGGCAGAAGATTCTTTCAAAATCGAATTTAAGGATAATGCAGGAGAGGACATCGATCTTCCGAAGTACGACGCGGAAGGGTATGAATATATTTATGTGGTGCGGGAAGTGATGACAGGCCCCGGATATGAGCAGGTATTCGGAGAAGTCGGTGCAGACGGCACCGTAAGCGATTTCATCTATGAAGTCGGTGCAGACGGAAAACTGACGCCAGTCTCCGACGGAAGAGTGGGCGGAAACGATTTCGTTTATAACGGGGGAACGATTTCCAACCGGCTTTCCGGAACAATGAGCAGCACCGTTATCAAGACCTGGAATGCGGCTGCTTTTCAGACAGGATTTGAGGAGGTAACGGTGGAACTGACCCTCCAGTCCCGCGAGAAAGGCAGTTCGGAGGAAACACCGTGGAATGATACCGACATTACGGTGACCATGAATGAATTTTATGCGGAGCACATGACCCACAGCAGTACGGTAAATCCTCCCAAATACGGGGCTCAGGGCGAAGAGCTGGAGTACCGCTGGGTGGAGAGCGCCATATACCAGGGGAATAACTCTGACAATCTTTTGCAGAAAGACGGCACATTTACCCTGATTCAGAACGGGGAAGAGGTAACCTATCGTTCCGAATCCACAGAAGATCCGGAAACAGGCGATACCGTCATTACCAATGGAATCGCAGACACCATTCAGTATGAAGCAAAAAAGATCTGGCTGGATGAAAAGGGGGAAGATATCAGCCTGGAAAAGGCGGGGACAGAGGTTACTTTCGCCCTCTATCGCGCGATCAGCGGAGAAGAACCGGACTATACCGAGCCCTGCTTTACTTTCGAGATGGACGGAATAGCGGAGGACACTCCCACAGAGACGAAGGATCAGGAGGGAAATCCCGTTACGGTGCAGGAAACAGAACCGTGGTATGTTTCTGTCATCGGGCTGCCCGAATATAACGAAGAAGGGTTGCTTTATGAGTACTTTCTGCTGGAAATCAGCAGTGGGGACATGAGTTTTTATCCTGTATACAAAACGGAACGCACGAAAGACGGGGGATATTTCACGACAATCACAAACGGCTCGGGAGAAGGGCATGCGATCATCGTTCAGAAGTACTGGACGGACAGCAGCGATGTGACCCACAGGGAAGATGTGACATTGGAGGTATACGCGTTTGACCAAGAGGAGTCGGAGCCGATCGCTACCGTAACGCTGAGCGCCGAAAACGGAGGAAGCTGGAACCAGCTGGTAGGAATCGGGGATTATAAACCGGATGAAGTCTATATCGTGGAAACAAAGGTGGGGGATAAGTCCACCGGATATAAACATTCGGAAGGAAAACCTGCGCCTACCATCGATCCGGACACCGGGGAGGGAATTCGGGACGCGATCCATCAGTTTGATGGAACCAATCACAAATATGAGGTCACCTATCAGCGGACCGTAACGCAGGATGTGGGCAATAGCACGATCCTTTCCGTAACCAATCGGCGTCTGGGGGAGATCACAATCGACGTGACCAAAACCTGGAGGGATGGAGAAGGAAATCAAAGGGAGTTGATCCGGAACGAACTGAAAGAGTTGGAACAGAGCGGTGAGAATGTCCCGCAGCTGGTCTTTTATCTGGACTTCGGCGCTGCCAGCCCGGCAAATTATGAGATGACCCATTGGGTGGGCGGAGGCGATACCATCGATATCGCGAACCTGCCGGTTTCCATCAAGAGTAGCGACGACAAGGGCGGAACGGTCCTCCCGATCGATCTCGAAGCCGCCCCGAATACGGAACAAACGTATTTTTTTGCAGAGGTTCCCAAATACGATATCAACGGGAACACGGTCAACTATGAGGTGCGCGAATCCTGGGTAGTGGAAGAGAATGGATCTTACCGGGAACTGACGGCAGAAGAGCTTCAGAAGGACTATTCCGGACTGTATGAGCTGTACAGCGAATATCGGATGGAAATGACTTCGGAGTATGAAGTCGGAGCATTGCACGACGGGGACGTTCAGACGGTTACGGTGAAAAACAGCCTGGTCGGGGTCAAGGACGTGAGCTGGAAAAAGCTCTGGCAGGACGATTATACTTACGGAAACAACGAAAGGCCGGATCTTTATCTGGATCTGTATCAGCTGAAGCACGAGTCCGCAGAGGCGGAATCCGCAGTCCTTACGGAATATCAGAAAAACTATCTGTGGACTCAGAAGGAGGGAGAACTCACCACCAACTGGACGGCGACCTTCACGGATCTGCCCAAATACGATGAGTTCGGCTATGAAATCGTCTATTACGCCATTGAGCGGACGGAGGTGAACGGGGAAGCCCTGGGGTATGAGATTCCCAAATACAGCATGGGTGGAAAGGAGCTGGGAACGGCGGAGGATCCGCTTGATGATGCGATTGAAGATGGAAGTGTAGTCCGGCTGGGATCCTCCCAGGACGAACAGGAAGGGGATCTGGGCGAGTATGCCCTGAAAGAAGGGGGGACGTTCACCAACGCGATCAGCGGGGAAACCTCCGCGCTGGTGCGGAAGAAATGGACGAATCTGCCGACCGATTATCCGTCCGATGACCTGCCGTCCGTGACGTTTTCCCTGTATCAGGGGCTGGATAAGGATGAAAACGGGAATCCGATTCCGGATGAAGAGATAGTAAATAGCGCAGAAAAAGCTTATGCGACCCTGACGGTTACTTCGGATCAGTGGAAGTCTCTGGCCAAGGAAGGCGCTTATACCTTTTCCTTCGAATATGTCGGAGAGAATGAAATCAAAATTACCACAGGCGGGGACGGCGTCACTTCCATTGAAACCGTCCCCGGAGGGAATACAGAACCGGAAAATGCGGAAAAACTCCCCAAATTTGATGAGGAAGGAAGGCTGTACCGGTATGTGCTGAGGGAGGAAATCACGATCGATGGCGGCGCCGACGAAGAGGATATCTATGGCGCCCCTGTGATCAGCGGATATGAAGTGACGAACCCTTATGAAAGCGTCAGGGGATCTCTGGCTTTCCGAAAATATCTGAAACTGCCGATGAACGCGGATGACGAACCGGAAGCATATCCGGCGGTGGAGTTCGAGATCAGCAGGACGTATATCAAGAATGACGGAAAGAAGTCCGAACCGGAGGTTATCCGGGTAGAGTATGATTCGTCAACCGGACGCTGGAAAAAGGCGTCTTCGGGCGGCGGGAACCTGATCTGGAGCAGTGAGGATGTGAGCAAAGCCTATGGGAGCCAGCCAGAAGACCCTATGGTTTCCTCGGACTTCACTGTGGACGGGCTGGAAATTTATGCGCCCAACGGATCGGGGTATGCGTATACGGTGACCGAAGTGAAAGACGATCTGCGGGGGTATGATACCTGGACGAAAACTTCCCCTTTATCGGAAGAGGAGGCAGAAAGCGCAATATCAGGCGACCCTTCCGCAGAAGAAAACGGCAGGGTATCCGTCGGCCCGTTGCCTCTGACTGCGGAAACCGACAGCGGGGCCGGATTCACTCCCGCAGAGAAGGTGCCCGTTGCGGCAACCTTCATCAACGCCCGTCAGGCGGAACCTTCGACGATCAGCCTGCGGGGAACAAAGGAGTGGAAGGACTATGGCAACGCTTTCGGCTTCCGGCCGGAGGAACTTACGATAACCGTATGGCGGTCCGCGAAGTCGCAGCCGGAACAGGACAATAAGATCGACGAGCAGGAGTTGCCGGCGGACGCCTATACAATAACGTGGCCGGAGAAACCGGAAAATGGCGACAGCTGGACCTATGAGATTACAGGCGCAGATGGCGGCGGACTGGAAGCCGACGCGCCCAACGGGATGCCCTGGGACTACGTCGTGAGAGAAGATTCCGCAGGGCTGGATGAGTATACGCAGGAAAAGCCTGCAGCGACGGAGACGGGTACGCCCGACCAAAGCGGCGTACAGCAGATGACCCCTCTGGTGAATTCCATCACGACAGATGAGACCTTCGAAAAGCATTGGGTGGATGAAGAGGGGAAACCCATCGAAGAAAATTATCTGAACGCGAACCTGAGCGTGACCTTCCGGCTCCAGGTAAGGGAAGAGGGAAAGACCGGCTGGGAAACAGATGCAGAAAGATATTTTCAGGACGCTTTAGGCGAAGAGAATTTCGGGAAGCTGTTTGGCGAAGGCTATGAATTCGAAAAGACATTGACGGCGGCGATCGATGAGGCACAAGGGTGGAAGGGGGTATTTGAAAACCTGCCGACCGGTATTGTTAAGAAAAATGAAACAGATACTACCGGGCTGGAATACCGGGTTGTGGAGTCGCAGATTCAGTATGGGGATTATAAGGTAACGATCGAACTGAAGGATGATACAGGGGACGTTTACAGCTACGAATTCAGCGATATCGCTCTGTTTTCTCCTTACTACCAGGATGCTGCCAACGGGAGAAACGAAAGCGAGGACAATAACCAGTACAACCAGATCCATACCAAGGATTTCACGGTGACCAAAGTCTGGGAGGGGGACGGCAACAACAAGTATGCGACCCGCCCGGAAACGAAGGCCCAGGGATTCGACTGGGAAACCAGCTTCGAGATCCAGCGGGCGGCCTATGATGAGGATCCCGATACGGCGGAAATTCCTTCAAAGACAGAGATCGCTGAGGAGGACTGGAGCGCTGTTTTGATAGATGGAACTGCGCTGACCGTCACAGTTTACGGAAAGAATGACCAGCCGACGGCATCCCAGACGATAACGGGGCTGCCGGAATCCGGCGTGAGCGAATCGGGAACTGTGGTAAAGTACCGCTATCGCGCCCGGGAGCTGGATCAGGAGGAAACGGTGGCAGAAGGAGAAACCTATTCCGGCACATACGAAGTCAGATATACGGATTCCGAGGCGGGAACGACCGCGACGAATTCGATGAAGACGACGGAAATATATGCCGAAAAAGAGTGGGAATACAGTGGGACGGAAACTCCCTCCATCGCGTTTACGCTGGAGTTCAAGAGTACGGATGAGAATGACGGGTGGAAAAGCGTGTTTCCTGAGCAAACGGTAACGCTGAACGGCACTGCGGATACAGAACCCGAAAAAAAGGGAAAGGATTGTTATGAAAAGGGGGAATGGACAGCCATTTGGACCAATCTGCCGGAAGTGATGCCGGGAAGCGACGTTTCTGAGGGTGGCGTTACCCAATATCGGGTGGTGGAAGCCAATACGCCCGGCGGATATCAGCAGGAAGAAAGCAGCGGTACAGGAACTTCGGAAGATCCGTATGTCATCGCCAATCGAAGGGTCATCTCCTATACGGTGGAAAAAATCTGGAAGCTGGATAAGGGGGATAACCTGAACGGCGCTGAAGTTACGGTGGGGCTATGGCGACAGGCAGGAGAAAACGGAACGCCGGAAAGAGTTGCGAAGAACAGAACCGATTCGTGCAGTGCTCTGAACGATCAATATGCGCTGGTTCTGACAGACGAAAATCTGACGGGAACGTTTACCGACCTTCCGAAATATGACGGAACGGGTGAGAATGCGGAAGAGTATATTTATTTCGCCCGGGAAGAAAAAATCGGAGCAAACGGAATCGGGAATCTTTCCGCGAGCCGGGATCAGGCTCCGATGGATCTGAAAATAGATGGCAGCACCTACAAAGTCGTTCATAAGGATACTGTGGCGGTGGGAAATACCCCGGCCAAAACCACGATCTACAATATCGGCCAGACGGAACTGGAGGTGACCAAAAACTGGATCGATGACGGCGATGCAAAAGGACTGCGGCCGGATGATATCGAACTGATCCTCATACGCCAGCTGACCGGAGGAACTTCGGAAGAACTGGAGGAGAACGAGCTGGAGGGAGAAGGTATTACGCTGAGCGCTCCGGCGATAAATGGGAATCAATGGGCCTACACGTATTCGGGTCTCTGGGTTGCGGATGAGAGCGGAACGCTCTATACCTACTCGGTGAAAGAAGGCACGAGCGGACTGACTCTGACAGGCGGGGATCAATATGTGCCCTCCTATAACGGCAGTACCATCACCAACACCCTCACCGGCAAGACGGAAGTCACGGTCACCAAGATCTGGGCGGACGGCGGAGACGCGGACGGTTTCCGGGGGGAAATCACGCTGGAGCTGCGCGCGGACAATGTTCCGATAAGGACGGTGACGCTGGATCGCACCGGCGTCGTTTCCAGAATCCTCGACGCCTTTACGGACAGCGGGAACCGCTGGATTTATACGTTTGAAGATCTGGATAAGTACGACGCAAACGGAAAACGGATCGAATACACCGTGGTGGAAACCAAATTCCCGGACGGCTATGAACAGGGAAATATGGAAGGCGATGCTCAGAACGGCTTCTCCATTACCAATACCCTTCTGACCTCCGTTACGGTGGAGAAGAAGTGGAGGGGAATCCGTCCGGAAAATCTTCCGGAAATCTCTGTCGGCCTGTACCGGAAGGCGGAAAATACTGCCGGTCAGCCGGAAAAAGTTTTGGATCAGGACGGCCATCAGCTGATCGCAGTTCTCGATCGGACGACCGGGTGGACGTATACGTTTGAAGACCTGCCCAGATTCGATGAGAACGGACAGCGCTACGAGTATACGGTACAGGAACAGCTCATCGGCGGAAAACCGGCTGCGGATTCCGGGTTCGTCGTCCATACGGAAGGAGGAATGCTCACACAGGGAACCGGGGAAGGAACCTGGTCATACACCATCACCAACATCGGCGGCACGGAGATTTCCGGGACGAAAACCTGGAAGGATAACTCCAACGCCTACGGCACCAGGCCCAAAGAGCTGGAACTGACTTTGTATCGCAAAACAGAAGGCGGACAGGAAGAAGCGGCGAAAGAGGAATGGCTAAAGGCTGACGGTTCGGAGCTGATCTGGACGAAGGAAGGCGACGTCTGGTCTTATACTTACACCGGACTGCCGTTGACCGACGATCACGGAGCGCCCTATACTTACCGGGTGAAGGAAACGGTGCCGGCGGGCTATGTTTCCGATCCTGCGGACGGTTTCGCGGGAGCGGAGGAGAATTACAGCTTTACGAACACCCTGACCGACCGGATCGACATCCCCGTGGTGAAAGTCTGGGAGGACAACGGAGATTCTTCCGGGAAGCGTCCGGACAGCATCGAAGTCATTCTCTATGCCAACGGAAAAGAATACCGGCGGGTGACTGTCAGCAAAGACACAAACGGACTGGCCCATGTCTGGAACTGGATCACGGGCGGGACGGACGACGAATGGAAATTCGAGTTTACGGAGCTGCCGAAATACGATGCGGACGGCGTTCTCATCGCCTATTCCATCGAAGAGAAGGTGCCGGACGGCTATGACGGGTATTATGAGACCGAAGACGGACTGGTGAAGATCATCAACCTGCGGGAAGGAAGTCTGCGGGTGACCAAGCGGGTGAGCGGAACCGCCGGGGATACGGGGAGGAGATTCCGCTTCACCGTGACCCTGAGCGATACGTCCATCAACGGAACTTACGGGGAGATGGAGTTCGTAAACGGCGTGGCCGAAATCAGGTTGAGGCACGGCGAGTCGGCGACGGCTTCCGGCCTGCCCGCCGGGATCGGATACCGGATCTCCGAGGAAGATGTGAGCGAAAACGGCTACACTACCTGGGCGGAAAACGCATCGGGAGAAATCGTTTTGGACGGCACGGCCAATGCGGTGTTCCATAACCACAGGAATCTGCCGGAAGAGGACGACGATGAGGAAGATCCTGTCGTTCCCGTACAGCCGGAGAAACCTGCGGCGCCGGGCGCGGCATTGCCTGTGCTTCCCGGAATCGCCATTCCGGATACGGCCACCGTACCGGCTTCGGCACAGACCGGGGACTTCGCGACCCCGGCCCTGTATACAGGGCTGGCCGCGCTGGCTTGCGGCAGCATCGCGGGAATTCTCGTGAGCCGGAGGCGCAGGAGGAAAAAGAAAAAGCTCGCGTGAAAAGCGCGCGGGATGAACGGCCCGGAGCCCCCTGAATGAGGCTTCCGGGCCGCTTCTTTTCGGAGCGGCCGAATTCTTCCCGGTTCTTCTTTACTTTGCAACTTTAGTATGTTAAAATATCGCTAGATGATGGAGAAAATATGCAGGGCGTTCAGCCCGGTGGGCGCGGCACAGGGGGCTGCGCTGTTTTTATCAAACAAAGTAAAGGGGACTGTATGACATGAACAAAAAGATTAAAACCGAAGCGGTGGATCACCTGTTCGAGGCGGTTTTAAGCCTGGAAAGCAGGGAGGAGTGCTATTCCTTTTTTGAGGATCTGTGCACGGTGAACGAGCTGCTTTCCCTCTCCCAGCGGTTTGAAGTGGCAGCCATGCTGCGGGAAGGAAGGACATATCTGGATATCGCGGAAAAGACCGGAGCGTCCACGGCTACCATCAGCCGGGTGAACCGCTCCTTAAACTACGGCAACGACGGTTATGAGATGGTGTTTTCCAGAATGGAAGAAAACAGGCACTGACGGCGCAGAGAATGTACAGAAACGATATTTTACTTTTTGCTTTACTTCTTTTCCCGAATGTGGTATGCTTCTGATGTGTAACAAGTAACAATCTAATTTTCATGGAGGTATCTACATGAACAAGGGTACTGTCAAATGGTTCAACAACCAGAAGGGCTATGGATTCATTTCCGATGAGGCCGGTCATGATGTATTCGTACATTATTCCGGGCTGAACATGGAAGGATTCAAATCTCTGGAAGAAGGCGCTGCTGTAGAGTATGACGTCATTCAGGGAGAGAAAGGCCCTCAGGCTGTTAACGTAACCAAATTATAAGATTTTCGGATCTTATGGTCATCTTATCATTAACCTATGTGCCTGTTCTTTAAATAATAAAGACTTTGTTTTTTGTTTTTAATGAATTCGAACTAGCTGAGTGATTAAGAGAGGGGAAAAGCCGGTCAGACGACCGGCTTTTTTCGTACGATAGGAAATTTTATTTCCTATCGTACGAAAAAAGACGCTCCGCTGAGGATGCGCACTTGCCCGGGAACCTCAAACAGCGCGATGGGCGGCGCATCGTAGGTGAAGAGAAAGAACAGCAAAAGCGGCAGGATGAGGAAACCGACGGCCGTCCGAACCGCTGCGTCGGAAGGCTGCTTCCACCGATTCAGAATCCGCGCGGCCGTCAGGCAGGTGATGGCCGCTCCGGCCGCGAAGGAGAACAGATCCATGGCCAGCAGATGAAAGCCGAGAACGCCGGTGTAAAAATAGAAGATACACAGGATGGAGAGCATGCCGGCCCAGACGCCGGCTGCCATCGCGGCGGGAAATACGCTTCTCTTTTCCCGCAGGATCAGGCAGCCCGCAACCGTCAGCGCCAGGGCGGGAAAATAAAGGAGTTTTAAATGCTCCCAGGGGGACTCGTTGACCGGGGAAATCAGTCCGGCCAGCGGGTCCTTCCCGGTAAAATCGTAAAAAAAGTGCAGCAGGGAACCGGCGATACACAAAAAGGCGAAACCCGCTGCCAGAAAAATCCGGGTTTTTTTATCCATAAGATTCCTTTCGGTCCGGACTGCGGGCGATCAGCCCGTCAGTCCAGCGCCTTTTCGGCGAATTCGGTGTTGACCAGATCTTCGTAGGGGACGCGGGAGGAGAGTTCGCCGCCTTCTTCCAGAATATCCTGCAGAAGGGTGAAAGCGTCTTCGGAGAAGATCAGATCCTGTTTCCAGGTGTCCTGATCGTAATAGCGGGTCACGATCGTCGTCAGGGTTTCCAGATCCGTTTCCGGAAATTGGGGTTGGATCGCTGCGGCGATTTCCGCCGGAGAATGCTCCGCCACGAAATCCATTCCCTTCTGCAGGGCATTTGTGAAGGACTGGATCAGTTCCGGATTGGCATCGATATAGCTCTTTTTGGCGGAAAAGGACGTGTAGGGCACATAGCCGGAATCCTCGCCCAAAGATGCCACCACATATCCGTCTCCCTTCTGCTCCAGAGCTGTCGCGTGGGGTTCGAACTCAATAGTGAAATATATTTTCCTACACTGTTAAACCAAAAAAGAAAAACCGCATACTTTCCGGGTGTGGGGATCGATATAAATGTTGCGGATAATACTCTTCCAGAATGCCTTTTTATGGGAAATATCAAGGTCGGCATATATCTGCATCCAACCGTCGCGCAAAACGTCCTGAATGGGGCGATATGCCTGTATAGGGACGATGTTTTCCGTGGCAAGCGCAGCAGTGAGACGGTCGGAAAGAAGGGTATACTGTTCATCATAATAGGATTCCGAAATACGGCCTTTTTGATACATCGTGTTAAGCCGATTCAATTCCTGACGGATACCAGCAGAAACATTTTTTGCGGGGGAAGATTTCATCTTTTCGCGTGCCTGCAGAAGTTCAATTTCTAACTGTTCCATGACATGGGATAACAGGTATGCTTCAATTACACTTTCAGAGATACATGCGCCATCGTGATATTCAGTGAACTTCGCAGAACAACGATAGCGTTTATATTCGCTGACGCCGCCGTTGCGAAGCTTCTGGCGCTTTACAAATCCTGTAAAACGTTTACCGCATATAGGGCAAACGATCATGGAAGAAAACAGGAAAGGGGATCCCTGGAAAGGAATGGTTTTGCTATCAGAAACTTCACAGATTTTTTTGTATTGTTCCGGAGTTATGTAAGCTTCGCAGTAATTATCTATGTCATATTTCCGGCCGGTATAAACGTCGTTGGTCAGGATCCGGTTGATCTGGTAAGGAGTAGGAGCCTGGTCGCCATATCGGGAAACAATATAGGTCACCGTGCCGCGTTTGGAAAAGGTTGCAAAGTAGTGCTCAAAGATGTCTTCGACGATGTGTCGGGTATCCGGATCCTTTATCAGGCGTTTTTCAGAATCTGCGATATAACCATAAGCGGGTTTTCCGTTTATATGTTGCCGGAGACGCTTCTTATATTCGAAAACATTTCGAATTCGTTCGCTGGTTCGATCACACTCATTTTCATTCACGGAAAGCATGATGTTAATTGCGAAGCGGCCGTTCGATGTGGACGTATCGTATTCTTCGAAAATGGTTTTCCAGTTGCAGTTATGTGCTTCCAAAATAGCCTGTGTATTATGGTAATCTTTGATATTCCGGAACCACCGGTCAAGCTTCGTAACGAGAATCAAATCAATCTTATCAGCTTTCACATCGTTCAACAGCCGGATCAGATCACGCCGGTTCTGCATTTTCTTTCTGGCAGTAATTCCTTCATCAGCATAGTAACCAACAATTTCATAGTCGTGGGCCAGGGCATAATCGGTGAGTGCTTTCTTTTGAGCGTCCAGGGACAGGCCTTCCCGGACCTGTATTTCGGTACTTACACGATCATAAATCGCACATCTGATTTTAGGCATGTCAACCTCCTGTATATCAATATGAAAAAAAAGGTATAAAAATAACGCCTATACAGACGCCGGAGGTTTATGGTAAAATGTTTTTGGATGGAAATATTTTCCGTAACCTTCGGGCCTGGATAGTATTTTCAGAGATTCCGCTTCAGCACTGACATTGCTGGAGCGGTTTTTCATTTGGAATAAGTCAGTCAAGATTTTCTATAGCATACGCGGCTTCTTCAGCAGTAAATTGCCCACCATATTCGGACGTTAACTGATCCCGAATTGCTTCAGGCGACATGTTCAGAGTTTCCTGATAGTTTTTAGCCGTTTCAAGGGCATTGTAATTCCAGTCCGCATCTACATTATCTACAGCATATTGCGCTTCTTCCGGCGTAAACTGTCCGCCGTATTCAGAAATCAGTTGATCATAAATTCCCTGTTTAGACATGTGCATAGTATCGCTGTAAGATTGTGCGGATTGCAAAGCATTATAATTCCAGTCGGCTTCCATATTATCGATGGCATATTGTGCGGCTTCCGCCGAAAATTGTTCGCCGTACTCAGAAACCAATTGATCATAAATTCCCTGCTTGGACATGTGCATGATATCGCTATAGGAATTTGCTTTATTCAAGGCAGACTTATACTCGGAAGGAATATCATCATCTTCATCAGAGACGGATTCTGCAATGGTTTCCATAACGGTTTTAGACTGGCTTTCTGTAGGCAAAAATTCTTCGACAGCAGTTTCCGCTGATAAAATAGGTTCTGTAGAGTTTTCTGCAACGGGCACAGAAAACCAAAAGATGATGGCGAAAAAGAACCACAAAATACCGATACATAAAGCAATAATGGAGCAAACTTTTTTTCGGCCGTCCTTTTTGGTAAGATCAACGATTGCGCAAATTATGCCGAAAAGGTATGTACATCCGATAATGGAAAGGATAAGAGAAACAATACTTAGCGCGGAAACCTTTCCGGAATTATTATCGGGTTTTGGCGTACGATATTTGTTAGAATAATCATTGCTGGATTGCGGAGAAGGTTTTGGAGTATTTGCACGGTTTAACGGCGCACCACAATGTGGGCAAGAAACAGCTTTGTCAGAGATTTCGCTTCCGCATTCAGGACATTTGATAAGAGCCATTTTAAATTCCTCCCTCATTAGTTTTTATTTATATCGATAGGTAAAATAGAAAAAAGAAAAATTAGGCCGAAGATAAAGGACAAGCCGCCCCAAATAGGGAGGTCGCCATAAGTGGAGCCGGTACCGATCGTTACGAGAGATCCCAACCAATAGAAAACTGTACAA
>QAKV01000005.1 GCA_003343625.1 Clostridiales bacterium
TTTATTTGACCTTTCCAAATTATCACGCACTGCGTGATGAATTGAGTTGGACACATTATCGTTTGCTTATAAAAGTCGAAAATGAAAAAGCCCGACAATTTTATCTGGAAGAATGTGTAAAGTCAGCCTGGAGCACAAGACAGCTGGAGCGTCAGATCAACAGCTTTTTCTATGAACGCCTGCTGTCCAGTCAGGATAAGAAGGGGGTAGCAGCAGAAATCCAAAAACTGGAACCGTGCAAAAAGCCAGAAGATATTATCCGCGATCCTTACGTCCTGGAATTTTTGGGACTTGAGCAGAATGCCAGTTTCTATGAAAGTGAATTGGAACAGGCGCTTATTGATCATTTACAGAAATTCCTTTTGGAATTGGAGAGAGGTTTTTTCCTTTGTGGCCAGACAAAAGCGATTTATGTTTGATGGGGAGCATTTTTACATTGATTATTCCGAAAGCGGGATAATCTGGACCTCGTATTCTACAATTACATTCTGAAATATTTTATCTTGATTGACCTTAAAACTGGGAAATTGACGCATCAGGATCTAGGACAAATACAGATGTATGTAAACTATTATACGAGAGAGATGATGAATGAAGGAGATAATCTTCCCATTGGGATTGTTCTTTGCGCGGGTAAAAGCGAATCAGTAGTGCGTTATACGCTGCCAGAAGACAATCATCAGGTTTTACTTCCAAGTATAAGCTTTACCTGCCGTCAGAGGAAGAACTGCGCCAGGAACTGCAGCGGGAATATCTTGTGCTGGATGATGTTATGCAGAATGAAACAGGAGACAAGTAAAGCTAGGGGAAAGTAGCTCAGGACTCTATAATTCGGATAAATGTAAAAAAATTACCTTTGCCAGTTTCCTATATTTCGGATATAAATGTAAAAAACAAAATGACAAATTGGGAAGCTATAATTCGTTTCTTAATGTAAAAAACAGTACTAAAACAGGGGTAATATGATTCCGATATAAATGTCAAAAAACAATTATGATACGCCGGAAGATTACTACCTCAAAGTCGAAGAACAGGAAGAACTCCTTGAGAGGATCAACCTTCTCAGGGAAGGCATGGACAGTGATAGGCTGCTGACCGACAGGGAGAAGAAAACGCTGACTGCCTATTATGGGCTGGATGGCAATATGCCGAGAAAAATGTCCCTGATCGCAAAGGAGACAGGCACTTACCAAGCCAGGGTACGCAAGGATCTTTCATCTGCCTACAGCAAATTAAGGTGGGAGATCAGGAAAGGAGAATTGAAAAAATGTGGGTGTTTGCTGAACGAGGAAAAGAAAATGGAAGAAGATTCCACCGATACAGAATGATCCAGGAGGATGTCAGCGGTTTCCTTTTGGATGTTCTGTCGGACGTACAGGAAAAAGGGTACGCTTATGGCCCCGTTAATGGATCGAAAATTTCTTCCAGGTGACCGGCGATGATGGCACGACGGATTACGTCGTATGCGCCTATGAGGCCCGGGAATTCGATATCGAACCCTTCATCATGTCTGAATTTTATCACCGCAACGGCAGCAACTATGTGGAAGTGCTCAAAGATTCCACGAGCGATACGGTTGTTACCTACATCTATACGGCAGGCGTCCCAGAGGCAAACGTAGAGATCTCAAGAGGAGTGGCCTCATTTCAGCAGGCAGTTCCCGATATCCCAGGAGATCTCAGGAAAGAAAAAGAGATCATATCCCTGTTCTACCATTACCGCGGCACCTTTTACATTGAGGTGCTGCGGGATATGGTACACGATGTTGTGGTCGTGTATGTATACCCATCAGATACCCCAGGAGGTAAGATGGAAGTTGGACGGATGAAGGCAGGGCCTGATTCTGGCAGCGATGACATGATTATTTCCGGGATGATGCTGGAGATCGAAGAAAAGATCGCAGAAGGAAGGAAAGTAAATGGAAGGTAACTGGCGAGAATGGAAGATCGGCCGAAAGACAGTTTTCTCGGAAACTGGCCCAGAGGGATGCGTCCGTTTCGAGGGGATCATTACTGAGGTGCACGAAGATCACCTGATCTGTAAAGCCGACGGGATGCGTCTTTGGATCGACGAAGATACGGCTTATTTGTTCCATTGAAGGAGAAAGATTGACAAGGAACCCCGCAGAAATGCGGGGTTTTTTCTTATCGTGCGCCTGGCGGCGCACGATAAGAAAGGCCCTCCGACAACTCGGAAGGCCTTGATTTCGGTCATCATCCAGAATCAGAAGTGAATTTCCTCATCGATTTTGTATTCTTTCTTAATTTCTTCCAGTATCTGCATGAATGTTTGTCTGGATTCCTGGATCAGCTTTGACAGGTAATCTTTTCTCCAATCTTCCTTGCAATTTGCCCTTTCCCTTTTCCAGCGCAGGTTCTGTTCTGCAATCCCTTCGAGGGCATCCTTGCGGTCAATATGCCCTGTATACAAGATCCTTACAAGTTCTGGGATGGCAGATGACGGTATATTGGATCCGTATGCAAACTGAAGCCTCCTGGCAATTTCGGAACGGTTGAAGATTTCATCTCCTGTGAAGTGGCCTTCCCCATCGCCGATACCGCTCTCTGCAGCGATCACGTTGCAGATGTACATCCCATCACATTCTCCAGTAATGGTGAAACGTCTCATGATGCTGATGGCTGTTTCTTTGAGCCTGGAAGGGACGTCATATCCCTCAAACATTTTTTCGTAGTCGTTCATGACGATTCTCCTATATTTTTCTTACAATATCGACGCCATATACCACCTTTAGGGAGCTGCCATTGTCCCATAAAACGAGCAGGGAGCCGACATCATCCACTCCGCGTACAGTCCCTTTTGTGCCGACAGGCGGTGCCTGTGCATCTTCCATCTGGATAAGCTCTATCCTCGTTCCGGTAGGATACTCCTCACGGATCTCATTTACCTTTTCTGTTGTAGGGAACTGGATCGTCTTACTCCGGTAATATGCCCCATAAGGGCCTTCCACGCGTTCTGTCAGATCTTCCAGATCGAAAAATCCGATCGCCTCACATGCAGCAATCTCCATCACACATGTCAGGTTTTTTCTGAGTTCCTGGTTCATTGACGAGCCATTTGCCCCAAAGAGGATATCCAGGGCAGCCTCATCCGCCAGGGCCGGCGGGATCTCCGTCTTAATGACATAGCTGCATCTCTGGTCTGTGACGAGAGAGTCATCCTCATCGTGGTAAAAGCAAAGCTTGTAGTAATGAATATTGTTTTTCCTTACCCTTTTTTCCATATTTCTCCTTTGTGTCAACGGCTTCTGCGAAAAGGCTGCTGATATTTAAAATATTTCCTGCTCGTTCCAGTTGCCTTTGGCGGCCTGGAATAAGTAGACCAGTTCCTCAACGGTGGGATATTCAACGGTGGGTTTTTGATCCGTCAGTTCATATCCGACCAGTTCCCACCATGGCTGGTCAACCTCAGGGTCGTAACCCCAATCCCTTGTGTCGTCCAGACTGACCTGTGCTGGAATAAAGTATTCCCTGTCCTCCAGGCAGTTCAGGATTTCTTTATACTGCTCCTTGGTCATCTTCCCGGCCAGTACAGGGGAATGATACGTTTTGTAGTTACTAGAATCCCGATTTCGATAGATTATCCTTGTATTTTCCATTTCAGTTTCCTCCAGTTCTTTGTTCCCTTTCTGGAAAGTTTAGTCATGCGTGGCCGCAGAAAAAATCATCCTCTGTGAATTCGATCCCCTCATAGTGGGAGAAGATCGTCTCATCCGGGATATCTTCAGCGTCTGCCAGATCGACGTAACTTGCTGTCCCGCCAGCTTTTTCACATAAAAAAGCCAGCTTCAGCTCGTTTAGTTGTTCTCTGTTCAAATCTCTTACAACCATGATTTCTCCTTTCATTTAAATGCCACCATTGATTACAGAGAGAATATGCGCGATGGGAGAGGGGGATAAAAGGGCGGCTTAGCAAGGAGTCAGGCTTGATACGATATACGATATTTCGTCCTGCGATTTTTCTAAAACAAAAAAAAACGAAGCGTGTAAAATATTTTTTTGCTGGGACTAAAAATTTCATTTCAAATATTCTGCCAATAAAAATGTAATGGTTGGAATAAGGACGGAGGTAAAAATGATCATCAAAAAGGAATTGGAAGGAAGATACAGGGAGTATGTGGTAGCCATCACAGCGGATGGGAAACTCAAATTGAGTGATAAAGGTATGCTGCTCAACCTCTTGGGGCTGCCGGATGATTTTTCCCTTGACACCAGGCTGCTCGCCGGATACGCGGTCGAAACGGCTGCAACGATCCAGCGGTGCATCGATCGGCTTGAAAGGAATGGCTATATCAGGCTTTCCTTCCAAAGGGTTTTGGGAGAAGACGGCGGAAAGCCATATACGCGATGCGATGTCGAGATCGTATTCCCGGAAAAAGATGACGTGGAGGAAAAAATCTGAGAACCCTGGGATGGGATGCAGGAGAAGGATCAGATTATAAAATTTTTGGGGTCAAAAAAAATGTTCAAAAAAATTTTATTCTCGCATTGTCATTTTATTCCTTAAGCACATGTAATGATCAGCGAAAAAAAATGGTCGGCATTCAATAAAATGTCATATTCTCTGTAGGAACCGTTGATTTGTACCCATTTGCCGGATTGCGAGGTGAATATATGGAATCCAGAGTTTACAGTGTTGCAGAAGTGAAGGACATTCTTGGTGTCAGCCGTTCTAAAGCATATGAATTTATAAAGAACGCCTACAAGGATGAAGGGCCTTTCCGTGTAATCAAAGTCGGTGATAACTACAGGATCCCTAAAGCCAGCTTTGACCAGTGGCTGAACGGAGCATAACAAAACGTTACGAATCACTATGTTTTGACATCCATTAAAACCTATAGTACAATTTACACGACTATCATTCTTACTTGTTAACGCTTACGGAGGTTGATAATGGAGAATGGAAGCGTTCGCTTTGTAAACAACAGTTGGATGTATGTAAAGCGTTCTGTCAATATGAATAACTTTACTATATCATATACGCAGGAAGGAGGTTTTACCACAAAAAAAGAGGCGGAAAAATACCAGGCATTAGATGATGCGCAATATGAAATTGATCTAAGGCGGATCAAAATCATTGCCAATATGCAATACACTTTCAAAGAATATATTGAATATTGGGCAAAAAACATCTTTCTGTCGAACACTGACACCAGCACAAAGACCATCGGCATTTGGGGGATCTACCATCTGATCCTCCCTAATATACGCCGTGATGTGCTCCTGAACTATGTATCCGTAGATTATGTCAACGAAATAATCGAAAACTGTATCCCCGTTTGTGATTCAGCTGGTGAAACAGCCCAGAAGTTTATGAAACGGATACTAAGGGATGCCTATGAGTATGGGTATTTTTCAAAAGATATCCGAAGTGAGATCGTACCGGTAAAAAGAAAGTCTCCCAAGATCAAACTGTTAAACAAAAATGATCTGAAAAAGATCGTGCAGGAAGCCTCTAAGCATCCTGGTTATTACTTTGAAATACTGCTCGGTTTATTTGCAGGGCTGAGAACAGGCGAGATCAGGGGGCTCCGTTACGGAGACTTCGACGCAGAAAAGCAAACTGTCCGTATATCAAGGCAGTATACGACAAATTATAACCTGTCAGACAGTAACGATCATTTTGAATATACCTGTTATATGGAGGAAAAAAAGCCCAAAGGAAACAGTTATCGGGTTATAAAAATACCTGCATTTCTTTTCGATGAATTGGAAAAGAAAAAAGCATTTAATGAATCCATAATCAAGAACTGTGTATCCAGGGGCCAAGAAAAGATTGACACGGAATATGTCTCACTTTCTGTGTATGGGACAAGGAAAACAAAAAATACCCTTCTTGCTTCCATCCACCGGGTATGCAAGTATGCCGGGGTCCAACAGATATCATTCCATACCCTCCGTCATCAATTTGCTACGATGCTTCTTGAAAAAGGGGTCCCTTTAGAAGAGATCAGCAAACTCCTTGGACACAAATCCGTGCTCACAACATTTAATGTATATTGTGGGATAATGGATGCAGACGAGGATACAAGAAAGGTCATAGACGTTATGATTCCGTATTCGGAGAGGTTACATGTATGAAAATGATAACCCCGGATATCAATCCAACGTTCTTTTACGGGCCGATCGTCAGTTATCGTTTTATGGGAGACGTTTCAAAAGACAAAGGCAGGTATCGGATCCGCTTTACTCTTTTTTTTAAATCTGGAGATAAATATACAACGCAGAAGAGTGGATATAAAACTGAGGCAGAAGCGCGGAGGGCAAAGGAAGTCCTGATCTCCGAACTTGAAAAAGGAGAATACATACCTTTTTCATACACGGTGAAGGAATTCTTTGACTATTGGCTGTATTATCATATGATCGAAGAAAAAGGTATCAGGTATAACTCCTTCCAGACATCCAGAAACATTCTGTACAACTATCTGCTGCCAGGCTTTGGAGCAGATACCAAGCTTGAGGCCCTGACTCACAGTATTATTGAGGATACGGTAAAGGGTATCCGTTACCCATCTGTAAAAGACCAGAGCATCAAATTGATCAGGCAGCTTTTTGCCTACGCACAGAGCAGCCGTTTCCTTTCGATCAATCCCAGTGTTTTGGCTTTAAGGAACCTTTCGAAAGATGTTCCCAAGCCAAAGAAACGTGAGGTTGAACTGTATACTGTAGCAGAGATCCGCAACATGCTCTTCACATGCAAACAGTGCTTTCCGGAGATGTACATGCCCTTACTCCTTGCCGTAACGACAGGTATCCGCATTTCTGAGACGATCGCCATAAAATATTCGGACATTGATTTCACGACATTGGCACTATATATATCCAGGCAGCTCGGACGCGATATCAGAGTTGAGGGTGACCATGGGATCACTACCCGTGAACTCGAAGTTAAAACAGACAACAGTATCCGCTGCATACCTCTGGCTAAATGGGTGGCTGATGAGATTGCTGTAAAACGCGCATGGTATGAGCACCAGAAGAAATGGGTACCCTCGTTCAAGGATCTTGATTATATATGCTGCAAATGCGATGGCACACCTTATAACAGGAAAAGTTTTATTTCCCCCTTCCACGCGTTAACTAGGATGTGCGGATTAAAAGAAATACATTGGCATGATTTAAGGCATATGTACGCGAGCGTCTTAGAGCATAATGAGATCAATATGAAAGCAGTATCGGAATATCTGGGACACTCATCTCCGGATTTTACAAAAGAAGTATATGTAACCCAAGCTGAGCCCATATATGATTGCACTATATTAACTGAAATATGGGAGTTTGTGAAACCCGTAAGCATGAAGGCAGAGCAGGATACGTTAGGTATCCCTTTTACAGAAGAAGACTATAAGGTGTTCTTTTGTGATAAAAAATCCAGATAATGTCATTTTGTAGTAAAATTCAGGATTTTTGATCTCTTGTCGCCATAGGCCTCAAATTCTTCGTAATATTGATAATTCATGTTTGCGGAAGATTCTTTAGTTTTTATTTTGTCGTTTGCAACTATATTGTTTTACGAATGATTGTGTTTGTATAAATTGTACAATAAATCAAGGTGTAATGAATGAGAAAACTAGCGTTAAGTGATGAAATTTTGTTAAAAGTAGACAAACCCGCCCGCTACATCGGGGGCGAGGTCAATTCGGTGATGAAGGATCCCGAAAAGGTGGACATCCGCTTTGCCATGTGCTTTCCGGATGTATACGAAATCGGTATGTCACATCTCGGCATTCAGATCCTGTACGACCTGTTCAACCGCTACGACGACGTATGGTGTGAACGGGTCTATTCGCCGTGGGTGGATTTGGATCGGATCATGCGGGAGAAAAACATTCCGCTGTTCGCCCTGGAATCCCAGGATCCCATACGGGAGTTCGACTTTCTGGGCATCACCCTGCAATATGAGATGTGCTATACCAACATTCTGCAAGTGCTGGATCTCTCCGGCATTCCGCTTTTGGCCAAAGACCGCACGGACAGGGATCCCATCGTGATCGGCGGAGGCCCATGCACCTACAACCCGGAGCCCATCGCGGCGTTTTTTGACCTGTTCTACATCGGAGAAGGGGAGACCGCTTACCGTCAGCTGATGGATCTCTATCTGGAGACGAAGGAAGCGGGAGCGGGCAGGGAGGCGTTTCTGCTCCGGGCCGCCCGGGAAGTGCCGGGGATTTACGTGCCTTCCCTCTATGAAGTGAAGTATTGTGCGGACGGAACCATCGCCTCTTTCTCGCCTGCGAAAGAAGGGGTGCCCTCTACGGTGTGCAAGGAAATCGTCATGGATCTGGACAGCGTGCCCTATCCCCAAAAGCCTGTGGTGCCCTATGTGAAAGCCACCCAGGACCGGGTGGTGCTGGAAATTCAGAGAGGCTGCATTCGAGGCTGCCGTTTCTGTCAGGCCGGGCAGATCTATCGTCCGGTGCGCGAAAAGAGCCTGGACACCCTGAAACGGTATGCCGTGGAGATGCTGAAAAATACCGGACATGAGGAAATTTCCCTAAGCTCTTTAAGCTCCAGCGATTATTCTCAGCTGGAGGCGCTGGTGGAATTTCTGATGCAGACCTGTCGGGAACAGAAGGTGAATATTTCCCTTCCTTCGCTCAGAATCGACGCCTTTTCTCTGGACGTGATGGGAAAGGTGCAGGATGTGAAGAAAAGCAGCCTGACCTTCGCGCCGGAGGCGGGCAGCCAGCGGCTGCGCGACGTGATCAACAAAGGGCTGACCAGTGAGGATATCCTCCACGGGGCCGGGCTGGCCTTCGAGGGAGGCTGGAACCGGGTCAAGCTCTATTTCATGCTGGGGCTCCCCACGGAGACAGAGGAAGACATCCGGGGGATCGCCGAACTATCAAACGACATCGCGGCCCTGTACTATGAAAAGGTTCCAAAAGAAAAACGAACCGGGCCGGTTCAGATCGTGTCCAGCACATCCTTTTTCATTCCCAAACCTTTTACGCCTTTCCAATGGGCGAGGATGTGCACGAAAGAAGAATTTCTGGAAAAGGCGGCGCTGACCCGGCGCAGCGTGCGGGAACAGCTCAACCAGAAGCGGATCAAATACAACTGGCACGAGGCCGATGTGAGCGTTCTGGAGGGCGTTTTCGCCCGGGGAGACCGCCGGGTGGCGGATGCGATTTTAGCGGCCTATCAAAAAGGCTGCCTTTACGATGCCTGGGGCGAATATTTCAAAAACGATGTCTGGCTGGAAACTTTCGAACAATGCGGTTTGGACATCGGTTTTTACACCACGAGGGAACGGAAACAGAACGAGATCTTCCCGTGGGATTTTCTGGACTGTGGGGTCAGCAAAAGCTTTTTATGGAGGGAGTGGGAGCGGGCGCAGAGAGCGGAAGTGACGCCCAACTGCAGGGCCCAGTGTCAGGGCTGCGGCGCGGCCCGCTTCGGAGGCGGCGTATGTTTTGAAGCCAGGGAGGAGCAGAAGAGATGAGAGTGCGGGTGAAATTTGCCAAATACGGCGCGCTGCGGTTTATCGGGCATCTGGATGTGATGCGCTTTTTCCAGAAAGCGATCCGCAGGGCGCAGATCGATGTGGCCTATACCGGGGGCTACAGTCCCCATCAAATCATGACGTTCGCCGCCCCTCTGGGGCTGGGAATGAGCAGTTTTGGAGAATATATGGACATCGAAATCCACTCCCATCAGGGAAAAGAGGATTTTTTGAGCAGGCTTCGGTCTGTCTGTCCGGAGGGCATCGAGATTCTGGACGCGAAAGCCCTCCCTCAAAATGCGGAGAACGCCATGGCCAGCGTAGCGGCCGCTTCCTGGGAAATCGGATTCGCTGATCCTCAAAAGAACTTCGAGGCCATGCGTGAAAGATTGCAGGAATTTCTGGCACAGGAGGAGATCATCGTCGCGAAGGAAGGCAAAAAGGGCCCCAGGCAGGTGAATATCCGTCCGGGGATCCGCGAATGCGGCATCCGTGACGGCAAATTGTGCGTGCTGGCGGACGCGGGCAGCAGCGGAAATATCCGTCCCGATGAAGTGGCGGAGCAGTTGCTTCGCTTCTGCGGGGAAGACGTGCCCGGCCATCCGGGCGCTTTTTCCGTGGTCCGGAAAGAGACATGGATGAATGCGGGAACGCAGGAATCGCCGGAATTTCAGTCCCTGGATGCGATGGGAGAGGATTTTTAAAAGCGTATGAGTACGGTATATGTGATCACCAGACCGGATTTTTCCGAAAAGGACGGAGCCGCCGCCCTGCTGAGCCGAAAATTGTGCGGTTTCTGGATAGAAGACGGAAAGCTGATGGAAATCAGGATCGACCGTTCTGGTCAATCGCTTCTCGGCAATATTTATGTTGGAAAAGTGAAAAATGTGGTTCGAAATATCGAAAGCGCCTTTGTGGAAATCGCGGGAGGACAGGTCTGCTTTCTCCCTTTTTCCGAAATCTCCTGTCCGGTTCTGACCAATCGCCAGTATGACGGAACTCTGAAGCCCGGAGATGAACTTCTGGTTCAGGTGAAGAAGGATGCTGCCAAAACGAAGGATCCTCTGTTGACTGCGAATCTTACTCTAAACGGAAGATACTTCGCCCTCACGATTTCCGGAAAAGGGGGCCTTCGCTGTTCCCATAATCTCTCCGAAGAGCGGCGCGCTTTTGTGAGGGAGGCGCTCGGGGGATTGAGGATTCCGGAATCGATGACGCTGGTGGCCCGCACGATTTCCGGAACGGTTTCGGATTCCGGGCGGCTGCTCAAAGATGCGCAATCCATTCTGGAGCGGGGGGAACAGTTGCTCCGTGCCGGGAAAACCCGAACTGTCTTTTCCCTCCTTTCCGGACAGCAGCCGGGATATCTGAAACGGCTGACGGATTTCAATACGTCCTTTCCCGATAAGATCGTCACAGACGATCCGGATGTCCATACGATAGTTCAAAGCTGGATGCGGGAAGAGAGACCGAACGACGAGCCTTCGCTCGCCTTCTATGCGGATCGGAATCTGCCTTTATCCCGGCTGTATGCGCTCTCCGGTCAAATTCAGGAGGCGTTGGGAAAAAGAGTCTGGATGAAATCCGGCGGTTATTTGGTGATTGAACCTACGGAAGCGCTCACGGTCATCGACGTCAATACCGGAAAGTACGATAAGAAAAAGCCCTGTCAGGAGACATTCCGGCTGACCAATTGGGAAGCGGCGGCAGAGGTGGCACGGCAGCTGAGGCTGCGCAATCTGTCCGGCATCGTGGTCGTGGATTTCATCAATATGGCGGAACGGGAGGAACAGAAGAAACTGCTGGAGTTTCTCCGGCAGCTGAGCGAATCGGATCCGGTTCCCGTACAGGTTGTGGATATGACTCCTCTCGGGCTGGTGGAAATCACCCGGAAAAAAGAGGAGCCGCCCCTGGCAGAGCTCTTGCGGGCAGATCGGGCGAAACGGCAGGCGGATGAGGGAGTGTAAGAGGAGGAAAGAAAGTGAAGCTTCTTCGCATGGAAAAGGTTCGGGACGGAAAATACCTGAAAAACTATGAACTGTTCTATGAAAACAGGGCGGGCCGCCCAAAAACCTTTGAACTGGTCAGCAGGAAGGAGTTGCGCGGTCCTCAGGATCTGGGAAGGGAGGTCAGCGGCGTTTCCATCGTGGCTTTCCGGAAAGATCGGATGCTTCTGCTGCGGGAATTTCGGATGAGCCTTAACAAGGAAATCTTCAACCTCTGTGCCGGGATGTTGGAAGAGGGGGAGACCATCGAGGGATGCATTCGCCGGGAACTCTATGAAGAAACCGGCCTGCAGGTGAGAAGGATCATAAGCCTACTGCCTCCGTCCTATTCGGCAGTAGGCTTTTCGGATACGAAAACTTATATCGCCTTCGTGGAAGCGGAGGGCGAGTTTACGGATCACACCTCGGAGAACGAGCAGATACGGGCGCGATTTTACGGGCGCGATGAAATCCGGGAACTTCTGCGCGCTGCGGAATTCAGTTCCCGTTCCCAAATGGCAGCTTACTTTTTTGCGGCGGGCATGGAACCGGATGCCCTGGCGAAAATTTCCTTTGTTGAGGAAGGGAGGAATCGAGAGTGAAGAGAAAGTGGTGGCACGGCCTTGTGGGATATCAGATTTATCCCAAAAGTTTCTATGACAGCAACGGAGACGGAATCGGTGATTTGCCAGGCATCCTGCAGAAACTGGACTATTTGAAGGGGCTCGGCGTGGATCTGCTCTGGCTGTCCCCGATGTATCCTTCCCCCATGGTGGACAACGGATACGATATCTCCGATTATTACGGCGTGGATCCGCGTTTTGGCACCCTGGAGGATCTTGATGAGCTGATCGCGGAGATGAAAAAAAGAGGAATGTATCTGATTCTGGATCTGGTGGTCAATCACTGTTCCGATCAGCACGAATGGTTTCAAAAGGCCATCCAGGATCCTTTTGGCCCATACGGAGGCTATTTTTATCTGAAGGAAGGCAGGAACGGTCAGCCTCCCAATAACTGGCGATCCCTGTTCGGGGGCAGCGCCTGGGAGAAGCTTCCCGGCCAGGAGAATCTCTACTATCTGCATTTTTTTGCGAAACAGCAGCCGGACTTGAATTGGGAGAACCCGGCTCTGAGGGAAGAAATTTATCGGATGACCAACTGGTGGCTGGATCGGGGGATCGCCGGATTCAGGCTGGACGCCATCACAAATCTGAAAAAGGATCTGACCTGGGAAGATCTTCCGGTGGACGGCCCGGATGGAATGGGAAATATTTCCGAAAGCATCGCCCGCATGATCCGGCGGGACGGCGGTACCAAAAAAGGCATCGGCGTTTTTCTGTCGGAACTCAAAGAGCGCTGTTTCGTTCCTCACGATGCTTTCACGGTAGGGGAGACTTCCCACGTCAACGCCGGCATGCTGCCGGAGTTTATCGGAGAAGACGGCTATTTTTCCACCATATTCGCTTTCGACGCCATCAACGGCACCATCCGGGGAATCTGCTACTGCGAAGACGACCGGTATATGGATCCGGATGTGTGGAAGCGGGATGTTTTCCGCAATCAGGCGGCGTTGAAGGACTTCGCTTTCGAGGCCAATGTGGTCGAAAACCACGACAGACCGAGAGCTGCGTCCCATTTTATCCCGGAAGAGGAGTATGGTTTTGCATCCGTGACGGCGCTGGCCAGCCTGCAGGTGCTCCAAAAAGGGTTACCGTTTCTGTATCAGGGACAGGAAATCGGCATGACTAACTGCCCTTTCGACCTGGAGGAGTACGACGATCTGAGCACGCTGGATAATTATCGATATTCTCTGGCATCAGGCCATTCGAAAGAGGAGGCGCTGGAAGGCTGCGCCCGTATGAGCCGGGACAACTCCCGGACTCCCATGCAGTGGTCGGCAGAAGAAAACGCGGGATTTACAGAAGGCGCTCCCTGGCTGAAGGTGAATCCGAATTACCGGAAAATCAACGTGGCGAAGCAGGAAAAAGAATACGGCTCCATTCTGAATTTCTACAGGCGCCTGCTGAACTTTTACAAATCGGAAGAATATCATGAAATCCTCACCTATGGCGCGTTCGAACCGATCTACGAGGATCAGGAAAAAATATTCGCTTTTAGCCGCACGCTCGGAGAGAAGTCGCTTACCGTCATCTGCAATTTCAGCGGCTCGGAACGCTTTCTCTCTCTGATAGAAGACTATTCAGAAGTGATTTTTGTCAATCTTCCACAGGTGACACGGATTGGAGACAATCTGATCCTGCATCCTTTTCAGCTGATTGTGACAGAGAAATAGTTGAAAATTGTATTTGAATTGTATATAATAACAGTATAAAAGAGGAAGGAGTTGAGGTTATGAACACTATCATTACGATTGCACGTCAGTTCGGCTCCGGCGGCCATGAGATCGGAGAGAAGGTAGCCCAGCGTTTCGATATCAAATTCTATGATAAGGAATTGCTGACGAGAGTGGCAAAAGAAAGCGGCTTCTGTGAAGAGATGATCGAGTGCCATGATGAACGCCCGACCAATTCCTTCCTGTACAACCTGGTTATGGACACCTATTCTTTTGGCTACAACGCCTCCTCCTTTATGGATATGCCCATCAGCCACAAGATCTTTTTGGCCCAGTTCGATACCATCAAGACGATCGCCCAGGAAGGCCCCTGCGTGATCGTCGGACGCTGCGCGGATTATGCGCTGCAGGATTTTAAAAACTGCGTTCATTTCTTCATTTTTGCGGATGCTGATACGAAAGCGAAGCGCCTGATGAAGAAATACGATGTGACGGATGAAAAAGCGCGGGATATGATGGTGAAGAAGGATAAGCAAAGGCAAAGCTATTACAACTATTATTCCTCGAAGAAGTGGGGACGCGCGGACAGCTATGACTACTGTTTGAACAGTTCCGTTCTGGGTATCGACGGAACCGTGGAGCTCATCGCCCAGATCGTAGAAGATTTCGAAAAGCGTAAAAAGTGATTTCGGATCTTTTATCTCCTGAAAAGATTTTACCAGCAAAAACGGCCAGACCTTTTTACAGTCTGGCCGTTTTTTATATGATAGGAAATGAAATTTCCTATCGTATAAAAAAAGACGCTCCGCTGAGGATGCGCACACTTTTTTTAGAGAGTCCGCTTTGAAAGCTGGGAGATGAGAAATTCAACTATGCGCAAAAGCTTAGTTTAACGAATAGTTATTGTATTTTACAGTTCTCCTGAGTCCAATACCACCGTAAACGGCCCGTCATTGGTCAGGGTCACTTTCATATCAGCCCCGAAGACTCCCGTGCATACGGTTTTCACCTGTTTCCTGCAGGAATCGATGATGTATTCATACAGGCTGTTCGCGTGATCCGGATCACCCGCCTGCAGAAACGACGGCCGGTTTCCCCTCCTGCAGTCCGCATACAGGGTGAACTGCGAAACCAAAAGTAACTGTCCTCCCACGTCCTTTAAGGCCAGATTGGTTTTTCCGTCCGCATCTTCAAAGATACGCAGTCCGATCAGTTTTCTGACCATCTTATCGGCCGTTTCCCGGGTATCTTCCTGACAGACGCCGATCAGAACGAGAAATCCTTTTTCGATCTCGGAATAAACGCTGCCATCGATCGCTACCTGGGCATGGCTAACCCGCTGAACCACAAATTTCATTTTACAAAATGCTCCTCTTCTATCGTTAATGATTTCACAAATTTCGCATCCCGGATGTATGCGCGATAATGTCATTCTTAATTTATCATGGTTTTTTAGACAAAACAACTGCAAAAGGTTCGTATGCGATGAAAATGTCTGCAGAGGTTGAGTTGTTCTGCGCCTTATGATAACATAAATAAATCAGAAGGAACGCGTTTACAGAGGAGATTTGCATGAAACTACAACAGGTTTTGAGTTATGTCCGCCGGGCGGTGGACGATTACCATATGATTCAGGAAGGGGATAAAATTGCGGTCGGCATTTCCGGCGGAAAGGATTCCCTGGCTATGCTCTACGCGCTGCATGGACTGCAGCGTTTCTATCCGCAGCATTTCACCATCCATGCGGTTACTGTGGATCTGGGATTCGGCAATCTGGATTTGAGCAGGATCGAGGAAATCTGCCGGACGTTGGAGGTCCCTTATACGATCGTCCGGACACAGATCGCGGATATCGTTTTCAACCAGCGTAAGGAGAGCAACCCCTGCGCCCTGTGCGCCAAAATGAGAAAAGGGGCGCTCAACGACGCCATCAAAGCCGCCGGCTGCAACAAGGTGGCCTATGCCCATCACCAGGACGACGTAGTGGAAACCATGCTGATGTCCCTGATCTTCGAAGGCCGTTTCCATACCTTTGCGCCGGTAACCTGGCTGGATCGGATGGAGCTGACGGTGATCCGCCCTATGCTGTATATGAAGGAGGCGGATATCATCGGATTTATCCATAAAAATGACATTCCGGTGGTCAAAAGCCCCTGCCCTGCGGACGGACATACCAAACGGGAGTATACCAAACAGCTGCTGCGACAGCTGAACCTGGAGAATCCGGGCGTCAAGGAGCGGATGTTCACAGCCATACAGACCGGAAACCTGAAGGGCTGGCCCGCCGTGGATCATCAGGGGAAGGGGATGCATAAGAAAGAAGGAAGTGAAAACGGATGAAAAACAGCAGGAACTATCACGATCAGGTCAATATCGAAAACGTGCAGAAGCTGAGATCCCTGCTGGAGCAGTTGCCGGCCTTTTGCAGGCAGTTCTTCAGAGGGATCGAGCCCACCACCGCTTCGCGTACCAGAATCGCTTATGCGTACGATCTCGGGGTTTTTTTTGCATTTTTACATACCCACAACAGCGTTTGCCGGAAGATGGAAATCACGGAGTTCCCGCTGTCTTTATTGGATCAGATCGGTCGGGAGGACATCGAAGAATATCTGGAATATCTCTCCTATTATACGAAGGATGGTGTGGAGTACACCAATGACGAACGCGGAAAACGGCGCAAACTGGCTTCCCTGCGCACCTTTTACCGGTACTTTTTCACAAACGAGCTGATTCGCACGGATCCGGCGGCGCTGGTACCCATGCCGAAGCTGCACGACAAGGAAATCGTCCGCCTGGATCCCAACGAAGTCGCTATCCTGCTGGATCAGGTGGAGGCGGGCACGAAAATGACCAAAAGCCAACTGAAATTTCATGAAAAGACGAAAGTGCGGGATCTGGCGCTTTTGACGCTCCTTCTCGGAACAGGAATCCGGGTTTCAGAATGCGTGGGACTGGATTTGAACGATGTGGATTTCGATAATATGGCCATTCGGGTACGCCGCAAAGGCGGATACGAAGATGTGGTCTATTTCGGAAGGGAAGTGGAACAGGCGCTGCTCTCCTATCTGGAACAGCGAAAACATGCCGTCCCCGCTGAAGGCCATGAGGAGGCATTCTTCCTCTCCCTTCAGAATCGCCGCATGGCGGTGCGCAGCGTGGAAAATCTGGTAAAAAAATACGCTTCTCTGGTGACCACCACTAAAAAGATCACCCCCCACAAGCTCCGCAGCACTTACGGAACGACTCTGTATCAGGAGACCGGAGATATTTATCTGGTAGCGGATGTGCTGGGGCATAAAGACGTCAACACCACCCGGAAACACTACGCCGCCATGAAGGATGAAAACAAGCGGAAGGCGGCGAAGAGCGTACATTTAAGGGAGTCGTAAAAAAACTTCGAATAGCCGCTGCCCCGTTTTCGCGCTCCGGCCAGTCAAAACTGAACGCCGATGGGAAACGGGGCGGCGGCTATTCCGGTTCAGGAGACGACTTTTTCGACTCACCACTTCTTTTTTCTCATATTCCTCTCCGTACGCCACCGGCTCGGATGATAGAAGGGCCTTTCCGGTGTGGCGGCGTTTCCGGTTTGCTTCATTTCGGGAACCGGATGGGATCGGGATTCTTCCGGGGCACCGCTTTTTCCGTCACCTCTGTTCTCGGATTCCGGCGGCCGATGGAATTTCTGAAAAGTCAGCGTGACCTTGAACAAATCCCCATCCACCGAAATGCGCAGCGTTCCGTGCTGCAGCTCCGTAAAGCTTCTGGCGATAGCCAATCCCAGCCCGCTGCCCTCGGTATTGCGGGAATCATCCCCGCGCACAAACCGCTCGGTCAGCTCTTCCGGCGCCACATGCAGCTCCATTCGGGAAATATTCTTGATCTCGATGACAACGTTCTCCTTTTCTTCCTGCAGCACCACATAGACGCGAGTGGAAGGAAGCGCATATTTGATGATATTCGTGTACAGGTTTTCAAAAATGCGGAACGTCTTCTGCGGATCCAGCGTCAGAATTACTTTTTCTTCCGGAAGCGTGAACTTAAAGGTCAGATCCGCAGCCCCGATTCGATCCTCATATTCCAGATAACACTGCCTGAGCAGATTACACAGATCCACCTTATCGTAGTTCAGCGTGACATTGTTGGTGGTCGCCTTGCTGACCTCGAACAGATCCTCGATCAATACCTTCAGACGAACGGCCTTTTTATCCAGCGTATTCAGATATTCCTCCCGCTGCTGAGGCGTGACGCCCGGCTCTTTAAGCAGATTGATATAGGTGATAATGGCGGTCAGAGGCGTTTTCAGATCGTGGGAAACGTTGGTGATCAGCTCCGACTTCATCCGCTGGCTTTTGACCTCTTCATCCACCGCTTTTTTGAAATCGGTCTGAATCTGGCGCAGCTCGTTTTTATAGCTTTCGAAGACCCCGAAATCCTCGGAAAGGGCGATATCCAGATCGCCTTTGGCGATGGCGCTGGTAGCCAGCAGAAGCCTGTGATATTTATTCTGAACGTCCTTCACATATTTCTTAAGCAGGAAATACAGGATCAGGGAGTAGATCAGCAAAGGGATGAATCCCCATACCCATAACAGGGAGATGATCCACAGAATGACGAAGTTTAAAATCACCAGTTTGGAAATGATGCGCCTCGCGTCCGTCCCGATATCGAAGTTCACCAGCTCCTGATAAAAGCTTTTCAGGTAGTTTACGACCCGATCCCAGTAACGGTATAAAAGGCTGCTCTCCTTAAAATAGGATTTCAGGTGCAGGGCGCGCGGAAGGATGCTTCCAAGAGTGAAGCCTACGCCGAAATACAGATAAAAAACAGCTCCCACCAGAACCAGGGCAATCCAGGAGAGATGGAGTGGTTCCAGAATCTGTTCCGTAAAATTCGAAAGGAACCATCCTTTCTGCCAGGAACAGATCAGGGACAACAGATTTTCGACCATGGCGAATCCGAAAAACAGGAAGAGCAGATTGACTTCCAGAGGAAAACGGCATATTTTGAGCTCCTGATAGCAATAATCCTTCTGTCCATGGCGTCCCAGAATCCAGACGCAGCCGCTCCCCAGGGCGATAGAGAACAGGAAAAATCCGGTCAGAGCTTCGTAAATCCCCGCTCGATAATAGCTGTCCTCCCAGTTGGATTTATAGTTGGGAAAAATTCCGGCATAAAGATCCCCGTAGTCATTCTCATTTAAAAGAGCCTGATACTGATCCTGAGTGAGCGCATATACGATTTTCATATTCTCCGGACGGCCGACGGTGAAACGATACCGATAGCGCTGTTCGGTTTCCATATTGTAGAAAGAGGCGAAAGAGGTGTTGTCTTCATCATAATATTCCGTAAAGGACTGCTCTCTTCCCAGAGACTCCACCCGCTTTAAAAAGTCGCCGACCTTTCCCTCCACACTGACGCCGCAGTTCGCCACATTGCCAGCTCCGTCATAGCTGATATAAACATAATATACATAGGGGTTTTCCTGGGGCGTTTCCCCGTTCGCGATCTCCTTTAATGCCGAAAGGCTGCTGTTGCCGATGGAAGTCCCGGTTTTTGTATCATAGGCATAGTAATCCATAGTCTGGGTCAGCACGGAAGCGTAATTGCGGATCCCGGAGAGCTCGCTGAGGGAATTTTCCCGGTATTCACGGACCTGTTCTTCAAGCGCCTGGCTGCCCGGCACGGCATCTTCCGGAACATTCACCAGATATTCATCCTGAAAGGAATAATCGTCCTCGCCATAGGCGCCCAGATATTCCGTGGTCACATAAAGGTCGCCGTAAGACCATGTCTTCTGATCCGCTTTTTCCCGCAGATAACGATATTGGACATAATTGCTTTCATACAGGGTTCGAATGAAAGAACTTCCGGTCAGAGGGTTTTCGAATTCGCTGTCCGCCCGGCTTTCGAAGAAGGGAAAACAGGCCAGAAAAGCCGCAGTTATGGCCAAAATGAGGATGAGTGCGATCCCCGTACTCTTTGCCTTACTGTTTTTCCATTTTGTATCCAACGCCCCACACCACCTTTAAATATTTCGGATTCTTCGGATCGATCTCTATCTTCTCCCGTATTTTCCGGATGTGAACCATAATGGTATCCGTATTGATCGCTTTCTCATTCCAGATCCGCTCATATATCTCGTCTGCAGAAAAGACGCGTCCCGGATTCTTCATCAGCAGCAGAAGGATCTTGAATTCAATCGGAGTCAGTTTCACCGGGGATCCGTCCACGAACACTTCCACGGTCTCTTCATTCAGCTCTATTCCGCCGATCACGTGATAAGTTTCCTTCGGGGGATCCGCCTTGGAAAGGGCTTCCCGGTAACGATTGTAACGGCGGAGCTGGGAATTGACCCGGGCCAAAAGCTCTAATGGGGTGAATGGCTTGGTGATATAATCGTCTGCGCCCATATTCAGCCCCATGATCTTGTCCACCTCTTCAGATTTTGCGGAGAGCATGATCACCGGGAAATCGCACCCTTTCTCTCTCACTTTCATCATCATCGTAATGCCGTCCATCCGGGGCATCATGATGTCCACAATGGCCAGATCGATTTCGTTTTTCTCGATCTGCTCAAGTCCTTCTACACCGTCCTTCGCCTGAATAACCTGATATCCCTGGTTCTTCAGATAGATTTCCACGCCCTCCCGGATATCGGCATCGTCCTCCACGATCAAAATTCGATTCTTTTCCAAGTCCTTTTCCTCCCTGCTGCGTTTCATTTCTTCGGCCATTATACCACGTCGGGCCGCAAAAAGGCAATCGCGCCACTGTCTTTAAGGTACCTGCAAAAGCTTTAAAACAAGAGCCAAAAAACCCAAAGAATTTCTAAAGAAATTGGGATATTTCTTTTGAAATCCTTTGGGTTCCGGGCTTGCCGATATATTTTCAGCGAAGTCGATTCAGTGGGAAAGCGGACGAATTCAGCGATAATCCACGCTGTAATAGGGAACGATCAGATATTCTCCTGCACGGATCTCATCCTCCTGCAGATGGTTTGTCATGCGTACCTCTTCGATATAGTCCTCGATTGACTCGTAGTGCTGATCCGCATATTGCCGGGCAATGGAAGTAAGAGTATCGCCGGGATAGACCAGAATACTCGTGAAATATTTGTAGCTGACAGGAGATGCTTCTTCCTGGGCATCGGAAAGGAAGCCAAATCCGAGAGCTCCGAAAGCCCCTGAAAGGCAGATCGCCGTCAAAACCGCCGCAATTCTGAACCGAAGCTGTCTCCTCCTGCGACAATAACTATATGAAAATGTCCTTCCGCCCTTTCTCATCTCAAAACCCCCGATCTCTCCCTATGAAGCGAAGCCAAACATATGTTGCGAACATTTGTTCCTTATACGTCGATTATAGCGAACATACTTTCGAATGTCAAGTTCTTTTCCGCAAAAATCGAACATTTCTTCGGAATACATGTTTGCCATTTCCATTACGCTATGTTATAATGATATATATTTATAGATCGAATGGGAGCGGAAAAAGTTTCAGTCCTGCGCGGAAAGGGGTTAGTGTGAAAACGAGCCCGGCAGCTTATTTTTCACACGGATGGCATGCTCCGTCGCTGACGCTCCGGAACGGAGGTTTTTATGGCGCAGAGAAAAATCACTGCCAAACAGCAGGAAATTCTTGACTATATTAAGAACGAAATACTGGAGAAAGGCTATCCTCCCGCAGTTCGGGAGATCTGCGAAGCGGTACATTTGAAGTCCACTTCTTCTGTTCATTCCCATCTGGAGACGCTGGAGAAGAACGGTTTCATCCGCAGGGATCCCACCAAGCCCCGCGCAATCGAGATCTGCGATGAGAGCTTTCAGATGGTTCGTACGGAGATGACCAGCATTCCCGTCATCGGTAATGTGGCGGCCGGGCAGCCGATTCTGGCGGAGGAGAATATCGAGAGCTATTTTCCGATACCCGCAGAGATGATTCCTTCCGGCGACCCATGTTTCATTTTGAAGGTTCGCGGGGAGTCCATGATCAATGCGGGGATTCTCGACGGGGATCGGGTCTTCGTACAGAGTCGTCAGGAAGCGAATAACGGTGAGATGGTAGTTGCCCTGATCGATGATTCTGCCACGGTCAAGAGATTTTACCGCGAGAACGGGCATATCCGCCTTCAGCCGGAGAACGACTCCATGGAGCCCATCATCGTAGACGACTGCCGGATTCTTGGAAAAGTGTTCGGCGTGATGCGGATTTACCGCTGAAGCCTGAAATCGTTTTTAAAAGAGGCGCTGCCGCAACAGATGATTTCCGGGTGGGAAGCCCGTTCCTGTTGCGGCAGCGCCTCTTTTGATATAGGTGGGAAAGTTCAAAGGAACTTTTCTTATCTATTCTATATTCTCGTCTATTCTTCGGAAGCATCCAGATCGGACAGCCCGATCTTCTTCCCGTCCCGCCAGATTCGTTCCAGATCATAAAAAAGGCGGTTCTGGCGGTCAAATACATGAACGATCACATCGCCGTAGTCCATCAGAATCCAGTTCGCCGTCTGATAGCCTTCCACGCTTTTCGGAGCAAAGCCAGCCTTGCCCAGCTTTTCTTCCACATTATCGATCATCGCCTGAACCTGATTTTTATTGCTGCCGTTCGCGATCAGGAAATAGTCTGCGAGCACGGAAACTTCGCTGATATCGATGATACAGATATCTTCCGCCTTTTTCTCCTCCAGGGCGGCCACCGCTATTTTGGTCATTTCAGCTGCCTTCGTCATAATTTCCCTCCGTTTCGATAGAAATCATAAGTTCTCTGTGTCATGTTGTCCACTTCCATTTTGCCGGCATGAAGATACTCCAGCGTATCGCGCAATGCGGTCAAAAACGCCTGATCCAGATCTTCGAATGCCAATTTTCGGATCAGCGCCAGGTTCGGAGCCTGTTTGCGGCCGGGTTCGATATAGTCGGCGATCCAGATGATCTTTTCCAGCAAAGACATTCCGGGACGCCCTGTGGTATGATTCAGGATGGCGTTAATCACGTCCTTATCCGTTACCCCATATTTTTTCATGGCCAGGAAACTCCCGACTTTTGCATGCAGCAGGTAGGGATTTTTTCGTTCTGCGTCGTTTATGGCGATATTATATTTTTCGCAGATGATCAGCCGCTTTTCATTGGTCAGGCACTTCGCGCAGTCGTGAAGCATTCCGGCAAGAATAGCATTATTGATATCCTCCCCATACCGCATCGCCAGCGCGGCGGCCGTATAAGCTACGCCCAGGGTGTGTTCATACCGCTTCGGATCCAGGGCCTTTTCCATCGCTTTTCGAATTTTTCTGATATCCGGTTCTTTCATGCCAGAAGCTCCTTTCCGCGATAATTCAGGATTATTTTTGCCGGTAATATCCGTTCTGCTCCAGAAACAGCCGGACGGATTCCGGCACCAGATAGCGAATCGATTTCCCCTTCTGACATCTTTCCCGGATGTCGGTAGCGGAAATTTCCAGATGGAGGGAAGGAAGCAGGTATACGCGGGTATGATATTTTTGCATCAGATGCTCTGCCTGGCACAAAAGCTGCGCATCCTGCTGTCCATCCCGAACCGCCGCCAGCGTGATGCTTCCGGAAAAAATCCGCTCGGGTTCCTTCCACGTTTCCATATGAAACAGGGTGTCCGCGCCGACGATATGATACAGCTGCGCGCCCGGAAACCGGCGTCCCAGTTCCTCGATGGTATCGCAGGTATAGGAATTCCCCGTCCGCATCACCTCCAGATCGGAAACCTGAAAGAAAGGATTATCCGCGGCCGCCCTCCTCACCATCTCCAGGCGAACCGCGCCGGGAAGGATTTCCTTTGGATCCTTCATATAGGAACAGCCGCTGGGAATCAGGATAACCTCATCCAGCTCCCATTCCTGTCGGGCTGTCTCCGCCAAGAGCAAATGACCGTTGTGGATGGGATTAAACGTTCCCCCCAGCACTCCGATTCTCTTCATCCTGACCTCCGTTGCTCAGAAGCATCCGCCTACTGGGGAAGCTCTATTTTTTTATGATCTTTGTTTTCCTTATATAAGACGAACTTCTTTCCGATCACCTGCACCACCGTGGAGTGGGTGCGTTCCGCAACCATCTGGGCGATCTGTCGCGGATCGTCAAAACAGTTTTTGAGCACGGAAATCTTGATGAGTTCCCGTGTATTAAAAGCCTCCGCAATAGCCGCGGTCCCTTCCGGGGTCAGGCTGGATTTCCCGATCTGAAAAATGGGTTCCAGACTGCTGGCCAGCTTCATCAGATAAGCCCTCTGCTTGCTCGTCAATGCGTTCATTCCTGATCTCCTCACTTGTAATAATCAAAGGAAAGGCCGTACATGCGAACCGTATCCCCCTCTTCGATGCCGAGTTGTTCCAGTTGCTCCAGGATTCCGGATTCCTTCAGGAAATTCTGGAAAAAGGCAAATCCCTTTTCGGATTCCAGATTGGTATAACCCAGCATCTTCTCGATGCGCGGGCCTTCGATGACATATTCGTCTTCCAGCTCATCGTAGGTGACGGTGAAAGGCTCGTCCGAAACGGCGAGCGCCATTTCTGGGAAGTATTCCTGCTCGAATACGGTGGGGCCTTCCGTCATCCCATCCAGCAAGGAACGCACGTAATAGAGCAGTTCCCGCATCCCCTGCCCGCTCACTGCGGAAATCGGGAAGACCCGAATTCCTTTTGATTCGAATTCGGCCCGAATCCTCTCCAGCGGGGAATCCTCCGCATCGAATATGGCGTCCATTTTATTGGCCGCGATGACCTGGGGCTTTCGGGCCAAAGTATGGCTGTAGTTTTCCAGCTCGCGATTGATGGCGTAAATATCCTCTACCGGATCCCGCCCTTCCGTGCCGGCGGCATCCACCACGTGAATGAGCACCTTCGTTCGTTCCACGTGGCGCAAAAACTCGTGCCCTAAGCCCACGCCCTCGGAAGCGCCCTCGATGAGACCGGGGATATCCGCGATGACAAACCCCTTCGCATCGTCCAGATCCACCACTCCCAGATGGGGATTCAGGGTGGTGAAATGGTAGTTGGCAATTTTGGGTCTTGCGTTCGTCACCCGGGACAAAAAGGTGGACTTTCCCACGTTCGGGAAGCCTACCAGGCCCACGTCCGCGATGACCTTCAGCTCCAGCAAAAGCTCCAGCTCTTTGGCGGGTTGCCCGGGCTGAGCGTATTTGGGCGCCTGCATGGTGCTGGTGGCATAATGTTGGTTACCGTTTCCGCCCCGGCCTCCGGTCAGCAGCACGATCCTTTTGTTATCGCCGGACATATCCGCGATCACTTTGCCGGTATGGAATTCCCGGATTACTGTCCCTTCAGGTACCTTGATAACGATATCCTGTCCGTCTTTGCCGCGGCAGTTCTTTTTGCCGCCTTCCTGACCGTCGCCGGCCTTATATTTTCCCGTATGGCGGAAATCCGTCAGGGTGTTGAGCCCTTCGTCCACGACGAAGATCACGTCTCCGCCCCGGCCGCCGTCCCCACCGTCAGGGCCGCCTGCCGGTACGAATTTCTCCCGTCGAAAGGATACGTGGCCATCTCCGCCTTTTCCGCTTCTGACATAGATTTTCGCTCTGTCCGCAAACATCGATTTCTTTCCTCTCCTATCCGATCATACGGATATGACTGTTGCTGTCGATCGCTGCCGGCCTTTTGATGCGGCAGGAAAAATAATAGTTCCAGCAATATTTTCGCGTTTCCTGTCGTATCAAAAAGCCCCAGACATTTCTGTTTGGGGCCTTTCTTCACTGTTCTACCGGATATACGGAAGCCTGTTTTTTATCTCTTCCTTTTCTTTCGAATCTCAGCACGCCGTCAACCTTTGCAAATAATGTATCGTCTCCGCCGATGCCGACATTGATGCCGGGATGAATTCTCGTTCCGCGCTGTCTGTAAAGGATGTTGCCTGCCTTCACGAACTGCCCGTCCGCTCTCTTGGCGCCGAGTCTCTTGGATTCGGAATCTCTGCCGTTCTTCGTAGAGCCGACACCCTTTTTATGAGCAAAAAACTGAAGGTTCAGTTGAAGCATTTGTTACACCTCCTCGATTTTCAGTCTCAGGTACTTCTTCCCGTACTGCTGGCCTATGCTCTGCAGGCCGAGCACCATGGTATCCATGAGAAGGATAGCCTTTTCCCCGATTGGAAAGGGAAACTTCACATCGATGATACCGCCCTCCTCCTGAGATGATACTTCCATCTCCTCCGCAGCGAAAATCTCCATCGCATTGATCGTGTTGATCACCAAGATGGATACCGCTGCGCAGACAATATCGGATCCGCTCTGCGCATATCCTGCATGGCCGCTGCACGTAAAGCCACTGTACCTGCCATTCGTCTTTTTGATTACGATCTTCGTCATAAAACGGTCAGCTGAAAACTCAGCCGTTGATCTTCTCGATCTTCACCTGCGTGTAAGCCTGTCTATGACCATTTTTCTTGTGGTAACCGGTCTTTCTCTTATACTTGTAAACGATTACCTTCTTGCCTTTGCCTTCGCCCACAACCGTAGCAGTTACAGTTGCGTTCGCCACGTCGGCGCCGACTTTCAGGCCGTTGTCGCTTACCGCGATTACCTGATCAAAAGTAACAGTTTCACCGGTCGCTGCGGAAAGTTTTTCCACTTTCAGGACATCGCCCTCAGCGACTTTGTACTGTTTGCCACCAGTAGCAATAATTGCGTACATCCAGGACACCTCCTATCAAAGCGTTAATATAAATTAACGTTACTCGCTAACTTCGGTGACGCCGTATGGGCGTACTTCTACCTCGTTATGCGGCATACTCATAAAGCTTAGCATCGAAGCAGAGATTTGTCAAGGAAAATTTACAGAATCCGAAGAAGATGTTCGAAATAATCCGGCAGAGGGGCACAGGTTTCGATGTACTCCCCTGTTGTGGGCTGGACGAAGCCCAGAATCATGGCGTGCAGGGTCTGCCCCTCCAGAGAAGGAAAGGGACATTTTTTCGGCCCGTAGACCGCATCCCCCAAAAGAGGGTGTCCCAGAGAAGCCATATGAACCCGAATCTGATGGGTTCGTCCGGTCTCGAGCCGGCATTCTATATAAGTATAGCCGGTAAAACGCTGCAGGATCCGGTAATGAGTCACGGCTTCTTTTCCGTTTTTCCGGTTGATCGCCATCTTCTTGCGGTCTCCAGGATCCCGGCCGATAGGAGCGTCTATCGTGCCCTCCTCTTCCTGCAGATTGCCGCAGACGATAGCCCGGTAACGCCGGACGATGGAATGATCCTTCAGCTGCTGAGCGATGGAGCGATGAGACGCATCGTTTTTGCAGACCAGAACCGATCCCGTGGTGTCCTTATCGATCCGATGGACGATGCCGGGGCGCAGGACGCCGTTAATGCCGGAAAGCTGCCCTTTACAGTGAAAGAGGACGGCATTGACCAGAGTATGGCTGTAATGACCGGCTGCGGGATGCACCACCATGCCTTTTGGCTTGTTGACCACCAGCAGGTCGTCGTCTTCATAGAGAATGTCCAGCGGAATCTCTTCGGGAAGGATTTCCGGCTCCACCGCTTCCGGCAGGAAGAAGGCTACTTCATCATCCGCGCTCACGCGAAAATTTTGGCGCACCGTCTTCCCGTTAACCTCCACACACCCTTCCCGGATCATTTTCTGAATATAGGAACGGGACAGGGAATCCATCAGCGAAGCGATGCATTTATCGATCCGTTCTTCTTCCTGTTCGGAAGAAATCTGAAAGCGAAACAGGCTCATTTCGTCCCTCTCTTTTTACGGCTCAGAAAAGCGAAATCCTCTTCCTGATAATGGCCGAAGAAAACCAGGACCAACGCGATGACGCACACGCAGGTGATTAACATATCCGCCACGTTGAAAATCGGGAAGTCGATGAGCCGGATGTAGATGAAATCGATGACGTAGTCGAGCCTTAACCGGTCGATGAAGTTCCCGAGTGCTCCGGCCATCAGAAGCCCTCCGGTCACGTGCCAGACACGATATTTCTTTTCGGAAGGCATCCGGGTGAGAACATAAAAACAAAGGGCCAGAATCAAACAGGTCATAACCACGAAGAAAATTTTCTGGTTCTGCAGCATGCCGAACGCAGCGCCCCTGTTTTCCAGATAGCGCAGTTCCAGCACGCCGGGGATCAGAGGGATCGCGGGTTGATCTTTCAGATAGGTCACGGCCAGATATTTGGTGAATTGATCCAAGAAGACACCGAGCAGGGCGATGCACAGATCCGCCCAGAACAGTTTTTCGATTTTATGCTTCATCTTCAGCCCTCTTCTTTGAAGTTCAGTTCTTCCACGGCGGAGGAGATTTCTCCGTCGGTTACCTTCTCGTCCAGCGCCGCCTGACCGATTCCGTCCAGCAGGACGAAACGGATATGCCCGCCGTCCATCTTCTTATCGGACTTCGTCAGCGCTACGATTCTGTCCACATCCAGATCGTCCGCGGAGATGGGCAGCTGGAATGGGACGAACATATCGCGGATCTCATAATACTCTTCCATTTCGATTCTTCCTTTTTTCCAGGAAATATATGCGGCGGCCACGCAACCCAGGGCCACGCATTCCCCGTGCAGGAGAGAAAAGCCGCTGTTCTTTTCGATGGCGTGGCCGATGGTGTGGCCGAAGTTCAGAAGGGCCCGCTCCCCCCTTTCTTCCGGATCTTTCTCCACAATCTCCCGCTTGATCTCGCAGCTGCGCCATATCATGCGCTTTAAGGTTTCGGGATCCCGGGCGCAGATTTCATACATGTTTTTGATCAGCCATTCGTAATAGCGGCTGTCCCGGATCAAGCCGTGCTTCATCACTTCCGCGAATCCGTTGTAAAATTGTCTGGGCTCCAGCGTCTGAAGCGTATCGGGGTTAATATAGACCAGGGAAGGCATATGAAAGGCGCCGACCATATTCTTGTACGCATCGAAGTCCACCCCCGTCTTCCCGCCGATGCTGGAATCCACCTGGGCCAACAGGGTGGTGGGGATCTGGATGAAATCGATGCCCCTCAAATAGGTGGCGGCGGCGAACCCGGTCAGATCCCCCACCACGCCTCCGCCCAGGGCGATCAGCACATCCTTGCGGTCGAAGCGATGCCCGATCAGAAACGCATACAGCTTCTGTACGGTATCGAGCGTCTTATGTTCTTCCCCGGCAGGAAAGGAAAAGACTTCACAGGCTGAAAAGACGCCCTCCAGCGCGCCCTTTACCTGAGGGACATAGAGAGGGCCCGCCCCGCTATCCGTCACGATACAGGCCTTTCTCCCGCGCTTATCCTCTCCGATCTCTGAAGGGAGACTATTGAAATCGTTGGAAAAGACGATGTCATAGCAAGGCTTCTCCTGATAGGAAACGGTCATTCTGTCCACCATAAAAACCTCCATTCCGGAGCGTCAGCGACGGGGCGTGCCATCATAGCTATTTGTGACGCTCCGGCACAAATAACCGTGTGAAAAAAGCTATCAGGCTTCTTTTTCACACTACTTCCTTATCCGGGCCACGAAAAGGGGCCGCCGCACAGGCCATTTCCGGCCGCCGCGCGACAGTCCCCTTTTATCCCGAATTTCTCTATTGTTCAGATCTCCTTCACATCCAGCGAACCGCTTAAAATCTCCTGAAAATCCCCGGAAATATCCACGCTGGCAGGGGTAATGATAAAAATGAAATGCGAAATCTTCTGCAGCCTTCCGGAAATGGCGTAGCAGGAACCGGATGCAAAATCGAGAATCCTCTGGGCGATATCCAGATCCAGCCCCTCCATATTCAGGACTACGGTTCGATTGGCCAGAAGCGTGTCCGTGATCTCGCGCTCATCTTCGATGCTGGTGGGTTTGATCACGCATACCTCCATGCCGCCCAGGCCGGTTCTCCGCTGGGACTGACGCATCGGAGTCACTTTGGAAACAGCCTTTTTAGGGCGTTCCTCATCCTCATAGGAGTCCGCTTTTGAAATATTTTTCACCTTGGATTTTTTCTCTGCCGGAGCCGGTTCGTCGTCATCGTAATAATCATCGTCATAGTATCCGTCATCCTCTTCATCGTTCAGCTTCATGTAATTCAAAAACTTGTCCATAACTCCCATATTATGAAACTCTCCTTTATTCAGAATCAGCCGGACCGTCCGTAACTGCACTGCCCAGACTTCGCAGGCCGAAAATCCCGGTGCCCACTCTGACGTATGTGGCGCCCTCCTCCACGGCGACCTCATAATCATTGGTCATTCCCATGGACAAAACGCTCATAGATACATTATCGACGTTTTTACGTGTTATGTCAACAGATAATTGTTTCAACAGACTGAAATATTTTCTGTTTTCCTCCGGATTTTCGGTGTATGGGGCAATCGTCATCAATCCTTTGATATGAACGGCGGGCAGTTCCGAAACCGCAGTCACCAGGGAAAGGACTTCCTCTGGCGACACTCCGAACTTACTCTCTTCTCCGGCCGCATTCACCTCGATGAGGACATCCGTCTCCACTCCCTTTTTAACGGATTCCCTGCTGATTTCCTCCGCCAGGCGCAGGGAATCCACGCTATGGATCAGCGCTGCGTTTCCGATCAGGTATTTGACCTTATTGCGCTGGAGATGCCCGATCATATGCCATCGGATATCGGAGGGCAGCTGCGCCTTTTTTTCCATCAGTTCCTGAACCTTGTTCTCTCCAAAATCCCGGATGCCGGCCCGGTATGCTTCCAGAATCATGGAAACAGGCTTCGTTTTGCTGACCGCGATCAGGCTGGCCGCCCGGGAAGGCCGACCTGATCTGCGCAGGCTGTCCGAGATCCTTTCCTCCACTTCGATCAAATTTTCCGCGATAGTCATATTTTTCCCGTCCTCTTCTCTTCGATGTTCTCAATAGACGATTTCATCGTCTTTCTGAATCGCTTCCGCGTCCAGAACGATATGGTCGTAAGCGCTTAAGCCATAGGTGGTATTGGGCTGGACGATGGCGTATTCCTCGTTTTCATCGAGAATGCTCACGATCTTGAAATCCGCGTAACCTTTATTGATATTATAGACGCCGATCAGGCTGTCCGTTTTGGAAACGGTGAAGGTTTCCGTCGAATCCGGCATAACCAGGTGGTCTCCGGCCCGGAGCATGGTATCGTCCACATAATATTCCTCTTCCGTTTCCTGATAGAGCTGGGTGGGTACGAACTCCGTGGTCAGAGTGCCGTCCTCCCCGGCCGTCTCCCGCAGAACGCCGTTCTCGCCGGAATTGCCGCCTTTGGTCACGTATTCTTTCGGAATCAGGAAAAATTCTTTTTCCACAATGGCGGAAAGGGGCACTTTCAGCCCATCTTCCGAATCGGTAATCAGTTCGATATCAACGAAGCGGTCGGTGACAAAGGTAATCATGGAATTATTGAACTCCAGCTGTGCGAATACCCCTTCATCCCCTTTATCCAGAATAGTCACTTCCCCGTTTGACTCATATTGATTTTTCAAAAAACGGACTTTGACATACTCTTCCTCTTCCAGGCGGGCAGCGGTAGCCCGATCGACCTGAATGACCAGAGACCAGTTCTCGCTGGTGGAGAGCTTGTAGAGCGGATCCTGGCTGGACACCAGCTCGTTGCTGATCAGCTGCGTTTTTTCATAAGCATCCTGATCGAAATCCGCTTCCGTGATATCCTCCGGCTGCCTGTCCTCATAGCCGTCCACCGCATAGGCGATGATGCCTGACTGGGGAGCGCTGCAGAGGTTGACCGGCTGGCTGGATCCGCTGTTTAAGCTGCTCATATTCTCCAGCACATTGATATTGGCCAATTTCAGCACGGTTCCCTCCAGATCGTATTTAAAATCGTAAACGGATTCGAAGTCGGAGCTGGAAAAGCGGGAACAATAGGAGACGATATCGGATTGAAGCTGCCGGAGATCCGTTTCGGAGAGGGCGCTGTTGTCCGCATTTTGCTCGTCCAGAATCTCCTTGAGCTGACCGCTTTCATCCACCGTACAGACCAGCTGCCCGCTCCCCACCCGTTCGCCCTCACGGGCGTAATAGTTGATATAGCCGGAGTAGTCGCTGGTGACCACCGTTTCGTTTCGGAGCGCGATTCCCGTATACACGTTGTCTTCGGAAAGGGTTCCTACCTGAACCGTATAGGAACGGATATGCTTGGAATTGAAAAAATACATACAGACGCAGATCGTAATATACAGAAAGATCACGCCGAAGATGATGACGCCCAGATTGATATTCAGAGGTCTGCGATATTGTCTGATATTGCCGGAATTATGCTCTCTCTCCAATGATTTGCGCTCCTCGTCTGAAAAAGAAGCCCCGGTTTGCATTCCGCCGGGGCTTTGTCATATGGCACTCTCGTGCCGGGTGTTCCGATTCGATTTAACCGATTCTCAAAGAGATACAATGATTTTGGATTTCAGGCTGTCCGCCAGATCGTCTTCATTGCGGGAAACGCTGAGTACGAAGTCCACGCCGTATGTCTCGCTCATCGCCTCCAGGCGCTCGATGACGGGCGTGATATCCTGCCCTTCCAGGCAGGCAATTTTTAAGAAGCTGTCAAAATACATCTGTTCCAGATCGTGATCCTGAGAGATAATCCCGCTGACAAAACCCAGGAAGCCGTCGCTGCTGTCCACCGCGTAATCCAGCACGTTAATCAGCCGAACCTTATTGTTCAGTTCGAACATGTGCTTGGAGCTCTTGTCCAGATAGACGACGCTCCCCTTCACATTTTTGACTTCCGTATTCACTTTATCCAATAAGTATTTAGTTTTGCCCTTCCCCTTCTCGCCAACGATTAATTGAACCATTGATATCCCTCCTAAAGTAAATTCGTTATCATGCTCGCGCATCATAAGATATGTCTATTATAGTTGATATCACCTAAAAAAACAACCACCATTTTGGCACTTTAGCCTATTTCATCCAACAGATCGGTCATTTCCGTATAGAGAATTCCCCTCTCTTTGGAGCGCAGAATCACACCGATATAAGGGTTTCCGGCCGTATCTTTCGCCAGCAGGATCAGGCAGTTTCCAGCCGCGTTAGTGGTGCCGGTTTTCCCGCCCACCACGCTGACCTGCTCCGGCGGCTTGTAGTTGCCGGTCAGATACTGATTGGAAGTCTGAAAGGAAAGCTGCTTTTCGTTGCCGTCTTTATCGTAGTAAACTGTCTCATAGCTGGTCATCCGGATGATCTCATCCACCAGATCGTATTGAATCGCTTCGTTGAAAATCAAATACATGTCATAGGCCGTCACATAGTGATCGTCCGCCGTCAGCCCGTGGGGATTGACGAAATGACTGTTGGTCGCCCCGATCGCCCGGGCCTCTTCATTCATCATCTCCGCGAACTGCTCCACGCTGCCGCCGATGTGCTCCGCGATGGCTACAGCCGCATCGTTAGCCGATTTCATCAAAAGTGCGTGAAGCGCCTGGTTTAAAGTGAGCCGGTCGCCTTCCTTTAAGCCGCACAGCACAGCGCCGCTCTCGGTGATGTTGACGTTGGACGTGGCGGTGATCACGTCGTCCGGATTGCCGTATTTCAAAGCCACTACAGCCGTCATCAGTTTGGTCAGGCTCGCCGGCGCCAGCCGCTCATGGATATTTTTCGCATATAGAACCGAGCGATTGTTTAAGTCGAACAGGCCGGCGGATGTGGCATCCGCCATATCCACGATGGCGTCGTCCACATTGATATCCCCGTCTACGACACACAGCCCGGAGGCAAAAGCGTTCGCGATCTGAGAGCCGTCCTGGGTCACGACCCGAAATCCGGACACTTCTGAATCCGGGTCATAAGCCATGGCGACGGGCTTTTCCCCGCAGCCGACGGTGTTAAAAGCGATCAGAGCGGCCAGACAGACCGCCCCACATTTACTTATACATTTCACGCCACTCTAAATCTCCTCTGTCCAGGGACTTGATCAGCAGTTCCGCCGTCGCCAGGTTGGTCGCCAGCGGAATGTTGTGCATGTCGCAGAGCCGCACCACGTTGTTGACGTCGGGTTCATGTGTTTTGGGCGTCAGCGGATCGCGCAGAAAAATGACCAGATCGATCTGGTTGTGCTCGATCTGGGCGCCGATCTGTTGCTCTCCTCCCAGATGGCCGGCCAGATATTTATGAATGTTCAGATTCGTCACTTCTTCGATCAGCCTTCCCGTAGTCCCGGTGGCGTAGAGCGTGTTCTTCGACAGAATGCCCCGATAGGCTATGCAGAAATTCTGCATCAGTTTTTTCTTTGCATCGTGCGCAATCAATGCGATGTTCATAATACCCTCTCTCCTATAGGTTATACAGATTCTTTCTCTGCAGCCTGACGTTCAAAACCAGACCGATTCCGATGTAAAGGCTCACCAGAGAAGTAAGGCCGTAGCTGACGAACGGCAGCGGAAGCCCCGTGTTAGGCATCAGCATCGTCGCCACAGCGATGTTCATAAATCCTTGGAACGCGATCAGGGAACCGATTCCCGCAGCGATCACGGTGCCGGCCGTATCCTTGGCCGATCTGGCTGCCGAAACGCAGCGCATCGCGATCAAAATCAATAACAGGATGACCGTCGCAGACCCCACAAACCCCAATTCTTCACCCACGACGGCAAAAATGAAATCAGTCTGCGGTTCCGGAAGAAAATTTCCGTTTTTCACGGAAGCGATCACGTTGTTGTTCAGCCCTTTCCCCCAAAGCTGTCCGGAACCGATCGCGATCACCGAATTGAGCTGCTGATACGCTTCCGAATCCGCATATGCAGCGGGATTGAAAAACGCCATAATTCTGTTCCGCTGATAATCGTTGATCAGCGTCTGCCCCTCCTGCATCACAATGGATAAAAAGATGAGAGCCGAAGGGACGATGATCGCCAGCACGCCGCCGATGATCTTCCAGCTCAAACCGCCTACGAACAGAATCGCGCAAAACAAAAGCGCGGTGAGAATCGTCATGGAGAGATTTGGCTGTTCATAAATGAGAACCAGCGGCGGAATCACGAGTATAATTGCACAAAACAGAATGCGGAAAGTATTCAGCTTCTCCCTATATTTCATAATAAACTGTGCATAGAATAAAATCAACAAGATTTTTGTGGTTTCGGAAGGCTGGAATCGAAACAGGCCGATATCCAGCCATCTGGTGGCCCCGTTCACCTCTTCGCCGAACAGGGCTACCAGCACCAGTGAACCGATGATGAACAAATACCAGATCCACTGAAATCGGAGCAGAAAGGAGTAATCCATGAACGCGACCACCATCATAGCCGCGAGCCCCAAAAACATTCCGAAAATCTGAGTGCCTTGTACGCTCTCCTTGGCGCTTCCGATCACCAGGATCCCGATGATGTTGAGCGAGATGACCAGAAGAACCAGGATGAAATCAAAATTTTTCAGTTTGTATCTTTTGAACATAAATGCTCCTGTCGTTTTCTCAGCTGATTTTGTGCAGATCCAGAATCGGGACATTGGCATAAAGGGAAGGATTTTTGTTCCCTCTGCCTTTGATCGCCGATTTGCTGATCTGAATTTCCATGTTTTTTGCATCGATCAGCATGTAACGGGAAATCACTCTGGCGATATCCTTCTTAATCAGCTCCAGCACTTCGGGGGAACAGTTCACCCGATCCGAAATCAGAAGGATTTTCAGGCGGTCTTTCGCCACTTCGCGGGACGTCCTGCGTCTGAAAAATCTCGGCAACCTCATACTCTTCCCTCCTGACTCCTGTGAAAGATACCGGACACCTTCGTCCAGAAGGAAATGGAACGGTCAGGATTGAAATAAGGAACTTCCTGCCCCAGAATCCTCATGCACAGGTTATAATATGCCCTTCCCGCCATGGTATGATTGCCCACCAGAGGTTCTCCCTGGTTAGTGGCGATCACCACGTTTTCGTCATCAGGGATCACCCCGATGAGAGGAACGGAAAGAATATCCACCACGTCGTCCACGGTCATCATATCGCCGCGCTTTACCATATCGAACCTCATCCGGTTGATCACCAGATCGATCCGGCCCATGGCGCTGGCCTCCAGCAGTCCGATGATGCGATCCGCATCCCGGATCGCCGAGACTTCCGGCGTCGTCACCACCAGCGCCCGGTTCGCCCCGGCGATGGCGTTTTTAAAGCCCTGCTCGATCCCGGCAGGACAGTCCAGGAGAACGTAATCGAACTGCTCCTTCAGCTGTTCGATGAGCTTGCGCATCTGGCTTTCGTTGACGGCCGTCTTATCGCGGGTCTGTGCCGAAGGCAGTAAATACAGGCCGGGATAGCGCTTGTCCCGGATCAATGCCTGCTTGACCCGGCAATTCCCCTCTACGACGTCCACCAGGTTATAGACGATCCTGTTTTCCAGCCCCATGACCACATCCAGATTGCGCAGGCCGATGTCCGTATCGATCAAAACGACTTTCTTTCCGGACGCCGCAAGGCCGGTTCCCACGTTTGCGGTCGTAGTCGTCTTGCCCACGCCGCCTTTTCCTGAGGTAACGACAATTACATCATTCATGCCAAAAGCCCTCCGATTATGAAATCTTTCTCCTCCGGCTGACTGTCTATGAAAACAGTTCGGCCGGAAGTTCTTTCGTGATGGCCTGCATTTGTATTTCGCCGTTTCTGACGAAGGCGATCCGGGAATCCCCGACTATCCTCCGACATTTTCCTCTGCCTTTTTCCTTTGTTTTATAATTGAAATCTCCGATTTTTAATTTTTGCGGAGCCATTTCAAGCGCTGCGATGAAGTGGGCGCCGCAGCCGTTTCCGCCGGCGTAGGCGCTGCCCATAAGCTTTCCTAAAACGATGATATCTTTCGTGGAGATGACGCTGCATCCCGGTTCCACATCGCCGAGAATGACGATGCTCCCATCCGTTTCCAGAATCTGTCCTCCCTGCAGTGTTCCCCGGTAAAATTTTTCGGTACCCTTTCGCTGCCTGATCAGCTCTTCGTATTCCCTTCGCATCTGTCTGAAGGCTTCCCTTTGCGCCTCGTCTTTTCCGGCCACGCAGAGAATCTTAATCCGGCTGTTCGCGCCGATGGCGTCCGCCAGAAGGCTTTCTTCCCGGGCATCCAGTTTCCTGCCTTCAAAGCAGATCACTGCCTTCATATCGCCGAAAAAGCGGGAGGATTCCCGGAATTTTTCAGCGACAGCACGCAAAAGAGATCCGAATTCCATCTGATCGTCCAACCAGACGGCGATACCGTCCGGATAACTCTTTAAAATGACGGGATTCTTCACGGATCTCCCTCCTTCCTGCATCAGTCCCCTCCTCCGCTGATCGCGTCCGGCGCCAGAGCAGTATTGGACTCCGTCAGCGTTCCTTCCTCGTCCAAACCATAGTACCAGGTCAGAACCTGTTTTGATATCTGAGAAGCATAGTCCGAAGAATATCCGTTGCCGATCCGGATCGCCAGCGCGATCTCAGGGGTATCATAGGGCGCATACCCCACGAACAGTCCATGGTTGGGGCGGCTCTTATCTTCTTCCGCCGTTCCGGTCTTGCCGGCCACCTCTACGGGGAAATCCCGGTAATAGGTTTTCGCCTCCACCACGCCCCGCATTCCTTCGTGCAGAACGTTCCAGTACGCTTCGGGGAGTTCGATGGTGTTTCTCACCTCTGCCTCGTAATCCTTTAACAAATTTCCGGTGCGATCCGTTACCTTGTCCAGAAGAGTCAGATTATAGCAGGTACCGCTGTTGGCAACTGCAGTCACATAGCGGGCCAGTCCCACCGTGGTAAAGTTGTGATTGCCCTGTCCGATGGCAGAAACGATGGGATTCATATCGGAGAGCTGAGGTTCGGATTCCTCTATCTCCACTCCCGATTTCTCTGTCAGTCCGAACATGTCTGCGTATTCGATCAGGGTTTCATTTCCCTTCTCCGTGCTGAACGTATCTCCGTCCATGGACATCTGATAGCCCATCTCATAGAAAAACAGATTGCAGGAGTTTGTGATGGCTTCGGTGATATTCAGATTCCCGTGTCCGCTGGTCTTCCAGCAGCGGGGTTGATAATCCGCAAATCGGGTGAAAATTCCCGTGCAGTTCACTTCCGTGGTCAGAGTGGAGAAATTTTCCATCAGGGCCGCAGCGGCGGACACCATTTTGAAGGTGGAACCGGGCGCCGTCTTCATCTGCGTGGCGTAATTCCACATCGGTTTGGAGCGATCCTCGCCGCTGGAAACCCGGGCGTAGTATTCCGAATCGATACCGTTAGCCAGCCTGTTGTTGTCATAGCTGGGATAGCTGACCAGAGCTTTTACGTCTCCCGTATTGACATCGGTGATGACGCAGGAAGCGGAATAGGGATCCAGAGCCAGCTGGGCCGGCGTGATTTCCAGATTGCGGATCAGATCCACCATGAAGGAAAATGCGGATACTTTCCCGCTCTTCAACGCGGAAATCCGTTCTTCGCTGGGATTGATCACATTCTGTTCGATCAGCAACATACATACCTGCTGGCCGGAAATCCGGCTCTGCTCGATCATATAGCGGTAAATCTGCTTATCAAAAGCGATGCAATCCAGCTCGTCGAGAACATAGTGGATGACCTGCTGGTATACTTCCTCGGAATCGGAGTATTTTCCCTCGATGGAGAGTTTCGTCACATCGATCCAGTTCCGGGAAATAGCGTACTGCAGATATTCGCGAATGCTGATGACCTCATCCCTGGTCCAGCTCAGATAGGTTTCATCCTCCGTATCCACGCCGGTCAAAACGCCGTTTCCTGCAAGCAGCGTGTTGACGATGTAGCTCTCGTAGACCTGATACTCTTCCGGAAGTTGATCATAAGGGGTGGTTCCGCTTTCCAACTCCTGACGGATCCTGGAAAATACCTCCTCCTGTTTTGTCAGGAACTCCTGATAAACTTCATGCTGCACTTCGTTTTCACGGGCCTCGGCGAGAGCCGGGATGTCGATCACGTTATTTTCGAAGAGCGCGCTGTATACGTCGTCGATGGGGATCTTCAGGTTCGCGCTGCTCACATTTTCGGAGTCATAGTTTTTGATGTTAACGATTTTATCGACCAGGATGCCGGCCACGAACTTTTCCAGAATATTATAGACCGCAGCCTGAAGATCCGCGTCGATGGTCAGATAGACGTCGTTTCCCGCAGCCGGATCCACGTGGTCGATCACTTCGATTTCCCGGCCCATCCGATCCACGAAAACCGTCTCATATCCCTTCGTTCCCTGAAGATATTCCTCCATCACCTTTTCGATACCGGATTTGCCCACGATGTCGTTGAGCTCATATTCTTTCGCATCGGGAGCCTGCTGAACGCCGTCCATCCCCTCTTCGCTGTTTAATGCCTCCAGCTCTTCCGTGGAGATCTTTCCGGTATAGCCGATGATATGGGAATAATAGGGGCCGTCCGTATACTTGCGAATGGTGTCGTCCGCGATCTCGATGCCGTCCAGATCTTCCAGATTTTCCTGAATCTTGGCCACGGATTCCTCCGAAACGTCCGTGGCGATGGTCACCGGAATGTATTTCTGATAGCTGGTGATGCTCATGGTATAGCGGATGGCGACCAGATCGAGGAGCTCCTGTTTCGTATAGCCGAGCCCTACCTGAAAGCTGTCGGCATCGTCCGGATCGGTTCTGTTTCCCACTCCGAAACGGTCGCTGGAAGCCAGGTCCTGAATGACCTGATCCGGAGTGGCGTTCTTTTCCCGTTCCTTGAGTTTATCCACAGTGGTATACCCATAGACGTCCGCCAGAAAACGCAGCAGCCTGGTTCCGCTGACATCGAAGGCAAAATCCCCGTTTTCATCGAGATAAATATGGAAATCATAGCTGACATCGTCCCCGTTTTCCCAGAGGATTTCAAGCACCTGTTTGAGCGTGCCGTTCAGCTGGGCGTTCTTCTGGCTGCCGCTCTCATACACGTCTTCGATGGTGACGGAATGCGATAGTTCATTGTAAGCCAGCATATTGCCGTTGCAATCGTAGATATTGCCCCTGGTGCTGGCGATAGAACGTTCCTTTTTGATCTTGAGCTCCAGCTCCGTCTGCTTGTCCGCTCCTTCGATGATCTGCAGCTGGAAGATACGATTGATCAGAACGAAGCCGAGGGCAACGAAGAGCACATAGAGAAGAAAGGTGCGGGAACTGATGAAATTTTTAAAGAAATATTTAATCCTTTTGAGCAATTTGATCCTGACTCCTTCTCTCCGACCGCTCCAGCCGACGGTTGATCAGCAAAAGCAGCGGATAGAACACAAATGCGACGACGATTGTATAAACCGCTTCCGGGATGATGATATGTAACAGATAGTATTGAATATCCAGTCTGGCGCGGAAGAGGAACATCACGCCGTAACAGACGACGTTGAAGGCCAGATCCGAAACGGAAATCATCAGAAGCGGGAGCTTTAAGTCCTCCGGATAAAACAGCCGGTTGCATTTCCCGTTGCCGTATCCGATGAGGAGATATAAAAGCGCGTAAAATCCCAGCATATCGCCGGTATTCCCCGCGCCTCCTCCGTTTGCCGAAAACAGATCCGCCAGCAGCCCGCATGCAAACCCTGTCCACATTCCCGCTTTTTCCCCGTTCATGAAACCGGAAGCGGCTGTCAGAAGGATCAGCATGTTCGGAACGATTCCCCCGAACGAAAACCAAGGGCAGACGCTGGTCTGCAGCAGAAAGCATATAAAAACCAGGAGGGCTGTTATGATGGATTTCTTCATGGGCACTTCCCTACTCTTCCTCTGTCTGCTGTTTTAAATCCATGACCACCAGCACTTCTTCCAGATGGGAGAAGTCCACCGCAGGGGTGATATAGCCGGACTTGGTCAGATTGTTGGGGGAGGTGTTAATGGAGCTGATGTAACCGATCAGGAGCCCGGGAAGGTATTTGTCGCTGATGCTGCTCGTGACCACCTTGTCCCCCACCGTAACCTCTCCTTCCGCATCCGACAGCTGCTCAAACCGGATGGTTCCGTCCGACATGACGGACTGCAGATCTCCGGATACGATCATATTCATGGAAGTGGCCAGCACCGTAGCGCTGACATTCTGGGTATCGGAAATAATGGCCGATACTTTGGAATAGTTGGGCCCCGTGGAAACCACTCTCCCCACCAGCCCGCTGCCGGCCATCACGTTGCAGTCCACCTGCACCCCGTCGTTTTCCCCTTTATCTATGGTGAAAGAATAAAACCAGTTATCCGCTTCGCTGGCGATGACCCGTGCGCCGATCTTTTCATATTCGGCGTATTCCTGATCCAGTTCGTAGAGATTGCGCAGGCTGTTGAGTTCGTACTGATCCTGCTGGAGCCTGTTATTCTCGATGGTCAGCGCGTCCACCTGTTCCTGCAGCGCCTGGTTTTGGGCCAGCACATCCCTGATCTGGGCCAGTTCCTCCGAACGATCCGACAGATATCCTCCGACTTCAGCGATCCCCCTCTGAAAGGGAACCACCACGTATCCCGCGATGGCTTTCAGGGGGCCCTCGAAAAGGGAGGTTCGAAAGGTGAAAATCATCAGCGCCACGCAGACGCCGGAGAGGATCAGAAGCAAATATTTGCTGGATATGGTAAATTTCTTTTTGCGTTTTCTGATTACAGGACTCATTTACTCATTCCTTCAATCGCATAGGCCACCGATTTGTAGGCGTCTTCCTTCAGGACTCTCGACAGGCCCAGCACCACGCTCTCAACCGGCCTTTCCGCCCGGTTGACCTTCAGGCCGGTAGCCTGCTGAACCAGCTCGGAAAAATGGCTGACCTGAGAAGCGCCTCCGGTCAGATAAATCCCGTGCCGGAAGATATCCGCGCCCAGTTCCGGAGGCGTGCGCTCCAGAATGACCTTGATGCTGTCGATGATGGTATTGAAGTGCTCTTCTAAACAACGGCTGATGAGATCTGTGGGGATTTCCCGCTCCACAGGAAGGCCCACCACGATATCCCGGCCGTAGACCACGGCGCCTTTTCCTTCCTTCTCCAGACTGCCCAGAGATTTTTTGATGGTCTCAGCAGTTTTCTGACCGATGAGCAGGTTGAATTCCTTGCGCACCGCCTGACGGATGGCCTCGTCGAACTTCAGCCCTCCGGTTTTGATCAGACGGCTCAGGACGATGCCGCCCAGCGACAGGATGGAAACTTCTGTGGTATCGTAGCCGATATCCACCACCAGAACGCCCTGGGAGTTCTTGACGTCGATATCCATGCCGAGGCCGTCCGCAACCGCTTTTTCCACCACCATGATCTTTTTGGCCTTGACGCCCGCTTCCTTGATCAGGTCATAAAACGCGCGCTTCTCCACTTCTGTGATATCCGTGGGGACAGCGATATAGAAATCAGAAGGTTTCGGGTTACCCTTGGAGATATCCGTGATGAAGAATTTCACCAGTCGCTCCATATTGTTGATGTCGGCGATGACGCCGTTTGAGAGGGGGTGGCTGATCTGAATATTGGCCGGAGCCTTCTCATACATCTCATAAGCCGAATTTCCGTAAGCGAAGATGTTCTTCTTATTTTCGATGGCGATCATATTTTTTTCAATCGTGACGGTGTCGTCCGCCAGACTGTAAATTTTGATATTGCTCGTTCCTAAATCGATTCCGAATGCACTGTTTTGCACCATTGCCTTTCTCCTTCCTTCATAAAAGGCCCGCTTCCCGAAAGCTGAAGTAATTCGTCCCGCCGACGATAATATGATCCAGCAGCGTCAGCTGCATCAGATTTCCCAGCCCTGCCAGCCTTTCCGTAATTTCGGCATCTTCCCTGCTGGGACTCACATCCTGGCTCGGATGGTTGTGCAGCAGAATGAAGTGAACCGCCTGGTATTTCAACGCCTGTAAAAACACTTCCCTCGGCGACACCGGCGCCGAATTGACCGTGCCGATGGAGAGCACTCTTTCGTGGATCAGACGTCCTTTTGCGTCCAGCAAAAGCAGGATCACACGTTCCACACCGCCGCCATCTCCTTCGAACAGGGGGCGACAGTAGGCGGCCGCGCTGGCCGGATCTGGGAAAGCGGGCATCTGCGTCCGACAGCTTAAGGAAAGCCTGCGGGCCAGCTCCGCCACGCAGCAGAGGCGCACCGCCTTCACTTCTCCGATCCCGCGGATTCTTTTGAGCTGGGCCGGGGAAAGCGAAGGGAGGCCCGCCAGCCCGTTTTTTGCGCCCCTGGGAAGAGCCAGCACCTGTTCCGCCAACGCCAGGGCCGGACAATCCAGATGGGCCTTGGGAGCGTCCGGCCCCGGCACGGGGCCCGTCCTCAGCAAAATCGCCAGAAGTTCCGCATCCGTTAATGATTCTGCCCCCTTTTGCAGGAATTTTTCATAGGGCAGATCATCGCTTCGCTTTTTTCCCATAATTCCTCCGTTTCCCTCTCCGGACGGAATATGGCAGGCATTTCTCCATAAATTTTATGTTCCTGAAACTTCTATCATCTTAACATACTTCCTTTTTTCTGTATAGGAACAAAAGGGAAAATTTTTCGCCCCCTTCGACACCGATCTACAGCAGGGCCATCGGAACGGCAGAAATCACCCCTTTTTCCAGACAGCGCTGGAGGGACTTCAGGATTCCGAATTTGGCGTGCTGCCAGGTGAGTCCTCCCTGGAAGTAAGCCGCATAGGGAGGTTTTAAGGGGCCATCCGCAGACAGCTCGCTGGAAGATCCCGACACGAAAGCGCCCGCCGCCATGATCACCTGGCTGTCGTATCCGGGCATATCCCAGGGCTGTGGCGTCACGAAACCGTCCACGGGAGCGGCGTACTGAATCCCTTCGCAGAATGCGATAAGGCCCTCTGGCGTCCCGAATTCCACCGCCTGAATGATGTCATAGCGTTCCGATTTTCCGTCCGGTACAACGCGAAAGCCGAGCTGTTCGTAAAGATTGGCTGCGAAGATCGCGCCTTTTAAGGCGGAGGCGGTCACGGCAGGGGCCAAAAACAGTCCCTGATAAAAGGCGGGCAAGGCGTTTAACGAAGCGCCCACTTCCCGTCCGAGCCCCGGAGAAGTCAGCCGGCAGGCCGCGTTTTCCACGCATTCTTCCGTTCCCACGATATAACCGCCGATGGGAGCCAGGCCGCCTCCCGGGTTTTTGATCAGGGAACCCACGCACATGTCTGCTCCAACCTGGGTGGGCTCGATGGTCTGCGTGAATTCGCCGTAACAGTTGTCCACCATACAGATTAAATCCGGCCTGATACCCTTGAGAAAGGCGATCAGCTCGCCGATGCGTTCCACCGACAGGGTGGGGCGGGTCTGGTATCCTTTGGAACGCTGGATCGTCACCAGCTTCGTCTTCTCGTTTACCGCAGCGCGGATACCTTCCCAGTCGAAGCTTCCGTCCTCCTTTAAATCCACCTGACGATAACTGATCCCATACTCCTTCAGCGATCCTCGTGACTCCCGGATTCCGATGACCTCTTCCAGCGTATCGTAAGGCTTTCCCACAGGGGAAAGGAGTTCGTCGCCAGGCCGCAGATTGCTCATCAGCGCCAGGGCCAGCGCATGAGTCCCACAGGTGATCTGGGGACGGACTAAGGCAGCCTGGGTATGAAACAGCTTCGCGTAGACGGACTCCAGTGTATCCCGTCCCAGATCGTTATAGCCGTACCCTGTGGTGCCGAGCAGACAGGCCTCGCTCACGCGGCAGTCCTGCATGGCTTTCACCACCTTGAGCTGGTTGTATTCCGCCATTCGGTCGATGGCGTCAAAGCGCCCCTTAAGCCTCTCCAGCGTCCGTTCTCCGTACCGATATACATCCCGGGAGATTCCCATGGACGCGTAGACGGCTTCCATTTCCCCTCCCACAGGTTCTTTCGTCATCCTCTTATTTCCTCCGCCTGTTTTATTAAAAATCGTAATATGTTATTTTCGTCCAAAAAGTCCCTTCTGTCAACCCAAATCACACTTTTTTCACGTTTAAACCAGGTCAGCTGGCGTTTGGCGAAGTGCCGCGTGTCCCTCTTGATCCGATAAACCGCTTCTTCCAAGCTGTATTCCCCGTCCAGATAAGCGAGGATTTCCTTATATCCGAGCCCCTGCATGGAAACCATCCCCTTTTGGAGCCCTTTCTCCTTCAGAGCCTGAACCTCCTTTACCAATCCCCGTTCCATCATTTCATCCACCCTTCGGTCGATGCGCCCGTAGATAGCATCGCGGTCATCCGTCAACACCAGATATCGAAAATTCCAGACCGGTTTCTTTTGGCGCTGTTCCTGGTTGTGATCAGATATTTTTTCTCCTGTCTGAGCATGAAATTCCAGCGCGCGGATGACCCGCTTGACGTTATTGGGGTGGATACAGGCTGCGGCCTCAGGATCGGCTTCCCGCAGCATGGAATGAAGCTTTTCCGGCCCTTCCTGCGCGGCCAGCCGCTCCAGCCGGCCGCGAAAATCCCCATCCTCCCGGGTTTGGGTAAAATCGATTCCATAGAGCACCGACTGGATGTAAAAGCCCGTTCCTCCTACCAGAATAGGCAACCCGCCCCTTTTGTGAATGGATGCGATAGCCTCCAGGGCCAGCTTCTGAAAGAGTACCACATTGAAGTCCTCTTTCGGATCGAGCACGTCGATGAGATGATGGGGAACGCCGTCCATCTCATCCTTTGTCACTTTTGCGGAGCCGATGTCCATTCCCCGGTAAACCTGCATAGAGTCTGCGGATACGATTTCTCCGCCCACCGCTTTCGCCAGGCGGACGGAGAGCGAGGTCTTTCCCACGGCCGTAGGTCCCGTGAGAATCAGCAGAGGAGGTTTTTTTATCCGTTCAACAAAATCCATGTTTTTCTCCATTCCGAAGCGTCACAAATCCGGATTGGAAAATGCGTTATCGAACGAATTTTCCAATCTTTTCCTTTTTTCGCCGTCTGCCCGGCGTCCCGGCCTTTGTTTTGGGATCAGACGATTCTCTTGAATTTCCGTTCCAGTTCCTGTCTGGTCATAGTGATCATAGTCGGCCTGCCATGCGGACAGTGATAGGGGTTTTCCAGAGTCAGAAGCTGGTCGAGCAGCTCTTGCATCTCCCGCCTGTCCATCCGGTGATTGCCTTTCACCGCAGCCTTACAGGCCATGGTTGCGATCCGCTCAGAAATGGCTTCCGGGGTGCCGGGGCGCTGATCGCCGGACAGATCGCTCAGGATTTCCTGGAAGAGATCCCCTTCGAAATTGCCGTACAGATCGCAGGGCACCGCACGCAGAGCATAGGAAGTTCCGCCAAAGGGCTCGATCTCAAACCCTATCCTGGCGAGATAGTCGCGATAGCGCACATAAGCGTCCGCTTCCGAACCGGACAGTGTCACGATCACCGGAGGCATCAGATTCTGGCTTTCCACCGTATTTTCCCGGAGGCGTCTCAGGAATGCCTCGTATTTGACCTTTTCGTGTGCCGCATGTTGATCGATCAGAATCATTTTGTCCTGATAGACCGCGATCCAATAAGTATCGAACACCTGGCCGATGAGCTCGTACTGCGTCACTGCCCCGGGGGACAGGATCTTTTCGTCAAACAGGTTCAGCTGCCGGCCTTTGGACAGATCTTCTTCCTGTCTGGCATAGTCCAGCTTTCCCTCCCGCACCGCGGCCTCGAGGCGACTGGTTTCAAAGGGCTGGATCGGCGTCTTCTTTTCAGGGCTGTGCCGTACGCCTGTGGGCAGCTGACCTGAAACCATTTTTTGGGCCAGGATCCGGGCTTCCCGGCTCTTTTCCTCCGGCCCGGGTTCCTTTGATCCCTCCTTCGAGACTTTCCCGGAGGGCTGCTCGTCCGACAGGGAAACGTCCGGAATCATCTCCCTCTCATGGAGGGCCCGCTTTACGTTTCGATCCAGAAATTCCAGCACCCGCGGGTTGTCAGAAAATCGCACTTCCATTTTCGAAGGATGGACGTTTACATCCACCTGCGCCGTATCGACGGTCACATGCAAAAATGCCATTGGGAACTTATGCTGCATCAGATAGGCCTGATAACCGTTTTCCAGCCCTTTAGACAAAAGCTGGCTTTTGATGTACCTCCGGTTCACGAAAAAGAATTCGAAATTGCGATTGGGCCGCACCAGAAGAGGAGTTCCCAGAAAGCCTTCCGCCGAAAGCCCCTCTTCTTCCGCCCGGAAAGGGAACACTTCCTTCGCGATCTGGCGTCCGTAGATCCGGAAGATCACTTCTTTTAAATCCCCGCTGCCGGAAGTGGCAAACCGGGTCTGATGGTTGATCTGAAACTGGAAGGAAATATCCGGACGGGAAAGGGCCATATGCTCCATCAGATCCGCGATATAGCCCCCTTCCGTGGCGGGTGTCTTCAGAAACTTCTTTCTCGCAGGGACATTGAAAAACAGATCCCGGACGATAACGGTGGTGCCTTCCGGGGCTCCCACCTCGGAAAATTCCCGTTCGCGGTCTCCCTCGATGCAGTAACGCACCCCGGTCAGCGCCTCCTTCGTTTTGGTAATGATCTCCACCAAAGAGACTGCTGCGATGCTGGAAAGAGCTTCCCCCCGAAAGCCGAGGCTATGGATTCTCAGGAGATCCTCCACTCCCCTGATCTTGCTGGTTGCATGGCGGAAAAACGCCTTTTTTACCTGATCCTTATCGATCCCGGATCCGTTATCCGTCACCCGGATGAACGTGGTTCCGCCGTCACGGATTTCCACCGTGACGGCGGTGGCGCCTGCGTCGCAGGCATTTTCCACCAGCTCCTTCACTACGCTGGCGGGCCGTTCCACCACCTCGCCTGCGGCGATCTGGTCGATGGTTTTGCTGTCGAGCACTGTGATTTCTGCCATAGATTAGTTCCCCCACCGGTTTTTCAGTTTATTCTGCAGACGGTACAGGGTGTTCAGGGCGTCCAGAGGAGTCATTGTGGTGATGTCCGCGTTTTTTAACTCCTCCAGCACGTCCTCATCCTTCACCGTGTCGAAAAAGGAGATCTGCTCCAGATCCACTTCGTCGTAGTGCTTCTGCTTTTTGCTTTTTCCTTCTGTCTCCACGGAAATGCTCTGTACTTTCTCCGTGATGTCGTTGTCGGAGAGCTGACTGACAATCTCCTTTGCGCGATCGATGACCATATCCGGTACGCCTGCCAGACGGGCCACCTGAATGCCGTAGCTCTTATCCGCTCCGCCCCTGATGATTTTGCGCAGAAAGACGATATCGTCCCCCTTTTCCTTCACCGCGATGCAGTAGTTGTTCACGTTTCCGATCTTGCCTTCCAGCTCCGTCAGCTCATGATAATGGGTGGCGAACAGCGTTTTGGCCCCCAGAAGCTTTTTGTTGCTGATGTGTTCGATGACGGCCCAGGCGATGGCCAGGCCGTCGAAAGTGGAAGTGCCCCGGCCGATTTCATCCAGTACCAGCAAACTTTTCGAGGTGGCGTTTCGCAGGATGTTGGCCACTTCGTTCATCTCCACCATGAAAGTGGACTGGCCGCTGGCCAGATCGTCCGATGCGCCCACCCGGGTGAAAATCCGATCCACTATGCCGATGTTTGCCGATTTGGCCGGAACGAAGCTGCCGATCTGGGCCAACAGCACGATCAGCGCGGCCTGCCGCATATAAGTGGATTTCCCGGCCATATTGGGACCGGTGATCACCGCGATACAGTGTTTCTGGTTGTCCAGATAGGTATCGTTGGCGATAAACATGTCGTGCTCGATCATCTGTTCCACCACCGGATGGCGGCCGTCCTTGATGTCGATCACTCCCTTTTCGTTTAATTTCGGACGGACATAATGGTTTCGCTCCGCCACAAGCGAAAGGGAGGCGGAGACGTCCAGTCGGGCGATGGCCTTGGCTGTACGCTGGATCCGTTCCACCTGAGCGGCGATGGCATCCCTGACCTGACAGAACTTCTCGTATTCCAGGGCCGTCAGCTTATCCTCCGCGTTTAAGATCATATCTTCCAGTTCTTTTAAGCGCGGCGTGGTATAACGCTCCGCGTTCACCAGCGTCTGCTTGCGCACGTAATCCGACGGAACCAGATTTTTGTAGGAGTTTGTCACCTCCAGATAGTAGCCGAATACTTTGTTGTATTTGACTTTCAGGTTTTTGATTCCGGTGCGCTCCCGTTCCTGTTCTTCCAGCTGGGCCAGCCAGGTCTTGCCTTCAGTTTTGGCATGTCGGAGCTGATCGATGGTCTCATCGAATCCCTCCCGGATCATGCCCCCCTCCCGGACGGAGACGGGCGGCTCTTCCGTGATGGCCCGGCGGATGAGATCATACAGATCCCCCAGATCGTCCAGATCCGTTTCGATCTCCACCAGCCGCCGGGAAGAAAAGCCTCTCAATACGGTCTTGATGTGGGGCAGCATTTCCATGGAATTGGCGAAAGCCAAAAGATCCCTGGGATTGGCGGTCCGATAGCTGACCTTTCCCAAAAGGCGCTCCAGATCGTAGACCGGGTTCAGATATTCCCTCAGCTCTTCGCGGGACATGGGGTCTTTGCAAAGCTCTTCCACCGCATCCAGCCGCTTTTCCATTTCTTTGCGGTCGATCAGAGGCTGCTCTAAATCGCTTCGCAGCATCCGTCCTCCCATAGCGGTCTTCGTCTTGTCCAAAACCCAGAGAAGAGAGCCCCTCTTCTGCTTTTCCCGCAGCGTCTCCGTCAATTCCAGATTCCGTCTCGTGGCAGAATCGAGAAGCATATACTTTCCAGTCAGATAAGGCTGCAAATGGGTGAAATGATCCAGCGAGGTCTTCTGGGTATCGTAGAGATACTGCAGGAGTCCGCCCGCGGCGATGAGGCCGCTGGAAAAGGATTCCACCCCCAGGCCGATCAGGGAAGAAACCCTGAAATGCCGCATCAGGCACTTTCGGCACAGATCCTCATCGAAATAGTGAGGTTCCAGGGAATAGACCGCGATACCGAGGCGGGATTTTAAGTCTTCCAGGTCCGCGCCGCTCATCAGAAATGCATCGTTGCAAATCAGCTCCGAAGGCTGGTATTTGTTGATCTCGTCCAACAGCCTGCGCAGGTCCTCCACCTCGGTCACATAATAATCCCCGGTAGTCACGTCCGCCACGGAAACCCCGGTTTTGCCCGCGAAATGCGCTACGCACATCAGGTAGTTGTTCTTCGTTTCGTCCAGAGACTGGACGATCGAATTGGTCCCGGGCGTGACGATACGAACCACATCCCGCTTCACCAGCCCCTTGGCCAGCTTCGGATCCTCCAGCTGCTCGCAGATGGCTACCTTGTATCCTTTGGAGACCAGCTTGCTCAGATAACCTTCTACCGCATGATAAGGGACTCCGCACATGGGAGCCCGCTCTTCCTGTCCACAGTTTTTTCCGGTGAGGGTGATCTCCAGCTCCCGCGACGCGGTCAGCGCATCTTCAAAAAACATCTCGTAAAAATCACCCAGGCGATAAAAAAGAATGCAGTCCGGATACTGTTTTTTTGTCTCCATATACTGCTGCATCATGGGCGTCAGTTCTGCCATCTGTCGTTCTCCTTCGTCTTCATCTCAAAACGCAATCGGCGGATATGCTGCAAAATGAGCACATCCGCCAACACTATACCACAAAATATTGTGGCTGTAAATTCTCGATCCCCTATTTCTTCCAGAGGCCATGCAGGTTGCAGAACTCATAAACCGCTTCCACAGCGTCCCCTTCGCTGAGCATAAACTCGGCTTTCGGTTCATCCCCGGGCTTCAAATCCTTCCGGTAAATGCAGCCGTTCTTCGTCTCCAAAGCGATGAACTGGATATAATGCTCTTCCAACATGGGGTGCACGGTGCTGCCGACCACCACGCTGACCTTCAAACCGTCTGCCGTCACCTCGGGAACGTGTTTTTCCAGTGCGCCGTCAGTCGTATTGGGAGTGAGCTCCAGCATCTTCTCCCCACAGCACATCACCGGAACTCCTTTGTCCACCACTTTCTCCACTACGTTTCTGCAGTGCGTGCAGAGCAGATATTTCACAGACATGATCGTACCTCCTTTGTTTGAAAAAGAGAAATGTTTTCTATTTCTATCCTGATTCTATCACATCCGGCAGAATTTGGAAAGGAGAAAACCCTTCATTCGGCCCTGCGCCCGGTATAGTAAAATCCGTGACATTCTTCCAGCCGTACGTCTACGATGGTTCCCACCAGGGAAGGATCCCCGGGGAAGTGGACGATGGTGTTGTTGGAAAGGCGCCCTGTGAGCAAAGAGGAGTCCTGCTCGTTGACCTCTTCCACCAGGGCTGGCAGCGTCTGACCCTTAAGCCGCGCCACCTGTTCCCTGGCGGTCTCCTGTACGGTTTTCAATACACGGTCGAACCCTTCCTTTACGGTTTCCCCGTCCACCTGATTTTCCATGGCCGCAGCAGGAGTCCCGGTACGGGGAGAATAGATGAAGGTGAAAGCGTTATCGAAGCCGACCCTGCGGATCACTTCCACGGTATCGTCCACATCCTCTTTTGTTTCCCCGGGAAAGCCCACGATGATGTCCGTGGTCAGGGAGATGTCCGGGATTTCCCGTTTGATCTTTTCCGCCAAAGCCACGTACTGCTCTTTCGTATATCTGCGGTTCATGGCCTTTAAGATCCGGGTGGAACCGGATTGTAAGGGCAGATGCAGATGGCGGCATATCTTTTCGGAATCTTTCATCACCTCGATCAGCTCATCGGACAGATCTTTTGGATGGGAGGTCATAAATCGAATCCGCTCGATGCCGTCGATTCGCTCCACCTCCTTTAACAGCTGAGCGAAGCTCATGGGAGCATCCAGGTTTTTTCCGTAGGAATTGACGTTTTGCCCCAAAAGCATGACTTCCACCACGCCGTCGGCAGCCAGCTTTCGGATCTCGTCCAGAATTTCTTCCGGCCGGCGGCTCCTCTCCCGCCCCCTCACATAGGGGACGATGCAGTAGCTGCAGAAATTGTTGCAGCCGAACATGATGTTGATACCGGATTTGAAAGGATATTTGCGTTCCACGGGAAGATCTTCCACGATCTGATCCGTCCCTTCCCAAATATCCACGACCATCCCATCGTCGGTAAACATCCGGCATAAGAGTTCGGGAAAGCGGAACAAATTATGGGTTCCGAAAATCAGATCCACGAAACGATAGCTTTTTTGAATTTTTTCGATGACCGACGATTCCTGCATCATGCAGCCGCACAGAGCGATGCGCTTTTTCGGATTTTTCTTTTTCATGCTGTTCAAAAAGCCCAGCCGGCCATATACTCGCTGGTTGGCGTTATCCCGAACCGTACAGGTATTATAAAGGACGAAATCCGCTTCTTCGTCCTCCGTCAGAGAAAATCCCGCGCTCTCCAGAATGCCGCATAGCTTTTCGGAATCCCTGGCGTTCATCTGGCAGCCGAAGGTAGTCACACAGGCTGTCAGCTGCCTGCCCTGCTCTTTTTGAAGGCGTCCGACCAGTTCTCTGGCTTTTTTGATGAAGTAGTATTGCCGCTCGGGTTCCCGGGCGGGGGCGGGTAAATTCAAATCGATCCCTTCCAGGATCCGTTCCATTTCCGTGTTATTGATCATTTCATCCTCATCCGGCGTATATGCCTACTATATTTTTCAAAATTTCCACGCAGGCCTCCATGGACTCTGCGCAGGCGTATTCGAAGCGCCCATGGAAGTTCATCCCTCCCGTACACAGATTCGGGCAGGGCAGGCCCATGAAGGACAGGCGCGCGCCGTCCGTTCCGCCCCGGATGGGGGAAATTTTCGGCGTCACACCGGCCATTTTCATTGCGGAAACGGCGCTCTCGATGAGATGAACGTTTTCGGGCACGATCTTTTCTTTCATATTATAATAGCTGTCCTCGATCTGCGCGCGAAAAATCGGCTTTCCGTATTTATCGTTCAGGAACTCTGCGCATTTTTGAAACAACGCCTTTTTCTGCTCGAATTTTTCCCGATCGTGATCCCGGATGATATAGTCCACCGCCACCTGTTCCACAGATCCGGAGATGCTGTCCGGATGATAAAACCCTTCATATCCTTCCGTCGCTTCAGGGCACTCATGCGCCGGCAGCAGGCACTGAAATTCCTGGGCCAGCAGAATGGCATTCAACATCTTATTCTTTGCGCTGCCGGGATGGACGCTATAACCGCTCACCGTCAGACGGGCGGAAGCCGCGTTGAAGTTCTCATATTCCAGTTCTCCCAAAGCTCCTCCGTCCACGGTATAGGCGAAGTCAGCCCCAAATCCTGCCACGTCGAAGCGATCCACGCCCTGGCCCACTTCCTCATCCGGCGTAAAGCCGATGTGGATTTCTCCGTGCTTTACCTCCGGATGGGTCAGGAAATATTCAGCCATGGCCATGATTTCTGCCACGCCCGCCTTATCGTCGGCGCCCAACAGCGTAGTGCCGTCCGTGACGATCAGATGTTTCCCCACATAATCCGAAAGTTCCGGGTTTTCCTCCGCCCGCAGCACGATCTCCTTTTCCCGATTCAGCACGATATCCCCCCCTTCGTAGTACACGATCCTGGGAGAAACGTTTTTGCCGCTGACCGCAGGGGATGTGTCCATATGGGAGATGAAGCCGAGTGCGGGCGCCGTTTTCCCCTCCGGCAGATTGGAGGGGATGGACGCATACACAAAGCAGTGTTCTTCGTCGTAACGCACATCGGAAACGCCCATTCCCGTCAGTTCTTTCGCCAGCAGGGAGGCCAGATCCTTCTGCTTTTCCGTACTCGGGAAGCGATCCTGGCCGTCCATGGACTGGGTGTCAATCTTCACATATCTCAAAAATTTTTCGATCACATTAGATGCGTTGTACTCGTTCATGCGTTCCTCCTCCCGAACTCAAGTGCGGATCTGGCCGTTTCCGTAGATCTGATATCGATAAGTGGTCAACTCTTTGAGGCCCATGGGCCCTCTGGCATGCAGCTTCTGGGTGCTGATGCCGATTTCCGCACCGAAGCCGAACTCGAAGCCGTCGGTGAACCGGGTGGAAGCATTTACGTAGACGCAGGCGGAATCCACGCCGTTTAAAAAGGCCTCCGCATGGCCCCCGTTTTCTGTGATGATGGCTTCGGAATGCCCGGTGCTGTAGCGATTGATATGATCGATAGCCTCCTGAACGCCGGACACCGTTTTCACGGAGAGAATGTAATCCAGGTATTCCGTCCCAAAATCCTCTTCCGTCGCGGTCGAAGCGCCCGGCAGAATCCTCCTGGCGGGTTCATCCGCCCGGATTTCCACCTGCTTCTTTTTCAGCGCATCGGAGAGCATGGGCAAAAATTTTTCCGCTATTTTTTCATGCACTACCAGCGACTCGCAGGCGTTGCAAACGCTGATTCGCTGGGTTTTTGCATTTCGAACGATATTGACTGCCATGGTCAAATCCGCATCTTCATCCACATATACATGGCAGTTGCCCGTACCGGTTTCGATGACAGGAACAGTGCTGTTCTCCACCACCGCCCGGATCAACCCTGCCCCTCCTCTGGGAATGAGCACATCCACGCAGCGATTGAAACGCATCAGGGCGTTGGTTACAGCCCGGTCGCTGCTCCTGATCAGCTGGATGGCGTCCGGAGTCACGCCGGCCTCTTTCAGCGCTTCCCTTATTGCGGCTTCGATGGCCTCATTGGAATGCAGCGCCTCTTTTCCGCCCTTCAGCAACGCGGCGTTTCCCGCTTTGAAGCACAGGCCAAATGCGTCTGCCGTCACGTTGGGCCGGGATTCGTAAATGATGCCGATGACGCCCAAAGGCACCCGGCGTTTGCGGATGACAAGGCCGTTTGGCCGGGTGAAGGTATCCAGAATTTCTCCCACAGGATCAGGCAGATCCGCGATTTGAGAAAGCCCTTCGGCCATGGATTCGATTCGGCTTTCGTTTAAGGCCAGGCGATCCAGCATCCCGGCAGGCATGCCGTTTTCTCTTCCCGTTTCCAGATCCGTCCGATTGGCCGCCAGGATATCGTCCTGCCGTTTCCGAAGCATTTCGGCCGCCAAACGGAGCGCCTCATTTTTGCCCTCACCGGATAAGCCCGCCAGAGCGTATTTGGCCTTTACGGCCCGTTCTCCCATCCGTTCCAGTTCCGTCATCTTCCTCCGTTCCTCCTTTTTTTAATATGTGCTATTTCATATTCGGAAAACCGTTTTTCACTTCAGGAAAACAGCACCCGATCCATGGGGATGTCGTGCGGCTGCGGGCGGATCTTCTCCGCCAGTTGACATGCGAAGCAGATGCCCACGGTAAACGGCCGCCCGGCGCTCTCCGACAGCCCGGACAGAAACCGGTCATAATAGCCGCCTCCGTATCCGATTCGATGACCCATTCGGTCAAAAACCGTACCGGGCACGATGATCAGCGTGTCCGGCGATTCCCGGTAGACCTGACTTTTCCCGTCCGGCTCCGGAATATTTCGAAAGCCCTCCGCGAGATCTTCTGGCGAATCGATCCGGAAAAAACGCATCCGGTTTCCTTCCACTTTGGGACAGAAAACCTGCTTTTGAAGCGAAAGGCTCTGAACGATCACCTCCCGGGTGGAAACTTCGGAGCCAAAGGAGGCATAACAGAGAATTGACCTGGCCTTCCGGTATTCCGGCAGATCCACAAGCTGTATCAGGATACGGCCGCTCTTTTCCTTTCGCTGCTCGAAAGTGAGCGCGCTGCGCTGCGCTAGCTTCTCCCTGCGCAAAAGGCCATGTTCGCTTTCAGTGGGTGCGCTGCCCATATTTTTCCCCCAGGTTTTCCACGGAGCCGTCCTCATTTTGAATGTCGATCTGGTCCAGCTGACTTCTCAGATTCGCCCGCACCGAGGCGATGTATTCTTTCCGAAGCTGCTCCTGTTCCCTTTTTTCTTTCTCCGTCAGCCCGGACAACGTTTTGGACTTGTGGTACAGTTCGTTGATCCGCCTGATTTTTTCTTCCATGGAAGCCATCCTGTTTTGTTCCTCCTGTTCTCATTCGCCATCGTGCAGGCGTTTTAAAAATTCCGGCAGACAAAACGATTCGTCCGGCCGAGAGACGAACAGCGTGCCGAGATTCCTGCCGTCCATCAGCCTGTGGATGATGCGGATGTCCGAACTGTTGGCGATAATCATGTCCGCGCCGCAGCTGGTGGCGATTTTGGCCGCCGTCAGTTTGGTGGACATGCCGCCCGTCCCCACTTTGCTCCCGGTGGTGGACTTTCCCATCCGCAAAAAGGAATCGTCCAGCCGCTCCACCAGTTCCACAAAGGACGCGTTCGGATTGGCTCGCGGATCGTCCGTATAGAGCCCGTCGATATCCGAGAGCAGGATGAGCAGATCCGCCCCGATCATGGAAGCCACTACGGCGGACAGGGTATCGTTGTCCCCGAATTCGATTTCGTGGGTGGCCACCGTATCGTTCTCGTTGACGATGGGGATGACGCCCAGAGAAAACAGCTCTTTAAAGGTGTTTTGGGCGTTGACGCGGTTGATCGCATCTTCCACGGTGAAACGGGTCATCAGAATCTGGGCCGCCACCTGATTGTACTCGGAAAAGATTTTCTGATAGGTCATCATCAGCCGCGCCTGGCCGATTGCGGCGCAGGCCTGCTTCACGGCGATGGGATTTTCTTCCAGAGCGTTTGGATCCAGACGAACCGCCTTTTTTCCGGCCGCGATAGCGCCGGAAGTCACCAGCACGACGTCCCGCCCCTGATTGCGCAGGTTGCACAGTTCCCGCACCAACACGTCCATGCGGATGTAATCCAGCTCCCCGGTGGCCGCATGCTGAAGGGAAGAGGATCCGATTTTGACCACAATTCTCTTTTTGTCTCTGATCGCCTGTCTGTAATCTTTCATATTCACCTCATGAAAATGGGGCATACCGCGCAGCGATAGCCTCCGCCACCCGCATTCCGTCCATGGCCGCGGACATGATCCCTCCCGCATATCCGGCCCCTTCCCCGCAGGGATAAAGCCCTCTGATGTTGGATTGAAGCGTCTCATCCCGCAGGATGCGAACCGGAGAGGAAGTCCTGCTCTCCACCCCGCTGACGCAGGCATTTCGATCGTCGAATCCGGGAAGGATTTTCCCGAACTGATGCATTCCCTCTTCGAACGCGATCCTCACCGGATCTGGGAGGATAGACGCTACATCCGAAAACTGCCACTTTCCCCGGATGCAGGGCGAAAAAACGTCCGGAATCCGTCCCGCTGTTGCGCGTTTGGAAAACGCCCCATAGCGCTGCACCGGCACCGTTCCGCTTCCCGCCCGAAAGGCCCGCTCCTCCAGCCTGCGCTGAAATTCCACTCCCGCCAATGGCCCGTCCTGTCCGAAATCCTCCGGCGTCACGGAAACGATGATGGCGCTGTTGGCATTTTTGCCATCCCGTCCGCTGTAGCTCATCCCATTGACAGCCAGCCGTCCGGGCTCGCTGCTGGCGTCGACCACATAGCCTCCGGGACACATACAGAAGGAATAAACTCCTCTGCCGTCCTGCGCCCGGGCCGTTATCTTATAGGGGGCCGGCGGCAGGGATTCCGGCCGCGGAGTCATACCGTATTGCAGGAAATCGATCATTTCCTGAGGATGCTCCACCCTCAGGCCCACGGCGAAGGATTTCGCCTCCATGGCGACGCCGGCCCGTTGAAGCCACAAAAACGTATCCCGGGCGCTGTGGCCGATGGCCAGCACAACATTTTGTGTCCGCAGATGGCCGCCGTCCGAAAGGCATACCCCCTGTATCCTGTCCTCTTCGATCAAAAGGCCGTCCGCCCGCACGCCGAAACGCACCTGGCCGCCCCAATCTTCGATCTGCTGACGAATCCGGCGGATCACTCCGGTGAGCACGTCCGTACCGATATGGGGTTTGGCTTCATAGAGGATTTCCGGCTGGGCCCCATGCTCTGTGAAGATGGAAAGGGCCTGACGGCTGCGGCCCTCTGGATCTTTTATCAGAGTGTTGAGTTTCCCGTCGGAAAAGGTTCCGGCGCCTCCTTCCCCGAAGGAAACATTGGATTCCGGATTCAGCTCGCCGCCGGACCAAAAGGTTTTCACATCCTGCGTCCGTTCCTCCACCCGCTTTCCTCGCTCCAGCAGGATGGGACGATAGCCGTGCTGTGCCAGCAGGTAACCGCAGAACAGTCCTGCCGGTCCGGTTCCGATGATCACCGGACGATCCTGCAGGGGCGTTTGTCCCGGATCCGGAAAACGATATCGCTTTTTCGTTTCGATGCTGACCCTCGGGTTCTTGCAACGGGCCACGCATTTTTTTTCATCCAGTTGCTGCAAAGTCAGATCCACCACATAGGACAGCCGGATTTCCGGCTTTTTTCTGGCGTCGATAGACTGTTTGACGATTTCCAGCGACCGGATTTGCTCTTTGCGTATTTTCAATAAATGGGCGGCGCGCCGGACCAAATCCTCCCGGGAATGGCCCGGCGTCAGCGTCAGCTGCTGAATCCGTATCATTCTTTCATTCCTCTTTTTCATTCTTTTGGGCTGCGGATACACCGGCGATAAATCCGCTGGTCCAGGCCCATTGGAGGTTATACCCACCGCAGCGGCCGTCCACATCCAGCATTTCCCCGCAAAGAAACAGGCCCGGAATCCGCCTGGCCTCCAGGTTTTCCGTTACTTCGTCAAAGGACACCCCGCCCATGCAGACCTGCGCGTTTTCCGCCGGATTGGTGGCGATCACTTCCGTCTCGAAATGGCGCAGCGAGTCCAGAAAGGCGAACACCTTCTTTTTCGTCCGACGGTTCACCCGTTCCCCGTCCTTCAGACCGCATTCTGCCAGCAATAGCTGCGCTATCTTTTTATGTACCAGCCCGTTTCCCATCTGTAAGGCGGTTCTGCCCTCGCACAGCCGATATTGTTCCAGGCAGAAAACAGCCCAGTCCTTCTCAGGTATTTCAGGCAGAAAATCGATGCATGCCCGGACCCTTCTGCCTTCCCGAAGGGCCTGCGACGCGTACCGGCTGAGCTGGAATACCGGAATTCCTGAAATTCCGTAATCCGTCAGCTGCAGCTCCCCATCCTCCGCAGCCACGGCCTCTTCTGCCAACCCTTCGATGTGCAAAACCACCCGGGCCATGCATCGCACGCCCGCCAGCCGCTTATACCGGCTTTCTTCCCTGCACCGCAGCTGAACCAGAGCAGGCAGCATTTCATAACAGGACAACCCCAGATCGTGAGCCAGTTTTTCACTTCCTGCCCCTTCCTGATGCCTGTTTCCGGCCGGGCTGCCGCAGGCGAGGATCAGGCGATCGAAGGAAAAAGCTCCCCGGGGAGTCTCCACCAGAAATCCCTTCTGTCCGCCTGCAGGCGGACGGATCCCGGAAACCGGACAATCGCAGACGGTTCTGATTCCGAGAGAATCCACTTCCTCCTGCAGCGCATCCAGCACTGCGGAAGCCTGTCCGCAACGGGGATACAGATATCCGTTTCTGTCCGTTATCAGCATTCCTCTGTCCCGGAAAAACAAAACGGTATCCTCCACACAAAACCTGGAGAAATACCGATGGAGCAAGTCGGTATGGTGTCCCCTGTAGTCCCGGCCGATCTGAAAATCCCGATTGGAAAGATTGCACTTTCCGTTGCCGGTAGCCAGTATTTTTTTCCCGATCCGATCCCTGCTCTCCAAAACCGTCACGTTCTCACCCTGCTGTGCCGCGCAGATCGCGGCCATCAGGCCGGAAGCTCCTCCGCCGACGACGCCCGTCTTTCCCATACTCCGCCTCGCTTTTTCTCCCTTTTCGATGGGGCTAAAGTTGTAACTATCATACTACTAACCCGAATAAGACACAAGAAATTTTTCCAATTCTTTCTCCCCTTCCACAGTCATGCCCCGGACGAGCATGGCGCGCAGCGCCGGAGGCAGATCTCTGGCATCCAGATCCGTGCGCAGATAGACGGTCCCCTCTTCCCCTTCCCTGACGATCACCCGGTTTTCCTCCAGGGAAAGGTAGAAGGATTCGCTTTCCTCTCTTCGTCTGTAAGTTTTTTCGATGACGATCTTTTCGGCAGAAAAGGAAATCACCTGTATGGAGACGAGGCCTTCACAGCGCTCCCGCAAGAGCGGGGAGGCCATTTCGTCCTTCACGCAGAGCAGGAGCCCTTCCCGATCCAGACCGATATACTTCGCCGGCACTGTTTCCCCGCTTTCCTCTTCCGTATGATCCGACAGATTCCGTTTCCGCAGAATCAGCCGGGTATTGGCCGTAATTCGTTCGGATGCAGACGATACCGCTTCCGCCTCAGCTTCCTGCTCAGGGGCCCGCCTGGAAACGGGCGTTTCCCTTCCCGGATAAAACGCGGCTTCGAACTGAATATGGCCTAAAAACCCGCCTGCCAGAAGCAGGCAGGAATAAAGAAAAAAGCCGATTCTTTTTAAATGGCGCATATGCTCACCTCTTAAAAAGTATCAGCTCATTTCTCCGATCTTATGCGGGCCAAATGCCTACATCAACCTGACAAGCTTTGCCAGCGCCAGGAAAAATCCTCCCGCAGGAAACGATCTCAGCTCCCTTTGCCTCACCCCCTTCAGGGCAATGATGCAGACGAAATAAAAGAGCAGTCCGGCCAGAACGCTGATCCCGACAGCGACAGGACTGGAAGCCGCCCTCAGTACAAGAAAAGCGAAAAAAGAGCAGACAGCGGCCATGATTCCCCCGCTGAGGCAGGGCGCGAGTAAAATCCGAATCCAGTTCAGCCGAAGGCGCAGATTCTTTTGCACCATCGCGGCAAGAACCGCGCAGAGCAGGACGGACAGGAGCAGATGGGCATAGACCACCGCCAAAACGCTGCCGTTCATCAGGACGAGCATTCCGTACAACGCAACGAGATGAATCGATATCGCAGCGAGAACCCCTCCGGTCAAAAGTCCGGGTTTGTCCGCGCTCAGGAGGATGCTGCCCAGCATAGCGGCCAGGCCGTAAAACAGGATGCAGGCGCTGCCTGCCTGCAGGAGCGCAGCCCCGGCGGTCACATCTCCTTCCCGGAAGAATGCCGAGAGCAGGGGACGAGCCAAAACCGCTGCGATAACGGTGAAAGGGGCGGCGAAAACTGCGGCGCAACGCAGGGCGATCATACATTTATCCCTGCTTTTTTTGAGGTTGCGCCGCACAAAACCGATCTTCAGCTCCGGCGCCATCCGGGCCGCAAACGCCACCGCGCCGATAAGAGGAATCAGGAGCAGCGCCCTGGCCCTCCCGGTATAAATCGCCCAGTCAGACAGCAAATCCGCCTGAGTCCGTTGAGAGCTTTCCGGCGATACGCGGAAAAACAGGAGACACTGTCCCAGCATCCCCGCCACCAGAAGCGTCGTGACTGTTAAAACAGGCAGGAGTTTTTTTATCAATCCGGCCAGAAGCTGCCCTCGCTTTTCCATTCTCTCTTCTTCCCACTGCAGGGAGGAGAGGCCCGGCCGCATTCGCCACCAGGCAATAAGGGCGATCAGGCAGGCCGCTACAGCCGCCAGACCGATAGAGAGGCCGCCTCCCAGGGCGCCATAGGCGGGGCCGTATTGATCGTTCTGAAGAAGGGCTCCCACTTTTTGCCCATACTCCGACATCCTGCCCGCGATCGCAGCCCCCGTTGCTGCCACGCAGAGGAAGAAAACGATTTTCACCGCAAAAAGGGCCCGCGTGCCGCCGAAACCGTCGATTCCGCCGACCAGAACCAGAAGGGAAAAGAGAAACGGCAACGCCGGCGCAAAACCCCTGAGCACAAAAGCTGCATCAGACGTTTGCAAAACGCTCCCCATCAGGAACCCGGAGCAAGCGAACAGGACCAATCCCAGAACCAGCCCCCCTGCTGCGCCGGCCAAAAGCGAGGTGGAAACCACCCTCCTGGCGCTGCCCACGCTACCTCGTTCGAGCCGCAGAGCGATCATGGAAGAGACCGCGCCGGACAAACCGATCCCCGCCGGAAGCAGAAAGAGACAAAACCATTCCAGTGCGATTGCATAGTAGGCGCTGGCCGGCTCAGGGCAGGCGTTGGTCAGTCCCACCCACCAGAAACAGGCCCAGAGAGCCGCAGCCGCTGCCAGGGCACGGCAGGCTCCTTCCGGTATCTCCACGAATGTTCTTTTTTTTATCTTCCGTTTTCTTCTTGCCGCCATAAATCCCTCTGATGATCATACATCCGGACAGTCGCGGGTAAGTCCCAGACTGTCCAGCAGATCCCCCTGTTTTTTTTCCATCACAGCCGCTTCTTCTTCGGTCATATGGTCGTAGCCGCACAGATGCAACATGCTGTGGGCCACCAAAAAAGCGCATTCCCGCTTTCGGGAATGCCCGTATTCCTGCGCCTGACTTTCGATCCGATCCGCGCACAGGATGATATCGCCCAGGATCAGCTCTCCGCTGTCAGGCTGGAAATAGTCCGCTTCACAACCTTCTACGGCAGAAAAATCCGCTTCCCGATGGAAAGGGACGTTTGGAAAGCTCAACACGTCTGTTTCCCTGTCGATCCCGCGATATTCCCGGTTATAGCGCCGGATGGTTTCCCCGTCCGTGATGAGCACGTTCACTTCCGCCTCGTAAGGGCAGCCCTCCGCATCCAGTGCGGCCTGCACCACACGCTGTATCAACGCCGCCTCATCGAAAGGGAACTCTGCGCCGGATTCATTTTCCACATTGCATGTCATATGCGCTGCCCCCTTCTTCGCCTCTTCTGCGACCCGTTTTCCCGTTCCAGCCGTCTGGCTTGTCCGCGGGCCTCTCTTGCCTCGTATGTTTCGTATGCCTTAACAATTTTTTGCACCAGCGGATGGCGCACCACATCTTTGCTGGTGAGGTTGCAGAACGCGATATCCTCGATACCGGCCAATACCTTCGCAGCCACGTCCAGACCCGAAATACTTCCGGGCGACAAATCTTTCTGGGAGGCATCGCCCGTCACAACCACTTTCGAACCGAACCCTATTCGGGTCAGAAACATCTTCATCTGAGCCGGTGTGGTGTTCTGCGCTTCATCCAGAATAATATAGGCGTTGTCCAGCGTCCGCCCGCGCATATAGGCCAGCGGCGCGACTTCAATCAACCCTTTTTCCATATTTTTCTGAAAGCTGTCCGCCCCCATGATCTGGTAAAGGGCGTCGTAGAGAGGGCGCAGATAGGGATCCACCTTGCTCTGCAGATCGCCGGGAAGGAATCCCAGCTTCTCCCCCGCCTCGATGGCCGGGCGGGTGAGGATGATCCGTTCTACTTCGTCATTTTTAAAAGCGGTGATCGCCATGGCCATGGCCAGATAGGTTTTCCCCGTGCCGGCAGGTCCCAGACCGAACACGATCATATTGTCCCGAATCGCATCCACATATTGCTTCTGCCCCAGGGTTTTGGGCTTCACGGGTTTCCCGCTCACCGTATGGCAGATCAGATCGTCATCGATCACCAGCAGCGCATCGTCGTTTTTTTCCATCGTCATCGCTATCGCATAATCCACATTCTGTTCCTGAATCTGGTTTCCTCTCTTCGAAATTTCCAAAAGCTGCGCCAGGACGGAAACGGCCATATTGACCCGCTCCTCTTCTCCCCTGACTTTCACCGCGCCGTCCCGATCCACTATCGTGACCGAAAAGGCCCGCTCCAGCTTCCTGACATACCGGTCGAACTGCCCGAACACATTGGCGATGTGGGCAGCGTCCATTTCCAGTTCCTTTTCCTCAAATGCCATTCCTTTCGCTCCCGGTCTGTTCTTCGGACGACTCCTCTCCCCCGGGCAGATCGACGGGCCTTAAAACCACAGCCGCCTCGAGCGACGTCAGCTCTCCCTGAAGGGTGAGGGTATCCGCTTTTCTTATTATTTTAACATCTTTTTGTATAATTTGTACCCCCTTTTCTTCCAAACCCCCAATATTTTTTTCCAGTCGCGCCAAGAGCAGCTGCGCTGCCGTCTCCTCGTCATACATGGCGTCCACGGGCAGATATTCCCGACACAGGATGGTTCCTGTCCAGAAGGGCAGGTCGATCTGGCCGAACAGACAGGCCCTCTTTTCTTCCGTCACTTCGTCGTAGCGCAGGAAACCGCAATCCGCAAGGGGAAAGGAATATCGTCGGTTTCCGATGGTAAAAAAGCGATATCGTTTTTCCCTCCCTGTATAATTTTTGTATTGATAACTGAGCGGCTGTGCGAGCGAGACGGGCCTCAGACAGGTAAGCACCACGTCGCCGTCCGCCACCACGCCGTCCCATTCCCGCACGGTGCCGTCGTCGTTGTTCACGGGAATCAGCCCGCTGATGAGGACATCCCCCTTTTTTACTTCGTCCCCGGCTTTCACCTTTGGGATCCCCGATCTGGTCAGGATCTGCGCCACCACGCCGTCTTTCGCAGCCGTCAGATCAGCGCCCGCCGCATAGCGCTTTTCATCCATGGCATACTCCTCCTGGCTCGGCAGTTCGTTCTCCCGAATCCTCACGGTGAGTTTCGTGCCTTCCAGTGTAGCAGAAGTCCAGGTCACGAGGGGGAAAGCTTCCCGAAGGGCTTCCTCCAGCCCCTGCAAATTGAGGCCTCTTTTGGCCACTCCATACTCCACGCCCTGTTCCTGTAAAAAGAGCGTCAGCTCGTCATCCGTTACGAATTGATTTCCCTCCAGTGAAATCGACCAGATCCGGCGTGACATGGCCAGGAGGAACAGAAAGCATAGGGCGATCCCGGCCAGAAACGCTTTTCTCTTTCGGACATCCCTCAAAAAAAAAGGCAGCCCGTGTCTTTCCAGAACGGCTGCTCTCGTTTTTGTCTTTTTCACGATGTCCCGGATTGTGAAATAATCGGAAAGGCTCATATACATGGTGTAATAGCTGCCATCTCCCGAAAGCCCCCACAGGAAGATGCCCCGATTGGTACACAGATTCATAAAACGTTCCGGCGAGTAGCCCCACACCCGGATTTTCACATACCCTTTCAGATAACGAATGATTCCTATCATGCAGCCTCCATCAAAGATATCGGATTTCGGAGATCTTCCCCTCGATTTTCATATCCTCATTGGTATAGTATGCGATCCGAAGGCCGCAGCCGCAGAACGCGATCCTGCATGTTTTGGATTGAAGAACGATGCTGTTTGGCGTATATTCCAGAATTCCCCGGTAGTTTTCCACCATTACCTGATCATTTCCCACGGCGGTGACAATGCAGGCTCCCATGGCCATATCCCGCGGGAGCTTCAGGGAGTCCACTATCAGTTCCTTCGCGTTTTTTGGAAATTGTTTTCTGCTCATATTCCATTTTATGAGGAGGGGGCGGATTCTAATACTCCGTTTTTCTCCCCTTTCAAAGACACCGGCCCTCGCCCGGACAGAGTCAGCACCGCCAAAATCGGAAGCAGCGCCATGAAGGGGTAGATATAGCGAACCAGAATGCAGGGCCCTGCGACCACTGTAGCCAGATAGAGGAGCACCGCAGAACAGGGCAGCCAAAGTCCGGATCGCCTGCGCAGGCAAAGGGCCAGGCAGCAAAATGCCGTGCAGAAGCAGAAAAAAGCGGGAGAAAACAGAATTCTGAGGGGCAGGAAGCGTTGGTGGACGCAGCCAGTCGCGATCGCTTCATAGAAATTCTGCACCGAAGGAAGCAGGTTTTCTTTTTTGACGAAATCTCCCGCGAAGACCGGCACAGCATCCGTGATAAAGTAGCCGGTGCGATCCCGCCACCAGTCTTTATATACCGTACAGTGGGAGGTATCCATCAGATACCAGCTCCCCATGGTGTGATAGAGAAAGGCGGTCGCATAGGAACCGGGATATTTTTTCAGGAGATGCATCCAGATTCGGAAAAAACCGGCTGGGTCTTCTGCAAACCTTTCATTATTGAAATACAGCTTTACCCCATCGGAAATAGACGGGCGATAATTTTCCAGCCCTTTTTGCGGAATATAGGCGCAGAGCGACTCCATCTCATCGGGCGTCAGGCTGTTTTGATTGCTCTTAAACGTCCGGGCCAGCTGTTGAATGGGGATGCTTAAGGCTTCCGCCGCCTCTCCCTGCCGTGCGCCGGTGGCTGCCATCAGCCCTGCGTCACAGGCAAAAAAGGTCAAAATGCATAGCGCGCATCCTAAAAGGAGGCCAGAAAAGAACCTGAACCCTCCTCTTTTCTTCCAACGTGAAAATGCACAGACGAGGAACAGCACGGCGCAGACTCCGATCATCAAATAGACCCCGTTTTTCCGAAACAGCATCATTCCCAAAGCGGAAAGAAACAAGCCGGTCCCTTCCCAAAAGCGCCCGATTTTGCGAAGGAGCATCGTCCGGCTAAGTCCCACGAAAGCGAGCAGGAAAAAAGCGGCAAAAAGAGTGTCTTTCGTGGTCGTCACCGCCATAAGCGGATGAACTGGAAAGAGGGCGAACCACGCGATGGCCGCGACCAGCACGCTTCGACGAACCCCGCAGCGATGCAGAAAGGAAATGCTGCAGGCGAACGCGAAGGCCAAAAAGAGCATCTGAAGCAGAGCATAAAACGCCATGCCGTCCAGAGGAATCCCGCATTCTTCCTGTAGAAATTTCCCGAGATCGTAGCAGCCGCCCAAAAACAGCGTATGCAGGATCGGATGGTGGTTGTCGAAAGCGCCCGTAGTGTACTGAATCAGCTGCGGCTCTCCATCATAGGAATAGATGGCGGGAAAGTAAGCGAGCCAGCAGGGAATCCAGGAAACGAACAAAATGATCCAAATTCCGGCAAACCATCCCCCGGGCAATGCCCTTTCCGGATCGTATGCCAGTCGATCCGGCAGCAATCTGCGCCCTGCCATCCGGGCTCCCGCGAAAAAAAGAGCGGTCCCTGCCGCCCAGATCGCGCCCGTAACCGCGCAGAAAGGAAGGGCTGCCAAAAGGGCAGCCTTTCCCGTTTCCAATTTTTCCATTGCTAAGCCTAAGGCCTGACAGGCGCCGACCAGAAGGCCCGCCCAAAGAATGGTCTTTTTCATATTTCTATTCCAGATCAATGTCTTTCAATCGATTTCACCAAATCTCATTTATGGTAAGGTTCGTTGCACGAGATTTTAAATCCGCGGTAGATCTGTTCCAGCAAAATCACGCGCATCAGCTGATGGGGGAAAGTCATATCGGAAAAACTCACGCGCTCGTCCGCCCGTTTCAAAACCTCGTCGGACAGCCCCAATGAGCCGCCGATGAGGAAAACCAAATGGCTTTTCTGAGCCAGGGCCAAAGATTCCAGCTTTCCGGAAAATCCCGGAGAATCCATTTTCCTGCCATCGATGGCCAACGCGATGCACCAGGCCTTCGGGGGAATCTTTTTCAGAATGGCCTCCCCTTCCCTGGCCTTTACCTGTATCTCCTGGGCGGGGCTTAAGCTTTCGGGAGCGCGTTCGTCCTCCACTTCGATAATCTCGAGCCTGCAGTATCGGCTGAGACGCTTTTTGTATTCATCTATGGCCTCCCTGAAGAACTTTTCCTTCACTTTGCCCACTGCGAGAACGGTGATTTTCACAGATCTTTCTCCGTTTCTTTCGATTCTTCGAACACCTTCGGATAAATTTCATCCAAAAAGCTCTCCAGATATCCGTCTTCCAGGTTTACAAAATTCTGCGAAATCGTCTGTTTCATCTGTTCCATACGCTTGAAATACCGCACTTCTTCGGCATCCGTCCCTTCCACCCCCGCGGCCAGGTCGATGGTGGATGCGTCCAGGGTTTCCCTGCAGTAGCGCGTCAGCTCTTCCTTTAAGGAGCTCTCCCGGACAGCCTTTCCCTTCTGCTCGCGGTAGGAACGGAAGGAAAGCATTCCCATAACGATGAAAACCAGAAACAAGGTGGCCATGACCAGACAGGTCAAAAACTGGGAGGAAGGGTTCAGCCGCACCGGCAGAACCCCTGACAGGAGCAGCCCCAGGGCGATCATTCCGGCGATTCCCACGATGAGCAGCGTATAAGCGCCGGATTTGAATTCCTCCGCTTTTTTGGAAGCGGCTTCATATACCCCGCCGGACTCCTGCCCCCGCATCATCCTCCCCAGATGAACGGAATTGGGGAAGTCGTCGGGTTGTGCGAACTCGTCATCGCCTTCCGGATCCTCTTTGACCGGGGGCTTTTCCAACCAGTCTTCTTTCGCTTTCTCCTTCCAGAATACGGCGGCCATCTGCTCCGCTTTCCGGCTCTGGGTCTCGTCCACGGTCACCGCGCTGCCCCCATCCTCCATCGGGCTGAAGGAAGCGGATTTGATCCCGCCGCAAAACAGGAAATCGGCCAGTTGCCTGCAGTCCTCATCAGAACCTTTGTAGAGGAGATATCCTTCTTCTTCCAGTTGATCCACCAGCGGGCAACCGCAATCCGCGCAGACGGCAACCCCTTCCACATATTCGTTTTTACATTTCGGGCACCACGGCATGACCTGTCCCCCCCTTATCCTTCGTAATCAAAACACGCTCTGTCGCAGGTCTTCGCCCTCACATAGGACGCCGCTTCCAGATGGGCGGGATGGGTCTGATACCCTTCAAGCGCCTCTCTGCTCACAAAGGAGGAAATCAACGCCAGATCCCGGCTGGAGGAGGGAAGGCCCTGCGCCCTCACCTCCAGGCTGATCACGCCTTCCACCCGATCTTTCACTCCTTCCAGGCGCCGTTTGATCTCGGCTTTCGCCTCCTGTTTCTCCTCTTCGGACAGCTCGGGTTTCAAGCTCCATAACACAATGTGGTTTACCATATTGAAATCCCCTTCTCCTTCGTCATCCTTTTCTCAGGCCTTACCGGACAGATACTCGTCGATGCCCTTTGCGCCCGCTTTACCGGCGCCCATGGCCAGAATCACCGTAGCGGCTCCCGTTACGGCATCGCCTCCGGCGAATACGCCTTCCTTGCTGGTCCGGCCATTTTCTTCTTCCGCGACAATGCATTTCCACTTATTGGTATCGAGTCCTTCCGTGGTCGAGGAAATCAGGGGGTTAGGAGAAGTTCCCAGAGCCATGATCACAGTATCCAGCTCCAAAGTGAATTCGGAGCCGGGAATCACTACCGGACGCCTTCTGCCGGAAGCGTCAGGTTCGCCCAATTCCATCCTCACACAAGTCATCCCTTTGACCCATCCTTTTTCATCTTCCAGGATTTCCACAGGATTGGTCAGAAGGTCGAAAATGATGCCTTCTTCCTTCGCATGATGGACTTCTTCCACCCGGGCAGGCAGCTCCTCTTCGCTTCTTCTGTATACGATATGGACTTCCGCGCCCAACCGGAGCGCGGTTCTGGCGGCATCCATAGCCACATTTCCGCCGCCTACCACAGCCACTTTACGGCTCTTCATAATGGGCGTAGGGGAGTTCTCCTGAAACGCCTTCATCAGATTGCTCCTGGTCAGATATTCGTTGGCGGAGAACACGCCGTTGGCATTCTCCCCGGGAATTCCCATGAATTTGGGAAGGCCGGCTCCGGAGCCGATGAAGACTGCGCTGTAGCCCTCCTCCGTCAACAGCTGATCGATAGTGACGGATTTGCCCACGATCACGTTGGTCTCAATCTCCACGCCCAGGGATTTCACGTTCTCGATTTCTTTTTTGACCACCTCGTCTTTGGGCAGACGGAATTCAGGGATGCCGTAAACCAGCACGCCGCCCGGCTCGTGCAGCGCTTCGAAAATAGTCACGTCATAGCCCATTTTCGCCAAATCTCCCGCACATGTTAAGCCGGCGGGGCCGGAGCCGATGACGGCCACCTTCTTCCCTTTCTTTTCCTTCGCCCCTTCCGGACGGATGCCCTGCTCTCTGGCCCAGTCAGCCACAAAGCGCTCCAGCTTGCCGATGGAAACAGCCTCTCCCCGCACACCGCGGATGCATTTGCCTTCGCATTGACTCTCCTGGGGGCACACCCGCCCGCAGACAGCCGGAAGAGCACTGGATTCGCTGATCACCTGATACGCTTCCTCGATGTTCCCTCCTTTGACCTTTTCGATGAAGCCCGGAATGTCGATGGATACCGGACATCCCTTCACGCACTGGGCATTTTTACAGTTTAAACATCTCTGGGCCTCTTCCATGGCTTCTTCCATGTTATAACCCAGACAAACTTCTTCAAAATTCGTAGCGCGCACCTTTGCGTCCTGTTCCCGGACCGGCACTTTCTTCCATACGTCTCCCATAGTCAACCTTCCTTTCCCTGTCAATTACAATGTCCGCAGCCGCCGTGATGGGTTGCGCCTTCTTTCGCTGCCAGAAACGCCCTGCCTTCTTCTGTCTTGTAAATCTGCTGACGCTGCATCGCTTCGTCGAAATTCACCAGATGGCCGTCGAACTCCGGGCCATCTACGCAGGCGAACTTCACTTCCCCGCCTACGGTGACGCGGCAGGCGCCGCACATACCCGTGCCGTCTACCATGATCGGGTTCAAGCTCACCACTGTGGGAATAGAGAGTTCCTTCGTCAGCTTACAGACGAATTTCATCATGATCATCGGTCCGATGGCGATACAGAGATCGTACTGTTTTCCCTCCTGCTCCACCAGATCCTGAATCGTCTTGGTTACCATGCCGCTCCTGCCGTAGGATCCGTCGTCCGTAGTCACGTACAGGTCGCCCGCCACGGCCTTCATCTCATCCTCCAGAATGAGCAGATCTTTCGTCTTGGCGCCCACGATCACATCCGCCGAAACGCCCTGCTCTTTCAGCCATTTCACCTGAGGATAGACCGGCGCAGTGCCAACGCCGCCTGCCACGAAGAGGATGCGCTTTTTCTTCAGCTCTTCCGCGGTTTCTTTCGTCAGCTCTGAGGGCTGTCCCAGGGGGCCTACCACATCGTGAAACGCATCCCCTGCTTTCAGCTTCGCCATTTCGAACGTACCTGCGCCCACGATCTGGAATACGATGGTTATCGTTCCCGCTTCTCTGTCATAATCGCAGATGGTCAGCGGAATCCTCTCGCCATCCTCCCGTGTGCGCACGATTACGAACTGCCCAGGCAGACAGGAATCCGCGACGCGTCTGGCCTCTACGTCCATCAGAAAGATGTTGGTCGTAAGTTCTTTTGCTCGTAAAATAGGATACATAATCTTTCACCTTTCCGCCCCGTCCGGGACTTTATATTCAGAACCCTTCTTCGGAGGAGGTTTCCTCCTCATCCTCCTGAATCGTGTACAGTTTCCAGGTTCCGTCTTCCTGCTGTATAGCCCGGTAACATTCTCCGGACATATAGTTTACCACATAATCATTACCGGTGGCGTTGCTGATGCCGGCCGTTTCCTCATAATATTCCCGGTAGAGATAATAGTTGTTGTCGTTGATGGTCAGCGCATATCTGTATGTATACAGGTTGTGCCCTTCCCGATCCGGCAAATCCCCCTGAATGTTCAGGATCGCGCCGGCGTTCTTCAGGGTCAAAAGGAGCTGATTGGAGGCGGCCTCCATGCTCAGCACCGCGTGCAGATCCAGCGTATACTGCCGCTCCGTCACTTCCCCCACCACCCCGCCCGGAGAAATCACCGCAAATCGGAAGGTGGAATAGCCCGCCGGCATCCAGATGGGCGACTCATATTGTCTGCTCGTCGCCGTGGGATCTGACCTGTCAGTCGTATAATAAACCTTGCAGCCCTCCGGAATTTCCACTACGATCTGCTCCGGCTTTTCGTATGTTCCGGAGGCCGGGCTGATCTCGGGAGGGGCCGGTACGCTGACATCGATGGAGAAGCTCTCCGTTACCACATCGCTTTTGACTCCGTATTCGTTGATGAAAAAGGCGCTGATCGTATAGACGCCGGATTCCATCACGATAGGGCTCGTGTAAACCTGGCTGTTTTCGTCCGGCACACTGCCGTCCGTGGTATAGTAAATGGTTCCGGCCGCATTGCTGATCAGCTTGACGTTCTGCACCTCGTGGTAAGTACCCCCCGAGGGTTCGAACTGCGGCGGATTCGCCATATAGTCCAGATACATGCTGATGATGTCCTGGCTTCTGCATTCCTGCATCAGATCATTGATCTTCTCATATTCCTGTCGCTGTTCGTAGATGGAAACGAGGCGCTGATAAGCCGCTTCGTTGGATCCTTCCAGCGCCAGCATCTCCAGACAGACCTCTTCCGCTTCCCCATATTCTCCCAGCATATAATAACAGGCGGACAGTCCGTTCAGACAGGACAGGCTGTTGGGGGAAAGGCTGGCCGCCCGCTGATAAAACGGAAGCGCTCCCTGATAGTCCTCTTCCTCTATCAGCTGTTGAGCACGCCGGTACTGATAATCCGGAAGAAAACGCCTCACTCCGGCTACGATAACGCCCAGACATCCCACTCCCAACAGGATGGAAAGAAGGATCCGAAAAGCCTTTTGAGCGTTTTTCCCGGGTTTATGAAATTTTTTCCATTTTCCTGTTTTCCCGGAAGGCCGTTTCGGGCCGCCGGAAGGCGACGTAATTTCGGTCGCCACATTGGATAAAGTCGTGTGGATGCTGTTCTCCAGTTCGGGTTCGAATTCCGGGACGATCTGAATTTCCCTGCCGCAACGCTCGCAGTACATTTGGCCGTCCTTCATCCACGCGCCACAGTTCGGACATTTCATCGGACATTTTCCTTCCCGCCCTTCTGGGTATCAGGCCTGATGCCCCGTAGCTTCCTGCGGGGAATTCGTCTTCAGGAAAGAGCGCCTCGCTCCTTCCAGGCAGTTTTGCATCAGCATGGCGATCGTCATGGGGCCGACGCCTCCCGGAACCGGTGTGATGGCTCCTGCCACGTCGAATACGTCCGCATAATTCACGTCTCCCCGCAGTTTATTGTTCTCATCCCGATGGATTCCCACATCGATGACGGCTGCCCCCGGGCGCACATACTCCCTGGTGATCATTTCCGGCTGCCCCGTCGCCACCACCAGAATCTGCGCCCGGGAAGTAACGTCTTTTAAATTTTCGGTCTTGGAGTGGGCGATGGTCACCGTTCCGTTTTCCCGGAGCAAAAGCTGCGCTACCGGTTTTCCCACGATATTGCTCCGGCCAACTACCACGCATTCCTTTCCGCTGATGGAGATATCAGATCGTTTCAAAAGCTGGATGATCCCCGCAGGGGTGCATGGCACGAAGCCCGGTTCCCCACAGGCGAGGGCTCCTGCGTTATACGGATGAAAACCGTCCACGTCCTTGGCCGGGTCGATGGCCATGAGGATTTTCTTCTCCGAGATGTGCCCGGGCAGCGGGAGCTGGACGAGGATGCCGTCCACGTCTTCCCGCGCGTTGAGATCCCCGATCAGCGCCAGCAGTTCCTCCTCCGGGATGGAGTCCGACGGCCGGTAAATCAGGCTGTGGATGGACAACTCCCTGCACGCTTTTTCCTTGTTGCGGACATATACGCAGGAAGCGGGATCATCTCCCACCTGAATCACGGCCAGCGTCACCGTCTTGCCCTGCCTGTGAAGCTCCTCCACCCCTTCTTTTACTTCCTGCCGAATCCGGGCCGCGATGGCCTTTCCGTCTATTATCTGAGCCATAGGATGTCATTCCTTTCCGTCTGAAAACTGTAAACGATCAAAACAGCCCCGTAATTTTGCCTGATTCGTCCACGTCGATGCCGAATGCAGCAGGCTGTTTGGGAAGTCCCGGCATGGTCATCACAGCCCCGGTGAGCACCACTATAAAGCCGGCCCCTGCGGACACGTAGATTTCGCGCACGCTGATCTCGAAGCCTTCCGGCCTGCCCAGAAGCTCCGGATTGTCGGAGAGGGAATACTGGGTTTTGGCCATGCACACCGGCAGATCGCCGAACCCGAGCTCTTCCAGCTTCTTCGCCTGACGCGCGGCCGCAGGACTCCAGACGACTCCGTCCGCCCCATAGATTTCCCTGGCCACGATGCCGACTTTTTCCCGGATCGGGAGGGACTGATCGTATAAGACGTGGAAGTCGCTCTTCTTTTCTTCCAGGGTTTTTAGCACTTTCCCGGCGAGGGCGATACCGCCTTTGCCGCCTTTTTCCCAGACCTCGGAAAGGGCGAATTCACAGCCTCTCTCCTCGCAGAAGGCCCGCACGTAGTCCGTTTCCTCCTGCGTATCGGTGACGAAGGAATTGAGGGTCACGACCACGGGAACGCCGAATTTCTGAATGTTTTCGATGTGCTTTTCCAGATTCACGATGCCTTTTTTGAGGGCATCCAGATTCCCTTCGGACAACTGTGCCTTCGGCACCCCTCCGTTGTATTTCAGCGCTCTCACCGTGGCTACCAAAACCACGGCGTCCGGCCTCAGGCCGGCCATCCTGCATTTGATGTCGAAGAATTTTTCTGCGCCCAAATCCGCGCCGAACCCCGCCTCCGTGATCACGTAATCCGCGGTCTTTAGCGCGGTTTTCGTGGCACGGACCGAATTACAGCCGTGGGCGATATTGGCGAAGGGCCCCCCATGTACGATTGCAGGGGTGTGCTCCAGCGTCTGAATCAGGTTGGGCTTGATGGCGTCCTTGAGCAGGGCTGCCATGGCTCCCACTGCCTTTAAGTCCCCTGCGGTTACGGGCTGGCCGGCGAAATTATAGGCGACCACGATCCGGGAAAGGCGCTCTTTCAAGTCGGCCATATCCGTCGCCAGACAGAGAATAGCCATGATTTCGGAAGCCACCGTGATGACGAAATGATCTTCCCGCACCGTGCCGTCCGCTTTGCTTCCCAGGCCCACCACGATATTGCGCAGAACCCGATCGTTCATGTCTTCGCATCGCTTCCACACCACCTGACGGGTATCGATTCCCAGCTCATTGCCCTGTTGAATGTGATTGTCCAAAAGGGCCGCCAGCAGATTATTGGCCGAGGTGATGGCGTGGAAATCCCCGGTGAAATGCAGGTTTAAGTCCTCCATGGGAACCACCTGGGCATAACCGCCTCCCGCAGCGCCTCCCTTGATGCCAAAACAGGGCCCCAGAGAGGGCTCCCTCAGGGCGATGACCGCCTTCTTTCCCAGCTGGCCGAAAGCTTCTCCCAGCCCGACGCTGGTCGTCGTCTTCCCTTCCCCGGCAGGTGTGGGATTGATGGCGGTGACCAGGATCAGCTTTCCGTCCGGGCGATCCTGAATAGACCTGATGTAATCTTCCGATATCTTCGCTTTGTAGCGCCCGTACAGCTCCAGATCGTCCTCTCCGATCCCGAGGCTTTCCGCAACCCTGACGATGGGCTCCATCTTCGCTTCCTGTGCGATTTCAATATCTGTCTTCATGGATGGCACTCCTTTCCTCATACGGATTCTTCTATGTACTGTTCAAACTGCTCCGGCGACATCAGCACTTTCCTGGGTTTGGTTCCTTCCTCTTCCCCTACCACGCCGGCTTCCGCCAGCTGATCCATGATCCTGGCAGCGCGGTTGAAGCCGATCTTAAAGGCCCGCTGCAACATGCCGATGGAAGCCTTGTCCTTCTCGATGATAAACTGACCGGCTTCCACGAAATATTCGTCCCGTTCCGATCCCGTACCGGGCGCGGACGCTCCCTGTCCGGAGCCGATGCTTTTGAGCTTTTCTTCAATATCCTGGCTGTAGACGTTTCCGATAGCCTGATTCTTCAGGAAATCCACCACATCGGAAACTTCCCCGTCCGAAACGAAGGCGCCCTGAATCCGGGCAGGCTTTGAATACCCCTGGGGATAAAAGAGCATATCCCCTTTTCCGAGCAGCTTTTCCGCCCCGTTCATATCCAGAATAGTCCGGGAGTCCACGCCGCTGGAAACGGCGAAGGCTACGCGGCTTGGCATATTGGCTTTGATCAGACCCGTAATCACGTCCACGGAAGGTCGCTGGGTGGCGATGATCAGATGGATTCCGGCCGCCCTGGCCAGCTGGGCCAGACGGCAGATGGATTCTTCCACTTCCCCCGGCGCCACCATCATCAGGTCTGCCAGCTCGTCCACGATGATGACGATCTGGGGCAGTTTCCCGGGCGCATCCGGATCCCCCTTCTGCTCCATCTGGGAAACTTTCTGATTATATCCTTTCAGATCCCGTACGTTGAAATCCGCGAACTTCCGATAACGGTCGCTCATCTCCGCCACGCCCCACTGAAGGGCTGCGGAGGCCTTCTTGGGATCCGTCACCACGGGGATGAGCAGATGCGGAATGCCGTTGTAAACGCTCAGTTCCACCACTTTCGGATCCACCAGAATCAGTTTCACATCCTCCGGACGCGCTTTATATAAGATGCTCATAATCAGCGTATTGATACAGACCGATTTTCCGGAACCCGTAGCTCCGGCGATGAGCATATGCGGCATTTTCGCGATATCGGACACCACCACTTTGCCGGCGATGTCCTTGCCCACAGCGAAGGCCAGGTTTGAAGGGAATTCGCGGAAATCCTTCGATTCCAGAAGTTCCCTTAAGGCCACGGCCGTGTTCTCCTTATTGGGCACCTCTATCCCTATGGCGGCCTTTCCAGGAATGGGCGCTTCGATACGGATGTCCGTGGCAGCCAGATTCAGCTTGATATCGTCCGCCAGACTCAGAATTTTGCTTACCTTCACCCCCTGCTCCGGCTGAAGCTCGTACCGGGTGACGGAAGGCCCTTGACTGATATCCGTGATCGTGACGCGGACGCCAAATGTAAGAAGGGTTTCCTGCAGGCGGGCGGCCGTTTCTTTCAGATGCCGTCCGCTGTCTCCCGCTCCTTTGCTTTTCGGCGGTTTGAGCAGGCTTAAGGGCGGGAAGCGATAAGGCCTGGGCTGGGGCTTTGCCACGCCGGTGGCGACGGGCGCCCGCCCGCTTTGCTCTCCGGCGACATGCGAGGAGGTCGCTTTTTTTGCTACCGGCCTGTCGGAAATTTCTTCCCGCTTCAGCCTTTCCTCTTGACGAATCTGCGGAATGCTGACTTCCTTCATATCCCGGTATACGTCCGCTTCCCGGGCCTGGATCGTTTCCGTGGAAACCGCAGGAATCTCCTTCCAGCTCTCGATATCCCCGGGAAATTCCTGCATCCCCGCAGCTTCTTCCGGCTCCGTCAACGGTTGTGAGTCGTCCGGCGCTTTCCGGAATTCCGCCTGTTCTTCTTCCGGCTCTCCCTCCGGCTGTGCGATCTGATCCGGGCGCCCGAAGGGTGAGATATTATGTACTTCGGTCACTTCCTGCCCGGAATCGTTCAACGTGATCTCGTGAATGTCTTCCCGGCTCCGTCTGGCCGCCTCCTTCTTCAGATCCGTGTCCGCCGTAATGCCGGAAGCTTTCCGATCCATGCGCAGGATCCGTTCCGCGTCCCGGCGGGCTTCTTCCTCCCGGAGACGCTGTTCTTTTTCCTGACGGCGCGCCAGCGCTTCCTCTTTTTTCTCCAGCGCTTCCTGTCTGCGAACCTGTGCCTCTTCCCTTCGCTTTTCGCTGCGCTCCCGCCGAAGCTGCGCGTCGGATCTGGCGCTCTCATAGACCCGCTTCCCTGAGGACTTCACGCTGCCTACCAGCGAGCGTTCCGAGAGGATCACCCCGCAGATCACAGCCAGGACGAGCAGGAACAGCACGGTTCCGACCATTCCCAAAAAGTGATGCAGCACCCACACAAGAGATCCTGCCAGGACGCCTCCTCCCGACCGGTTCTGCGCGCACTCCGCATAAAGATCCGCTACCGAGTAGGTTTCCATCATGGGCGCGCTGCTGGTGACCAGCGCACAGACCATACCGATCAGGAAAAAGAGGACGATCCCAGCAGTCAGCTTCATGATCGCGATACGGTTTCCCTGGTTGGAAATGCCGAACGCCACAGCTACAAAGGCGAGGATGGGTACCACATAAGCGGTCAACCCGAACACGCCGAACATGACCCGGCTGACCGCATCCCCCACTACGCCGATGACCCCGAAATTGCACAAAAACAGCAGAACGGTCAGGGCGAAGATGCCGATTAAGATCACTTCGCTGGCTATGGCGCTCTCCTCTGCCGTTCTGGTTGCCGTCCGTTTCGCTTTCGTACTGTTCCCGCTCCCTTTCCTTCCTGCGGAAGCGGTCGTTTTTTTTCTGCTTCTCCGAGCAGATGATGCCATAATGATTTCCTCCATGATCCGGAAAGCAAACCGAATCTACTATAGTATATCACTTAATTTTTCCCTTGTCACTATTGCTGTTTTTCTTTTTCCTGCCCCGGGCCAGCCGATGGATTTTCTGCACCGCTTCCCGAATACCGCCGACCTCGGAAATGATGCCTTCCCGCACCGCTTCCTGCCCCACGAGAATGGTTCCCAGATCTTTTGTGAGCATGCCCTGATTCATCATCAACTCCTCCATACGGCTCTGGGTTATGTTGCAATGACTGCATACGAAGCCCGTGATCCTGTCCTGGATCTGCCGGAAATAATCAAATGTCTGAGGTGCACCGATAACGGTGCCGCTCATCCGCACCGGATGGATCACCATAGTTCCCGAAGGAACGATAAAGGAATAGTCCGCGCTCACAGCGATGGGAACCCCGATGGAATGACTCCCTCCCAGCACCAGAGAGACCGTGGGCTTGCTTAAAGAGGCGATCATTTCCGCGATGGCCAGTCCTGCTTCCACGTCCCCTCCCATGGTATTGAGCAGAACCAACAGCCCGTCAATGCGGGCGCTGTCTTCAATGGCTGCCAGTTGGGGAAGGATATGCTCGTACTTGGTCGTCTTTGAGGAGCTGCCCAGATTGTCGTGTCCTTCGATTTCTCCGATAATGGTCAGCAGATGGATGGAACCGTTGTCATCCGTTCCCTCCAGCGTCATCTGCCCTGTCTCCTGTACCCGTTCATCCCGATGTTTTTCCTGTTCTTCTTTCTTTCCCATAAAAAATCACTCCTGCCTGTACTTTCTTTCGCTGTCAGAAGAAGTATGTGCAGGAGTGCGCATTTTATGTAATGGGCCGAACTCTTACTTTTATTCTTTCAGATCGAAATCATCGTTGTCCGCTACGGGGATTTCATAGTACATCTGATCCTGTTGCGGTTCGAACCCATAATCCATTTCCCGTTTTTTATGGCGTTTGGGCACCGGAAGCGGATTTTCCAGATATTCGCCGGGAGCCGGTCTGGAAAGAGGCGGATTCCGGCGGACGAATTCCTCCGGTTCCCGTTTTTCCACGCCCTTTTCTTCCGCAGGCTGCATTCCGTGCAGGACGAAGAACATGTTCCGGATTCCCATCCCGGCGAAGACGCCCAGGCACGCAAAGCGCAACCCCTGTTCCTGCAGGGGCGCTTTGGACACAGTTTCCCAAAACGCCGCGGCGCCCAGCAAAATCACCCAGGCTGGAAAATAATCGCTTCCGCGCCGACCGTTCGCATCCGGGGTGAACAACGCGAACATGGCCGGGACGAAGACCGCCAGCGTCATCCAATAGTCCTGTATGGAAGGGCTGTGTAAAACCGCATCCGTACCCAGAACCGCATCCGGCGCCAGCCAGGACTGCAAAAGGATCGCCACCTGCCCGGCCAGCGTTCCCCTTTCCCCCCGGGCCAACGCTCCGATCAGCAGCAGGAAGCAAAATCCGCACAGTGCGCCGCAGAGCGCCGCTGCCATTCCAAGGCCGCGCATCCTGTTGGAACGGAGGCAGCAGAATATGACGGCCAGCCAGAAAAAAAATACAGCTGACAAGAGGGGCGCGATCAGAATTTCCATCCCGCACAGAACGCTGACGAAAACGAGGAAAAAGGCGCGAATCCCCCTCTTTTTCCCGCCTTTGGAGGCGAACAGGCCGCAGAGCCAGATCATAAGAGAAGCGAACAAAAACAACAGGCTCTGGGGTTCCGCCGCCACAGCGCTATCCGAAAAAGGCGGAAGGAAAATCACCGCAAAAGCCGCTATCATCCCGCAGAAGGCACCGTTTAGCTTCCGGATCCCCTCATAGAACAACAGGAGCCCCGCCGCCTGCAACGCCAGGTTGATGCCGGAAACCGCCCACTCCTTTGAGAAAATACGGAGGCCGGCCCATAGCAAAAAGGCATACAGATCCCCCAAAAAAGGGGAGAAAAACAGGTCTCCGGAAAGCGCCTGTCCATAGCAGGCCTGAGTTTCCACTGCGCCGCCTGCAGGAGCAGCGCAAAAGAGCCGAATACAGATCAGCAATGCCGTCAGGGCAGCAGGAAGAAAAAAGGAGGAAAAAACCCCCTTTTTTCCTTCGTACATCCAGCCTGTATCGGGTCGCCATTTCGCCGCGATCAGCCGCGCAGGCAGATAGACTGCGAGCAGCGCCGCCGCAACCACAGCCGCTGTCAACAGAAAATAGAATTGCACGGGCAGACCCATCAGTCTGGTCAGCGATGCGGTGACGACAGAAAAACACAGACAAAGGATGCAGGCATATAAAAACCAGGTGAATCGATTTCGTTTCTCCATATCTCCCCGAGTTTTCCCTCTTTGTCAGAGCGCCTGTTCCAGATCCGCCAGGATATCCTCCACGTTTTCGATGCCCACGGAAAGGCGGATCAGATCCGGAGCCACTCCGGCTTCCTTCAGCTGTTCTTCATTCATCTGGCGATGGGTATGGCTCGCCGGATGCAGGACGCAGGTTCGCGCGTCCGCCACATGGGTGACAATAGCCGCCAGCTTCAGCCGATCCATCATTTCCTCCGCAGCCTTCCGGCCGCCCTTCAGGCCGAAGGAGATGACGCCGCAGGTGCCGTCGGGCATATATTTCTGCGCCAGAGCATAATATTTGCTGCTTTTTAATCCGGGGTAGTTCACCCAAGCTACCTTTTCATGCCCTTCCAGATACTGTGCTACCTTCAGCGCGTTCTCGCAGTGGCGGGGCACCCTCAGGTGCAGCGTCTCAAGCCCCACATTGAGCAAAAAGGCGTTCGTCGGAGACTGGATGGACCCCAGATCCCGCATCAGCTGGGACGTGGCTTTGGTAATATAAGCCGCCTTCCCGAATTTTTCCGTATAGACCACGCCGTGATAGGATTCATCCGGGAAGCACAGACCGGGGAACTTGTCCGGGTATGCTGCCCAATCGAAATTGCCGGAATCCACGATAGCACCGCCCACGCACATCCCGTGCCCGTCCATATATTTGGTGGTGGAATGGGTCACGATGTCCGCTCCCCAGCGAAACGGATTGCAGTTGATAGGAGTCGGGAACGTGTTGTCCACGATCAGAGGAACATTGTGCGCATGGGCAGCTTTGGCGAACTTTTCGATATCGAGAACCACGAGCGCCGGATTGGCGATGGATTCCGCCATAACGCATTTGGTATTGGGCAAAAAGGCCTGGCAGAGCGTATCATAATCCGAATCCGGATCCACCACGGTGCAGGAAATACCCATCTTCTTCATGGTCACGGTGAGCAGATTGAAAGTCCCGCCGTAAACGGTGGACGAAAGGATCACGTGATCTCCTGCCTCACAGATATTGAACACCGCGTAGTAGTTGGCCGCCTGGCCGGAGGAAGTGAGCATGGCTGCCACGCCGCCCTCCAGCTCGCAGATCTTCTGTGCCACACAATCGTTGGTGGGATTGGCCAGCCGGGTATAAAAATACCCCGATTCTTCCAGATCAAACAGCCGTCCCATCTGCTCGGAAGTTTCGTATTTGTATGTAGTGCTCTGATAGATGGGAAGCACCCGGGGCTCCCCGTTCTTCGGCTTCCAGCCGGACTGGATACAGATCGTCTCTTTTGCGTAAGGCTGCTTCATCGTATTCCTTCTTTCTTATTCTTCGTCCCAGTTGTGGTAAACCGCCTGAACGTCATCGTCTTCATCCAGCAGATCCAGCGTCCGCTGCAGGCCCTTCAGCGCGGTCTCATCGGTGAGCTGTACGTAATTCTGAGGGATCATGGTCACTTCGGCCTGAGCCATCGGAATTCCGGCGTCTTCCAGCGCCTTGCGAACCTCCTCGAAAGAGTCCGGATCCGTCAGAATTTCGTAGCTGTCCTCCTCCTCTGAGAAATCTTCCGCGCCGGCATCCAGAGCCGTCATCATCAGGTCGTCCGCATCGGTCTCGCATTCTTCCTTATCGATGATGATCTGTCCTTTTTTATCGAACATAAAAGACACGCATCCCGGAGTACCGATGTTGCCGTTTCCCTTGGTGAAGGCGCTCCTGACATTGGCCGCAGTGCGGTTCTTGTTGTCCGTCAACGCATCCACGATAATGGCGATTCCGCCGGGACCGTATCCTTCGTAAGTGACGTATTCATAATTGACGTTGCCTACGTCCCCCGCCGCCTTCTTGATACCGCGCTCGATGGTATCGTTTGGCATATTGTTGGATTTCGCTTTGGCGATCACCTGCGCCAGCTTGAAGTTGTTCGCCGGATCCGGGCCGCCCTCCTTCACCGCCACCGCGATTTCACGGCCGATGATGGTAAAAATTTTTCCCTTTGCAGCGTCGTTTTTTTCTTTTTTGTGCTTAATATTGGCAAATTTTGAATGTCCAGACATACTCTCTCCTCGTTTCTTTCGTGTTTGCTTTCGGTTATCATATCATTTTGGAAAAAAAACGTCAAGACGACCGTCCTGAAGGGCTTTATGTATCCAGCTCCAGGCTGACCTTCAGCGCGGTGTTGACCCGTTTCATAATGCCTGCATCCAGGTGGCACACCTTGTCTTTCAGACGCTTTTTATCGATGGTACGCAGCTGTTCCAACAGGATGACGGAATCCTTTTCGATCTCGTATTGATCGGAATATATTTCGATATGCGTGGGCAGCTTCGTCTTATTCATTCTCGAAGTGATGGCCGCGCAGATCACCGTGGGGCTGTGCCTGTTTCCGATATCGTTCTGTATGATCAGCACGGGGCGGATTCCTCCCTGTTCAGAACCCACGACCGGCCGAAGATCCGCATAATAAATGTCTCCTCGCTTCACCTGATTCATCGCCTTCCTTCCTCTCTCTTCTTTCCATAGAGGATAACAGCAGTATTGCCCGTTTTATCGGAAGGTATACCGTGACAGCCCGTAAAAATGCCCGCGGCTCATCCCGGATCGTCGAAGTAGTCCTTTGTCGCCACCGTCTGTCCGCCGCTTCGATAGACACGCGGAACTCTTTTCCCCAGACAGCAGGCCAGTTCATAATTAAAGCGGCCCGATTTTTCACCCAGCTCTTCCATGGTGATTTGTTCTGCCCCATCCCGCCCGATCAGCGTCACAGGATCTCCCTGTTTCGCTTCCGGGATGTGGGTCACGTCCACCATGAACTGATCCATGCAGACCCGCCCCAGGATCCGCGCCCGCTTTCCGCAGATGAGCACATCGCCGCCGTTGGAGAGCCCTCTCGGGTAGCCGTCCGCATACCCAACCGGGATAGTCGCCACGCGAGTGAGCCCTTCGGTACGAAAGGTGCCTCCGTAGCTGATCTCCCTGCCCGCCTCCAATGTCTTCACGAAGGCGATCCTGCTGTAAAGGGAGAGAATCGGCTGCAGGTCGGCAGCGGAACGATTCACTTCATCCGACGGCCAGAGACCGTAGAGAATGATGCCCGCCCGCACCGCGTCCAGATTGGTCTGCGGCAGATCCAGAACCGCAGCGCTGTTGGAAACGTGCCGGACGGGAATCGAAATCCCGTAACGGCTCTTTACCAGCCGCAGCAATTCAGAGAAACGGGAGAACTGGTGGAAGGTCTTTTCCTTATCCGCCTCATCCGCCGTGGCGAAATGGGTGAAAATGCCGTCCAGGCGGATCCCCGGCGTATGGGCCGTCCGATCCACAAAGGCCGCGCCGGAATCGTCAGGCTCGATACCGATTCGGGACATACCTGTATCCACCGCCACATGAACTCTCATTTCCCGTTGCAAAGAAAGAGCCGTCCGGCTCATCCGGCTCAGCATCTCATCGGTGAAAACCGCCGCGCCGATCCCCTCCCGAACCATGTCCTCATATTCTTCCGGGAAGGTATACCCCAGCACCAGCACGGGTTTTGAAATACCCGCCCGTCTTAAGATCAGCCCTTCCTCCGCAGTGGCCACGGCGAAGCCGGAAACGAAGTCGCGCTCCTGCATCTTTTTGGCGAGCGGAACCGCCCCATGACCGTATCCATCCGCCTTGACGACGCCGATAACGGAAGTTTTTTCCGACAGATTTTCCCGAATCGAGAGGAGGTTATGATCGAGCCGATCCAGATCGATTTCAGCCCATACCCTGCTGTAATGTTTCATCAAACCGTTTTCCTTCTTTCCACGCCGCCCCTGAAGCAGTCGGCGATTTTATCCGCCAGGTCCCCGGCGGTCATGGATCGTTCCCCCTTTTCGTGGGCCGCCAGATCCCCGGCCAGGCCGTGCAGATAGACTCCGACACAGGCCGCGTCGAAGGGGTCTTCTTTCTGAGCGGCCATAGTTCCCAAAATCCCCGCCAGCACATCGCCGCTGCCCGCGGTGGCCATGCCGCTGTTCCCGCTGCCGTTGGCATAAAGCTCCCCCGAAGGGGACGCGATCACAGTGCGGGCCGTCTTACACAGTACTGCGGCGGACAATTTTTCTGCCCAGACGAGGGCGCAGGCGGACGGATCCGCCAGCACTTCGGATGTGCTGCAATCCGCCAGCCGCGCCATTTCCCCGGGATGGGGGGTCAAAATCAGCGGGCGTCTGGTATCGGGATTTTCCTGGAGCAGCTGCAGCTGCTCCAGCATTTCACGATTCAGCGCCAGCACGTTAAGAGCATCCGCATCCAGCACCAGAGGCTGTTTCGTCTCCCGCAGCAAAAAGGATAGCAGCTCTTTCGCCCCTTCTCCGGTGCCCAGCCCGGGCCCGGCTACGATGGCGTCGGCCCATCCGGCGGCTTCCCGGGGATCGGATCCCACCATGGCCTCCGGCAGAGCGCGCTGCAGAAGGACGCGGTTGGACGGATGGCTGATCAGTTTCACCATGCCGCAGCCGGTTCCGAAAGCGCCTCTGGCCGCCAGAAGGCAGGCTCCCGCCATCCCCTCCTGTCCCGCGAATACCGCGACCTTTCCAAAAGTCCCTTTATTGCCGTCCGGGCGGCGCGGGGAAAGGAGTTCCCCGACGGGCCCGGTATAGGTAAAGCACCGGGGAAACTGTCCCAGAAAGCCGTCGGGAGTGATTCCACAGGGAAAGCAGAGCACCCTGCCCGCATACCGTGCGCCCGGATAGAAGAATACGCCCCGCTTTCGAAACCCGAATGTCACCGTTACATCCGCTTCTACCGCTGCTCCCAAAACTGCTCCCGTATCGGCGCAGACGCCGGAGGGCAGATCCACCGCAAGCACCCAGGCGGGCATCCGGTTAATCCACTCCACCGCTTCCAGAAAATCGCCCGTCAGAGGGCGGGTCAATCCCACCCCGAAAATGGCGTCTATAATGATATCATATTCTCCTTCCGGCAGGCTGCGCCTGACCGCACCCCCATAGGCCTGAAAAGCTTCCAGCTGCATGGACATCAGGTCACTTTGTCTCTCCTGCGGCCCGATCAGGGAAACGTCCACCCGGTAGCCGGCCTGAAGCAAAAGCCTGGCCAGGGCCAACCCGTCGCCGCCGTTGTTTCCACAGCCGGCCGCTACCAAAACCCGGTCTCCGGCCCTGGCGCCCAAAGGTTCGCAGGCGGCCCGAATCTTCGCCTGCCTCTCCTCGATGACTGAAAAACAGGCCAGTGCGGCCCGCTCCATCAAAACTGCGGACGGGATATGGTACCGCTCGCTCGTATTGCGGTCACAGAAGCGCATCTCCTGCGACGTGACGAGATATTCCATCAGATTCCTCCTTTTTCGCCGCCTTTTCCCGTTCCTCCTCTGTTGAGCAGGTAGGAAAGGCGGATCAGGCTGTCGGACAGATGAACGTTTTCCACCTGAACCTCTTTGGGCACATCCAGATCCACATGGGCGAAGTTCCAGATGGCGGAAATACCCACCCTGACCAGCTGTCCGGCCACGCCCACAGCCGCCGACTTCGGCACGGTCAAGACCGCGATATCCACGTTATGCTCGCGCACGAATCCGGCCATTTCCTCCATGGGCCGCACCTCGATTCCACGGATCCGCCTGCCGTAAAGAGCCGGATTGATATCGAAAATCCCGGTGACCAAAAAACCTTTTTTCCCGAAATCCACATAATTTGCCAGCGCCTGTCCCAGATTGCCGGCGCCGATGATGATCAGATGGTGGGTTCTGTCCAGCCCCAGAATCTTCGCGATTTCCGTGTACAGATATTCCACATTATAGCCGTATCCCTGCTGCCCGAACCCGCCGAAATTGTTAAAATCCTGCCGGATCTGGGATGCGGTGATGTTCATGAGCCTGGACAGTTCACGGGAGGAAATCCTCTCCACCCCGTCGTCCCTGAGTTCGCCCAGATACCGGAAATACCTGGGAAGCCTTGCGATTACTGCCTGAGAAATCTCCTTGTCTGCCAACTTCGCCTGCCTCCTTTTCCTTTGCCCTATTATAAAACTGCGTTAAAAACATGTCAATCCGCAACATCCGATTGACACCGCATCTGCCGGCAGGTAAACTATAGGCGTTGACATCACGCGAAAAGGGAGGAAATGGACATGATACTTTCCTGTCAGAATATCGAAAAAGCATTTCTGGAAAAACAGGTGCTGAAAAATTGTTCCTTTCATATAGAAGAGCACGAAAAAGCCGCTATCGTCGGCATCAACGGAGCGGGCAAGACCACGCTGCTCCGGATCATCGTCGGGGAGCTGGAGGCGGATGCCGGAAGCGTCACCTTTTCCAGGGACGTTTCTTTCGGATATCTTTCCCAGAATGCGGCCGTCAATACGGAAAACACAATCTATGAAGAGCTTCTCTCAGTCAAAAAGCATCTGCTGGAGCTGGAAGAGCAGATCCGAACCGTAGAACTTCTGATGGATCGCGCACAGGGTGCCGAACTGGAGTCCCTGATGGAAAAATACGCGGATCTGACCCACTCCTTCGAATCGGAAAACGGCTATGCTTACAAGAGCGAACTCACCGGGGTTCTCAAAGGCCTCGGGTTTCTGCCGGAAGACTTCGGCCGTCCCGTTTCCACCCTCTCAGGAGGGCAGAAGACCAGGGTGGCGCTGGGAAGGCTGCTCTTGCAGAGCCCCGATCTGATCATTTTGGACGAGCCTACCAACCATCTGGATATGTCTTCCATCGCCTGGCTGGAAACTTATCTGCTCAACTATAAGGGCGCCGTTCTGATCGTATCCCATGACCGGTATTTTCTGGACAAGATCGCTTCCAAAATCATCGAAATCGACAACACGAAGGTCACCGTCTTTTCCGGCAACTACTCCGCCTATGCGTCCAAAAAAGAACTGCTTCGACAGGCGGAATGGAAAGCCTATGCGAACCAGCAGGAGGAAATCCGACATCAGCAGGAAGTGATCGCCAAGCTCAAATCCTTCAACCGGGAGAAATCCATCAGGCGGGCCGAAAGTCGGGAAAAAATGCTGGCTAAAATCGAAGTGCTGGACAAGCCCACAGAGGTTCGCTCCGAGATGAAAATGGAACTGCACCCGAGGATTTTGAGCGGGAACGACGTGCTCACAGTCGAACACCTGGCGAAGGCTTTCGGGAAGGAAATCCTCTTTACCGGTCTCTCCTTTTCCATCAAAAGGGGGGAACACGTGGCCATCATCGGGGACAACGGAACGGGCAAGACCACTTTGCTCAAAATCATCAACGGCCTGCTGGGCGCCGATGCCGGATCCTTCCGGCTGGGCAGCCGGGTGCAGGAAGGCTACTACGATCAGGAGCACCATGTACTGCATCCGGAGAAAACGCTGTTCGAAGAGCTGTCGGACGCCTACCCTGGTCTCAACAATACGGAAATCCGAAATACCCTGGCCGCTTTCCTCTTCACCGGGGAAGACGTATTCAAAAGGGTAAAGGATCTGTCTGGCGGGGAGCGCGGCCGCCTTTCCCTGGCCAAGCTGATGCTCTCAGAATCCAATTTCCTTATCCTGGACGAGCCCACCAACCATCTGGACATCGCCTCCAAAGAGATCCTGGAAGACGCCCTCAACAGCTATACCGGAACAGTTCTCTATGTATCCCACGACCGCTACTTCATCAATCGGACGGCGCACCGGATCCTGGAACTGACCGGACATACCCTGGTGGAATATCTGGGAAATTATGACTATTATCTGCAAAAAAAAGCGGAACTTTCCTCCTCTGCGGCAGGAAACGCCGACGCTTCTTCTGCATCCGCTGCTTTCGGCTCCGCTTCCGCTTCCCGGCTCTCCTGGCAGGAACAGAAGGAAAAAGAAGCAGCGCGCCGCAAAAAGCAGAACGCGCTGAAAAAATGCGAGGATCAGATCGCTTCCCTGGAAGCCCGGGATAAGGAGATCGACGACGCCATAGCGGATCCTTCCATCGCCACGGACGTGGCCGCCCTCCAGTCTCTCTCCGCTCAAAAGGAAGAAATCGCCGAAAAGCTCCTCTCCCTGATGGAGGAATGGGAGCGGCTCAGCGATGACGAAACGGTCTGAGCCCCAGTGCCTGCCAGCTCCGGTATCCTATCCGGCTCCTCCCTATTTCTTCCTTAACGGCTGACGGAAAGTCCGGCTGCGGCCGGGGAGGGAATCCCTCTCCGCCTTCGCCGGCTGTTCTTCTGTATAGAAAGAAAAGACGCCCCCGACGCGTCGAGTCCTTCTTCCTCATTGACCCGAATGGTCACTCTGCACTTCCACCGCGCCAACGTTATCGGTGCCGAGAGGATGCCGAAGCGTTCCCGTCAGGATGGAATCGCTCAGCTGCTGGCCATACCGGATATCTGTGACCTGCGCCTCGATTTGAAAGCCGGGATCCGACTGGACCGCCCTGCTCTCCGGCATGGGCGATCCCAACCGCGCGCCGAGCGCCACGAGCAGGAGGCCGAACAGAAATCCCACGCTTTTTTTCAACTTCGCCTTCATCCTCGAAACCCTCACCTTAAAACAGTTTTCCGTAATTCCGAGTCTGCCCGCCATCTCGGCCGAACTATATCCATATTCATAATAATAGCGGAGAATGTCCAACTCCGCATTTGAGAGCGCTTTTTCCACCGTGGAATACAGATCCACCATGAAAAAGTCATCCTGTTCTCCTCGCCCTTTTCCGTTTTCGGACAGCAGCTCCAAAAGCTGTGCGTCATCCACATACAACGGTTTCTTCTCCCGAAACCACTTTTTGATCTTATTCTGCGCCACCACGATCAAAAAACCCGGAGGATTGGGATGCACCAGTATCTTATCCCATTTCTGATAGGCGACGAAGAACACTTCCTGCGTCAGATCTTCCACTACCGCATCGTTTCCGCTGATCATCCTTCGGATATATGCGTATACGGTGTGGTATTCTTTTTGATACATTTCTTCATAACTCCCGTAAGTCTGCCGCTCCTCCTCCATAACGCTTCCCCCCTGCCTTTAGGAATTTTCTGACATTATTATACAATATCCGTCTTTTCCGGACAAGCTTATCGGCGCTTTCCGCCGGGGATTCTTCCTGATTGACAGGCTCTGGTTTCCTCTTTATAATGATGCCAGAATAAAAAACGAGAAAGCAGGAGGGAGAAAATGACTTTTGTATATCCGGCGGTTTTTACCCCGAAGGAAGACGGAAGCGGCTATCAGGCGAATTTTCCGGATCTGGAATGCTGTACGGCTTTCGGCGCGGATTTGGAGGACGCTATAGACAACGCTGCGGATGCGGCTTATAACTGGATTTGTTCCGAATTGGAAGAGGACGACTGTATGCTTCCTTCTCAGACAGCGATCGAGCATATCCCGCTGCAGGACGGGGAAATCGTCCGCATGATCATGGTGCGGATCAAACTGCTTCCGGACAATGAATGAAAAAGGTCTTATAGGCGATCTTTCCGATACCCGGCAAATGTCCGCTCGTGCAAGCACGGCGGCCGCTTGCCGGGTGTATCGCGCAAAAGGAAAGCAGTTGGCAGGTCTCGGCTCGCCAACTGCTTTCTGCATGAGAATTTTTTCACTCATCGGTATGTCTCATTCATCCGCTTTCGGAATTTCAACGGAGAACAGGCTTTCCCGTCAGCCATTCCGTCAGTTCCCTGTGGGGGCGCTGGGGAAGGCGCTCGAAGATATTGATGAATTCAAAATCCCCGCTCCTGTCCCGGAATGCGGGATACAAAAAACCGTATTCCGGTTTTCCGGGCTCGTATTCTCCGGCCAGCGGGCCGATGACACAGATCAGATATTCGTATACTTCTTCCGACCCTTCCAGCCATTCCCCATCCTTTCCTTTTGTCGGAACATCATAACTGCCATGGAAAAAGAAACAGAAAAACGGACTGCCGGTCCGTAACCGTTCTCCCGTCAGCTCATAAAAGATATCCAGGAGCGCATCGTTTTTCATGCCGGAATCCAGAATTCCGTCCAGAAGCCGGCGGACTTCCCCTGTCTCTCCAAAAGAATTTCCCGCCGGGTAATCTTTCAGCTGTTCGTTGGTTCTGGAAAAGAGCACGCTCTTGGCCATTTCCATGTTTTTCTTGCGTTCCGAGGGGGTCAGCCGCAGAAAGTTCCGGTTAAAAGTACCGTCCACATACCCCTCTCCGTCCAGATACGCCCCCGCAATCCGATCAAGACAGGATCGCGAGAGATTCATTCTCCTGGTCAATTCCAACATGTCTTCCCGATGAATCATGGTTTTGTTTCTCTCCGCGAAATCGCGGAACCTTTCTCTTCTTTTCTGCGGCCCAGCTGCCAGAAAGCCACAGCGCTGGCGGCGGCAACATTGAGGGAGTCCACGCCGTGGGACATCGGAATGCGGACGATATCATCGCAGGCCGCGATGGTATCCTGCGCCAGGCCATCCCCTTCGGATCCCAGCACGACAGCGATCTTTTCCCGCGCATTCAACCCGGGATCCTCGATGGACACGGAATCCTCCCTCAGAGCCATCGCCACGGTTCGAAATCCCAGTCGACGCAAAAGCGCCATACCTCCTTCGGGCCAGGCGTCCGCCCCTTTTGATGGAAAAACCGCCCAGGGAATCTGAAATACGGTGCCCATGCTGACCCGGATGGCGCGGCGGTAGAGCGGATCGCTGCAACCCGGGGTGAGCAGCACCGCATCCATACAGAGCGCGGCAGCTGAGCGGAAAATCGCTCCCACGTTCGTGGGGTTCATAATCCGTTCCAAGACGGCGATCCGCTTTGCTCCCCTCAGCGCCTCTTCCACAGGAAGGGGGTCCGGCCGATCCATAGCGCAAAGGATCCCCCTCGTGAGAGGGAAACCCGTCAGGGCGGTCAAAACCTTCAGAGGCGCGATATAGGCGGGAATATCCCCGCACCTTTCCAGCAATTCCCGCGCTTCTCTATCTTCCTTCCCCTCTTCGCACAAAAAGGAGATCGGCCGGCAGCCCGCATCCAGCGCCCGACGGATCACTTTCGGGCTCTCGGCGATAAAGACGCCCCGGTCCGGCTCGCGCAGCCGCAGCAGCTCCGTTTCCGAAAGCCGGGCGAAGAGATCCAGTTCCGACGCCTGCAAATCGGTTATTTTGATCGAATTCGCCATATTTTCCTCAAATATAATCCATTTTTATGAAATAGCGCATCAGAATATCGGCGCAGTTTTCCACCCCCAGTTCGGAGGTATCCAGAATAACATGATAATCGTTCACATCGCCCCATGTCCTGCCGGTGTGCTCGTGATAATAGGCCGAACGCTTTTCGTCCGTCTTCTCCACCTTCTCCCTCGCGTCCTCATAGCTCAAGCCTTCCTTCTGCATGATTCTGCGGACGCGATCCGGTTTATCCGCGCGGACGAAGACGTTGATCACGTTGGACTGATCCTTCAGGATGTCGGATGCGCAGCGTCCCAGAATAATACAGGGCTTCTCCGCCAGCTTCCGGATCGCCTCCGCTTCGCTCTCGTATTTGTGCCCGCTGAGCTGTTCTTCGATGTAAGCCTTATCATATACGGGAATATCGAGTCTTTCGGAAAGTTCTTTTGCGATAATGCTCGCCCCCGTCCCAAAACGGCGACTCATGGTGATGACCAGATTCATAAAAGCGCCCTCCTTCGTTGAAAAATCCTATGACTATTTCATTATAGCTCTTTTTGGCGATCATTCCAACTCAATGATTTCGTGGTACAGCGCCGCATAGCGGCCGTTTAAGGCCAACAGTTCCTCATGGGTTCCCCGCTCGATGATGCGTCCCCGTTCCAGCACCATGATAGCGTTGGACTTCCGAACCGTGGAGAGCCTGTGAGCGATCACGAATGTGGTGCGGTTTTCCATGAGAGCATCCATGCCCTCTTCGATATGGCGCTCCGTACGGGTATCCACGGAGCTCGTGGCCTCGTCGAGGATCAGGATCGGCGCGCGGGAAATGGCAGCCCGGGCGATGTTCAAAAGCTGTCGCTGCCCCTGAGAAAGGTTGGCCCCGTCGTTTTCCAGAACCGTGTCATAACCGTTTTCCAGCTGTTCGATAAAGGGGTGGGCGGATGCGACTTTTGCCGCTTCCACCACTTCCCCGTCGGTAGCGTCCAGCCTTCCATAGCGAATGTTCTCCCGAACCGTGCCGGTGAACAGGTGAGTGTCCTGCAGCACCATGGCGATATTGGAGCGGAGAAAAGCCCGGTCGATCCGCTCGATGGGCACTCCGTCGATTGTGATCGAGCCTTCCTGGATATCGTAGAAACGGGACAGAAGATTTGTCACCGTAGTTTTCCCCGCTCCGGTGGAACCTACGAAGGCGATTTTCTGCCCGGGTCTGGCATAGAGGGAGAGGTCATGCAGCACCGTGACATCTGGCGTATAGCCGAAGTTCACGTGGGAAAGCACCACGTGGCCCTCGATCTTTTCCATGGGCACCGGATCGGCATCCGGTTTTTCCGGAGGAGCGTCCAGCACCTCGAACACTCGCTCCGCTCCGGCCAACGCCGCGAAAACGGTGTTCATCTGCATGGAAACTTCGTTGATGGGCCTGTTGAACTGCCTCGTATAATTGAGCGAAACCGTGAGTCCCCCGAGATCGAAGCGGCCCAGCGCTACCATCACCCCGCCCACGCAGGCGGACAGCGCATAGACCATGTTGCAGAGCTGATGGGTCACGGGGCCAAGAATCGAGGAACGGAACTGGGCCTGCTGCTGGGCGCTGCAGAGCTTATCGTTCAGATAGGAAAACTCCTCCTGCGCCGCATCTTCGTGGTTGAAAACCTTGACCACTTTCTGCCCGGATACGATTTCTTCGGTAAAACCGTTGAGCATGCCCAGATCCTTCTGCTGGCGGGCGTATGCTCTGCGCCCCTTTTTCATGATAACCTTTCCCAGAAACGTCAGCAACGGCGCGGCGATGACGGTAATGGTGCCCAGAACAGGGCTCGTATAGAACATCAAAATGATGGTTCCCAGGATTGTGATGGTGCCGGAAATGATCTGAATCAGCGTGGTGTTGAGCATTTCCCCCACCGTGTCGATATCGTTGGTAAAGCGGGACATGATGTCCCCTGCCGCATGTGTGTCAAAATATCGCACCGGCAGACTCTGCAACTTGTCGAACAGATCTGCCCGCAGGCGAACCAGAGCGCGCTGGGAAGCTTCCAGCATCAGCCTCTGCTGCAGCCATTGGGTGAGGACTGAAATTCCGTAAACTCCGGCCAGAATCGCCAGCCAGGTGGCGAGCCCGGCGATACGCCCGCTCAGATCGGGCTGATCCGCATCGTAATAGATAAAACGGTTTATGATAGGACGCAACAGATAAGAAGCCGCCAGAGAGGATCCCGTGAACAGGAGGGAGCAGGCCAGCGCCGCCGCAATCAGCCCCTTTTCCCCTGAGACGGAACGCATCAGGCGTACGACGGATGCCTTCAGGTTTTTCGGCCTGCCGGAAACCCCCATAGCTCTTCCCCGCCCGGGACCGCGGCCCAAGTCCATCTGCTTTTTCTCCCCGGCATTTCCTGCCGCCTGACCGCCATATCTGGCCTCCAGACGCGCATTGCATCCGGGAATGCTGCGCTTTTGTGCGCCGTTTTCCTCTTTCATGGCCGTTCCTCCTCCTTCTGGGAATAATAAATCTCCTGATACGCCCCGCAGCTTTTCATCAGCTCTTCGTGGGTGCCGCAGGCGATGACGCTCCCGCGCTCCATGACGAGGATCTTGTCCGCGTCCATCACGGAAGAAATGCGCTGCGCGATGATCAGCTTCGTGACAGCCGGAAGCTGCCGGCGGAATTCCCGGCGGATGGCCGCGTCCGTTGCTGTGTCCACAGCGCTGGTAGAATCGTCCAGAATGAGGATCTTCGGCCGCTTCAGCAGCGCTCTGGCGATGCACAGCCGCTGCTTTTGCCCGCCGGAGAGATTTCCTCCGCCCTGCCCGATTTCCGTCTCATAGGCGTCGGGGAAAGTGCGGATAAAGCCGTCTGCCCGGGCGATCCGGCAAACCCGTTCCAGCTCCTGCTCCGTCGCCTCTTCATTGCCCCAACGCAGATTTTCAGCGATGGTGCCGGAAAAGAGGGTATTTTTCTGCAGCACTACGGCCACACTGTCCCTCAGTTTCCTGAGGGACAGCTCCTTTACGTCGATTCCGTCCACGAGGACGTTTCCTTCATCCGGATCATACAGCCTCGGGATCATGGAGACGAGCGTGGTCTTTCCGGATCCCGTGGATCCCACGATACCGACCAGCTCCCCTGACTCGATTCTCACGTTGACGTCATCCAGCACAGGGGCCCCCGCATCCTTAAAATAGCGGAACGACACATGGCGAAATTCGATGGAACCCGTTCGAATCTCCCGGTTTGCACAGGATGCGTTTTCATCGCTGATATCCGGACAGGTGTTGAGCACTTCGCCGATCCGCCGGTCGGAAGCCCCTGCCCGCGTCCCCTGCAAAATGATGTTCGCCAAAAAATTCAGGGCTGTCAATACCTGGGAAAGATAGGTGATAAACGCGGTCAGCGAACCGATCTCCATCCTGCCGATCATGATCTGGCGTCCGGCCACCCAGACCACGATCAGAGTGGTCGCGTTGATAGCGAGGGCGGAAACCGGCTGCATCAGGATCATCATCTTGAGAGCCGAAATGGTCTTCTCCATGAGCGCATCGTTGAGAACGCGGAATTTTCCCTTTTCATATTCCTCCCGGACAAAGGATTTGATCACCTTTTCATTGGTCACCGTTTCTCCGATGCCGGAGTTGAGCGCATCGATCTGCTCCTGCATGATCGTATAGCGAGGGGAAGCGCTTCTGATAATGCAAAAAGTAGCCAGAGCGAGAAACGGGAGAATGATCAGGATCACAAGCGCGATCTTCGGATTCAGCCGAAACGACATGATCAGCGCGCCCACCAGCATGACCGGGCTGCGAAAAAAACCCCGCATCAGCGTCTGGGCAAAGGTCTGGATCTGGGTGATATCGTTAGTCACCCGCGTGATCAGAGAACCGGTGGAAAACCGGTCGATATCCGAAAAGGCAAAGGTCTGGATCCGGGCGAAAGTATCCTTTCTGACCGCTGCAGCCATTCGGGCGGAACCCCGGATCGCGAAAAAGGCGCCCAGCACGCCGCAGGCCAACATCCCCATGGCGATGACGAGCATAAAGCCCCCATTTCGCAGAATGTAGGAAACGTCTCCGTTGGCAGCGCCCCGGTCGATGATATTCGCGTTGATAAACGGCAGAATGAATTCCCCGGACGCCTCCAGAGTCATGAACAGCGGGCTGAGCAGAAAACAATACCAGTTTTCCCGGATATAGGGCAAATATTTTTTCACTTCGGTCTCTCCTTCGAAAAACGATAAAACAGGATAGATAAATTATAGAATAAATCGGGGGAAAAAGGTAAGCTAAATCTCGATGGAACAGAAATTTTACGACAGAAACGTCCAAAACAGGAGGCAGCGCGATGTGTACGAGTATGGCTTTTGTATCCGGAGATTTTTATTTTGGGAGGAACATGGATCTGGAAGGTTCCTTCGGGGAAAAGGTCGTCATTACGCCCCGTAATTTTCCGCTCCCGCTCAGACACGGGAAAACGCTTTCAACGCACTATGCCATGATCGGCATGGCGAACGTCGTTTCCGGTTATCCCCTATATGCGGAGGGAGCCAACGAAAAAGGGCTTTGTATCACCGGGCTGAGCTTTTCCGGAAACGCTTTTTATCCCGATGAAGCGGAACCGTCACGGCTCCCCATCGCCACTTTCGAATTGATCCCCTGGCTTTTGGGAACCTGCGCCACCACAGCGGAAGCAAAAGAAAGGCTGATGGAGGTTCAGATCGTCTCCACCGCCTTTCGTGAGGATATCCAGCCTGCCGAGCTGCATTGGCATATTGCGGATCGGGAGCGCTCCCTCGTCCTGGAGGTCATGAAAGACGGTATGCATCTTTATGATAATCCAACCGGGGTTGTGACGAATAATCCTCCCTTTCCTTTTCACCTGTCCAATTTGAACTGTTATTTGAACCTGACCCCGGCCTTTCCTGAAAACCGATTCGATCCCGGACTGCCGTTGCAGGCATTCGGCGTGGGATTCGGAAGCGTTGGCCTCCCGGGAGATTCCACCTCGGTTTCCCGTTTCGTGCGAACCGTATTTTATAAGAATCATTCTCTCCCGACCGGCAGCGAAGAAGAGGCCGTCACCCAATTCTTTCATATCATGGACGGAGTTTCCATGGTCCGGGGGGCGCAGTTGGGCTATCGGGGCGATCCCTGCCAGACTACATACACCTGCTGCGTCAATGCGACCAAAGGCATATTTTATTACAAAACCTATGAGAACAACCAGATCACGGCGGTGGATCTGTTCAGCCGTCCGCTGGACGGGGAGGGTCTGGTCGCATTCGAGCTGATCCGCAGCCAGCGGATCCATCGGATCTGAATACGGCATTTCACCTTTGTCTCCGATACTCGCCGGGCGTCATCCCTACGAATTTCTTAAACTGCTTGGAAAAGTGAGCGAAACTCGGATATCCCGTTTCCGCCGCAATCTGGCTGATGGAGAGTTCCGTCTGCAGAAGCAGCCGCTTGGCCCGGGCCATCCGCTGGCCCTGAATATATTCGCTGAGCGAAACGCCCATTTCCTTGCGGAACAGCTTGGACAGATAATTGGGAGACAGATAGAACACTTCGGAAATACTGCTCCTGGTCACCTCATCCAGATGTTCTCCAATATAATGCCGGATATCCTCGATGATCAGATCCGTTTTTTCCATATAGCGGATCTGATCCATGATTTTCTCGGCTTCCGTCAGAATCAGACTCTCCATGCAGCTCACGCTCCTGCCGGACATCTCCAGAAGCTCCTGGTCCCGGCAATGGGTAATGAACTGATAGGTAGTGATGTGATTTTCTCTCAGGACGCTGTAGGCCAGCAGATTCCAGTCCGCCAGCACAGCCTGAAGCTGATTGTAGTTGACAGCCCCCTCTTCCTTCATCTTCCTGAAGTATTCACGGACCCGATTCCGGAACAGTTCCCTGCGGCCGCTCATCAGCAGCTCCCTCCACTCTTCGATTTCCGGCGCCTGATAACTGTCCTCGGGCTTTCCGATATAGCTGCTCTCCATCAAAATGCCGCTTTCCTTGTTCAGATGAGCTAAATGGATCTCTTCCAGCCTTCGCAGATGTCCGGAAAGCTCCGGGATCTTGCAGCTGACGCTCAGATAACAGTGAATTCCCGCACGGTAGAATTGTGAGAAAATCTGGACGAACTGTTTCAGCACCCGGCTCATCCGCTCCAGCTGTTCCTGCTCCAAAATCCGGACTACGACTGCGAACTGCAGATATCCGTCCATCAAAAACCCTTCCATCTGTAAGTCGTTCTTTTCCGTGATCTCCCGAATCACGTTTTCGCAGGAAAAATTCAACAGTTCCCTGCTCCAGCCGCTTCTTTCCGGTTCAAAACAGATCAGCCCTACCGCGAAATTATCGGAAATCTGATAGGGAAGATGGTCGTTTTGGATCCTTTTGCACACGGATTTGGAATCCTCCAACCCTGCCTCTTCCAGAATATCCCGCCAGAACATCTCCTTGACGATGTTCTGATGGGAGAGCCAGTCATTTCCGTATTCCGCCAGCCTTTTCTCTTTCTGCCGGGCGATTCTTTTTTTTACCATGCGGCAGAATACTTCCTCCAGCTGTTGGGCCTCCACCGGTTTGAGCAGATATTCAAAACACTGATACCGGACGGCCAGCTGCGCATACTCAAAATCCGCATAGCTGGTGAGCATCACTGTCTCCGGATCCAGCCCCTGATTCCGGATCCATTCCAAAAGCTCGAATCCGTTCTGACCCGGCATTTCAATATCCGAAATCAGGAAATCGATCTCCTCCCGGGACAGAATTTCCTCTGCCTGCTGGACGCGATAACAGCCGAATACCTCTTCGATCCCGAACACGTTCCAGCTCAGCTGCTTTTTCAGCCCTTCCACCACATACTTATTATCATCTACGATCAACAGTTTCATTTTCTCTCCATTTCCACGGGAATCCAGAGTTCCACACAGGCTCCCCCGCCCTCCGGACAGGAAAAAAGAACTCTGGCCCGTTTCCCGTAAATCAGCCGGAACCGCTGAAAGACGTTGTTGATGCCTATGTGCTTCCCGTCCTTTTCTTTCACAAACGCTCCCTGGTTCAGCTGTTCCATAAGCTCTTTTGGAAATCCTCTCCCATTATCCTCCACCCTCAGATACAGAAGCTCCCCTTCCCGCCTCGCAGTCAGGCGGATACACAGCACTCCGTCAGATTCCTGGGCGTGTTTCACGGAATTCTCCAGAAACGTACTGACCGAAAGCACCGGAATCAGAGAGTCCTTCACGGATTCTTCCACCTGACAATCAAAGGAGATCTGACCGCTGTTCCACTCCACGTTCAGAAGGATCAGATTTTTCATATGATCGATTTCCAACCTGAGAGGAACCATATCCATACAGTCGTGCAGGATATAGCGGAAATAGCGGGAAAGGCAGACGGTCATCTGCTGTATCTTGTCCACCGCATCGACCTGCGCCATGCCGGATATCATGGCCAGACAGTTCACGAAGAAATGGGGGCGGATCTGAAGATTCCGAAAGTTGAGCTGGAGCTGCTTCTTTTCCAGTTCGCTTTCATATAACTCAACCGCCAGATTTTCCATTCTCGCGCCGAGCTGATCCAGTATTTCATACGCGTCCTCCACCGCTTCCCTGGCACCCTGTTGCTGCCCGTTTTCGCCATGGGGAAGAACCGACTGGTATTTCCCCAGGATATCCCTCAGATTTTTCACCGGAACGATGAAGTTTCGCCTCAGCTGACGGATCAGCAGGATCAAAGTGAGCATCACCTGGAGCGCGAAAAAGAACTGCACAATCTGAATGAGCATGATCTGGGTCATTCCCCTGTCCGAAGAGATCGCGACCCGGATGGTGAAATCCGCTTCGCACCGCTCCAGTTCATATTCGGTCACGCTCGTTCCAAACCCGCTCCTGCCGTTTTCTCCCTCCGCTTCGCTGTCAGAAGCCAGGAGGCTTACCCCACCGTTTGGCCCGCAGTCCAACGTTTTCAAATCGGCCAGCAAATCGGCCTCCCGGATCCAGCAGCCCAAAACGAAATCCCCATAGGTCCAGAGGGAGGTAATTACCTGCCCGCTTTCCGTCTCCATCAGGTGCCAGTTCCCGTTTTTGGCGCCGCCGTTTACGCTGTTGACCAAAGCGGGCCTGATCCGCCTGTACTGGGAAAACTGTACGGTTACCGGCGTGAGTTCCACGAAATCGCCCCGGGATTTATCGCAGACGAAGAAATTGTACTCGTTCATCGAAGTTTCTTTCAGCAGCCGATAAGTGATCTGAAGTTCCGACATCCGATCGATCTTCGTCATATCGTTCTGGAGAAACAGCGTCCTGTAGTCCTCCGACAACACGATGGACTGCTCCATATAGGCGTTGTTCCAGGACAGCTGTTCCGATACCTTTTCCACATAATTTTCAGCGAATTGCAGGATATTGTCCCTGGCATTGTTCTGAAGGGCCTGATAGGAGTATAAAAAGACCAAGGCGCTCAGACATTGCACCGCAATGCTGACCGCCAGAAATTGCCTGATATGTTCCGTAAAAAAGCGATGACGCATATCGTTCCTCCTGCCTAACCCTTTACCGCTCCCAACGTAATTCCTTCTTCAAAATATTTCTGTAAAAACGGATATAAAATCAAAATCGGCAGCATGGCTACGAAAGCGATCGCCATGCGCAGGCTCACCGTCGGAATCGTGCCGACGCTGACGCTGCTCCCATACTGAGACAGATACTGGATGTTTTTCACCATCACGTTGAGCAGCTGCTGAATCGAATATTTATCGGAATCATTGATATAGTATAGTCCGTTCATCCAGTCATTCCAATAGGTCAGGCCGGAAAAAATTCCGATGGTCACGAGAATTGACTTTCCCAAAGGCAGTACGATGCTGAAGAAAATCTTCAGTTCCCCCGCCCCGTCGATCCGCGCCGCCTCATAGAGTTCAGAAGGAATATTGCAACGCAGATACGTCCGCACGATGATCGCGTTCATGGCGGAAAACATCAGGTTGGGAATCAGCAACGCCAGATAGGTGTTTTTGATCTCCAGCACCGTGGTGTAAATCATATATGTGGGAACCAGCCCTCCGTTGAACAGCATTGTGAACAACAGCAAAAACGACAGGATTTTTTTCCCCGGCAGCTTTTCCAAAGACAGGGGATAAGCCACCATGGCGGTGATCATCACGTTCAGGAAAGTCCCGACGAACGTCACGAGAATGGTCACAGCGTAGGCATGAAAAATCGTATCCCGCGACTGCCAGATATATTCGTATGCGGAAAGGCTGAAGTCCTTTGGAAAAATGGAGTATCCGTTGATCAGGAGGGAACTTTCCTCCGTGATAGAGGACATGAACAGCAGCAGGAAAGGAAAGAGCATGATCACAATGACCAGGCTGAGAATCAGATATGCCGCTTTTTCCACCCGCTTATCCTGTTTCGATCTTATCATGGATTATCCCCCTTCTTTAAAATAGCGCGTTTTCCCTGCTGATCCGGTTCGTGATGGTATTGAATAACAGGATCAGGCAAAAGCCCAGACACGACTGGAAGAAACTGGCTGCAGACGACATCCCGATGTTCCCCTGCAGGGCCAGCGTCCGGTAGACGAAAGTGTCGATGGTTTGCGTCACGTCCAGAATCAATCCGGAATTCTGCGGCACCTGATAAAACAGTCCGAAGTCGCTGGTAAAAATCCGGCCCACGGACAACAGGGCGACGGTGATCACTGTAGGCTTTAGAAAAGGCAGGGTAATATACCTGATCTTCTGGAATTTGCTGGCCCCGTCCAGCGATGCGGACTCATACAAAGAAGCGTCGATGCCCAGTATGGCAGCGATATACAAAATACAGCCGTAGCCCACGCTCTTCCAGGCGTTCACGAAGACCAGAATGAACGGCCAGTACTTGGGCGTATCATACCAGGACACAGGGGCCTTTCCAAAGGCCGCCAGAACGTGATTCACCAGCCCGGCCCCGGGATCCAGGAAGCTGCGCACCATGTAGGAGACGATGAGGATCGACACCACAAAGGGGAACAGCACGCTGCTCTGCGCCAGCTTCCGGAATTTCTTGTTGCGGATTTCCGTAATCAGAATCGCCAGAGTAACTCCCAGAACCATATTCACCACGATAAAGCAAAGATTATAACAGATCGTATTTCGGATGATAGTGGGCAGGCTGTCGTTTTCCAGCAGAAAGCCGAAATTCTCAAATCCCGCCCACGCGCTTCCCCAGATTCCGTCCTGCACCTTATAGTTTTTGAATGCCAGCACCAGTCCGCCCATGGGGAGAAAATTGTTGATCCCCAGATAGAGAAATGCCGGAATCATCATAAAGTACAGGGGTAAATATCTTTTCATAAGCGCCATCCTTTCGAATTACAAATCGATTATTGCTTTGCCAGCCATTCCTCCAGCTGCCGTTGAACCTCTGCTCTGACTTCTTCAGCGCCGGCTGCATTCATTTCCTCCACCATGATCGGAATGTACTCGTCCGGATCCACCGCCCCGGTGAACAGCGCCTTGGAATACTTGATCTTGATTTGATAGAGTTCCGAGATCTCGTTGAAGACCGGTGTGAAGTCCAAACTGAAGCCGAGAGCTTTGGACACCGTGGATTCGTTGTTGTACTCAATCATCCTCTCATAGATGTCCGCTCCGTCGGTGGACCAGGGGGTGCAGACGAACTGGTTGGGCAGCGCCCATCCTGCGCCCAGATGATAGCCTACGGTAGAGGCGTCCTTTCCTTCCGGATAGTCCAACGTGCCGTCTTCCGTCACGACATAATCTTCCCCTTCCACGCCCCAGTTGAGCAGATTCATGACCTCGGTACTGTTCACTATGAAGTTCAGCATCTGCATGGCTTTTGCGGGATCCTTGGAACTGGAAGAAATCGCGTAGCAGAAAACGCAGGAGCTGCTGGTGGTCGCCATGGCATCTCCCAGATGCACCATGGTCAAATCAATGCCGCCGCAGTTGCTTTCCTGATCGGCCTCAGACAGGGGATGTCCCGCGCTGCTGAAGAAGGAAAACGCCTGCCCGGATCTGATATAGGTATAGACGGGTTCCGTGTCGGAAGCCGCTCCCGGATTGATCCAGCCGTTTTCAAACCACTTCCGGTTGTAATCGCACCATTCCCGAACCGCGTCGGATTCCATGTAGTTGACCACTTCCGTGCTTTCGGTGGGATTTAAAAGCGCGAAAATGCCCATGCCGCTGTCCAGATAATCCACCGGATGCAGGTCTGTCAGCCCGCTGGCCGCCAGCATCCACATTCCGGGTTCCTTTTCGGCCACTTCTGCATACAGAGCATCCACATCTTCAATCGTCTTGATCTGACTCACATCGATATCGTATTTTTCCAGAATATCGGTTCTGAAAAAGACGGTGGGCTGCTGCGAGATTTCCTTATGGACGGGGACGCCGAAGATGAAGTCGCCCACCTTGCAGACGGTTGCCAGTTCCGGAGAGGAATAACTGTTTAAGATATCCTGTCCGTACTCCTGCAGCAGATCCGTCAGATCCGTCACATAGCCCTCGTTCACCCAGGTCGGGCCATAGGCGAAATGCGTCATGAACAAATCCACGTCTTCGCTTCCCGAACTGAGTTCCAGCTGGATCTGCTCGTCATAGGATGCCTGAGGCGTGATGACCACATCGAGCGTCATGTTCAGTTCTCTCAGCGTGATCTCGTTGATCTTCTCCACGATCCGATCCACTTCGTCGTTGTTAACCGTCACGCTGGGAAGGGCGAACCGCATATGAACCTCGTATGGTTCTTCGTCCGTGTCCGAGGATTGCGCCACCTCGCTTTCGCCGCTGCTCTCAGCCTGAGATGCCGTCTGATCCGCAGAATCCGAAGACTGCTCCTGGCCGCCGCATCCCCACAGGGTTCCCAGCGCCAGCGACGCACATAAGAAAAGTGCCGTTATCTTCTTCATGTTCATTCCTCTCCTCCTTTTTGTGATTTATGATTTTATTCTATCATCTGCCGGGAGGATCGCTATAATTTATCTATCCTGATTTTATCGTTTTTGTGTCGGGGAAATCCCCTGTAAAAACGCCGTTTTCAGCATTTCGAGCAATCTTTCGGCGATCGGACATCCGGCAGGCATGACAATCCCCCACAGATCAGCATCAGGAAATTTTAGAGAATGGTATTTCGCAGGATTGGATTCCTGGGCCAGGACGGCAAAATCAATGATCCCCTTATCCAGCTTTTCTGTTACCTGTTCTGTATCGCCGCTTGTGATGTGGTAATGCAGATCGGGATAAGTATTCTTGAACGTTCTGATTGCGGCCGCCAGATGCCGTATCTGATAAGACTCTGCCAGGCCGAAGTAAATATCCCCGCCCAAAACATCGTCCAATGCATGGAATTCCTCCGAAATTTTGTCGGCCATTTTGATCAGATCTTCTGCCCGCTTCCGCAACAGGATCCCCTCCTCGGTGAGCCGTATGCTGAAACTGTGACGCGTGAACAGCTTTTTCGAGTGACGTAAAGCAGTTCCGCCGCCCGGGTCATGTTTTCCTCCCTTGCGACTGCGAGAAAATATTTCATGGTTCTCAGTTCCATATCTCTTCTCCTCATGACATTCCTAAAATTCATATCACGATATAAATGATAACCATTAGCAAATTGGAAATCAATCGGATATCCTATAGGCAGATCCGGAAAGGTGGCGGTCATGCAGTTGACTGCCTCGATTTTTAGTCGGGCGCATGGGAAAAGAGCGAAGAGAATCAGGAGGACGAGAAAATGAACAAGACCTTAAACATGACGCAGAAATGGGATAAAGCGTTCTCGAAAAGCGAAAAGGTAAACCACCGTAAAGTCACCTTTCATAATCGCTACGGCATTACGCTGGCAGCAGACCTTTATGAGCCCAAAAACGCTTTCGGAAAACTGGCAGCGATCGCGGTATGCGGGCCATTCGGCGCGGTGAAGGAACAGGCGGCGGGCCTGTATGCGCAGACGATGGCGGAACGGGGATTTCTCACCATCGCATTCGACCCTTCCTATACGGGAGAAAGCGGCTTTGAACGCGCAGCGTATCGCGGACTATAAAAATGGCAGCTATGCGCTGGGCGGAGGCGTTGTCGATCCTCTCCCGGAGGATGCGCCGTTTTTTGTGGCGGATTATTACGATTATTATAAGACCGGGCGCGGCTATCATGAACGTTCCTTAAATTCCAACGGCGGTTGGAATGTGATCGGGTGTATGTCTTTTATAAATCAGCCGATCCTGCAATACATCGACGAGATTCGCAGCGCCGTTCTCGTGATGCACGGCGAAAAGGCGCACTCCTGCTATTTCAGCCGCGACGCATACGCCGCCATGGTAAAGGATAATCCCTATGCGGACAACAAGGAGCTGCTGATCATTCCGGACGCGATCCATACCGACCTGTACGATGGAGGCGGAAAAGATGCGATTCCGTTTGACAAGCTGGACAGGTTTTTCCGGAAGCATTTAAATTTTGCCGTTCTATAGTCACAGGACATCTCGCCAGAACAGCCCCTGTCCATTTTCCATTCGGATGGACAGGGGCTGTCATCGTTTATGCTTATTCTATGGTTCCCGCGCGCTCACCAGAGCGCTTTGGGCCCTTCCGGCTTTTTGGCAAAAGGCCCCGGCAGCACCTCCTCGCCGCGATGGTCGCCGAAGTAGTCACAGTCGAAGACGATGGGCGTCCCGTCCGGATTTTCGAATTTTTCTTCCGGCTCGAACGCTTCTCCCAGCACATCGGTATTCACCATGCCGGCAGAAAAACCGTCTAAAAATTCGTATACGTCGGTATAGAGAACCGGCTTTCCATCCTGTACCGTCACTTCCACCTGCACCTCGTGTTCTGTATCCACCAGAGGACCGTTCTCCTTCTGATAGGCCTTCGCTCCGTTAAAGTAAGCGTTTCCCTTCACCCATACGGGAAGATGCTGAAAATGCGCGGGCTCCAGCTTCCTCATATCCGGGGTATCCGTATCCAGATCGAACTTCTGAATCCATTCTTCGTAGGTCGGATATTCGTCCAATACGTGGGTGCCGACTTCACGGTTCTCTTCATCCGCTCCATCGTCGCTGTCGTGCTGGATCAGCAGCGGTGCAGAGGGCCATTTCTGGATGAAAATATTATTGTAGAAACGGTCATCCCCGTGCAGAATCGTCATGAAACCCATCACTTCCGTACGGTGCGGGATATGATAGGGCGTATAGCGGGCCCGGTTTACCCCTTCCACAACGCTGTCCGTTCCCATTCCCACTGCGGTGAGGGAACCGCAGATCAGATTATGCACCATCGCCACGCCTTCGGTGGCCATTCGCAGGGAAACATCCGACATCAGGACATTGTTGTCGATCAGCGTAGGGCCATGTCCCACCTCCACGAAGATATCCTGGCTCATCATGCCGCCCTTGAGCTGTTTCGCGAAGGAAGGGCGCTGGTTATCGTGGAACAGATTCTGCGTGATCCGCGTCCCCTGGGCTTCCCAGTCACACCAGATCCCCATGGTACAGTGATGAATGTAGTTGCGGCGATAGATGACATCGATGGCCGCATGCATTTTGATGCCCGCGATCTCCGCGCCGCCCAGCTCCATCATATTATTGATATGATGGATATGGTTATCCTCGATCACGGAAAAAACGCCGCCCATGCGGCCGATAATGCCGCCCTGTTCGCAATGATGAATGTCGCAGCGCCGAATGATGTGGCTGCCCACCTTTTCCTTGAGCCACCCATGATACTGCCCTCTGCAGACCGCATCCCTCTCCATCTGTGTGGGGCTCTTGACGTGCTTCACGGTGAAATAGTGGTCATTATCCGGGTCGAGATATTTACCCAGGCTGATACCTGCGCACTTGCTGTTGCAGATTTCACAGTCTTCGATAATCCAGCCTTTCGACCAGTGGGGACCGATCATGCCGTCCTGATAAGCGGCAGGAGGCGCCCAGGTAGTCGCGGCTTTTTCGATTTTAAACCCGCTGACCGTGAGATACCCCACGCCCGTCTTCGACGGCATAAAACATTCACGCCGCACGTTGATCTCCACCTTTTCGCGGTTCGGATCCTTCCCCTGGAAGTTCGCATAGAGAACCGTTTCCTCTCCATCCTGTTCGGCATACCATTGATACACGGAGGCCTCCGGATCCCAGGAGCATTCTGAAGGCGCAGCTTCGATGCAGGCCTCCAGGTTCTCCGCTTCATAGAGCATTTTATCGTTCAGATAGACGGCGCCCGTATGCTTGCTGCGGCCCGCGAAATACCAATCGCCGTACACATAGGTGGTATAGGGATTGTAATCGCCGAACAGACTGTTCGCGATCCGGCGAACCCACACATTTCCCTGATACGGAGACCAGCCTTTCAGTTCCTCCGCCCCGGTAATCACCGCCCCCAGCGGCTTCATACTCCGATAAGTAATTCTGGCGTCTTCAGTGCCTGCATGGATCGGATCCACGTATTCCCGGTATATCCCGGGCGCTACCAGAACCTCATCTCCGGGCACGGCGATCTTCGCCGCGTCGCCGATGCGTTTGAAAGGCCTTTCCTCACTGCCATTTCCATCTCGAAAGGCGCTTGCGTCAACATAAATCCTCATCTGTATGCCTCCAATCTCCCTAAAATTTTAAAAGGATCGTCTCCCACATCCGTTTCAGACAGACAATGCTTCCCGTCTTCCCTCATTCCAGCACGATGACCGCGCATCCCTCCGGAATATACCATTCCATCTCCAGCATGTTCCCGGAAACGGGATTCCGGGTATACAACGCCTGACGGTCGATCAGCTGCCCCGCCGCATCGTAGAAGTTCGCATAAAAGATATTCAAATTCGGGGTTTTCGAATCTCCTGAGAGCAGAGTTCCCGTCACCCGCAGGCAGTCTAGGCCGCTCTCCCTCTCCACTTCCATTCCCGCGATAGCCACGCTGGCCCCGTTTCGGCCGGTGAGCAGACTGTTGTAATAGACCATGCGATCCTCATAGATCGTGATCAGGGCATCGCCGTCCATCTGGGTGTAGACTTCCCCGTCCTGTGCCAGGCCGCTGCGGATCGTAATGTAGTCCACTACAGCCGCATTGCTGATCCGGTATACCGCCGCTACAGTAGTGCCGGGGGCAACCGCCGCTGCGGTCAGCTTCGCCGTGCCGTCCCCATTGTCCGTCAGAACCGCAACTGCGATATTGGAGTCCGCTGTCAGCACCGCCAGATCCGAAAAACCGCCGGCCAGATCGTAGTCCACATTCACCGCCCCGGTCTCCCTCTTCCACTGCGACTTCCGTCACCTGAGCGGTCACCGAAGCATATACCGTGGAAACATCGGCAGCCTCGATATTGCCGGAAAACTCCAGATAAGAAACGATATCCCGGTTCTCGACCACTGCTTCCAGATACTGACTCCCTCCGCCGGCGTTCACTCCGAAGACGACCGCCAACGCAACCACCAGGACTACCGCGATCAGCGCAACTCATTTTTTCCTGCTCATCTTGAACTTCTTCATCAATCTTTCTCCATATCCGCCGTCCCAAACGGCCTCATTTTTCATACACTGAAAATAATTATAGGAAACGTTCCATTCAAAATCAAGAAATTTTCCATAAAAAAAGTGTAAAGTAAGGCTGCTGTGCTAACCGCTTTTCTTCTTGTCGGTTCGGTTTGCTCAGCAGCCCTGCTCTCCCTCGATATGAAAGATTAGTCGATGTCGATTTCGAACGGTTCGTCCAGGCGCTCCGGAACATATTTCCCGTTCTTTTTCCTCTGCTTTACGCACTCGGTCAACAGGTACTCGATCTGGCCGTTCACCGAGCGGAAGTCGTCCTCCGCCCAGGCTGCGATAGCATCATACAACTTAGCAGAGAGTCGCAACGGAATCTGTTTTTTCTTCTGGTCCGCCATATCAGTACAGGCTTCCGGAATTCACCACGGGCTGCGCATCGCGGTTTCCACACAGCACCACGAGCAAATTCGATACCATGGCAGCCTTCCTTTCCTCGTCCAGTTCCACAACACCGTTTTCGTTCAGACGATCCAGCGCCATCTCCACCATACCGACTGCGCCGTCCACGATCATCTTTCTCGCGTCCACAATCGCTGAAGCCTGCTGTCTCTGCAACATGACTGCGGCAATTTCCGGCGCGTAGGCGAGATAAGTGATCCTCGCTTCGAGCACCTCCAGTCCGGCCTCTTCCACCCGCTGTTGAATCTCTTCCCGAATCCTGGATGCCACTATTTCGCTGGATCCTCTCAAGCTCCCCTCATCGGCGATTCCATCGCCGGTAGTATCCACGTCGGGAGCCGTGTCATAAGGATAGATTCTGACGATATTGCGCAGCGCCGTGTCGCACTGCAGGGAAAGGTATTCTTTATAGTTGTCCACCTCGAATACCGCTTTTGCCGTATCCACTACCCGCCACATCACCGCGATACCGATCTCGACAGGGTTTCCAAGACAGTCGTTGATCTTCTGCCGGTTATTGTTCAGCGTCATGATCTTTAAGGAAATCTTCTTGCCGGTGTTGGCCGCAGTCGTTTCTGTCTTCTGCAGATTCTTGCCAAACCCGTTGTCCACATCTCCGCTCTGGTGAAGGCGCGTCTGGGCAGCCGGGTTCACAGCCGTACAAAACGGATTTACGAAATAGAATCCTTCATTTTTCAGCGTCCCGATGTAATCGCCGAACAACGTTAAAACAAGAGCCTCCTGCGGCTTCAATACCTTTAGCCCGCACCAGGGAATCCAGCCGACGCACAGCCATACGATACCGATGATGAACAGCGCCGGATTTCCCCCGCCTTCCAGAATCACGCAGCCTCCCGCACAGGCCGCGATGGCGGCGATATACAGGGCAGTAGTCAGCAGAAGAACCATGAGCCCGTTGTTTTTATGTAGCAGCAATTTTTCTTCCATAGATAAATAATACCTCCTCCTATAGTTCCAGTATCTTTTTGATATCACTATGATATCATACTTATCTGAGGATGTAAAGAGGGATTTCGAACCGATGAGCAGTTTGGCTTCCGATTTATCGGCCCGGGGATGGCTCCGGTCATCTTCCAAAAACTCGCCTCGAAGGAAAAAAATTTCCCAGATCTGACCGCCGCGTGATAAAATGGAGTTGTAACGTTAATTTTCTCTTTATGATCGATGGAAAGGAGATCTATGGACAAAACGGTGAATTTCGATTTGACAGGAAAGGTAGCTGTGGTTACCGGCGCTTCCAGAGGCCTGGGCGTTGAACTCGCCACCTCGCTGGCAGAATACGGGGCGGATCTCGCGCTGATGGCCGGCAATGAAGAAAAGATGAAGAAAGTCGCGGCGGATATTTCCGGAAAAACCGGCGCGAAAGTGATTACCGTAAAAGTGAATATTTCTAACGAAGAAAACGTCCGTGAAGCGGTTGCGGCCGTCATGAAGGAATACGGGCGAATCGATATTCTGGTGAATAATGCGGGCATCATCCGCTATGGACGCCCGGAAGAGATTTCCCATAAAGACTGGACGGAATGCATCGACGTGGATGTCACCGGCACCTGGCTGATGAGCAAAGAAGTGGTGAACGCATCCATGATGGATAAGGGCGGAAGGATCGTCAATATCTGCTCCGTCAACAGCTTCAGCGCTTCTCCGACAGCCGTGGTGTACCACGTGGCGAAGGCGGCGGAGGCGGCGCTCACCAAGTCCTGCGCTGCCGCATGGGCCGGATACGGTATCTACGTCAACGGCATCGCGCCCGGAAATATGCAGAACGGGGAAATGGCGCCCGATACCCCTCCCGCGATCCTCGAAAATATTCGCAATAAAGTGCCTCAGCGAAGGCTGGGGAAATACGGCGATCTCTCCGGAGCTTTGCTGTTTCTGGCTTCCGATGCCAACACCTATACGCAGGGGACGATCATCGTCTGCGACGGCGGGCTGATTCTGGAAAGCTTCTGAATGCATGATCGGGCAGGGGCTAATCATCGAATGATTGGCCTCCTGCCCGCTTCGTTTTAAGCCTTTCCTGAAAGGAGGGACTGTTTGAGACTGCAGATCATAGGACAACCTGTCCGAAGCTTTCCGTCTTTCACAAAACCTTCTTCCCTGCCCGCCAGCGCCTCGATAAGATAATTTCTCAAGACATCCACTCTCCCTTTGTACCGCTCGTCATGAATTGCGTTGTGCAGTTCTTTCGGATCATCAGCCAGATGAAAATACTGTTCCTCTCCCGTCTGAGAATACCAGATAAATTTGTCCTGTTTTGTCACGATGTAGTGATTGGAATCCTTGCCGTAAAGATGCTCTCCATGGAGCCATTCCCGGACGGATTTCCCGGGATCCCTCACCAGCGGCAGCAGGCTTTTTCCGTCCACTTCACACGGTACCGGCGCGTGCGCAAGATCCAGAAACGTGGGCATGACGTCCCTCAGCTCCACGATTCCGCTGCAAACCTGCCCCTTTCTTCCCCCGATCAGGGATTCCGGTCCGGATAGGATCATGGGAATATGGCAGCTTCCTTCATAGGGACGGCATTTGCGGAACATATGATGATCGCAGAGTTCCTCTCCGTGATCCGAAGCGAAGAGAATCACCGTATTATCCATCAGCCCATGCTCCGTCAGCGCCTGAAGCAATCTGCCGATCTGATGATCCAGATGGGTAATACAAGCATAGTAGCCGATCTGTGCCTGTCTGATCAATTCCGGGTCGATAGGGCCTGTAGAGGAATCGGTGATCCTTCCCAGCCGTTCGAACTCCTCCGGCCGTTCCCAGTCCCCAACAGCCGGAGGGGTCAGCGTCTTGTCCCGGTACAGGTCGAAATAGCACTGCGGTGCATCGAACGGCGGATGTGGGCGCACATAGGAGGCCATGAGGAAGAAAGGCTTTGAGGGATCCCTCCGGCGCAAAAAATCGATGGAACGGGATGTAACCCAGTTGGTCGGATGCAGGGACTCCTCGTACATCCAGGGACGCGCCGCCCAGGAATTGCACTCCATCCCCGTATCGGTCACGTCAGCCTCGATCCCTTTTTCGCTTTTCAGCCAGTAAAAATAATCATCTGCGACTTTCTGCGACTCATAATAAGGAGTTTGGAAGCTGCGATATGCTCCGAGATAGCCGTCATGAAGTTCGATATGATGAAATCCCATCAGGTTCCGCAGCGGGTGCACATGCATCTTTCCGACGCATTGGGTATAATACCCCGCCTTGGCCAGTTCCCCGGCCATCGTGTGGGGATAGCGGAATTCTACCCGATCCATGTACCCGACCCGCCCGTGCTTTTCCTGGGAAAGGCCGGTGTGAAGCGCCGCCCTGGCAGGAATACAGCTGGGGCAGGCGGAATAGGCGTTTTCGAAAAGCGTTCCGTTCGCCGCCAGGGAGTCCAGAAACGGCGTTTTCACGTCGGGATGCCCTGCGATTCCCAGGCAGTCCCCCCTCATTTGATCCGTCATAATGAAGACGATGTTTGGCCGTTTTTGATTCATACTCTCCTCCTTTATCTGATGTCCCGATATTTTGCCGGCGTGATACCTTCGTATTTCTGGAAGGTCTTGATGAAGTGGGATACGTTGGAATATCCCGTTTGCCTGCATACGTCCGCAATGCTCGCATTTTTATTCTGCAGCAGTCTTTTCGCCTCCGCCATTCTCAAACGTGTCAGATACTCCTTATAATTCATCCCGGTCTGTTGCTTGATCAGCCTGCACAAATACGGAGATGTGATGTGCAGGTTTCGCGCCACCAAATCCAGGCTCAGGTCGTATTGGGTAAAGTTTTCATCGATATACTTCACGGCATAAGCCGCCGTAGCGCTCTGCTTTCTGAAATCCTCCATGCTGTCCCCGCCCCCCTCTTCGGACGCGTGTATCTCCGGCTCCCGATCCGGTTCCTCCCCTCTCGAGCCTTCTGTTGAATTTTTCTTCCCTTGTATCTCCCCTTTTCCGGAAAGGTTGCAGAGCTGTTCTAACTCATGGCAGACTCCCTGCTGCTTCACTTTCGCCACAACCCCTTTGGCTTCAAACAGAGAAGCCAGGGCTTCCTGGATGTCTTCGATCTGATATTCCTCCTCAGCGGATACCAGAACCGTCAGTCGTCCGCCTCCTGTCCGGAAAGCGTAAACCTCGACTCCCTCATCGGATAGTTCTTCCGCCGCCGATATCAGTCCATCATCCTCCAGGACTTCTTCCCAATGATCGAAATCGCAGACTATTTTTCCGAATACACTCCCGTCCAATCGAATGTTCAGCATGGTCAGCCTGCTTTGCAGCATCGGAGAATATCCTTCCGAAACAATTGCGCAAAGAACCTGCTCCCGAAGCAGCTGATACTGTTTCTGGATCCTTTTTCCGTCCTTCTCCTCTTTTTGGATCATGGATTCAATCATCGAATCGATTTGATCCAGCTCATTGTCCCCGATTGTATTGGCTTTAATATCATACTTTTTCACCAGCTTTTGAATGGGCGCGTAGCTTTTTCGAGCCGCAGCCAATGCGATGATCAAAAGGAGTAAAATGATGCCGATCAGGATGGCCGCCATTTCGGGGGAATATACGTTATCCCAGTTGAAATAGTCATCCGCCTCCGGCCGGAACAGGACCCGGACGCTGCCGTTCAGAGAAGAAGCCTCCAGTTGAAATGATGTATCGGCGGATTCTTTATCGTTCTCAGAAAGGATCGGAAAATCCTCATAAAATACTTCCATGCTTCCCGGCAGTTCCCCCGCCATTTGCACTATCCGCCCTTTCAGCAGTTTTTCCTCGATTTCGAAACACAGAACGCCGTCCATCCCAATGGAACTCGTCGCATATTTCTGCAAAGGATAAACCATCAATACGGAAGAATTTCCGGTATTTACCAGAACATAAGGGAGCGCTTTGTCTTCAAAAGCCATTTCAACAGCTTCTTTTACGGATTTGCGCGCTTCCTGGCCGATTCTGTTCTGACAATAGACTCCAAACAGCGACGTGGTTCCGTCGGACGTAAAAATAGTATCCGCATCCCGGTACTTCAGAAAGAAAAAATCGCAAATGGCCGTCGTCCAGGTATAATGCTTCAGGTTTTGCAGCATTTCGATTTCGAGATATTTGTTTTTCTCAAAGGTGTCTTTCCTGAATTCCGATCTGGAAGCTACATTCAGAGTGATAATCCGCATCGTCTCAATCTGTTCTTCCAGGTCATTTACGGCAGTGTACAGCCTGTTTTTCATAACCCGGAGTTCTTCTTCTTTCATACTTTCAGCCATGCCCCACATCGCCATAGAGCTCAGCAGGGACAGCGCCAGTACAACGATCCCCACATAGGATACGATATAGCTGTAAAAGAGATGCTTTTTGTTCTTCCTTCCCAATCAGATCTTCCTTCCCCAACGATGTAATTCTGTTCTGCCGGTTTTCCAACATTATAACATATGTACTGCGGAGTGGAAAGGGAGTTCACATCCGGGACGGCGTGTGCCGGATTTCTATTCTTCGTTTCCAAACCTCCTCGCCACGTTGAATGTGTCCTCCGGAACATTTCCCACCGCATTGTACAGACACACCGGTTTCCCGTTTTCGATATACATCTGTGGCCGTTCCACATTGGAATATATCACCGTCCCCGTTTTCCATTCGATCGCCGTTCCATAGGCGTATACGGGCAAATTTTTCCACTCAACACCGTCCTCGGAAGCGTAAATCACCGCTTCGTTCGGTTTTCCGGCCAACGTTCCCCTCATATCCTTTACGATCATGCGATATGCCCCATCCTGATACCACAGAAACGGATCCTCGATGTTTTCGTCGAGAATAGGCGCTTTGGTCAGACGGTGAAACGGCCCCTCCGGAGAATCGCCCTGAGCGATCCCCAATTTCATCGCGGATCTGTCTTTCATCAGGGATTTGTAGACCATGCGAATTCCATCCGGCCCGCAGACGACGGATGGATTCGTCACATAAGTGCAGTCCCAGCTGCTCTCCACCGGTTCAAGAAGAGGATTGTTCATCGACGGGATCAGCGGTTTTTTCAGAGTCGTTCCGACGGCAACCCCTATCTTCTGATTATATCTGTAAATTTCCGCTTCCGCTGTCTGCCCTTCGTTCCATTTGCTCGGCTCGCCGGTCGTTCCGATATAATACAGGTAATACTTCTCCCCGATCTTTAATGCCGTCGGATTGTGAACCATCTCCCTGCTCCAATGCTGGGTTTTCAATTCCGTCATTTCCCGGACAAAGCGGAATGGACCTTCCGGTCGTTCCCCGATTCCAAGAATGATTGTGGAATGTTTGACCCAGCCGGAAAATGCGTATTCCTTCTTCCACGCGGAAGCGAAGATATAATAGCGATCCCCTTCTCTGCATACCGATCCTCCCCATACGAACCACCCGTCCAGCGAAAAAAACTGATCGGATCCTGCCGGAAGAAGTCGGCGCTCTAAGATTCCGTTTTCCTGATTCCTTTTCATCTTTTCCGACTCCTCACATAAACTGAACATTCAAAAAAGCGATCTCGCCCGGCCGCTGGACTACGGAAAACGAATGCTTTGAAACGACGAGTTCTTCCCTTTCGTTTCCCTGGATATCCGTTCTATAAGCGGATTTTATGATCTTTTCGGGGATGCGGATCTCACAGCTTCCTTCCTCGGGGCAAAAATTCTTAACGGCGATCAGGCAACCATCTCCTTTATACTGTGGCCGCAGGAAAATAGGCGCAGAAGTCTCGCTGTCATATTGCAGCATCGTTTTTTTCCGTTGCGTTTTGCATTCCACGGCAGCTCCGATGATGCATGGCTTTGCAGCCTGCAATCCCACCCGATAACTCTCCTTTGCGTCGAAGGCTTCAAAGCAGCTCAGTTCGTAATGGAAGCACATCATCCCTTCCTGAGACGGCGCGAAATTGGTATCCCAGTAATTGTTCATCGGCCAGGCCAATAACAACGGATTTTCGTTTCTTTCAATTTTCCGGTTCTCTTTGGCGAATTGGAATCCTCCTACCTGAACCATCGGAGCATCCGGGCAGGCGAGGGTGTACCCGCCGGTTTCATCGAAAAGAGAAATGCTTTTGTCCACCGTAATATAATCCCGACAGGCATCGCCCATCTGATCCTCGTCGAGTTTCACAAACGTATCGGCGGTATCGTAAACGCAGCTCCACCCTTTTCTGAGCTTAAGGGGAAAGGAGAGATAAATGCCTTCCGGCTCCGTCACCTTTTCCTTATAAAAGCTGATATCCAGCTCAATGCGCGGATGCGCTGCGGAAAATCGAATTCTTTGCACGATATTTTTCATGCTTCCGGAACTCGAGAAATAGTACAGGCAAATTTCTTCCTCCCCTTCCTCCAGTTTAAACCCTTCAAATTTCCGAATGCCTTCCCGAACCGCCCTCCAGTCGTGCTGCCATGTGGGAATGCTTTTATTCCTTTTTTCAATATCTTTTGGATAAACAGCGCTTCTTTCCGGCGCCGCGAAGCGCTGATCCACCTTTTCTTCCACGACGTCGAAAAATCCCCATTCGGCATTTTCAGCCAGAAGCCTGCGTCCCGTCTTTTTTTCCGTAATCTGCGAAATTCGCCCGTTGGCTTCGCTCAGATCCACATGATAAAATGGCGTGTCGATGCTTTCCTTTCCCGATACCTGAATCTCCCCTTTCTTCCCTCTTTTTGTGCATAAACTGCTGTATGGAATAAACTCCGCGGTGAATGGAGGGATTTCCACCATCGCACAACGGCCCGCGGGCCGACGCAGCTTTCCATCGTCATAGGGGAGATATTCCGCCGCTCTCGACGCTGAAAATCTCCGTCCCGTTTGAAGAGGGTTGTCCGAAATTTCCACTTCGCACTGCATAGGCATTCCCACGGGATTGAGCAATACGACTCCTTCCTGCCAATCCGACTGAAACGGGTTTTTCGTCAGTTTTTCCATCCGCCTTCCAACGAGATAGGCCGATAGATCCGCTGCGACATAGGCGAATTCCTTCTTGTGATTCAGCTGTGCGCAGGTCATTTCATGCTCCGGCTGGGTCACAGACGCCACCCACCCCCAGGTGTGTTCATCGAAAAAAAGAGCATTCCGATAAGCTTCCTCAGCCAGCGCATTTTCCTTCGGATCCTCTTCCTCTTCAAAACAGCTCAAAAAGTCCCCGGCCTGTAGCAGGGCTTTGGCTTTCCTGCTTATTTTCACCTCTCTGGCGGTGCTGGCGCATCCGAAATTCCAGTAATCTGTCCAATCCCCCCTCTGTTGATCCAATGTTTCAATTCCCATCTTTCTGATACGGTCGAACAGCATTTCCGGCGTGGCGAATCGGACTTTTACCTCATGTCTTTCCTCATTATATTTCCGGATCAGATCTGCCAGCGCGATGTCTGGACAGTTGTTGTCATAGAGCGGAGGATTTGTCGCCGTAAGGAAAATGAAATCTTCGTTCCAGCCGTTTTCTTCCACCCTTTCGATATATTCCTTCACTCCCTTATGCATAAGTTCCGTGCTGTTTTGGTTCGTGAAGAAGAACTGGCTGAACACGGAGTAGTGTTCTCCCAAAAAGGTCGGCAACAGTCTTCCGTCCGGTGTTTCCCACCGAAACGCATATGGCCTCGGAAACGGAATTCCCCCGAAATGAACGTTGGGGCCCGTAAGATAAAATTCGATTCCGCTGTCCAGCATCAGAGAAGCCAACGTCCACGGCTGCCCATCCACGTCATGGCTGATGGCCGTCCTGATTTCCGATCCCGTTCGCTCGCGGATTTCATCCAGATGCTGTAAATACTGGGTCAATTCCAGACAGGTACAGCCCGGCGTGGTGTGCATGGGAAGGGCCGCGATGCTGATGCGTCCCTCCCCGACGAATTGCCGAAAAAGCCGAACCCTTTCGGCGCTCGCGGATTTCAGCCATTTCATGACCGGATAAGTTGCTTCACAGGTCCAGCAGAAACGGGATTCTTCCGGCCAATCCGCCGTCTTTTTGCACAAATCGATGGCCTGATCGATATAATCGCACTGCAGTTCTAAAATCATATTCTGCGGATGGGTATACCCCACGTCCAGGTGGCTGTGATGCATGCAAAGTATTTCCTTGATTCGAGACATCGTCTTTTTCCTTTCAGTTGAATTCAATACCTTAAAAAATGAGACAGTCCGCTTCCGCATTCCTTCATACAGGCAACATCCCCATTCAAACCAGACCTCGCCGGCCCTGAATGGGGAAATGCCTTTATGCCTTATTGATTTTCAGCCACAAAGTCTGCATAGGCATTCTGAACGATTTCCTCATACTCTTCAATTCCCAGATCCTGCAGCTCTTCGAAAAACTGATCCACTTCATCCAGCGATCTTTGTCCCACGATAAATTTCGCGCTTTCTTCATTTACATAGTTGCCGATTACCGTAGCCAGATCAGAATAGCGGGCGCTCGTTTCCTCATCCATATACATCGCGCTCGGAAGGCCCGCCACCATATGGTCTTTGTGTGCCTCATAGCACAGATATCTGTAATTCTGATCCCCGTTGGTCAGATCCAGATCTTCTTCCCCGGGATAACCAGGGTTTTCGTATCCGCACATTTCCTGCTGCGTTAAGAGACACGGAACTCTGCCATCGATCCCCATTCCGATTCCGTCATGATAGGTGACATAAGATTCAAAATTTCCATTTTCCACATCCAGGTACTGCACAATTCCGTTCTCGTCGACGGTGAATCCATCGATCATCCCGAGGGAATCTTCGCTGCCTTCCGGGACTCCATCCCTGGCATAAACGCTGCCTTCGGGAGAATACAGATAATCCAGCAATCTCATACACAATTCCGGATATTCCGTATTCGCGGAAATATAGACGTCATACCATCCGTACATATAATAGGCAGGGCTCATCTGTACAACGCCCTCCTCGCACCAGTTACTGCTCAGCGGAGTCAGAGCGATATAGTTTTGAAAGTCCTGCGGTCTGGAAACATAGGGAGCCGAATCCGCGAGCACGGCCACTTTTCCTTCCGCATATAGCGCCCTCGCCGTCATGACGTCCATGGTCAGGAAATCCGGATGAATCAGTCCCTCTGTGTACATCGTATTCATCACTTCCAGAAAATCCGCATATTTTTCATCCGCACACGGGATTGTCACGTTCTTTTCCTGTGCATCCCAGGCCGGAGACACGGGATCCCCTCCGATCCAGCCGAAAGCATTGCGGATTACCTCCCGTTCCCTTCCTACCGTAGCCACGAACGGATAAATTTCATCTACTCCGAAGTCCGCCGGATTCAACTGCTTAATAGCTCGCAGCATATCGATAAATTCATCCAGTGTTTCCGGAGATTTCTCAAATCCTGCTGCCTCCATGTAATTCGTGTCGATAAAACATCTCTGCAATCCGGTCGTATCGCCATAACCGGGATAGCTGGGATCAAAGCGGGGAATGGTGTACATCTTCCCGTCAGGTGCCGTAGCGTCCGCTACAGCTTTATCCTGTCCTTCCAACGCCGCCACGATATTGGGAGTCAACGTTTCATTTACATAATCGCTCATGGGAAGGAGCTGCTCATCCGCTACACCGTATTTCATGATATCGTTTGCGGAAAGCCCTATATTAAGCATCATATCTGGCAGATCATCGGAAGCGAACATCAGACTCTTTCTCTCCGACAGCGCCTCCCCGCTCAACTCCTCGATCTCCAGATCCACATTCATTTCCTCTTCCAGGAATTTCACGAACCAATGTTCGTTGATATCGTCGAATGAATTGGTAGGTTGCTGTACCAATACGCTGAGGGTAATTTTTTCTCCGTCTTTCACGATCGGACGCTGGGAATCCAGATTCAGATAGTCCGGATATTCAGACACCGCATCCGCACTCGCATCCGTTCCTCCTGCAGCGCCGGCGCTTTCGGAAGAAGGGGCTGTAGAAGTCGGCGTTCCACATCCGCAGAGCATTACTGCCGCCATTCCTGCAGCGATCCATGGTTTGGTTTTTCTCATTCTCATCTTTTCTCTCCTTTTCTTAGAATTTTTTATTCCTTAACCGCACCGATCATCACGCCTTTTACAAAATATTTCTGTATAAAAGGATAGATTGCCAGAAGCGGTGCGCTTGCAATGAATACCATCGAATATTTCATGGCATATGCCGTATACACGCGCTTTGCGCTGTCGATCAGTTCCCCTTCACTCATCGTCCGCTGCATTTTTTCAGGATCCAGGGCGCTCTGATTCTGAATCAGGACTTCGCGCAATACTGTCTGCAAAGGCACCAAATCTCTGTCATTTACATAGAGCAAAGCCGTAAAGTAATCGTTCCAGTGAGCGACTGCATAATACAGAAGCATTACGGCAATGATCGGTTTCGCCAAAGGCACTGCGATGGAAAAGAACGTGCGGATCTCTCCCGCGCCGTCAATCCGGGCAGCCTCATAGAGAGATTCCGAAATGCCGGTGCTAAAAAAGGTCTTTGTCACGATCAGATTATAGATGCTGATGCCGCCGAGAATAATCAGCGCCCATCTGGAATTGACCAGCCCCAGGTTTTTTACGAGCAAATAGGTCGGAACCATTCCGCCGCTGAAATACATCGTAACCATAAAAAAACCCATCAGAATATTTTTCCCCGGCAGATACTTTTTGCTCAGCGTATAGGCAGCAGGGATCGTCAAAAACAGGTTAAACAACGTTCCGCACACGGTGTACAAAATCGTGTTGGCATATCCCGTCCAGATCGGTTTGTATTCAAATACCTGTTTGTAAGAATCCAGCGTAAATCCGACCGGCAGCCATACAACCTCTCCGGTGGCTACCGCTTTTGGATCCGAGATAGAGGCGATAACGGTAAAATACAGCGGATAGATGGTGATAAATAGTATCAACAACATGAATATGTAATTGCAGATATCGAACAGATCGAGCTTCTTTTTCTTCATATTGCCTCCTAAAACAATCCTGTCCCGGAAACTTTCTTCAACACTGTATTTGCCAGGAACAACATAATAATATTTACGATATTGTTGAATAAACCGATTGCTGTCGAATAGCTGAACTGTCCTCCGATGAGTCCGATCTGGTAGGTATAGGTAGAAATAACATTGGAAACTCCGAGGTTCAGATCATTTTGCAGCAGGAAAACTTTCTCAAATCCCACGGAAAGAATGCCGCCCACGCTCATAATGAACATGATGACAATCGTCGGCATAATGCCCGGAATATTGACATGTCGGATAACCTGCAGGCGATTTGCGCCATCGATTTCAGCCGCTTCTATCAGATCCGGCGAAATGCCGGACAGCGCTGCAAGATAAATGATGGTTCCCCATCCGGTTGACTGCCACACGCCTGACCAGACATATATGCTGCTGAACAGACTCGGAATCGTCAGCAAATTTTCGCTTTTGCCGGTAAACATCGCATATAAGTGTCCCAGCGGGCCGTCCCGCCCTACCATGAGAACGACAAGACTGCACATGACTACTATCGACAAAAAATGTGGCGCGTAGGTGACCATCTGCACTGTTTTTTTAAATTTCGTATTTTTTATTTCATTGATGAGCAATGCCAGGATGATTGCGCACGGAAATGTCAAAAGAGAATACAGAGAAAGCGACAGCGTATTCTTAATTAACTTCCAGAAATCCGGGTATGTTATAAAACGTATAAAATGTTCCAACCCCACCCATTCACTTCCCAAATATCCTCTCTTTGGCCTGAAATCCTCAAAAGCGATGATAATTCCGTACATCGGCCCATAGGAAAATATCAGGACATAAATGATAGCAGGTATTACCAATAAGTATAATTGCCAGTACTTCCTCACTTTCTTCAACAAATGGCATCCTTCCTTTCTCTGTAAAATATCCTTTTCCCAAATTTCACACATTCACGCAACTTCTTCCGGCATATCCCATCTATTTATGCATTTTACCATACATATATCAAGATCTTCTCCGTACAAATGCTTTTGTGTGTTCATTTGTGATAAATTTATCTTATTATTCGCAGTTCGTTTGTGCAATCATTATAATTTATCATCGATTGTGTTTTTTTGCCACCTTTTGCCGCATGTTAATTTTTCGGTATCCGCGAGTGCAAAAACAGAATATTCTTCTCTCCTCCGGACAGCAAAAAGGGAAGGGCATGCCATTTTTCTAAACGGCATGCCCTTCCCTTTTGTATGTCAGCTTTCTTCTTCCAGATCCGCGCGATAGATCTCTTTCAGAAGTTCAATTCCGTATTCTCTCGGCGTTCCTTCCAGTCGCTTCATATAGTTTTTTAACTGTCCCCTGCAGTGTTCCGGACCTCCTTCCCGCATCACAGTCCACATGGGATCCGCATCATAGCGGGAAGTTTTCATCATGGCATCGTTCCAGTCCAGAATCATCTTCGCCCCTCTGGCGCACAAATCCGGCCGTTCCTCCGCCAGATTATGCTGTTCATGAGGGTCTTCCTTTACATGGAACAACATCTCCTGCGGAAGAAGATGATATCCGCCGTGTACCGTACGGATATAAACATAATCATCGAATCGCGCACTTCTCTGGCAAACGTGCGCGCACTGCGTCAAAATGACGTAGGGCTTGGAACAATCCCTGCCGCTTTTCAGGGTTTCTGCAAAGGACACCCCATCATAGCGATACCTTTTTGAAAATTTGGGGGTATGAAGCAATTCCTGAACGGTAGGAACCAAATCCACATTGTCATGGAATCCATTCGCCACCGCATTTTTGCGCATACCGGGCCACTTGATGATCATCGGAATGCGGCACACCGGCTCATCCGCCATTCCGTGCTCCGCATAGAGCCCCAATTCTCCGAGATCTTCGCCGTGATCAGCCGTAATGATAATGGCCAGATCATCTCCATAGATCCCCTTCTCTTCCAACAGGGCCAAAATGATACCGATATTGTCGTCCGTATAGCGGACACCGTCATCATACAGGTTGATGAAATGATCCGCTTCCGCTTTTGTCCTGACGCTTCCCGGATGTTTCGGGTATTCCGGATTGGGAATATCCGTCCACATACCGATTTCATTCGCTCCGTGGGGGCCGACATGAAGCAAATGTTTCCGAAACACCTCTTCCGTGATCCAGTCGTCGCAAAGAAGCGTCCCCTCAAAGGAATTTTCATAATTTTCCGGAGTCCGGTAAGGCGTGTGCGGATCCCAATAATGGATATACAACATCCAGTTATCCTTCTCCCCGTTTCTCTCGATCCAATCCAAAACATGCGGTGTCACCATTTCCGCGGATTCTCCTCCCCGTCCTCCCACATTCACGCACTCGTTCAATCCGGCATTGAACCACCATGCCGAATGCCTTTCCGCAAAAGTGGAGAAAGAGACCGTATGGAACCCTGCCCTGCGAAACTGCATAAAAAGGCCATCTTCCGACATATCGTCGGTAAATCCCCTGCTCGCTCCCTGAAGGCGCATATCCGCAGCAGTTCCTCCATGTCCCACGATGCCGTTGTGAACGCCGTATTGACCGCTGATCAAGGACGCCCTCGACGGCAAACACGGAGCGTTAGGGCAATAATAGCGATCAAATCGCACCCCTTCCGCGGCTATCCGATCCATGTTGGGCGTGGTATTGCGACCGTATCCGTAACATCCCATGTGATCCGCCCGAAGCGTATCGATATCGAACAACAAAACCCTCATAAATTCCCTCCTTCCTATATAGAGAATTCTATTCTTTTATCCTGAAGAGGGCAATCATGGGAATTTGCGCTTCGATATCGCTTTTTTTACCTCGCTGCGATCGGTTGGAAACGGTCAATTCCGACCTCGCTGCCCGGGTACATAAGATGCGGGTTGGCGCCTCCCTTTATGGCCGACCGATTCCAGATGCACTTCATCATAGCGGTTCGGGCGTTTGCGCTGCTTGCGTGACTCCTGTACGCGCTCCCATATTTTCCAGTCTGTGACCGGCTCATGGTGGTTTTAAAAAGACCCGTTTCTCGACACGGTGGATATTTCTGGTGTCACACGATATAATATCCCCATAAAGTCGAATAGGATGGGAGATTGATTGAAAATGCGGAAAGCGGTTCTATTTATCGCTATGAGCCTTGACGGGTATATTGCTGACAGGGACGGCAAGGTGGACTGGCTCATGGGGCAGGACAATGACGCAGAAACTACCGATAGCTATGCGGATTTTGAAAAAAACATAGACACGGTTATCATGGGATGGAAAACGTACCATCAAGTTGCAACAGAATTGTCCCCGGAACAATGGGTTTATGAAAATCTGCAAAGCTATGTCCTTACACACCGGGATTGCCCGTCTACAAATAGTATCACATTTACGTCAATAGCCCCTTGTTCTCTGGTAAAAAAACTAAAGGCCGGAAAAGGGAAAGATATTTGGATCTGCGGCGGGGCTGATATTATCCGACAGCTTATGGGACAAAACCTGATCGATATTTACCACATCTCAGTCATTCCAACGATTCTGGGCAGCGGTATCCGGCTTTTTTCTGATTGCGGGCAGGAAATAAAACTGCGTCTTGTTACTGTCAACAGCAGTAATGGTATTACAGAATTGATTTACCGGAGGCTGTAAAATATTCTGTGTCTATGGGAATGAAACCTTCCAGATAAGAATTCGATATGTAGGGGTTTTTGTCGGCTTTTGCAGCCGTATCTTTTGTCGAATTTATCTTTCTGGTTATAGTATTTCCTGCCCGCTTTCTTTTATACATGCTTTTTAAATTTTTACATGCTGATTAGACATTTACAGAAGCCAAA
>QAKV01000035.1 GCA_003343625.1 Clostridiales bacterium
TGAGGGCGGCCGTCATACCCCCTTCTTCAACAACTACAGACCTCAGTTCTACTTCCGTACAACTGACGTAACCGGCGTTTGCGAACTGCCTGCTGGCACCGAGATGTGCATGCCTGGCGACAACGTTGAGATGACCATCGAACTGATCCATCCCGTTGCGATGGAGCAGGGTCTTACTTTCGCTATCCGCGAAGGTGGACGTACCGTTGGTTCTGGCCGTGTTGCTACGATCGTTGAATAATTGCGGTTAAATTGTAAATTGAAGGCTTTCGGGGATTTTCCCCGGAAGCCTTTTTTATACGATAGGAAATGCAATTTCCTATCGTATAAAAAAGACGCTCCGCTGAGGATGAGCACTCGCGCGAAAAGCAGATCGTTGCCTGACCGCAACCGCGCCCGGCGCGGGTGTGCGCTGAGACGCACACTTTTTAGAACAAATAAGCTGTTTCCGCATTTTCGGAATTGTGGTAGAATGAAAAAAACAGAACGAAAAAATCAAGATCTGTGGAGACGAATATGAAAAAGAAGTACAGTGCGTTGCCTGGAAGAATATGGAGATGCACGGGTTTAACTGGATGGAGTTCGTCGTCTCTGTCCCTTCTCCGCTCTACATAATGACTTCGTATAAAAGCAATGGGCAGCCTAATGCCTGCATGCAGTCTTGGGATAGATGAAATCAAAACCGCCGGTTTCACTTCGGTGAAAGCGGAAATGGTGAACGCCCCTCTGATCGAAGAATGCTTTATGAATCTGGAGTGCCGCTTCAAGTGGGAGAAACAGGAATCCTTTACAATATCCATCATCCAATCAATCCGGAAAGTTTCAAAGGGAAACCCATGATTATGTCGGCACTGTCAAAAAGATACGAGATTATATCGAGTATTGAGAGAGGGTGGGAAATAAGCCTGATAGCTTATTTTTCACACGGCTATTTGTGTCGGAGCGTCACAAATAGCTATGATGACACGCCCCGTCGCTGACGCTCCGGAATGGAGATTTTTATGCTGTGTGCGATCTGGACGATTCTGGCGTTTCCGGTGATCATCGCAGGGATGATTATGCATTTTAAAGCCGAGGCATGGGGAAAGAAGAACTGGGGGATTCTGCCCAAATGCCTGTCCACCTGGATGATCGTGGGAACTGCGATTCTGGGCATTTGGGCTGCCGGGGATAGTCGCGGTCTGGATAAGAAATGGATACTGGTTGCGCTGTTCTTGTTTCTGCTGGCAGACGGATTTTTGGAACTCAGCTTTTTTCTCGGGATGTCCGTGTTCGGAGCCGGACATATCGTTCTGATCGGCTGGTTTCTCACCCGGGGGACCCTTCACCCGATCAGCGTTTTCTGGTGGATCCTCTTTTTTGGCGGCGCGCTGTTTCTGTTTCGCGAGGAGCTCAAAGGAGGGCGGGAAAATCCCCTGCTCTATGCCATGACTCTTTATCCGGCGGTGCTGATGGGGATGACGGCCATCGCGGTGACGCTTCCATCACAACTGGGAATCCGGTATCTGTGGGCCGCCATAGGAGCGGTGCTGTTCGCACTTTCGGATCTCATGGTCGGGAAGGGATTTTTTAAGAAGCTTTCCGCTCCTGTGGACGCTTTGGCGCTGGGAATGTATTATGCGGGTATTTTCTGCATTTCCATGATGACCTGGTTTTAAAGAGGAGATAAAAGATGAACCACCGGATTTTGATTTCGAACAGAGGAGATGAACTTTGGGAACGGGTTCAGGCGTATGCGGAGCGCTGTTCCTGGAGCGGAGGCCGATATCTGGCGGAGGATATGCGACACAATTTGTCGGACTGGGAGAGGGCGGTCGTTTTGCTGTGCGGGAAAGAAATCGCCGGATATTGCGCTGTCCTGAAGAAGGAATGCATCGATGGCGTTCCCTATACGCCGTATATCGGTTATGTATTCGTGGGAGAGGCTTTCAGGGGGAGAGGGTTCTCAGGAGCGCTGGTCAGGGGCGCGGAAAGATATCTGAAAGGGATCGGTTTTAGGGAGGTCTATATCGTCAGCCACCACGATAACCTGTACGAAAAGTACGGTTATGAACATGTGGATACCAAGCCGGCCTATTGGGGAGAAATGCAGAAGATCTATCGGCACGTTTTCTGAAGGAAGCGACGGACAGCGCGGATGGCTCCTTTGCAGCCGGAGAACGAAGGGAAAAGCGACGAGCGCCGCCTGAGAAACTGAAAACAGTTTCCCGGCGGCGCTTTTCGCAGTCGTATCTCAGGCGTAGCTGAAACGAACCCGGTTTCTTCTGGCCAGAGCCACGTTGAAACGGCAGAATTCCGCGAAGGCGCAGAACTTGTCGATGCAGGTGATGACCCATGCCTCCCTGCTTTTGGGCAGGGGACCGAGGGGGAACATGTGCGACAGGATGGCCTGCCGCTCCTTCTCACGAAGGGCGAAGTGCTCTTCGCTCGTCTTCGCCGCTACCTGCGGATGATAGAAGGCCTGAATCTGTCCCTTCGGAAGCTTATCCCTGAAGTCGTACACACAGAAGTCGTGCAGCAAGCCGGCCCGTGCGGCAACACTGGCGTCCCAGCCGAACTTTTGAGCGATGTACCAGGAAAGATAGGAAACATTCAGACTGTGCATCAGGCGCGTCGTCTGATAATGCTGCCTGTACCGGTTCAGCTTTTTAAATTCAGCGTTATCCAGTATGCATTGCACGAGGGACAGAAAATCGGCGCTGATATCGTCCGAGACTGTAATCTCCATCGGCAATCACATCCTTTCATCCGGCGGCCGCCCCGGTTAGAGAACGGTAACCGCCTTTCTGATTTCAGTATAACGCGCAGAGGCTGAAAATCAAGAGGTAAAAAGTTGAAAAAGTTTAAAAAAGAGTGTCTTAATTCATCCGGATTTTTTCGCTCTCCAGAGCCCACGGACAATAGCGGCCCTGGGCCAATGTTTTCTTCACATCGATGATCCGCTGGTTTTCGGAGCCGCGGAAGGGCAGGCTGATATTTTTTTTCTCCAGCACGAATTCTCCGTCCACCAGGACGTCCAGACAGGAGAGCATTTCGTCCGTACATTCGCATCTGGCGCGGCTTTCGGAAAGCAGGTCGCTCTCCAGGGTATAGCCGGTATAGCACCAGATGGATTTTTGTGGGAACCGTTCCCGCACCCGTCTGAGGAAGGGAAGCAGGGCACGCTGATTTGCCGGCTCAAAGGGCTCGCCGCCGAGCAGGGAGAGTCCGTCGATATAATCCGGAGCCAGCCCGGACAGGATCCGCTCCTGCGCTTCTTCGTCGAAAGGCTTTCCGTAGGAAAAATCCCAGGTTTCGGGATTGAAGCATTCTTTACAATGATGGGTACAACCGGAAACGAAGAGGGAGATCCGAACTCCCTCTCCGTTTGCAATATCACAGATTTTGATTTCGCCGTAGTTCATTACAGATGAAGCACCCTTTCCCGAATTTCCTGCGTGCGGCCCTGATTCCAGAACTGAGTGCCGATATAGCCGCAGGTTCGCCTTGCCACGTTCATTTTATCCTGATCCCGGTTGCCGCAGTTAGGGCATTCCCAGACCAGCTTGCCGTGTTCGTCTTCCACGACCTGAATTTCTCCGGAATAGCCGCATACCTGGCAAAAATCGCTCTTGGTGTTCAGCTCCGCGTACATGATGTTGTCGTAGATGAATCGGATCACCTGCAGTACCGCAGGGATATTGTCCTGCATATTGGGGACTTCCACATAGCTCACCGCGCCGCCGGTGGAGAGCGCCTGGAACTGGGACTCGAATTTCAGCTTGGAGAACGCGTCTATGGGTTCCGTCACGTGGACGTGATAGCTGTTGGTAATATAGTTTTTGTCCGTCACGCCCTCCACGATGCCAAAACGCTTCTGCAGGCATTTCGCGAATTTATAAGTGGTGCTTTCGATGGGCGAGCCATAAATGGAAAAGGCGATGTTGGTTTCCGCTTTCCAGCGGTCGCAGGCTGCGTTCATATATTTCATCACTTCCAGGGCGAAGGGGGTCGCCTCCGGATCGGTATGGGACTTTCCGGTCATATATCTGACGCATTCGTACAGGCCCGCATATCCCAGGGAAATGGTGGAATATCCGCCATAGAGCAGCTTGTCGATGGTCTCGCCTTTCTTTAAGCGGGCCAGGGCGCCGAACTGCCACAGGATGGGCGCTGCATCGGACAAAGTGCCCTTTAAGCGGTTGTGGCGGTACATCAGGGCGCGATAGCACAGATCCAGCCGCTCGTCGAAAATCTTCCAGAACTTTTCCATATCCCTGCCGGAAGAAAGGGCCACATCCACCAGATTGATGGTGACCACGCCCTGGTTGAAACGGCCGTAAAACTTATAGTTGCCGTTTTCATCCTTCCAGGGGCTTAAGGCGCTGCGGCAACCCATAACGGGGAAGCAGTTGCCCTCCTTGAGTTCTTTCATCTTCTTCTCGGAGATATAGTCCGGCACCAGGCGTTTCGCGGTACATTTCGCCGCCAGCTCGGTGAGGTAGAAATATTCGGATCCTTCGCTGACGTTGTCCTCCTCCAGCACATAGATGAGCTTGGGGAAGGCGGGGGTCACCCAGACGCCGGCCTCGTTCTTGACGCCCTGATAGCGCTGCTTTAAGGTTTCCTCGATGATCAGCGCCAGATCCTTTTTCTCCTGTTCGTTTCTGGCTTCGTTTAAGTACATAAATACAGTGAGGAAGGGCGCCTGCCCGTTGGTGGTCATCAGGGTGATGACCTGATACTGGATGGTCTGAACGCCTTTGTTGATCTCCCGATGGAGGCGTTTTTCCACGATCTCGGAGATCTGTTCCGGGCTGGCCTGGGCGCCCAGCTGACGGATTTCTTCCAGCACTTCGGCGCGGATTTTGTCGCGGGAAATCTGGACGAAAGGAGCCAGATGAGCCAGGCTGATGCTCTGCCCGCCGTACTGGTTGCTGGCTACCTGCGCGATGATCTGGGTGGCGATATTGCAGGCGGTGGAGAAGCTATGGGGCTTCTCAATCCGGGTCTCGCTGATCACGGTGCCGTTCTGCAGCATATCCTCCAGATTGACCAGATCGCAGTTGTGCATGTGCTGTGCGAAATAGTCGGAGTCGTGGAAATGGATGATGCCCTGCTTGTCCGCCTCCACGATGTCGGGGGGCAGCAGCAGACGCTGGGTCAGATCCTTGCTGACCTCTCCGGCCATGTAGTCGCGCTGTACGCTGTTGACCGTGGGATTTTTATTGGAATTCTCCTGTTTCACCTCTTCGTTGTTGCACTCGATGAGGGAGAGGATGCGGTTGTCGGTGGTATTGGCCTTACGAACCAGGGTGCGCTGATAACGGTATCTGACATAATTGCGCGCCAGCTCGAAGGCGCCGGTGGCCATGATCTGGTTCTCCACCATGTCCTGGATCTCTTCCACGGAAACCGCGCGATTCATCTTCCGGCATTTATACTCCACATAATCCGCGATGTCGTGGATCTGCTCCGGGGTGAGGGAGGCCGTTTCGGAGGAGTTGTTCGCCTTCGTGATGGCGGCGACGATTTTATTTCCATCAAAGGTCATTTCGGACCCATTTCGTTTGATAATGTTCATACGTTCTGTCTCCTTCTCCTTTTTAGTGCAGAAGTTATTATATCCCTATGGAGGGGATTAAACAGTTGCGCTGGCAACAGAGAAGAAGTATAATACAAAATATAGTGGTTTGCACAAAAAAGAACCACAGGATGGAGTGAGTTTATGGGCGTTTTTGACGGCGTGAAAGGGCTGAGCCCCAAACAGGCCCAGACGCTGGAAAGGAATCTGGAAAAAGCCGGAGGGATATCCGTCAGGGAGTACGGGAGGCGGGAAGTGGTGCTTCGAAGGGGAGAGGATCCGGGAGGAATCGGAATTTTGCAGAACGGTCTTCTGCTCTTGGAGAGCGTCAACCTGGACGGACAGCGGCGGATTATGGACTATTATGGGCCGGGAGACCTGTTCTGGAAAAGGAGCCTTCCGGATCTGGAAAAAGGGGTTTATTACGTGATCGCCGGGATGAAGAGCCGGATCGCCTTTGTGGACGATCAGAAAATGTCGGCCGCCTACGGGGCGCATGGGCTGCGGGCGGTTTTGCTGGATCATATGCTCAAAAGCGCGCAGGAGAGAGCGCTGATGCATATCGATATCCTGGGACAGCGGAGTTTGCGGCAGAAATTGAATGCGTTTTTTACTTCCCTGAACCGGGAACAAAAGACGGGCGTTTTTCTTTTGCCCTTTTCCATGACGGACTGCGCTGATTATCTGGGCGCGGACAGAAGCGCAATGATGCGGGAACTGGGCAGGATGAAAACGGAAGGGCTCGTGAAAGTACAGGGGAGAAGAATCGAACTGTGCGGCAAAACCGGACAGGAGGACGGGAACCATGGATGAGAAAGAGAGGGCTGCGGATGGAAGAGCGGCCGCAGGCGGCGCGGACAGCGCCGACTCTGCCGCCGGCTTAAGGAGCTGGCGGAGGATCCGGAGGCGGCTTTGGGCCGATATCCGGGAATACTGGAAATTCGGCGCGGCTTTTGCTGCTTATGACAGGCTTGTGATGTGGCTGTTCGGAGCATTCTGCCCTTCGGTCATCGTCGCCGGTCTGCCCTGTCCGGGCTGCGGGATGACCCGATCCGTTTTCTGCTTCGCCACCGGGCAGTTCGAAAAAGGATGGCAGATGAATCCGATGGGGATCCTGTGGCTCTTTCTGGCCATATATTTTTGTATCATGCGCTATGGGCTGGGGAAAAAGCCCGCAGGGGTACTGCAAATAGGCGGCTGCCTGGTGGTGATGATGGCGGTTTTGTACCTGTATCGGATGTATCGGGAGTTTCCGGGAGCGGAGCCGCTCTGCTATACGCCCGGAAACCTTCTGGAACGGCTCTGGCCCGGATACGGAAGCTGGATATTGGAAAAAATCGGCCGCTGGCACGTTTAGTTTCCTGTTTTGCTCCAGCGTCCGGAAGCGCCGCAGGGTAAAATCAGGCCGCTTTCCGTGACGGGAAGGCCGATTTCGTCGGACTGCACCTGCCCGCCGAAATTTGGAGTGAGTACAGAGCTGATCATGTAGGTGAGCACTGCCGGCTGCAGGCCGGTGGTATAGGAGTTGACCAGAAAGAAAACCGGATCGTCGGACAGGATCTGGGCGGCCAGCTTCAGGAAGGGGAAAATGCTCTCTTCGATCTTCCAGATTTCCCCTTTTGGGCCGCGGCCATAGGAAGGGGGATCCATGATGATCCCGTCGTACTTGTTGCCACGGCGGATTTCCCTTTCTACGAATTTCACGCAGTCGTCCACCAGCCAGCGGACAGGCGCGTCGCTCAGGCCGGAGGCTACGGCATTTTCCCGCGCCCAGGTGACCATCCCCTTGGAAGCGTCCACGTGGGTGACGGCCGCTCCGGCTTTTGCTGCGGAAAGGGTGGCTCCTCCGGTATAGGCGAACAGATTGAGCACCTTCAACGGTCTGCCGGCGCTGCGGATTTTTTCGGAGAACCAGTCCCAGTTGACTGCCTGCTCCGGAAAGAGTCCGGTGTGCTTGAAGCTGAACGGTTTGAGGCGGAAAGTCAGCTCCCGGTAATGGATGCTCCATTCTTCGGGCAGATGGAAAAATTCCCATTCTCCGCCGCCTTTGGCGCTCCTGTGATAGTGTCCGTTTTTCTTCTTCCAGCCGGGATTGTCCCGGGGGGTGTTCCAGATGACCTGAGGGTCGGGGCGGATCAGAAGATAATCCCCCCAGCGCTCCAGCTTCTCCCCCGAGGAGGTATCGATCACTTCATAGTCCTTCCAGTTATCGGCAATCCACATGGCAAGTTTTCCTCATTTCCTTTTGTCGTTCGGCCGCCGAACAGCGCATGTAAAGGGCCGGATGACGTTTTTCTTCCACTATACAGGAAGGGGAGGCAAAAGGCAACCGGGTGGAAAGAAAAAGTGTTGCGCCAAAGGGGAAAAGGGGGAAAAGATAATAAAAAAAAGGAGGTAAACTGTTTTGCGTTTTCTGGTAATGGGATCTTTGAACTACGACTATACCTACTTCGTGAACCACATCGTGCGTCCCGGGGAGACGATCGCTTCCGCGCGCCTGGAAATGGCGTGCGGAGGGAAGGGATTCAACCAGGCCGCAGCTCTGGCCAAAGCGGGAGCCGACGTATATCTCGCAGGGCTGGTGGGGGCGGACGGAGACGATCTTCTGCGGACGGCGCGGGGATATGGTGTGAACTGCGATTTCGTCGCCGGATCGGAGGAGCGGACTGGAAACGCGATCATTCAGGTAGAAGAAAGCGGCCAGAACAGCATCGTTTTATTCGGCGGGGCGAATCGGAAATGGACAGATGAATATCGGGAAGAGGTGCTGGGGCATTTCGGAAAAGGGGATATCCTGATCCTGCAAAACGAAGTCAACGATGGCGGAAAGATCGTGAACAACGCGGGGAAGAGGGGAATGGAAATCGTCCTCAATCCGTCCCCTTTTGAGCCGGGCATTCTGGACTGGGATCTGGGAAAAGTCTCCCTGTTTCTTCTGAACGAAGTGGAAGGGGAGCAGATGACCGGCGCGAGGGAACCTGGAAAAATTCTGGACGGGCTTCTGGCGCGGTTTCCGGCGTCGTCTGTTGTGCTGACCCTGGGCGAGAAGGGCGCGTGGTATGCGGACGGCGCGCAACGGTGTTTCTGTCCGGCGAGAAAGGCACAGGCGGTGGATACTACGGCAGCGGGCGATACTTTCAGCGGGTATTTTCTGGCGGCGAGGAGCAGACAAATGGATACGGGAAGGTGTCTTCAAATTGCAGCGGAGGCGGCAGCGATCGCAGTGTCCCGAAAAGGCGCGTCCGTATCCATTCCGATCTGGAACGAGATTTTGATATAATCGGGGCTTTACTTCCCTCCCTCCTTATGATAAAGTGAAAAAAGATGTTTAACGATAGACCAGACGGATGCGGTGTCCCGGCCATGGCCGGGGTGAAAAGGGAATGAGGTGAGAATCCTCAGCAGGGCCGCTGCTGTATGGGCGGATGGGTGTGATCGGTCAGGGCCACTGAGCAGGAGCTCGGGAAGGCCTTGCCCAAAAAGAAATGCCGGAAAGAGTCGGAAGGGGACTCCGCTGCCTGAGCCAGAAGACCTGCCGCATTTGTGGACATGGCGGCATCGCCGTGTCAGGCGCGGACTTCCCCGGAACCGGGAGGCATGGCCGATGAGCTTAAGGGGCGAAGTGGGCCCTCTGACGGCTGCGCGATCGCAGCTGCGGGCAGAAAGGGATGAAGCGCTGTTTCTTCTTTATATTTATAAGGAAGAAGCAGCTTTTTTGTCGGAAAAACATCGCAGCAAATAAACTGCAAAATGCAGCGAACGAGGAGGAAAAGACCATGAAAAAGAGATGGAGTGTTCTCGCCGCACTGTTCCTGACGGCGGGATTGACAGCCTGTGCGGGAACCGGCGCGGAGCAGACCCAGAGCGCGGCGGAACCCCCCAGCGCAGTCGAGACGGAGGTACAGACGGAGAATCAGGCGGAAGCGCAGACCGGGACGCCGGAGGAAACCGTTTCCGCATCCGGGGAAGGGGAGATGGACACCGCAAAGCCGCAGGAAGATCGCGCGGGGAATCCCATTACCGTACCGGAAGAAGTGAACAGCATCATTTCCCTGGCTCCTGCTACCACGCAGATCCTGTGCGATCTCGGTCTGGCGGATAAGATCGTAGCCGTAGACACCAATTCTCCCCAGTATGCCGAAGAACTGACGGAGGATGTGATGCAGTTCGATATGATGGAGCCTGATCTGGAGCAGATTCTGAATGCACAGCCGGATATCATTTTTGTCAGCAATATGAGCAGCCAGGGCGGGGATGATATCTTCAAAAGCGTCCGGGACGCGGGCATTTGCGTGGCGGAAATCCCCACATCCAATTCTATTGAAGATGTGAAAGAGGACGTGCGGTTTACCGCGGACTGTGTGGGTATGCCGGAAGAAGGCGCGGAGTTGGTAGCCGACATGGAGAAAGTCATCGATGAGGTGAGCGCCATCGGGCAGAACATCGAAGAGAAAAAGACCGTGCTGTTCGAAATTTCTCCGGTTCCCTACCTGTACAGTTTCGGGACAGGCGTATATCTGAACGAGATGATTGAACTGATCGGGGCGCAGAACGTGCTGGCGGATCAGGAAGGCTGGATTTCCGTAACGGAGGAAAGCGCGGTGTCGGCCGATCCGGACGTTATTCTGACCAGCGACAATTTTTCCAATGAAGATCCGGTGACGGAGATTCTGGGAAGAACCGGCTGGGAAAACGTGACTGCGGTGAAAAACGGTCAGGTGGCCTATATCGATAATGCGGCGAGCAGCCTGCCCAACCATCATATCGTCGATGCGCTGAAGGAGATGGCGAAAGCGATCTATCCGGAAGAATACGCCGGACTGGAATAAAGTTGTAAAGAAATTCCAACTACAAGAATGAAGGAAATCAATATGAAAAGGAAAAATCGAAACAGGCTGTTTATCGTTTTGATTTCCTGCATCCTGGCTTTGGCGGCGGGAATCGGGATCGGCAGCGTCATGGTCTCCCCCGGGGATATCCTCCGGATTCTCGGGAATAAACTGTTCGACCTGCCCCTTCCGGCTTCTTTGGAAGCGTCGAAGGTCTCCATCGTCTGGTCCATTCGCCTTCCGCGATGCCTGTCCGCCTTTTTGGCGGGGGCAGCGCTGTCGGCCAGCGGAACGGTGATGCAGTCCGTATTGCGCAATTCCCTGGCCAGCAGCTATACCCTGGGCGTTTCCTCCGGAGCCTCTCTGGGGGCTGCCCTCGTCATCGTAACCGGGTTTTCGCTGCCTCTGATCGGCGCCCTCACCCTGCCCCTGTTCGGCTTTCTGTTCGGCTTGGGTACGGTGCTGGCGGTGATCGGTTTCGCGGCCAGGATGGATCGGGGATTGGAAAACCAGACCATTATTCTGACGGGAATGGTCTTTTCCCTGTTCGTCAACGCCTGCATGACGTTGTTGAGCGTTCTGCATCAAAATTATATGCAGCAGCTCATCCGCTGGCAGATGGGAAGCTTTTCGGGCAACGGATGGGAACAGGTGCTGATCCTCCTCGTCGTGCTGGCAGCGGGAATCCTGTATTTATGCTGTTTTACCAGACAGATGGATATGATGACCTTCGGAGAAGAGGCCGCCCGAACCATGGGCGTGAACACGAAGCGGACGAAACTGCATCTGATCGTGGCGGCCTCCCTGTTGACCGGCACTGCGGTCTGCTTCACCGGAACCATCGGGTTTATCGATCTGATCGCGCCCCATGTGACGCGGCGGGTATTCGGCCCTGCCCATCGTTACGTGCTTCCGGTGTCTGCGCTGTTCGGCGGCGCCTTCATGGTGTTGGCGGATACGGCGGCCAGAACTGTCCTGGCGCCTGCGGAGCTTCCGGTGGGCGCGGTGACCGCCCTGATCGGGGCGCCCTTTTTCGCCTGGGTTTATTTTAAAGGACGGAGGAAAGCATGAAGAGAACGGCATTGGAGCTGCGGGGGATCACGGCTGGATACGGAGCGGATCCGGTTCTGAAGGACATTTCCTTTTCCCTGGAAGAGGGAAAGCGGCTGGCTGTTTTAGGACCCAACGGCAGCGGAAAAACTACGCTGCTCAGGGTGCTGGACGGGCTGCTGGAATGGAAAGGAGAACTGAAGATCCTGGGAAAGGACGCTGCAGGGATGAGCAGGGAAGAGCTGGCCCGCAGCGTGGCCATGATGAGTCAGTTCGCGGGAGCATCTCTGCCCTATACGGTGGAAGAAACCGTCCTGATGGGGAGATATGTTCACATGTCCCGTGGAATACTCGCCGGGCCGGGCGAGAAAGACCGGCAGGTAGCCCGGGACTGCCTCCGGGCAGCCGGGTTGTCGGGATGGGAACAGAAACGGGTCACAGAACTTTCCGGAGGTCAGCTGCAGCGGGTTTTTCTGGCCCGGACACTGGCGCAGGAGCCGTCTGTGATCCTGTTGGACGAACCCACCAGCCATCTGGATCTGAAATACCAGACGGAGCTTGCGGATTACTTAAAGGGCTGGGGGCAGCAGCCGGGGCACACCGTAGTGGGCGTTTTACACGACATCAATCTGGCCCTTCGACTGGCGGATACCTTCCTGTTTTTAAAGGGAGGGAGAATACTGGCTCACGGCGGAGCAGAAATACTGACCCCGGAGCTTTTGACAGAAACTTATGGAATGGACGTGGCTGCTTATATGAGGGAGGCGGCCGCTCGAATGGAGGAAATTCTAAATGGGAAACATTTATCGAAGCCCTTATGAAGCGTATCCTTTTCTGGCGGATGCGCCGGAGGATCTGCGCTGCGATTTCGAACTGCTGACGGACGAGCTGTCCAGTCTGACCGGCCTGCTGGCGGCCAAAATGGAAGCTTCAGGCCTGGAGGAGGGATTGCAGGAAGAGCTTTTGTGGATCGACGAGCTGATCTATCACGCCAATCCGACCTTGCGGACTTTTTTTTCCATCCGTCCGGAAGAAATCCGGAAGCTGGCGGAGCGTACCCGGGAGTTGATGAAGGAAGCGGCGGGAGAGGTGAATCGCTTCGTGCTGCCCTGCGGCTGCGAGACAGCCGCTCTGGCTCATGTGCTTCGGGTGAAGGGGAAGGAGCTGGTGCGCCTTTTGTACCGGCATATGCATCAGGGACATGAGGTCCCGGACGGTTTGATGGACTTCGCCAATCTTCTGTCCGGCTATTTTTTCGGGCTGACCTTGAAACTGAACCGGGATACGGGAGTGGTCGAACGGGATTTCGTCAGTCGGAATTATTGAGGTTTCGCGGATTGTACCGAAATTCATACAAAAAGACGAAGAAAAATTTTAGAAAACGCTTGCAATTTCGTTTGTGATCCCTTATACTATCAAGTGCTGTGACATGATAGCGATGAAGCGTGAGGTTGCTGCCCGGGAAAAATCATAATCCCAGCAGGTTTTCCGTGGAGCGAATGTCAAGTTTTAAACTGACGACAAGTCACTGTACCAGAAACAGCACCTGGTTCGGCTCGCAGGAGTGAGAGCCCGACAGGGGAAACGACGTGGGGATCCGCCGATAAGAGAAAGGGAAGGCCTTTCAGGGTTGCTTATCAGAAGGACACACACGGGAACGTGTACAGTCACCGCTTGTCGCACTTATTTCAGAAAGCGCGAAAAGGAGGCGACTTTTTTTATGGCAAATCAGGTAATGCGTATTACACTGAAAGCTTACGATCATCAGTTAGTTGATGCGTCTGCGAAGAAAATCATCGAAACAGTCAGGAAAAATGGTGCACAGGTGAGCGGACCGGTACCGCTTCCGACCAAGAAGGAAGTTGTGACGATCCTGAGAGCTGTTCACAAGTACAAGGATTCCAGAGAACAGTTCGAGCGCAGAACGCACAAGAGACTGATCGACATCATCACACCCACCCCCAGAACGGTGGACGCACTGCAGAGACTGGAAATGCCCGCAGGTGTGTACATCGATATCAAGATGAAGAACAAATAATGCAAAGCGAACCTCTACAGAGACGTATGAATAGTCCAACGGCTTTAACCGCTCCCTTAAAATAAGGAAGGAGGAAAGCTGCGAACATTCCGCTATGTAGAACGATCAGGAGGTCTAACAATGAAAAAGGCAATTTTAGCTACCAAAGTCGGAATGACTCAAATCTTCAACGACGACGGCGTACTCGTTCCGGTAACCGTCCTTCAGGCCGGTCCCTGCGTGGTGACTCAGATCAAGACCGTGGAAAACGACGGGTACGAAGCGGTGCAGGTCGGTTTTGTGGATAAGAAGGAAAGGATCGTCAACAGAGACAAGGCCGGCAAGAAAGAAGTCATTCACAGACATGGTGTGAATAAAGCGATGAAGGGACACTTCGACAAGGCCGGAGTCTCCTGCAAGAGATATGTGAGAGAATTCAGATTCGAAAACGCATCCGAGTATGCGCTGGCTCAGGAAATCAAGGCTGATATCTTCGCGGCAGGCGACAAAGTCGACGCTTCTGCAATCAGCAAAGGAAAAGGATTCCAGGGCGCCATCAAGAGACTCGGACAGCACAGAGGTCCCATGGCTCACGGTTCCAAATTCCATCGCCATCAGGGTTCCAACGGCGCCTGCTCCTCTCCGAGCCGCGTGTTCAAGGGCAAGGGGATGCCTGGCCACATGGGCTGCGTGAAGGTCACCGTTCAGAATCTGGAAGTCGTAAGAGTGGATGCTGACAAGAACCTGCTCCTGGTAAAGGGCGCGGTACCGGGGCCCAGAAAAGCTCTGGTAACAATCAAAGAGACCACTAAGGTGGAGGCTTAAATCAGGAAAGGAGGAACACACAGATGGCAAACTTATCTGTTTTTAATATGGAAGGCAAGGAAGTTGGCACAATCGAAGTAAGCGATGCGGTGTTCGGCGTGGAAGTCAACGAGCATCTGGTACACATGGCAGTTGTGCAGCAGCTTGCGAATAAGCGTCAGGGAACACAGAAGGCGAAGACCCGTTCTGAAGTTTCCGGCGGCGGAAGAAAACCCTGGAGACAGAAGGGTACCGGTCATGCGAGACAGGGATCCACGAGAGCTCCTCAGTGGACCGGAGGCGGCGTGGTATTCGCTCCCGTACCGAGAGATTATTCGTTCAAACTCAACAGAAAAGAGAAGAGGGCGGCATTAAAGTCCGCGCTGACCGACAGAGTTCAGACCAACAGACTGGTGATCGTGGATGAACTGAAGTTCGATGAGATCAAGACGAAGAACTTCGCGCAGGTAATGAAGAACCTGAACGTGAGCAAGGGCCTGGTCGTTGTGAACGAGAACGACGAGAAAGTCATGATGAGCGCGAAAAACATCCCTGATGTGAAGATGGCGCTGCCCAACACGATCAACGTATACGACGTGATGAAAGCGGGCAAGGTGGTTCTGACGAAGGACGCCGTGAAGACGATCGAGGAGGTGTACGCATAATGGCTGATATCAAATACTATGACGTAATCCTCAAACCGGTTATCACCGAGAAGAGCATGGCCGGCATGAGCGAAAAGAAATATACCTTCCTGGTACACCCGGAAGCGAACAAGTCCCAGATCAAAGAGGCTGTCGAGAAGATGTTCGAAGGCACAAAGGTAGCGAAGGTCAACACCTTAAACGCTCCCGGCAAGAACAGAAGACGCGGCATGGTCGTCGGAAAGACCGCCAAGATCAAAAAGGCGATCGTGACCCTGACTGCGGACAGCAAAGAAATCGAGATCTTCGCTGGGCTGTAAAGCGGCTTTGATGGAAGAAACCGCAGAGGCGATGAAGAGGGGAGGGCCCGCTGTTCGAGGGCACCTCACAGCTTCGCGTGAGCACCTCGCAGCTTACGCTGCTCGGTCGCGTTACACGCTCATGTGTCTTGCCAAAAGGCTGATCGCTCATGCGAGCATGGCGCTCACCCTTCCGGCAATCCACGCTCACGCTGTTCATCGCGAATATGTGCATTCATGCACGATAATAAATGAAGAAAAGGAGAAATCATCATGGGAATTAAAACATATAATCCCTATACACCTTCCAGAAGAAACATGACTGGTTCCGATTTTTCCGAGATTACAAAGCATACTCCTGAGAAGAGCCTGTGCGTATCTCTGAAAAAGCATTCCGGTCGTAACAATCAGGGCAAGATCACTGTGAGACATCGCGGAGGCGGCGTTCGCAGACAGTATAGAATCGTTGACTTCAAGAGATTTAAAGACGGCATTCCGGCGACTGTAATCGGAATCGAGTACGATCCCAACAGAACGGCGAATATCGCGCTGATCTGCTATGCGGACGGCCAGAAAGCATATATCCTGGCTCCTGAAGGACTGAAAGTCGGCCAGAAGGTCATGAACGGACCGGAAGCCGAAGTGAGAGTGGGCAACTGCCTGCCGTTATCCGAAATCCCCGTTGGTACGCAGGTACACAACATCGAATTATATCCCGGCAAGGGCGGACAGATGGTTCGTTCTGCGGGAAACAGCGCACAGCTGATGGCGAAGGAAGGCAAGTATGCGACGCTGCGTCTGCCCTCCGGCGAAATGAGAATGGTTCCGCTGGTATGCCGCGCGACAGTGGGCGTGGTAGGCAACGGCGATCACAATCTGATCAACATCGGTAAAGCTGGACGCAAACGCCATATGGGCATCCGTCCTACCGTTCGCGGTTCCGTTATGAACCCGAATGACCATCCGCACGGCGGTGGTGAAGGTAAGACCGGTATCGGCCGTCCTGGTCCGAGCACTCCTTGGGGCAAACCGGCACTCGGCTTGAAGACGAGGAAAGCGAAGAAAGCTTCCAACAAGCTGATTGTGAGAAGAAGAGACGGTAGAGCGATCAAATAATTTGAGGAGGATATGAACAATGGCAAGATCACTGAAAAAAGGACCGTTCGCAGACGCCAGCTTACTGAAAAAAGTGGACGCTATGAACGCATCCGGACAGAAACAGGTTATTAAGACATGGTCCCGTCGTTCTACAATTTTCCCGTCCTTCGTAGGACACACGATTGCAGTGCATGACGGCCGCAAGCATGTTCCGGTATATGTAACAGAAGATATGGTTGGACACAAACTCGGCGAATTCGTAGCCACCAGGACCTACAGAGGCCACGGCAAGGACGAGAAGAAGTCCAAAGTCAGGTAATTGAAAGGAGGTTTTATTCATGGCTAGAGGACATAGATCCCAGATTAAAAGAGAGAGAAATGCGAATAAAGATACAAGACCTTCTGCAAAATTATCTTACGCAAGAGTGTCTGTAACGAAAGCTTGTTTTGTACTGGATGCCATCAGAGGAAAGGATATCGACACCGCGCTGGCAATCGTGACATACAATCCCAGATACGCTTCCAGCCTCGTGAAGAAGCTGCTGGAGTCCGCAGTAGCGAACGCGGAGAACAACAACGGTTTGAAGAGAGAGAATCTCTATGTGGCTGAGTGCTATGCGAACAAGGGGCCCACGATGAAGAGAGTGAAACCCAGAGCGCAGGGCAGGGCTTACAGGATCGAGAAGAGAATGAGCCACATCACCGTAGTGCTGGATGAAAAGAAGTAGGAGGAAGGGATAATGGGACAGAAAGTTAATCCTCATGGTTTAAGAGTCGGCGTCATCAAGGATTGGGATTCCAAATGGTATGCGGACGCTGAGTTTTCGGATTTTTTAGTAGAAGATTATAACATCAGAAAATTCTTGAAGAAGAAACTGTACTCCGCAGGCGTTTCCAAAATCGAAATCGAGAGAGCTTCCGACAGAGTGAAAGTGATCCTCTATACCGCAAAGCCCGGCGTTGTGATCGGTAAGGGCGGCGCAGAGATCGAAGTGACCAAAAAAGAACTGTCCAAGTTGACGGATAAGAAGGTTCTGATCGACATCAAGGAGATCAAGAGACCCGATAAGGATGCGCAGCTGGTAGCGGAGAACATCGCGCAGCAGCTGGAAAACCGCGTATCCTTCAGAAGGGCGATGAAGTCCTGCATCGGCAGAACTATGAAAGCCGGCGCGCTGGGCATCAAGACCGCTGTGGCAGGACGTCTGGGCGGTGCGGATATCGCGCGTACCGAGTTCTACAGCGAAGGAACCATTCCGCTGCAGACCTTAAGAGCTGACATCGACTACGGCTTCGCAGAAGCGGATACCACCTACGGCAAGGTCGGCGTCAAGGTATGGATCTACAAAGGCGAGGTACTTCCCGCAAAAGGAAACAAGGAAGGGAGCGATAAATAACTATGTTAATGCCTAAGAGAGTAAAACGTCGTAAACAGTTCCGCGGTTCCATGAGAGGTAAGGCACTGCGCGGCAATACAATCACCTACGGTGAATATGGTCTTGTGGCTTTGGAGCCCTGCTGGATTAAGTCCAATCAGATTGAAGCAGCCCGTATCGCGCTGACCCGTTATACAAAGCGTACCGGTCAGGTCTGGATCAAGATTTTCCCCGACAAGCCGGTAACGGCAAAACCGGCTGAGACGCGTATGGGTTCCGGTAAAGGTACTCTTGAATACTGGGTAGCGGTAGTCAAGCCCGGACGCGTTATGTTCGAGATCGCGGGAGTTCCCGAAGAATCCGCAAAAGAAGCGCTGCGTCTGGCAATGCATAAGCTCCCCTGCAAGTGCAAAATTGTTTCGAAAGCAGATTTGGAAGGCGGTGTAGCAAATGAAATCTAAGACTTATCTGGAAGAATTAAACAATAAAACAGCTGCTGATCTGGCGCAGGAACTGGTGGCTGCCAAGAAAGAACTCTTCAACCTGAGATTCCAGAATGCAACCAACCAGCTCGACAACACTGCAAGAATCAGGGAAGTCAGAAAGAACATCGCCAGAATTCAGACAGTGATGACTCAGAAAACCAGGGTTGCAGAGTGATCCGGGCATAATCCAGAAAGGAGCAAAGGAACGTGGAACGGAATTTAAGAAAGACACGTACTGGTAAAGTCGTTAGCAATAGAATGGACAAAACGATCGTTGTTGCCATTGAAGATCATGTAAAGCATCCCCTTTACAAGAAGATCGTGAAAGAGACCTACAAACTGAAGGCCCATGACGAGAACAACGAGTGCAATATCGGCGACACAGTGAAAGTGATGGAAACAAGACCTCTGTCCAAGGACAAAAGATGGAGACTCGTTGAAATCATCGAAAGAGCGAAATAATCGAAGCGGCAATTAAGTTGGAAGGAGAATTATCATGATTCAACAGGAAACGAGACTGAAAGTTGCCGATAACACGGGTGCGAAAGAGATTCTGTGCATCAGAGTTATGGGCGGCTCTACAAGGAGATATGCGAATATCGGTGATATCATCGTTGCCAGTGTCAAAGATGCAACACCCGGTGGGGTTGTAAAGAAGGGCGATGTGGTGAAAGCCGTAGTCGTGCGTTCTGTAAAAGGCGTCCGTCGCAAAGACGGTTCTTATATCAAATTCGATGAAAATGCTGCTGTCATCATCAAAGACGACAAGACCCCCAGAGGGACCCGTATCTTTGGACCAGTGGCCCGTGAGCTCCGCGACAAGCAGTTTATGAAGATTGCTTCCCTGGCTCCGGAAGTATTATAGGAGGTACCTTTATGTCTACCATGAAAATTAAAAAGGGCGATACCGTAAAGGTTATCACCGGCAAAGATAAAGACAAAGAAGGAAAAGTAATCGCGGTTGACAGAAAGAACGGCAAAGTAACCGTCGAGAAAGTCAATGTTGTGACCAAACATACAAAACCTTCTGCAGCGAATCAGAATGGCGGAATCATTCAGAAGGAAGCTCCTATCGATGCGTCTAACGTGATGTACGTTCACAAGGGAAAGGCGACACGTGTTGGCTTCAAAGTGGAGAACGGCAAAAAAGTTCGTTTCGCGAAATCGACTGGCGAAGTGATCGATTGATTCCAGGGAAGGAGGCTAATAACGTGAGCAGACTGAAAAGCTTATATAAAGACGAGATCGTAGATTCTATGATCAAGAAGTTCGGATATAAAAATGTGATGGAAGTCCCGAAGCTTGACAAGATCGTCATCAACATGGGTGTTGGAGAAGCGAAGGAAAACGCCAAGATTCTGGATTCCGCTGTTAAGGATCTGGAGACAATCACAGGTCAGAAAGCCGTTCTTACAAAAGCGAAAAAATCCGTTGCAAACTTCAAAATCCGTGAGGGTATGGCAATCGGATGCAAGACGACTCTTCGTGGCGAAAAGATGTACGATTTTATGGATCGCCTGGTAAACCTGGCGCTTCCCCGCGTCCGCGACTTCCGCGGCGTGAGCGCGGATTCCTTCGATGGCAGAGGCAACTACGCTCTGGGCATCAAGGAACAGCTGATCTTCCCTGAAATCGAGTATGACAAGGTGGATAAGGTCAGAGGTATGGACATTATCGTAGTTACCACGGCAAAGACAGACGAAGAGGCGCGCGAGTTACTGAGATTATTCGGTATGCCTTTCGCAAAGTAAGAAGGAGGGAAATTGATTCATGGCTAAAACAGCAATGAAGATTAAGCAGCAGCGCAATCAGAAATTCTCCACCAGAGAATATACACGTTGTAAGATTTGTGGCCGTCCCCACGCGGTATTGAGAAAGTACGGAATCTGCAGAATCTGCTTCCGTGAACTGGCATATAAGGGACAGATTCCCGGCGTGAAGAAAGCAAGCTGGTAAGAAGGAGGGTAATCACAATGACAATGAGCGATCCTATTGCAGATATGCTTACAAGAATCCGTAACGCGAATACTGCAAAACACGATACGGTAGATGTTCCCGCGTCCAAGATGAAGCTGGCGATCGCACAGATCCTGCTGGATGAGGGATATATTAAGAAATACGATGTGCTGGATGAAGGCTCCTTCAAGACCATCCACATCACCCTGAAATACGGCGAAGACAAAAACGAAAAGATCATTTCCGGCATCAAGAGAATTTCCAAACCCGGCCTGCGCGTATATGCCGGCAAGGAAGAGCTCCCCAGAGTTCTGGGCGGCCTGGGAATCGCGATCATTTCCACCAACCAGGGCGTGGTCACCGACAAAAAGGCGAGAGAGCTGCAGGTAGGCGGCGAAGTGCTGGCTTACGTTTGGTAAAAAAGAAAAAGAAATTCTAAGGCGTCTATAAAACGCCGCCTGAGAATTTCTAAGTTTTCTTTGCGAGAATGCTCCGCATTCTCGGTATGATATCCATTCACGGTAATTTATTTTATTAGGAGGTACGGGCATGTCACGAATCGGAAGAATGCCAATCGCGATTCCTGCAGGCGTTACTGTAGAGGTTGCAGAAAATAATAAAGTGACTGTAAAAGGTCCCAAGGGAACGCTGGAGAGAGTGCTTCCCGCTGAGATGACGATCAAGGTGGAAGACGGCCATGTAGTTGTCACGAGACCCAATGACTTAAAGAAGATGAAATCCCTGCACGGTCTTACCAGAACGCTGATCAACAATATGGTAGTCGGCGTTACGCAGGGCTATGAGAAGAAGCTGGAAGTAAACGGCGTCGGTTACAGAGCAGCAAAGGCAGGTAAGAAACTGACATTATCCTTAGGTTATTCCCATCCGGTTGAGATGGAGGATCCGGAAGGCATCGAAACGGTGCTGGAAGGCCAGAACATCATCATCGTAAAGGGCATCGACAAAGAGAAGGTCGGCCAGTTCGCGGCTGAAATCAGAGACAAGAGAAGGCCGGAGCCTTATAAGGGCAAGGGTATCAAGTATGCGGATGAGGTGATCAGACGCAAGGTCGGCAAGACCGGTAAGAAATAACGGATAAGGAGAGTGTGAAAATGGTTAGTAAGAAATCGAGACAGATCGTTCGTCAGAACAAGCACAGAAGAATGCGTAACCGTTTCAGCGGCACACCTGAAAGACCGCGTCTGGCCGTATTCAGAAGCAACAATCATATGTATGCTCAGATCATTGACGATACAGTCGGCAACACTCTGGTAGCGGCATCCACCGTGGAAAAAGATGTAAAGGCTGAGCTGGAAAAGACCAACAACGTCGATGCAGCGGCATACCTAGGAACAGTGATCGCAAAGCGCGCGCTGGAAAAGGGAATTACCGAGGTTGTGTTCGACCGCGGAGGCTATATCTATCAGGGCAAGGTTGCAGCTCTGGCTGAGGCAGCGAGAGAAGCTGGCCTGACATTCTAGGAAGGGAGAACACAATAGATGAGACGTACAATCATTGATACAACGAATCTGGAGTTGACTGAGAAAGTAGTTTCCATCAAACGTGTTACCAAGGTTGTAAAGGGCGGCCGCAACATGCGCTTCACAGCTTTGGTGGTAGTCGGCGATGGAAACGGCCACGTAGGCGTTGGCCTCGGAAAGTCCACCGAAATTCCGGAAGCGATCCGCAAGGGGAAAGAGGATGCGACCAAGCATCTGGTTCCCGTGGCGCTGGATGAAAACAATTCCATCACCCATGATTTCCTGGGCAAGTACGGTTCTTCCACCGTCCTGCTCAAGAAGGCTCCCGACGGTACCGGTATCATCGCAGGCGGTCCCGCGCGTATCGTGTGCGAACTGGCAGGCATCAAGAACATCCGGACCAAGGCGCTGGGTTCCACCAACAAACAGAACGTCGTACTGGCGACCATCCAGGGATTGAGCCAGCTGAAGACTCCTGAAGAAGTAGCGGCTAAGCGTGGTAAATCTGTAGAAGAGATCATGGCTTAAGGAGGAGACGAAAATGGCAGAGAAGAATTTGAAAATCACATTGGTAAAATCCCCCATCGGCGCTGTGCCCAAGCACAGAGCGACCGTAGAGGCTATGGGTCTTACGAAGATGCACAAGACCGTTATCATGCCTGATAACGCTTCTACCCGCGGCATGATCCAGAAAGTGGGATATATGCTCAAAGTAGAGGAAGCTTAACAACAGGAGGTGTCAGGAAATGGAATTATCTAACTTACAGCCCGCAGCTGGTTCCAAGCACAGCGACAACTTTAGAAGAGGGCGCGGACACGGATCCGGCAACGGAAAGACGGCAGGTAAGGGACACAAGGGTCAGAAGGCCCGTTCCGGTGCTCCCAGACCCGGCTTCGAAGGCGGCCAGATGCCTTTGTACAGACGGATTCCCAAGAGAGGGTTTACGAACTACAACTCCAAGGAAATCGTCGCAATCAACTTAAGCGCACTTGAAGTATTTGACAACGGAGAGTCTGTTACTGTAGAAAGCCTGATCGAAAGAGGTATCGTAAAGAACCCCAGAGACGGCGTGAAAATTCTTGGAAACGGAGAATTTACCAAAAAGCTCGATGTGAAAGCAAATGCATTCAGTGCATCCGCAAAGGAAAAGATCGAGGCGCTTGGTGGAACTGCTGAGGTGATGTAAATGCTTACTACCTTGAAGAATGCATTTAAAATCAAGGAGATCCGAAAAAAACTGCTGTTTACCTTTCTGATGCTGATTGTTGTCCGTCTGGGATGCCAGCTTCCGGTACCCGGCGTTGACCGTCATTTCTTTTCTGAATGGTTTGCAGCGCAGACAGGCGATGCATTCAGCTTTTTCAATGCGTTCACGGGAGGTTCTTTCGAGAACATGTCCCTGTTCGCATTGAATATCACCCCTTATATCACGTCTTCCATTATCATGCAGCTTCTGACCATCGCGATCCCGAAGCTGGAGGAGATGCAGAAGGATGGGGAAGAAGGGCGCAAAAAGATCGTTTCCATCACCCGATATGTGACGGTGGCGCTGGCGCTGGTGGAATCCGCAGCGATGGCTATCGGTTTCGGCCGCCAGGGCCTGATGGAAGAGTTCAATGTCCTTAACGTCATTACGGTAATCGCCGCATTGACGGCGGGCAGCGCTTTCCTGATGTGGATTGGCGAGCGCATCACGGAAAACGGAGTCGGCAACGGGATTTCCATCGTTCTGACCATCAATATTATTTCCAGGATGCCCAGCGATCTGGCCGGACTGTATAACCAGTTCGTCAAAGGAAAAGCGGTTGCGGTAGGCGCGTTGGCAGCGCTGATCATCCTGGCGATTATTGTGGCGATGGTAATTTTGGTCATCATCTTAAACGATGCCACCAGGAAGATCCCGGTGCAGTATGCCAAAAAGATTCAGGGCAGGAAAATGGTAGGCGGACAGTCCACGTTTATTCCCTTAAAGGTGAATACGGCGGGCGTTATCCCGATTATCTTCGCGCAGTCCATCATGCAGTTTCCTGTAGTAATCTGCCAGCTGGCAGGTTACAACGGGACCGGAGTTTGGGCCCATATTTTAAGAGGGTTAAACTCCAGTTACTGGTGCAGACCCAGTGAGCCGGTTTATTCTATCGGGCTTGTGGTTTATATCGCTATGGTAATTTTCTTCGCTTACTTCTATACGTCCATCACCTTCAATCCTCTGGAAGTGGCGAACAATATGAAGAAGCAGGGCGGCTTTATCCCGGGTATCCGTCCCGGTAAGCCCACCAGCGATTACCTGAGCCGTATCCTGAATTATCTGATTTTTATCGGCGCATGCGGACTGACCATCGTGTGCGTACTGCCGTTTTTCTTCAGCGGTGTGTTCGGCGCGAGCGTATCCTTCGGCGGCACGAGCCTGATCATTATCGTCAGCGTCGTGCTGGAAACGATCAAACAGATTGAATCCCAGATGCTGGTACGCAATTACAAGGGTTTTTTGAATGACTGATGCCAAAAAGCATAGAGCAGTAAAATGGGTGGGACAGGACGGTAACGTTTCTGTCCCCGTCTGCTTTCCACAAAAAAGGAGTACGGTATGAAAATTATCATGTTAGGTGCCCCGGGTGCGGGAAAAGGAACACAGGCGAAGAGGATCGCGGAGAAGTACGGCGTACCGCATGTGTCTACAGGCGACATTTTCCGGGCGAATATCAAAAACGGCACACAGCTGGGAATGGAAGCAAAAAAATATATGGATCAGGGGCTGCTGGTGCCCGACGAGCTGACGGTTCGCATCCTTCTGGACCGGGTAGCGCAGGACGACTGCAAAAACGGCTATGTCTTGGATGGATTCCCGCGGACGATTCCCCAGGCTGAGGTGCTGGATGAGGCGCTGACGAAGCTGGGAGACAAGATCGACTACGCTATTGACGTGAATGTTCCGGATGAGAATATCATCCGCCGGATGTCCGGCAGACGCGCCTGCCTCACCTGCGGGGCGACATATCACATCGAGCACATTCCGCCCAAACAGGAAGGAATCTGCGACAAATGCGGCAGCGAACTGGTGCTGCGGGACGACGATAAGCCTGAGACGGTGAAGAACCGCCTGGCGGTCTACCATGAACAGACACAGCCTTTGATTGACTTCTATGAGAAAAAGGGCGTTTTGAAAACCGTGGACGGTACCCTTCCCATGGAAGAAGTGTTCGCTGCGATCACCGCTATTCTCGGCTGATGAGGACTGGAGGAAGTTATGGCCGTTTCGATGAAATCTGCCAGGGAAATTGAACTGATGCGGGAGGCGGGCCGACTGCTCTCCCGCGTCCACGATGAGCTGGGGGCAGCCATCCGCCCGGGCATGTCTACGCTGGAAATCGACCAGCTGGGAGAAAAACTGATCCGCAGTTTTGGCTGTGTTCCGAATTTCCTTCATTATAATGGATATCCTGCTTCCATCTGCGTGTCCGTCAACGACGAAGTGGTACACGGCATTCCGAAAAAGGATCGGATTTTGCAGGAGGGCGATATCGTCAGCCTGGACGCGGGACTGATCTATCAGGGATATCATTCCGATGCGGCCCGGACCCATGCGGTGGGCAAAATCAGCCCTCAGGCACAGCAGCTGATCGAAGTGACCAGGCAGAGCTTTTTTGAAGGCATAAAGATGGCGAGAGAAGGATGCCATCTGCACGATATTTCCAACGCGATAGATGCTTATGTTAGCCGGTTTGGATACGGCATTGTCAGGGATCTGGTCGGGCACGGCATCGGCACCAGCCTGCATGAGGATCCCCAGATTCCCAATTTCGCCCAGAGGAGAAAAGGGGTCAGACTGCAGGCGGGAATGACCCTTGCGGTGGAACCGATGATCAATGCCGGCGGCTGGGAAGTGGATTTTCTGAACGACGGATGGACGGTGGTGACCCGGGACGGGTCGCTGTCGGCGCATTACGAAAATACGATTCTGGTGACCGACGGGGAACCGGAGATACTCACATTATGAAGAGCCGTGAGAAAGAGGCGGCAGGAGGAAGACAGATGGTTGGGATGCTGGCCGTCTCCCGCGCGGGACACGACAGGAACGTTCTCTATCTGATCGTCAGGGAAGAGGGAGAACGGGTTTATCTGGCGGACGGCGTGTACAAAAAATACGCCGCTCCCAAGAAAAAGAACAGAAGACACATTCAGCCGGTTCACAGCGGGATTTCCCAAAAAGAGCTGCAGGAGCTTTCCGAAAATCCGGCAGATGCCGATACGAAGATCAAAAGATGGATCAAACTGTATCAGAAGCAAAATGTATGATGGAGGTATTCTATGTCGAAAGCAGACGTAATTGAAATCGAAGGAGTTGTGGTGGAAAAACTGCCCAACACGATGTTCCAGGTAGAGCTGGAAAACGGTCACAGAGTGCTGGCCCATATCAGCGGAAAATTGAGACAGAATTTCATCCGGATCCTTCCCGGAGACCGGGTGACGCTGGAATTATCTCCTTACGATCTTTCCAAAGGCAGAATTATCTGGAGGGATAAATAAAAACTGTTGCAATATTGAAAACGCCATGCTATAATAGGTAACGGTCTTTTTGGAAGGAGGTAGGTCGGAGTGCGCCCAAAAGCGCGTTCTGATCAGGATTCTTGCCGGCTCCCGGCTTCGGGAGAAGGTAGAAATGGAGGTTAAGATGAAAGTAAGAGCATCCGTAAAACCGATTTGCGAAAAGTGCAAAGTCATCAAGAGAAAAGGTTCCATCAGAATCATCTGTGAGAACCCCAAACACAAACAGAGACAGGGCTGATCAGTTCTTTCCTTAATGAAAGATTTGAAAATAATTGAACGTAGCGGAGCCATGCATTCGGAAAGAAGCATAGGGCTACGGGAGATTACTTTTTGATACCGAAAAGAGGTTCCCGCATGCGGGGACCGGAGGCAGCTGTGTGAAGGAGCACGGGACATGTGCATACATCCCGGCGGCGTCTGCGTTGTCCGCAGATTTCCGCAGGGCCGCGTGCGTAAAGCACACTGCATCCGCACGGGCGATCGTGAGAGTATCGGAAAGACCGGACATCCGGTTGGGTACATGGTACCCCAGTCAATTAGTAACTGTTTAGAGCGCACAGGACCAGGACTGCCCTGTGCTCATTGTGCGTAAAAAGAGACCACTATGCGAAAAGAATGGAGGAAGTTGTAAATGGCTCGTATTGCAGGTATTGACTTACCGAGAGAAAAACGCGTGGAGATCGGCCTGACCTACATCTATGGGATCGGCAGACCCAGCGCTACTAAGATCTGCGCACAGGCGGGCGTGAATCCCGACACGCGCTGCAGAGACCTGACGGACGACGAAGTGAAGAAACTCAGCGAAGTCATCGACGAGACGATGATGGTGGAAGGCGATCTGAGAAGAGAAATCGCCCTGAACATCAAGAGACTTCAGGAAATCGGCTGCTACAGAGGCATCCGTCATCGTAAGGGGCTTCCCGTGCGCGGTCAGAAGACCAAGACCAACGCGAGGACGAGAAAAGGTCCCAGAAGAACTGTTGCGAACAAGAAAAAATAATTCAAACAAGGGAAAGTAGGTTAGTTTAAATGGCAAACAAAAAAGTTACGAAAAAAGTGACAAAAAAACGTGTCAAGAAAAACGTTGAACA
>QAKV01000021.1 GCA_003343625.1 Clostridiales bacterium
CACCACCGTCGCCGCTGCCGACTGCGCCACCGTTGTCACCGTGAACGACCTGGGCAACCTGAAGTAATTGAACCAAAACTCAATAATAACATAATAGGGCAGGCTTCGGCCTGCCCTATTTTATGTATATTTTCCCGCATATTATTTGATTTCTGTCGGAACTTATAGTATACTGTTTTTGTGTTATGGTTTCCGTCCCCGCACTGGGCTTATAAGCGGCGGGCCATTAAAACGGAAGGAGGGCAAAGTTTGGAACCCTACGCAATAGAAATGCTGAACATCACCAAGAGATTCCCCGGCATAGTAGCTAACGACAACATAACCCTTCAACTGAGGAAGGGAGAGATCCATGCGCTTTTGGGAGAAAACGGCGCAGGTAAATCCACATTGATGAGCGTGTTGTTCGGACTGTACCAGGCGGAAGAGGGCATTATAAAAAAAGACGGCAAAGAAGTCAAGATAAAAGACCCTAACGATGCCAACGCCCTTGGTATAGGAATGGTCCATCAGCACTTTAAACTGGTGGAATGTTTTTCCGTGCTGGACAATATCATCATGGGTGTGGAACCCAACAGATTCGGCTTTCTTCAGAAAAAGGAAGCCAGGGAAAAGGTTATGGCCTTGAGCGAAAAATACGGCCTGCATGTTGACCCCGATGCAAAAATAGAGGATATTACCGTGGGCATGCAGCAGCGTACCGAAATACTCAAGATGCTCTATCGTGACAATGAGATACTTATCTTTGACGAGCCTACGGCGGTTCTCACCCCACAGGAGATAGAAGAGCTGATGCAGATAATGAAGAACCTTGCCGCCGAGGGCAAGAGCATACTCTTCATATCCCACAAGCTGGGGGAGATCATGGCCGTTGCGGACCGCTGCACGGTGCTTCGCAAAGGCAAATGCGTGGGCACGGTGGAGACAAAGGCCACGACCGTGGAGCAACTGTCCTCCATGATGGTGGGCCGCAACGTCAGCTTCCATGTGGAGAAGGGGGACAGCAAGCCGGGCGAAGTGGTGCTGGAGCTTGAAAATGTCTCTATTGCTTCCAAGCTGCATAAGAACAACGCTGTAAAAAATGTCAGCTTTAAGGTCCGGGCAGGAGAAATCGTGTGTATTGCCGGCATAGACGGCAATGGGCAGACGGAACTTGTTTACGGCATAACGGGGCTCGAGCCCGTCAAGGAAGGCAAAATAAGCCTCTGCGGCAATGATATCACCAGAGCCTCCATCCGCAAGCGCAGCGTCATGGGCATGAGCCACATCCCTGAGGACAGGCACAAGCACGGCTTGGTGCTGGATTATCCCCTGGAATACAACATGATCCTCCAACGCTATTTCGAGCCGGAGTTTACAAACAAGGCGGGCTTCCTCCGCCGGGCTAACATCCGCGCATATTCCGATAAGCTTATAGAGCAGTACGACGTGCGCTCCGGCCAGGGCTCGGTCACCTTGGCCCGCAGCATGTCCGGAGGCAACCAGCAGAAAGCCATCGTCGCCAGAGAGATAGACAAGAACCCCGAGCTCCTGGTGGCGGTTCAGCCTACACGTGGTCTGGACGTGGGGGCAATAGAATACATACATAAGCAGCTGGTGGCCCAGCGGGACGCCGGTAAGGCTGTGCTTCTGGTAAGTCTGGAGCTGGACGAGGTAATGGACGTGCCCGACCGAATACTGGTGATGTATGAGGGCGAGATCGTGGGCGAGCTCGACCCCAAGAAAACCACTCAGGAAGAGCTTGGCCTCTATATGGCCGGAGCAAAGAGAAGCGGGGTGCAGGTATGAAGGAGAGAAAAAATATCCTGAAGAACAACGCCGTTCAGTCCCTCATAGCGTCCCTGCTGTGTATAGTTATGGGCCTGTTAATCGGCTACATAGTGCTGCTGTTTATCAATCCCTCCGGGGCCTGGGACGCCATCATGGAGGTTATCAAAAACTTCATGCACTACTCCAAGGCGGCCCTCCGGCTCAAGAACTTCGGCAACACCCTGGTAAAGACCGCACCGCTGCTGATGTGCGCCCTCAGTGTGCTTTTCGCATATAAGGTGGGCCTGTTCAACATAGGCGCCGCCGGGCAGTATGTGGTGGGCGTGTGCGCCAGCCTGTATGCGGCTCTGGCCTGGGGCTGGGGCTGGCTGCCCTGCATGCTGCTGGCTGTGCTTGCCGGCGCTGTCTACGGTGCGGCGGTGGGACTGCTGAAGGCTTACTGCAACGTCAATGAAGTCATTTCCGGCATCATGCTCAACTGGATAGGGCTATATGCCACAAACATGGTACTGACCCAAGTAAAAGAGACTACGAGCCCCTATACCATACACCTCAAGGATGAAACTACCCAGGCTCTGCTGCCCACATTAGGGCTTGAAAAGTTTTTCAGCAACAATACCTATGTTACAATAGCCATCCCTCTGTCTATCCTGCTGGCAATCCTCATAGCGGTGGTGCTGGACAAGACCAAATTCGGCTATGAATTAAAGGCTACCGGCAGCAATAAAAACGCTGCCAAATACTGCGGCATGGCGGAGAAGAGGAATATAATCCTCACTCTGGTCATCGCCGGGGCCTTGGCGGCGCTGGGCGGCTCTCTGCTGTATCTGACGGACTATGAACAGTGGCAGTGCACCGCCTCCTCCGTACCGGGCATGGGCTTCAACGGTATAGCCGCCGCCTTCCTGGGGGGACTCAATCCCATAGGCACTATCTTCTCCTCCTATTTTATACAGCATATCACTTCCGGCGGAGCCTATGTGGACAAGACCATGTACTGTTCTCAGATATCCGACCTGATATCCTCCCTGATAATTTATCTCTGCGGCTTTGTGCTGTTTATCAAATACGCTATAAACAAGTCCATAGCCAGAAGCGAGGAAAAGCAGGCTATGAAGGCAAAAGCCGCCGGCCCGGCTCAGGACGGCGGGAAAGGAGGCGAGGAATAATGCTGCTTCTGATACAGTACACTCTCATCTTCTCCTCCGTTTTGATACTGGTTGCCCTGGGCGGCTGCTTCTCGGAGCACTCCGGCGTTATCAACCTGGGCCTTGAGGGGGTCATGGTCATAGGCGCCCTGGGCGGCGCATTGATGATGCGCTATGCTCCGGAGGGAACTTCCGGCCTGGCAATGGTACTGATAGTGCTGCTGGCAGCCGTCGTGTTCGGTGTTTTGTATTCGTCGCTGCTGGCTGTGGCCTGCATAAACTTCAAGGCCGACCAGACAATAGTGGGAACGGCGCTCAACCTTTTGGGAACTGCCGGGGCAACCGTCCTGGTCAAAGCCATCAATACCGCTGCAAATCCAAACGATGTGTCCTCCACCATACAGTACATTGAGCAGAAAAAGGCCTTTATTGTCAATATAGGCAGCTTTGAATTCAACTGGTTCATGCTCATTGCCCTGCTGGCCCTTGTCGCAGCCTACGTGACCCTGTACAAGACCAAGTTCGGCCTGCGGCTGATGGCCTGCGGTGAGCACCCTCAGGCTGCCGACAGCGTGGGCATCAATGTGTACAAGATGCGCTGGTCCGGCGTGCTCATTTCCGGGGCCCTGGGCGGACTGGGCGGAATATGTTATATCCTGGCCGGCGTTTCCGAGTGGAAGTTTGAAAACGGCGTGGCGGGCTTTGGCTTCCTGGCCCTGGCAGTCATGATCTTCGGGCAGTGGAGGCCCCTGTATATCGGCCTTGCCGCACTGCTCTTCGGCTTTTTCCGGGCCCTTTCCAACGTGTACTTCGGCTTTGACTTCCTGGTGAGCCTGGACATACCCGGTTCGGTATACAACATGATGCCCTATATAACCTCCTTGCTGGTGCTTGCTCTTACGTCCAAGAGCTCCAGAGCGCCTAAAGCTGAAGGTATTCCTTACGACAAAGGCTCCAGGTAGACCTGCCGCCACAATTTTTTATGGGAGCGCTGCATAATAAAAACGGCAGCGCTCCCATTTTTTAGCCGTAAAAGGAACAGTAGACCCATAGGCCGGGAGAAAACAGCCCCTATTCAAAGTCGGTATCTTCATCCCTGTTGTAGTAGCCGCCTCATGATCCGGCCTGGCTGCGCAATATGGACGGCCTCCCGGCGATCCGCCGCTGCAAAGAGATATGGACAGGCTCCAAAGCCGGTATTAAAGACCCCCTGTCCGCCCTGCTGAGCCAGAACAATAAAAAAAGATGGCGTCTGAGCCTCTTGATATTGAGCCCCCTGATGCGGAAAACTGCATCAGGGGGATTTTGTCTGTTATTGGACTTTTAACGCAGTAATCAAATTTCATACCAAAATGTATTTTGCCGCCTGCACAAACCGGGGAGCTAGAATTTGAACTAAACAAATCCGAACATTTCAAAGGACTTTGTTAAAAAATGCCCGAATTTTATGGGGATTTCCCCGCCCATTACGTGTTTTTGCAGGTAGAAAGGAAGATAAAAAACCAGACTGCAAAATTGGTAATACCAATTTAAAAACAGGAAGAAAAATCGTCATTAATTAGCTCGTTTTGAAGCACGCCATTTTATGTATTTTTAGGAAAAAAGCTGAATTTTTTAATTTTTTTATGTCCAATACTCACAAAATTTTAAAAAAAAGATTGTCGTATCTTCCAATTTACAGAAAATTTTTACGATGCTATACTTTAAACCAGTAAGAGAGAATAACATCAGTTTATAATTGGTATTTCCAAAAAAGCTGCTGCTATAGAATCACAACGACAGGAAGCGAACAAGTCCTGTTGAATAGAAAAAAGGAGAAGAGGAAAAGTGAAAACTGTTAATGTTGCCGTAATTGGCGCCGGCTGGTTTGGAGACGTACATTCGGAGTGCTTCCTCCGGGCCCAAAGCATGCTACAGGGTGTAAAGATCAAGCTTCATACCGTAGTGGACATATATGAACCGGCCGCCATAAAGTGCAAAGAAAAATACGGCTTTGAATATTACACCACAGATTGGCATGAGGTTATAGACAATCCCGAGATCGATCTGGTGGACGTCTGTACGGATAACAAGTTTCACCGTGAAATGTCCATTGCGGCGATTGAGAAAGGGAAGCATGTTTTCTGTGAGAAGCCCCTTGCCGATACCGTTAAAGATGCGGTGGATATGACGGAAGCCGCAGAAAAAGCCGGCATCACAAACATGGTCGACTTCCACTACAGAAAGATCCCCGCCCTGGCTCAGCTGCATGATCTCATACAGGCCGGGGAACTGGGCAGGATATACCACATCAAGGGCATGTTCCTGCAGGACTTCGGCTTTGACTCCCCGATGACCTGGCGTTTTAAAAAGGCCCTGTCCGGCGGCGGCAGCATAGTCACGATGGGCTCCCATGTAATTGACGCCGCTCGCTATCTTGTGGGAGAAATAGACGAGGTTTGCTCCACCGGCAAGACTTTTATCGAAAAAAGGACAGATCCCAATACAGGCAAGGAAGATAGCTGCGACGTCGACGACGCAATGACGGTGCTGCTGAAGTTCAAGAACGGCGCTATAGGTATGCTGATGACCTCCTGGCTGTGCCACGGATGCAGACACCACCACGAGCTGGAGGTATACGGTGAAAAGGGCAGCGCAAAGTTCAACAGCGAGCGTTTGAACGAGCTTGAGCTTTGGCTTGACGATCCAAAGAGCCCTCTGAACGGAAAGAAGACCGTGCTCATCGGCCGGGATAATCCCTATGGAGATCTTTTCAACCTGAAAACCGGAATGGGCGTGGGCGTGAAAGAGTCTATAACCATTCAGATGAGAGACATGGTAGAAGGAATAGTTGCCGGCAAGGCTCAGACTCCTTCTTTCTATGACGGCATGATGGCCGTAAAAGTTACTTCCGCAATTATTAAGGCGGCAGATACTCACACCTGGGTCAAGGTGCCCGAATAACACTTTATATTGAGACTCAGAGAAAGGGGTGCATGAGATGGTAGAGGGTAGTAAAACAAGGGTCTCGAAAAAAAGCAATAAGACTAAGGCCGACCTGGCGATGTCGGCGATATTGAAATATATCAAATCCAATAATCTGCGTATGGGAGATAGGCTGCCTTCTGAACGGGAAATGGCCGAGATGTTTTCTACGGGCAGACCGGCCATCCGAGAGGCAATAAAGGTGCTGTGCATGATGAACATTCTGGAGGTGCATCCCCAAGGCGGCACGTTTATCTCAAGCTTCTCATCAAATTCCACATATGACCAGTTCAAGCTCTTCCTTCAGTCCGGGCATATCAACATGGAAGAAATCTTTGAGACAAGGCTCATTCTGGAAACGGAGTGCATCGCCTTGGCTGCAAAGAATATTACGGACGAGCAGCTTGAAGAGATAAGAAGGAACATTTCAAGCGTTGATATTGAAAATGCCGAGGAATTTGCCGAAGCCGACAGAGCGCTACATAATGCCATATATGCTTCCACCGGGAACCGGGCACTGGAATATTTGATGCAGACGGTAAAGATGTGGACAGTCGTGAGCCAGGGTTTCACAAACTCCTTCGAGGAGGTTAGAAGGATAGTCCATAATGACCATCTGGCTATCTATGACGCTCTTTGCAAGCACGACTCCGAGCTCAGCCGTGAGGCCATGAGAAAGCACATCATGCATTTGGACAGGATACATCACGTGAGCGACACCGTTATGCGCAATGAACTGGCCAAGCTTTTGGATAAAGAAGAATTTTAAAACGAGTAGTAAGGAAGGACGTAAACATGGACTTTTCAGGGAAGACAGTAATAGTTACCGGCGCCGGCGCAGGTATGGGCAGGGCGGCCGCCCTTGGTTTTGCCAGGCTTGGCGCATCTCTTGTGGTAAACTCCATCTCCGACTCTGCGGCAAAGGTATGCGCCGATTTGGTAGCTCAGGGAGTTCCGGCCATATTTGTAAAGGCGGACGTGTCTGAAAAGGAAGGGGCAAAGAAGCTGATTGAAACGGCGGTGAAAACCTTTGGCGGGATAGACGTGCTTGTAAATGCCGCCGGTATAGTCGCCAACGGGAGCGTCGAGGATTGCGATGAAGAGACATGGGACAAGTCCATGAAGGTGAATGTAAAAAGCGTCTACCTTACTTCACGCCTTGCCATGCCCTATCTTAGACAGAGGAAGGGCGTTATCGTCAATATAACTTCCACCGTCGCAATAAAGGGCGTTATAAACCGAGCCGCCTACAGCGCCACAAAGGGTGCAATCCTTTCCCTTTCCAGGTCGATGGCAGCGGAATACATAGGCGAAGGCGTAAGGGTAAACTGCGTCTGCCCCGGAACTGTGGAAAGCGACTCCTTCAAGCGGCGCGTTGCTGCATCTCCCGACCCGGAGCAGGCAATGAAGGACTTTGTTGCACGGCAGCCCATGGGGCGCCTGGGCAGGCCGGAGGAACTGGCGGAGGCAATTTTGTTTGCCGCCTCTCCCGACGTTACCTTTATGACCGGCGCAAATATAGTTGTAGACGGCGGCATGACCATTTAATTTTCCAAGCCCGGTAAAGTTAATATCATAAAAATATAAGCAGAAGAAAAACTCATTTAAAAAGGAGAAACAAAATGGATCCATTAATCATTGTTGCAACACCGAATAATTGCTGGCTGCATCCGGACACCAAGTACCCGAAAACCGTGGAAGAACTGGTGGAAGAATCCGTGAAGTGCCGGGAGGCGGGAGCGGCTGTTCTGCACACCCACGGTCTTGCGGACATTGGGGAAGATTGCTGCACAAAGGGCGTGGGCAAATGGGTGGATGTAGTTGAAAAGTGCAGAGCGGCATCCGGCCTGCTTATTCAGAGCGGCATGTCCACTCTTACCTTTGAACAGCGCATTGACGCTTTTAAGGCAAAATCCGACATGGTCTCCATTATTTTGAACCATCATGACGAGGATTTCGCCCAGTGCAACACGGACGTGCTCCATCCCATGGAGGAGCTGGTGGATTATGCGGAAAAGTGCCGTGAATACCGGGTAAAACCGGAGTTTGAGATATGGCACTCCGGCTCCATTTGGAACCTGAACGCTCTGATAGATAAGGGGCTCCTGGACGGTCCCTATATCAACACTCTGTTCTTCGGCTGGCCCGGCGGCACCTGGTCCCCTCCCACCGTGCAGGAATATCTGTACCGCCGCAGCCTGATGCCCAAGAACTGCAAGTGTGTCGTGTCCATTATGGAAGAGCCCCAGATGGACATTCTCGTTGCGGCAATCCGCAACGGCGACGGCGTCCGTGTGGGCACAGAGGATTATCCCTACAATCAGCAGGGTAAACTGTGCGAGGCCCATGAGCTGGTTAAAGAGATTGCAGACATTTCCCGTTCTCTTGGCCGGGAAGTGGCGACTCCGGAACAGGCGCGGGAGATTTTGGGCATCTATGCTTGAGCCTTGTCCTGATTGGCTTTAACCAGGCAAGCGGCCGACTATGGTAAGCAAAGGCAAGCACAGGGTAAAGAATATGAATGGACAGGATGGTTCCCAGTAAGGGCAGAGGAATTAATATGGGTAATGATGTTTTAGTTCCAATTTCCAATTTAAGAAAGCGCTTTGGCAAAGTGCTGGCCTTGAACGACGTTTCATTCGAGCTGAAAAGGGGCGAGGTACATGCGCTGCTGGGGGAAAACGGAGCCGGCAAATCAACGCTTATTAAAGTGATTAGCGGCGTCCATACTCCGGACGAAGGCGAAATGATAATCAAAGGGCAAAAGATAAGCAATTACTCGCCGAAAAAAGCACGCAGCAGCGGAGTGGCAACGGTGTTTCAGGAGCTGAGCCTGGTCAATGAGCTCTCGGTAGAGGACAACATTTTCCTGGGCCATGAGGTCTCCGTGGCAACAGGGGCCTTAAACAGAACCGTAATGCGGAAAAAGGTTAATGAGCTTCTGGAATATGTAGGGCTGAACGTCTCAACTCAGACAAAAGCGGGAAGCCTGGGCTCCGCTCAGCAGCAGCTGGTTGAGATCGCAAAGGCGCTGAGTACCGATCCTGATATCATCATTATGGATGAGCCGACGGATAAGCTATATGGTGACGAGCAAAAGCAGCTTTATCGCATTATCGCAAAGCTGCGGGAGGACGGTAAAGGCATAATATACATCTCCCATAAGCTTGAGGAGATCCTTCTTATCGCAGACCGGGTTACGGTTTTGCGGGACGGAAAATATATCTCAACCACGGATACAAAGGGCGCCACTCATGAGCAGCTGATATCCATGATGGTAGGCAGAGATATAGGCTCTTTGTTCCCCAAAGAGAAGGTACCCATTGGGGATGATGTTCTTACGGTTAAGGACCTCAGTTGCGGCGGTTATCTGCAGAATATCAATTTTTCCGTGCGGAGCGGGGAAATTCTCGGCATAGGCGGCCTGGTTGGCTCAGGAAGAACGATGCTGGCGCAAAGTATAGCCGGCGTTATTAAGACCGATGCAGGCAAGGTTTTCGTTGATGGCGAGGAGATAAGCCTCAAATCCCCCAAGGACGCAATAAAATCCCGCATTGCATATCTGCCTGAGGACAGGAAACGATACGGTTTGGTGCTCTCCATGAGCTGCCTGGATAATATTATTCTCCCTTCGATCCCCAGCTTTGTCGTTAATAAAAAAGAGCTGACCAAAAATACGGACGGTCTGGTTTCAAAGCTCAGCATCAAGACTCCAAGCTTGAATACCTATGTGGGAAATCTGAGCGGAGGAAACCAGCAAAAGGTCGTTATTGCAAAATGGCTCAGCACAAAAGCCCGCGTATTTATTTTTGACGAACCCACACAGGGAATAGACGTAGGCACGAAAGCGGAAATATACAAGCTTATGTGCAGTCTGGCAAAAGAAGGCTGCTGCATACTGATGATTTCATCAGACATGAACGAGCTTCTGTCCATGTCTGACAGGGTGGCCGTTATGAGCTCGGGTCAGATGGTCGGAGTTTTGAATCATGATGAATGTACGCCGGAGAATGTTCTGAGATACGCATTTGAACGCTCCGATTCCTAAGCCCTCTATAGCCAAAGCCGGCGGGCATCTCGGAACACTTTAAAAATCGATTAATGTTTTTGCTGTATAAAGCGGCAAGGTGGAGATTCTTATGAAAAAGGAAAAACAAATCAATATTAATTGGCAAATTGTCGGAGTACTAGCCGCAATCGTTGTAATAATTATTGTCACAGGCATTATCAGACCGCAATTTTTCAAGCTGTCCAACATCGCCAATGTTGTCAGGCAGAATGCGGCCCTGGCTCTGGTTGCGTTTGCTATGACGCCAATAATCATAACCGGCGGTATAGACCTGTCTCCGGCGGCAAACAACGCCCTGGTCAGCATTGTGGTGGCCATGCTCCTGGTAAGGGGAATGAACGTCTACGCCGCTATGACCATCGGCATCATGGCAGGCACGGCCTGCGGCCTGATTAACGGCGTGCTTATCGGTTATCTCAGGCTGCCGCCCTTTGTGGCGACATTGAGCACGCAGTGCATTGTTCAGGGCGTGGCGTTGACGATCACCGGAGGCGTGCCGGTCACCAATCTTGGCAGCGAAGTGTACAAGACTCTGGGCATAGGAAGCATCGGCAATATCATCCCCGTAAACTTCATCCCCGTAGTAGTCTTGTTCGCCCTCACATTTTTCCTTATCCATAAAACGAAATTCGGAATTAACACATATGCGATAGGCGGTAATGAAACCGTTGCCCTTTGGGCAGGCATCAATGTGAAGAAGCATAAGCTGCTGGTATATACCTTTGCAGGTTTTATGTTTGGCGTAGCCGGCGTTATCGCCGGGTCCCGCGTCAGCTCCGGACAGCCCTATCTGAGCACCGGTATCGAGCTGGACGCAATAGCCGCAGCGTGCATAGGCGGCACCTCAATGTCCGGAGGAAAAGGAACCATGCTTGGCACCTTGCTTGGCGTAATGCTCATGGGCCTGCTGAACAACGCCCTTAACCTGTCGGGAATTTCAACCTTTGTTCAGGACATCGTAACAGGTTTTGTAATCGCTATAGCCGTATTTGTCAGCATGATACGGGACAATAAAAACTGAAGCATTGGCAACAGTGGAAAAAGCCGAAAGGCAAAAAATAAATTGGAGGAAAGCAAACAATGAAAAAGAGCAAAATCATATCCCTTGTAATAGTTTTGGCGCTATGCTTTGCTATTGCAGGGTGCGGAGCATCAAACACGGAAGCTGAAGCTACGCCCGCCCCGGAGGCGGCAAGCGCAGCGGAGACCAGCGAGAAGGAAACAGTAAACGTCACCGTGCTGATGCCAAACGCCGGCGACACCTATTTCCAGAACAAATCCTACGGCTATACTCTCGGAGAACAGTTAGCCAACAGCGAGTTCCCCCAGCTTGACGTCGTAGTCAAGATGTACGATGCGGGCGGCTATGAGTATGCGGAGCGGCAGATAAGCCAGATGGAAGACGCGATCACTCAGGGTGTGGACGTCATCATACTGACCCCCTGTGATTCGGAGGCCCTTGTCCCCTATGTGGAGAAGGCAATGGATGCCGGAATAATAGTCATAAACGATGATATAGCCGTCAACTGCGACTGCACCAGCGCAATTTATGAAAATTCCGTCAGAGCGGGCAAGCTTCTGGCCTACAGAATGGCAGAGAGCATGGGCTATGAAGGCAATGTTTGCCTGCTGAAGGGACCCTCCTCCGGCTCCCTTTTCGTCAACCGTGGTCAGGGCGTTGTGGAGGGGCTGTCCGCCTTCTCCGGAATAACCGTCCTTGACGAGCAGTTCCAGACCGACGACGTCATGGCCGGCATGAGCCAGGTGGAAGACTGGATACAGCGCTTTGGCGATGACCTGGATGCAATTTACATTCACGGAGCAACCCAGGCCATTGTGGCTGCCGACTCTCTCAAGGCTGCCGGATACGAGCCCGGCGATGTGAAGATTTTCACCTTTGACGTCAGCGCCGAGTCCCTGCAGTATCTCCAGGACGGCTGGCTTACCGGTATAGTTCCCGCCCAGCCCATTAAGGTCTCTCAGAACGCAGTTGTCTATGGCGTACGGGCATACATGGGCCAGGAAGTTCCCGCCAAGGTATACTCCAGCGACGACTACCCCATCCTCAGCGACGAGGCAGAGTTCTTTGACACCGGCTTCTGCATGGCCCCTGACGGATGGTCCCCGAAGCTCAACTGAGTAATCTCGAATAAAAACACTCGAAAGTTATTTCATTATCCTCTTAGCGATTGCTGTGCGGGAGTAACTCTCGCACAGCAATTGTGATTAATGCTGTTACAAAATATTTTTTACCCAAAGTGATAATAAACTGGGAGGTCACAATGGAAAGGTATGCTTTAGCGAAGGTGGCTTTAGGCAAGGAAGCTGCGGATCTAGTCATATGCGGTGGGAAACTGGTCAATGTCTGCACGAAGGAAGTATACGATGCAGACGTGGCGATCAAGGGCGACAGCATCGCATACATCGGCGACTGCACACACACCATAGATGAAAACACGGAAATTATAGATGCGAAAGGAAAATACATTTGCCCTGGCCTGATCGACCAGCACGTCCACACATATGAAAGCCAGATGGACGTTGTGGAATACGCAAACGCAGTGGTGCCGCTTGGCGTAACCGGAGTTGTGAACGATTTCTACGGCGAGTGCGTTATCGGCGGTATAAAAGCAATAAGGTCCTCTTTGGATATCGCAAAAAAACAGACGCCGCTTAAAATTTTTTTTGCTCTTCCCATGCCCGCTTATTATCAGAACCTGCCCTTCTACCACGTGGGTCATCCCACGGAAGAAGAGATGATCGAGATGATGGATTGGGAAGAGTGCGTGGGCCTGAACGATACCTTTGGCAGTAAAATGATCGCCAACGATCCGAAGATGCAAAGGCTCATAGACGAGGCCCAGAAGCGCAGGCTGGAGGTCTGCGGGCATGGCTCGGAGCTTTCGGAAAAGCAGTCCAACGCATGGATGGCTTATGTCCGCCGCACGGACGACCATGAGTGTACCCAGCCTGAGGAGCTTCTGTATAAGCTGAGGATGGGAATGTATGTATCCATGCGCGTAGGTTCCGGCTGCGTTGAGATACCAAGACTTGCAAAGGCTCTGTCCTATGCAGATGTAGACACGAGACACATTACCCTCAATACCGACGTATGCTCGCCCCTGAGGATGAGCGAAGAGGGACACCTTGATAATTGCGTCAGGACATGCATTAAAAACGGCATACATCCCATAGACGCAATTTGCATGGCGACAATTAATACGGCGGAGTGTATAAGGAAGGACGATCTGTTTGGCTCCGTCGCTCCGGGCAAGATCGCAGATATCGTTCTGGTGAAGGATCTTGTAGACTTCCGTGCGGATACGGTCATAGCCAACGGCCGTGTTGTGGCAAAAGACGGCAAGCTGCTTGCGCCGTTTAAAAGAGCGCCGTATCCGGAATATGCATATAACACCGTGCGTTTAAAAAGAGAAATTCGAGCATCTGATTTTGCTATCAGCTGCAATTCAAATACAGCGCAGAAAGTCCGTGCGATTGGCTGCTCAAATGAAGGCATCATTACCACCGAAATTCACACGGAGATAGTCCCGGAAGATGGCTTCATCCGCCCGGACACGGAGAGAGACATTCTCAAAATCGCCAGCCTTGAGCGGACGAAACTCTCCGGAGACATGTACACTGCGCTGATACATGGCTTTGGCCTGAAATCCGGCGCAATTGCCAGCACCTACAATCCCCACAACCAGCATATGACTATCGTGGGAACAAACGACGAGGACATGGCCTTTGCCGCAAACAAGCTTGTAGAAATGGGCGGAGGCTTCATTGTGGTGGAAAAGGGAGAAGTCAAAGCGGCCCTGCCTCTGCCCATGTATGGGCTTTTGTCGGACATGCCCCTTGAGAGCGTTGTGGAGGGCGTCCGCTCCGTCTACTCCGCCTCTTGGGATATAGGCTGCGTGCTGTCCGAACCCTTCCACACCCTTGCCTTTGTGGGTCTGCCCGTGATTATAGGCAATCTTAAGATAAGCCCCACGGGTCTGGTGGATGTTTGGGCCGAAAAGAACGTCCCCTTGTTTATAGAGGAAGCATGATGTACGGGAGGGATTGTCATTGAAACTGTTTGACGGACATATTCATGCCGGGAACAATACCCAAGCAGGGGAAATAATAAGCTTTCTCGACAGGATAGGAGGAGACTACGGCCTTGTCTTAGCTGCGGACCACGGGAAATGGGACGATGACAATCCTGATGCGGTCTGCAGCGACGAAGCGGTCATTCGCCTGGTCAATGAGGGCGGCGGCAGACTGTACGGCCTCTCCTCCGTCAGCCCCTACAGCGAAGGCGGAGCCGGCCGGAAGGCCGAGAAGGCTTTTGCAAAGGGACTAAAGGGTCTGAAGATTTATCCTCACGGGGGATTTTTCCCCAACGATAAGCGTCTTTACGAGGCATATGAATTGGCCCAGAGCAAGGGCTATCCCGTTTTCATACACACAGGTATGAAGGCTCAGCGCAGCCAGCGGATGATCTATAATAACCCGATTTATATAGACGACATTGCTGTGGATTTTCCCAAACTGAAGATAGTAATAATGCATGCGGCTTACCCCTGGACGGAAGAGGCGCTTGTGCTTTCCCATCTGAATAAAAATGTTATGGTGGACCTCACCTTCCTTGACGTGCTGTCCTACACCTACGGCAGGGATCTGCTGGCTGAGGTTGCAAAGAGATTTTGCAAAGTGCTTGGGTCCGAAAAAATAATATGGGGCTCTGAGGGAGAGTATCTGGGCCTGGACGCCTTCAGGGACGATGGAATCTCACGGGTGAAAAACTGCCTTGCAGAGATCATGGATTTTGACTTTATTTCCCAGCGGGATAAAGAGAACATTCTGTATAATAACACCTTAAATCTCTTAGGGGGCAACAGGTAGAAGCCGGCCGTCTGGGCGGAAA
>QAKV01000028.1 GCA_003343625.1 Clostridiales bacterium
TTGGGGGCGCGGACAAAAAATTGGACTCCTTAAGGGCTCCGAAAGGAGCTGAATTAGAATGTATTCACAAGAGAAAATCGAGATTGCTTTAAAAGTATATCATCAATGCGGCTCTGTAACCACCACGATTCGAGTCCTTGGTTACCCGACCAGACGGGCACTCTACACATGGATAGCCAATGAAGGAACCGTCAAGCCGAAACGAAAATCCTTGCAATTGGTGAACACAGCAGAACATCCACGGAATCCGCCTGTTGAAGTAAAAATGAATGCAATTCATCGTTGCTTTGAGCTTGGGGAAAGTATAAAATCAGTATCAGAAGATATCGGCTATACCAGAACCAGCATTTACAGTTGGCGCAAGAAATATCTTCATGGAGGTATTACTGCATTGATAAATGATAAAAATATCAAACCCGATACGCTCACGGAAGGTTCCCCATCGATAGCATCTGACTCCGATCTGGCTCAATTACGGAATCAGCTCAGAGATATGCAAATGGAGATTGATATTTTAAAGGAAACGATCAATGTCTTAAAAAAAGACCCCGGCATCGATCAGACAGCTCTCAAAAACCGAGAGAAGGCAGTGATTATCGATGCCCTGAAAAGTAAATATCCACTGCCTGCCCTGCTGAAACGGCTTGAATTATCAAAAAGCAGTTACTATTATCAAGAAGCCGTCAAAAAGCGGCCTGATAAATACAAAGATATTCGTAATAGGATACGTCAACTTTTCTGCGAAAATAAACAGCGGTATGGATACCGGCGCATTTATGGCCTTCTGAAACGGGAGAAACTCACAGTTTCAGAGAAAGTGGTTCGCCAGATTATGCGGGAAGAAGGCCTTATTGTTATCTGCAAACGGCGCAGAAAATATAATTCCTATCGGGGTGAAATCTCCCCGTCAGTACCCAACAAAATAGAACGGAATTTTCATGCAGATAAGCCGAATCAAAAATGGCTCACGGATATTACCGAGTTCGCCCTGCCTGCCGGAAAAGTTTATCTGTCGGTACTTGTAGACTGCTTTGATGGGCTGCTTCCCGGCTGGACAATCAGCACTACCCCTGATTCTGTGCTTGTCAACACAATGCTTGACCAGGCAATCGCCCAATTACCGGAAGGTGATCGTCCAATGATCCATTCAGACAGAGGTTGTCATTATCGGTGGCCTGGTTGGATAGGACGAATGGAGAAAGCGGGTCTGGAACGTTCAATGTCTAAAAAAGGTTGTTCTCCTGATAATGCAGCCTGTGAAGGTCTATTTGGCCGCCTAAAAAATGAAATGTTCTATTGTCAGGATTGGATGGGCGTTAAAATATCAGAGTTCATTGACATTCTCAATAATTATCTGCTATGGTATAATACAAAGCGTATTAAAACATCACTTGGAAATAAGAGTCCTTGGGAGTATCGGCAGAGCCTTGGTATGGTTGCATAACTAGTCTAGGAAAATGTCCGCACCCCCATTTGTGAGATTTTCAAAGACAAGACGGTCCGTTACACGGATCCCCACGACGGGGGCGCCGGCGTCTCCCAAAAGGAAGATTCCGTGCCGAAGGAATACAGGATCGACCTGTCCCGGGAGGACTGGTTCGCCTATACGGATCACTTCGGCACTTCGGAGGAAAAGGCGCTGGTGGCCTGCCTGCGGGGGTATGTCGGGGAGCTGCAAAAGCGTTACGACAAGGTGTATCTGGTGAGAAACGAAAGGGCCTTCCATCTGTATTCCTTCGAGACGGGGGAGCGATTCGAGCCGGATTTCGTTCTCCTCCTCTGGAAGAAGAAGGAGAACGGATATGAACAGGTTCAGATTTTCATCGAGCCTAAGGGAAGCCAGCTGGTGGAACAGGATGGCTGGAAAGAAGAATTTCTTCTTCAGATGAAAGAGAAGGCCGTGCCGGTGAAACCCTTTATGGGCGACAACGATTACCGGGTCTGGGGAATGCATTTTTTCAACGAGGAAACCAGAGGGAAAGAATTCGAGAAAGAACTGAAGAATCTGCTGAAATGAAAAAGAGCCTTGCCGTCGGAGAAGGAGTCCCCTGCGGCGAGGCTCTTTTGTATTATGAATTCATCCGGTAAAAACTTCTGGTGAACGCTTTATCCGCCTCGGAAAGCCCAAATTCGGCGTCATCCAGATCGCACAGATTGACGTAGAGCAGGTTTTTGTCCAGGATTTCCATCAAAAAGCGCTTTTGATCCTTCAAAGACAGCGCGGCGAAATCGTCCGCAGCGACCTTTAGCGCCGATGGGTCGATCCGGCAGCTGATGAAGCCGGATTTGCGCATTTCGCCGTAGAGAGCAGCCAGAGCATCGTTGCTCTTCGCCGCCTGGATCGCATCCGCGAAGCGCTGGTTTAATCGCGCCAGCTCGCAGTATACGAAGGAGCCGCCGCCCTTCCACTGCACGTCTTTGGAAATGCCGGTCTGTTCCCCCCGCATCGCTTTGACCAGACGGGGAATGGAAACGGTATGAATGTAGTCCATCTGTTCGAAGCCGATGAAATGGCGGTTCATCTTCAGCGCAGCGGCCTGCGTGGTGGCGGAACCCATGAAAAAATCCAGCACCCAGTCCCCTTCCTGAGTGGAGAGTTCCAGCGCACGGCGGATCAGATCTTCCGGTTTGGGATTGGTGAAGACGGAAGAGCCGAACAGTTCCATCTGATCTTTCGTGGCGTTGGTATTGGCGTCCAGCTCCTGCCAGAGGATGGACTGTTGCACGTCGTGCCAGATGGTGCTGCCCGCCTTGCCTTTGCCCTGGGATTTGGCTTCGGAATACCAGGTTTTCAGCTGCGGCCTGGACGTACCGTCGGCGCCGAACCGAATCCGGCCCTCCGCCAGCAGCCGTTCATAGGTTTGGCGTTCCGTCCGCCAGCACCGGCCGGCGGGAGGCAGATATTCGACTCCCGTGTTGGGATTGACGATGGGGTAAGTCAGATTGGGCCGCACGTTGGGAGCATCGAAGGGCTCCAGCCGGTATCTGCCCTTCCCGTCGCCGTCGTCGTATCGGAAGGATTCCGGATCCAGAGCCAGGCGGAACCGGCTTTTATCGATCCGGTTCACGTCCTTTGCGTATACCAGAATGTGATTGCTGTTCTGGGAAAAGAGCCCGTCGCTGGAGACGGATTTCCGGGATTCCCAGGTCACGTCGGCGATGAAATTTTCCATGGAGAAAATTTCATCCGTCATCACTTTCAAATAGTGGGCGCCTTCGTCGGAAATGGACATATACAAAATGCCGTCCGGCGCCAAAAGCCTGTGGGCCGCCTGCAGCCGGTTCCGCAGGAAGACCAGCCAGGTGGACAGCTTGAAATTGGAGTTGTAGGAAAAGGTATCGGACGGTTTTGTCGCCAGAAAAAAGTAGGGGGGATCGATGAAGATGCAGCGGATCCGGCCCTCGAACCGTGGAAGGATGCTGTAGAGCCCCAGCAGATTATTCCCCTTGATGATCAGGTTGTCGTCCTCCGAAAGTCCGGCGACGGGCGTTTCGCCGTCGGCGGTATATTTCCTGGCGCCGGTGAACGCTTTGGGATCCAAAAGCCGGTCGATCTCATCAGGAGCCAGCAGCTCGTTATAGAAAATTTCGGAACGCTTTTGATCTTCTTTCGTCTGTCCGCCTTCCAGCACGCAGTCTTTGTAAGGGAACACCAGACAGACCCGGTTGGAGGAAGAAAGGAGGCTGTCGTCTTCTTTGGCCAGGCCGATTTTGTTTTTAAACCGGGTATAGCTGTCCGGCAAAAACTGCCGGTTATTGATGGCCCAGGCAAATCCGGACTTATCGAAAACCAGAAGGCCGTCCGCCTCCTGAAAGAAGCGGGCTTTTGTTTCCGGGTTTTTGAGCAGCAGCCGCAGCAGATTCGCGTCCAATCGCATGGCCGCCTCGTAGACGGCGTTGCGCAAAAACGTCCCGTCCTGAGCCGTGAAGCGGGGATCCTGTTTTAAAAGGGTTAAAAGGGTTGTATAAAAGTCAGTCATGTGGGGCTCCTTTTGCATGAATTCCGGCGTCGGAGGAAGGAGTGCGATGAGCGCCTCCCGTACCCGTCAATGCCCGGCGAACGAGGCGATTGAGGGGAAAAAGCAGCAGGGCCGACGCGAACGTAAGGGCGAAAACAGCGGGAATGCGTACAGGCCAGGAGAGAAGTCCGCCGGTCAGCTGCAGAAAGACGAACTGATACAGGTAAATTTCGGTGGAATATTTCCCCAATATCCGCAGACAGGGGTTGTCCGCCGTCAGATAGGCCAGAAAATAGGTCAGAAGGATCAGGCCCGAAAGGCACATGAGGTTGCGCAAAACCACCATACCGATCACGCTGTCTGTCCCAAACGCCAGGCTGGACAGACCGGCACAGGTCAGCAGGAATGCCGCAATCTTTCCCGCGACGGTTTTCAGAAACCCGGTGACTGCGTCAAAGTGTTCGTAGAACAAAAGGCCGGCGGGAAAAGCGAGCGAACTGGAATAGTATCCCTGGGGAAGGCCGACAAAATAGCAGATGACGGCTCCGACCGCGGTGACTGCGGCGATGACTGCGATCCGATATTTGGGCAGGTAGCGATAGACACCGTAGAAAAGCGCATAAAAAAACAGCAGTTCCCAGATATACCAGTTGGTGGAGGCAAAAAAGCCGGCTGGAATGCGGCTGAAAACCACCGTCCGCCCGGATAACAACTGGCACAGGAGGGAGTGCACATAGGCGATGGCCGCCAGGGCGATCAGACAGGCGCATTTCGGAAAAAGAAAGTGCGCCAGATAATTCGGCTTCTGATGAAAAGAACGCGACATTCCGTAGGCGGATACGAAGAAGAAAAACGCCACGGAGATGATCATGAATTTTCCCAGCGGGTAGAGCAGGGAGTTCTCGTAGCGAACCACATGGCCCACCACGATTTCCAGCGCGAAAAGGCCGCGCAGCCGATTGAAACCGGAGAAAAAGGCGGGTTCTGCACAGAAAGGGTGCGCTTTTACCCGAAACAGGAGAAGAAAAGCGAATATGGCATAGATCAGGATGCAGTAAAGCATGGGAACCTCCACGATAAAATCAAGAGAGTCAGTATGACCATTCGGAAGCGAGAAATTCCGTTCGACGGCGTACGAAATCAACCAGTTCTTCATAGGCCAGATCAAAAGATGAAACGTATTTTTGTTCTACATTGTCCGTTTCAGCTTCCCGGCAGCCGTTCCAGCGGATCCAGTCCATTTGGGAGGAATCATAAATCATGTCCTTCCATTCGGGAAGGCGATCTGTGAGAATCGTTTCCATCAAAGGCAGCGCCTGAGAGGAAAAGCAGGAACGTACCTCATCCTGAAAGGATTCCTTGTCATAAAGCTGCGCCCAAATGGAATGGGGATAAATGTGCCTGCTGGCATATAGCTGCGTGGGATCCCGTAAGTCCAGATCAGTATCCAGTTTTCCACCGTTGCCCCAGCCCTTGTCATAGTCCCAGGGAGGGCCGGCATAAATTTTGGAACTGATGCTGTCGGGATATTTATAAAAATATTGGCTGGTTTTATTCGCGTCGATATTCTTTGACAGTTCTTCAACCAGGTATTTTTTTACGAAACTTTCCATATCGATGTATTCCTGATATTGAATGTCAGAAGAATCCGTATCGAGAAGGGAATCTTCCAAACGCTGAAACAGCCCTGCAATATAATTTACTTCGGAGACAGTGGCATGTTTCGGGCTTTGAATGACCGCAGGCTGTCCCTCCTCGGTGACAAAACCGCTTTCTTCATCCGGCCACCTTTCATCTAACTCGAACTCGACCAAATACCCTCCTGTGATATCGGAAGGGGATTTGGCCCGGAATCCCATTTTCTGATCGGAGCGATAGGGATATTTCTTCAGCATTTCCTCGCCGTTGCGCGCGATATTCTCCGTTTCCAGATCCTGAACCGCAACTCGCTCGGGATCCACTTCCACTTTTTCAGTGATCAGATAAATTCCCAGATAGGAACCGTTGACATAGACATCCACAAAACGGGAGTCCGGAACATAGGAGAGGCCGAGTCCCTGAGCGAGCTGCAGGGTCAGATAGTTCCTCAGGGAGGTCTGATCGAAGTAGTTGGAAATCAGAACCCATTTTTGGGCAGCGCCCATTTGGAGAATATCCGTTTCTTCCTCCATTTCCAGAAGGTAAGATTTTTTAGGAGCCTGATTGAAAGAAACATTGCCTCTGGCATGAATGGTGGAGTTTTTCGATAGGATCGAAATTCCCTGCGAAGAAGGGTTCAGCAGCGATACTTGGATGTAGGAAAGGTACTCTTTGGAGGCGTTAACTTTCTCCAGTTCCCCTTCCTTCGCTTCAATCCATAATGCCGGAAGCGCTGATGAATAGCATATTCGCAGCGTCGCTGCATTGCCCTGAATGAGGAAAGAAGATTCCGGCTGATCGACAGTAAAAGAACTGCCTGCAGGGAATTCCTCATCCCCGATTCGGATGTCCTTAGTTGTAAAAATTTTTGGCTCGTATTTGTCCCGGGAAGAGGATATCCAACCGGGAAGAAAAAGATAGTAACAATAGGGTTCTTTTTCCCAGACATCAATTCGATATGATCGGTTGCCATAGGAGAGGAGCGTATAGAAAGGACAACTCTCATTCCGGGCGGTTTCATCTGGCGAGGACTGGACTGAAAGCTGATGATACGGTTCTGGGGATGGTTCGGCAGGATGCGTGGAGAGAAGAAGAGCAGAAAATATAATAATAATGCTGAAATTTAAAAGCAAAAAAAATTTTCGCATGACAGTAGAAAATCCCTTTTTATCAAAACCGTAATATTACTATTCTAAAATATAATATCGACTGTAATGAAGTCAAGCAAAACTGAAGGGAATGATATCTAAACGGGCAGGAAAGATTGAAGAGACCTGAATTTTATGATAGACTGTCAGAAGATAAAAGATATCTCTGAAAATCTGATGCGGCGTTTTGGGCAGGAGCGTTGCGAAGCGGGGAAATGCCGTGGAGAGGAGGATTGCGTCGTGAAAAGGATTCTGGAAAAGATGCGCCGGGAACCTATCGGATATATGGTTTATCTGGCAGCGCTGTTCGCAATCCTTTTTGTCGGAATCAGCGACTTGAATCCGGGGCACATATATATCGGGCCATCCGGCCGAGAGCGCTATAATTGTTCCGGAGGCAATGCGGTCAGCCGGGACCAGGATTGGGAGGGTACCTTTACCGCTCAAAAGGACATGCTGTGGGGAGTATCCCTGCGACTCAGCCTTTCACAGCAGGACAGGGAAAAGAATGCGACGAGATCGACCAGGGAAATCGCGGGAATCGTAAAGAATGCGGAAAACGCTTCTGTCATAGAAGCCGGAGAAGAAATCGAGGTGCTCTTAACAGCGGAAGAGGAAGTGATCGGGCGATGGTATTTTCCGGTAGGGGATGTGCGGCCGTCGACGGATCTGAAACTGGTCTTTTCTGAATCGCGACATGGGCTGAGCGGCGGGGAAATTACGGTAAATGTGCGGACGGGCCTGAGCGGGGAACGGGCTTTTGAAGTCAGGAATCTGGCGCCGATTTACGGACGCATCCCCGCAGAAGGAGTCCGGGGGATGATGCTGGCGGCGGCCTGTTTCGTCTTGCTGGTATGTGCCGCAGCCGGAAAATACATGGCCTATCATAAGGCATGGCTGTTGCTGGGAAGTATTTTCGCTGCGTTGTGGATCGTTGTGATTCCTTATGCCAGGGTGCCGGATGAAGAAGCGCATTTCTTCAGGATTTATGAAATCACGGAAGGCCATATGTTTTCGGACGTGCGGGAAACGATGGAAGGAGAGGATATAGGCAGGCTCATGCCGGGTAACCTGGATGTGGCGACAAAAGAGCATGCGGCGACCTGGCGGGATATCATCGACCACAGGAATCTGAATGTGGATCGGGATGCGGAAGTCTGGTATTCGTTTCCAAACATGGCCCTGTATTCACCGGTTTCCTATCTGCCGCAGACCATCGGGGTCTGGCTGGGCAAGCTGTTTACGGACAGAGTATTGGTTATGATCTATCTCGGGCGACTGGCGGGAGCGGGACTTTCGCTGGTTTTGATTTACTGGGCGCTGAAGATGGTTCCGGTAAAGAAAGAATGCCTGTTCCTGGTCGCTATGCTCCCCATGTATTTTCAGGAGTTGGTGTCCCTGTCGGCAGACAGCCTGATCAATGCGCTGGCCATCTTCTTCACTGCATTTTCGTTCAGGCTGATTGCTGAAAAGAGAGATCGTAAGATTACGAAAGGAGAAACGATTGCCTTATGGATGCTCGCACCTGCGATTTCCCTGTGTAAGGCTGTTTACCTTCCGCTCTGCGCGATGTATTTCATGATTCCGGAACGGTTGTTCCGAAGCAGGCGCCAGCGGATCGCGTGTACTGTGGGCCCGGTAGCAGCTGCAACCGCAGCCGATGCGGGATGGATGCTGGCGGGAAAGGTGGGAAGTTCCGCCAGCGGAGAACAAATCGCATATATTCTGCGATATCCGTTCGAATTCGTAAAAATCGTCTATCGGACGATCATGCAGTATGGCGATGAGGTAATTTTTGAAATGCTCGGAAGCAATATGGGCGGATTGAATATAGAAGTGGATGAAACGCCCCTTCTGATCCTGGCGTGCGTCATCGTGGTGTTGGCTGTTTCGCGTCCGGAAAACGGCATCCGTTTTTCCACAGCGCAGAAAATTATCTTCCTCTGTCTTTGTGCGGTTATTATATCGATGACTTGGGGAAGCATGTATCTGCTATATAATGAGGTTGGAAATAATTTGATTACCGGTTTTCAGGGGCGGTATCTGTTTCCGATGATGCTATTGCTATTGGCCGGTTTGGAAAACAGAAATTTCGTGAGGAAAACGGGCGCTTTGAACCGATGGCTTTATCCGCTGGCAGGCAGCATCAATCTTTATGTATTGCTTCTGGTGGCGGAGGAGATGTCCTGGTGAGGCAGGAAAGCGCCGTTAAAGTCAGAATGTATAAGTAAGTCGAAGAGAGGAAGTTCACTTTCATGATGAAACTGATTATTCTCGCGGGGGGACAGCAGAGCACGATCAGTAATGAAAAAGAAGGAATCCCAAAGCCCATGGCGGAAATCGGAGGGAAACCGATTTTATGGCATATTATGAAATTTTTTTCAGAATATGGAATTGAAGATTTCATTGTTTGCGGCGGCTATAAAGTGGATTTATTGAAAGAATATTTTATGAACTACTATATTTATCAATCCGATATTACGGTAGATCTGCAAAATAATTCGATTCAGATCCATAAAAAGAGGACGGAGAACTGGCGCGTGACCGTGGTGGATACCGGAATCTTCGCTTCCACTGGCCAGAGGGTGGCGAGGGTTGAAAAATTTATGGAGAATGAGGATTTCCTGGTGACATATGGGGACTGTCTGTCCGACCTCGACGTGTTTCAGCTGCTGGAGGAACATCGGAAGTCCGGAAAGATATGCACGCTGGCGGCGGCAAGGCCGTCGGGGCGCAACGTGATCCTTCCGATTTCCCCGGAAGGGGAGCTGACCAGAGGATCCGTCATGGAAGGGGCGGATGCGTGGACGGGAGCCAGCATCTACGCTTTTTCACCGAAAATTTTCCGCTACCTGCAGGGAAGCTATGAGCTGGATTATTTTGTAAAGGGAATCCTGACGGAGCAAAAGCAGGTGGCGCTTTACCGTCATCCGGGCTTCTGGCTGCCGGTAGAGACCTATCGCGATCTAGTCGCGATGGAAAATATGTGGAATGCAGGAGTGGCTCCCTGGAAGAAATGGCAGGACTGATCATATGAAGGTAGTGATTTTGGCGGGCGGTATGGGGAGCCGGATCAGCGAGGAATCCCGCTATAAGCCCAAACCCATGATAGAGATCGGGGATAAGCCGATTTTATGGCATATCATGAAATATTACTCTTCCTTTGGCTTTCAGGACTTTATCATATGCTGTGGATACCGGGGGCATATGATAAAAGATTATTTCGTGCATTATTATATGTATCAGACGGACAGCACATTCGATCTGGGGGAATCTTCCACGAAAGTGCGCAGCAGCAAGGTGGAGCCGTGGAAGGTAACGCTGGTCAATACCGGTCTGCGGACGCTGACGGCAGGACGGCTGCAGCAGGTTCGCGAATATCTGGGGGAAGATGAGACTTTTCTGCTCACATATGGCGACGGGGTGGCGAATGTAGATCTCGCGGCATTACTGGACTATCACTGGAAGCAGGGAAGGATCGCTACGATTACCACGACCCAGCCTCCGGGGAGATTCGGAGCCTTAAAGATCGGGACGGACGGAAGAGTCGAATCTTTCCGAGAAAAGGCGAGGAAGGATCAATCCTGGGTCAATGCCGGTTTTATGGTATTCAACAGGGGGATTTTCGATTATCTGGGAGATGGAAGCCGGATGTTGGAAGAGGAACCGTTTGAGAAGCTGGTGAGGGATGGAGAAATGGCGGCGTACAGGCACGAAGGGTTTTGGGCGCCGATGGATACGATGCGGGATAAGGAGTTTCTGGAAGGATTATGGAGAGATGGAAAAGCGCCCTGGCGGGTGTGGTAAATCAGGAAGGCAAACACATATTTTCGCAGGTTCTGGTGGTGCTTTCCATATTGGGCGCTTTTCTGTCGGCTGCCTGCATTGATAAGCGCACGGTCTGGCGGCAATATGGGACAGCGTATGCCTTTACCCTGATTTTGGATATTTTTTTGGTGCTTGCCTGGTGTTGGAGGTTGACCGCCGCTTTTGAAAAATCAGGAAGTTTTTTCGGCCAGCTGAAGCGGATCGGATCGAGACTCGAAAAACGCCAGGGAATATTTATCGCCCTTGTTTTTTGCTGTCTCACGAGGGTGGTGCAGCTGCAGGATACGCCGAAATGGGACGCTCTCATCTACTATAATGTTTTGATGGAAGCATGCGAGAACTTCGATTTTACTTTTTCCCAATATTGGAGCAGCTTTGCGTTGGCTGCCCATCCAACCAGAGGGTATGTCTCTCTACTGGCGATCGGGGAGTTTTTATTTACGGGACAATATATCGGCGTTACGCTGATGAATCTGATATTGGCACTTTTTGCGGTTGTCTGTACGTATCGCATTTTGGAAAAAATAATGCCCAAAACGGCCTGGACATACATTACACTAGCGACATGCTTTGTGTTTTCGACGCCGATGTTTTTGGGGACTTTTTCTTATTTTCAGCCCGATGGAGGATTGGCCTATTTTTTTATCTATATCGTTTACTGTTTCCTATTCAAAAAAAATATTCTGATGTTTTTTTTCATCGCCCTTCTGGTTCAGACGAAAGAAGTCGGGATTCTTATCCTGGGAGGGCTTGTTTCGGGAATTCTGCTGTGCAGACTGTGCTGGGGAAAGGAAGAGACGCTGTGGCAGAGGGCAACAGGTTTTTTGAAAAGCCCATTGGGACTGTTTTGTATAGCGGGAAGCTTATTGGGAGCAATTTATATCCTGATGATACTGAGAACGGGGGCTCTTATATGGAGTTATGGGCAAAATGAAGTTTCGGAATATATGAGTACGTTTACATTTATCCCGGAATATATTGCGCGAAGGATGAAGTCCATTTTCCTTTTGAATTTTAACTGGATGATATGGGGGCTGAATCTGATTCTCCTTCTGCGTTCGATCTGGAAAAGGAAAAGATACTCTTTTTCCCAGAAAGTATTGCTTTATTCTGCCTTTTTATCGGCTCTCATTTTGATCTTGTTTTATTGCGGTTACATTACCTTTTTGCTGCCCAGATATCATGTAATTATAGAATTTTTTGCGGGTTTGATTTTCGTCATACTATTGAGAAAATCCGGCATAAAACTCAGGTGGAGAAATTGGGGGATCACGCTGATAGGATGCCTGCTTCTGATCCAGGCGTATATTACGATAGACCCCCTTTCGCTGGCTGTCTTCAGAAATTATCCCACGGGAAATGGAAGGATTATCAGCGAATGTGTCTATAACCCGCTGCTGCAAAAAGACTATACGGTATACAACCACCAGTTTAACTATCTGGATCGTGCATATGATCGTATTTTAAGAGATGTGGGATATCATGAGGGAATGGATGTATGGGTTTGGACCAACGACACAAATACGCAGATCTGGACAGGCGGATTTGTGTGGGATACGGAAAAACAGAAAAGAACTCTGGTGTCGAATGAAAATACGATAGAGATTCGAGGATTTGCCAGACAGGATGAAGAAATCGGGTTGGACCTGCAGTTGAACCGTGAAGCTGTTTTCCTGTTGATCCCTCAATTCGGAATTACGGAAGAATATGCAGAAGAATTTTTGAATTCCTATTATGAAATCAGATACAAAGGATATGTGGAAATCCCTATGGGAGGGATTGTAAGCTATTATGTTTGTGATTTGATTGGAGAAAGGGTGATCGAGAATTGAAGCGAAGAAAAAGGTGGCTGCTCTCGGGCTTTATCGTCATGTTGCTCTTTTTGGCAGTCGGGCTATTCACCGTCAGTCCTGCAGGGAGGATTTCTTCCAAACATGAATATATTATCAGCAAATATTATCGTTTCGAACCTTTGAGCGAGAATGGGATTGAACAATGGTTCATACCGGAATACAATTATCTGGATGCGATAGAACTTTTTATCGCAAATGTGTATGAGGAATCGGAAGGGGAGATCCTGCTGGAAATTGAAAATGAGAACGGAAAGAGGATATTCAGAAGATCCTACAGGGCTTCCGATATCGCTGCGGGAGAATTTGTAAAATACTCGATCAAGAAAAATCTGAAAGAAAAGGAACGATATAAAATTCGAATTTCGTATACAGGGGATACCAGCGAGTCGGATATGGTTCCGGTATTGATGATTTCAGAGAAGAGTAAAAACCTGTCTGAAACGCAGGAAGCTTTCAGCAACGGGCAGGAACTCGATTACAACGTCGCCTTGACATATCATTATGCCCAAAAGAAATGGTTTTCACTTTCATAGAGGAGATGGAAGAAGTGCAACTGCTTAGAGAAAAAATCGATGGGGAAGTGGGTTATCGCCTGCTGATGGGATTCCTGTTGTTAGGAGTACTGTTTCTGCGCTTTTACAAATTGGATCAAATACCCGTTGGCCTGCATATCGATGAGGCAGGAATGGCATATGATGCATGGTGCCTTCTGGAAAACGGAACGGATCGCTGGTTGCATTCCTGGCCGGTATATTTGAATAATACAGGCAATGGTCAGAGCGTTTTGTATTGTATTTTGTGCGCGCTGTCCTTCCGGCTGTTCGGCGTTTCAACATTAGCGATACGTTTGCCGGCAGCGGCGTTCTCTCTGTTGACTCTTTTCTACGGAATAAAGCTGGTGCACCTGTGCTGGGGGAACGACAGAAAGAGAATCGCTTTGGTAACCCTCTTATTTGTATTGGTTCCATATTTTACGCAGAATTCAAGATATGGATTAGACTGCAATTTGATGCTGGGAGCTTCGACTGTTTTTTTGTACTATTTTTTTAAGGCAATTCAATCCGGCGAAATTCGCTGGTACTTAATCAGCGGTTTCTGCGCGGGGATTGTGCTTTACTCTTATATTATTTCCTATCTTATCGTGCCATTCTTTCTACTGTTTTCTGTTATCTATTTGCTGTGGGTCAGAAAAGTGAATTGGTCCCGGATATTCGCCTTCGGGGTGCCATTTTTATTTCTGGCATTTCCGCTATTGCTGGTTCAAATGGTCAACATTTTTGGGTGGGAAGATATCAGGATTGGTATTTTTACAGTAAACAGGCTGTCAAACTACAGAGCGTCTGAGTTTACAGCAAACGATATTTTACCCAATCTGATAAAGACGATTAAGTGTTTGCTGAGGGATGGGGAATTGATATTTGACGCGTTTCCGCAATATGGCACATTTTACCTGATATCCATTCCGTTTCTCGGAATCGGTGGCATTGTACTGCTGTGGAAAGCTATTGTGAGCGTGAAAAGGCGATGCTGGGATCACAGTGTGCTGCTTCTCATCTGGATTCTTCTATTTATCATTTTGGGGTGTTTTTTAGGCGGGGATGGCCCGTTAACCTATCGGTTTAACGCGGCGTTTTTAGTCCTTCTATTGATTTTGTCGGAAGGAATTTTAACAACGGTAAAACTGGCAGGGAAGTATGCGAACTGGCTGCTGGGAGCGGTGATAGTGGTGTACGGTATCTGCTTTGTCTCCTTCTTCCGTTACTATTTTTATATTTATCCGGACAGTGTATATCCTCAATACGGATTTCAGCCGGAATTGTTCCAGGTGGTGGAATATAACGAAGGCCATCGGGAAGAATTGGAGAAGTATCAGATCTACCTGTGCCTGAACTATAGCGCTGCGGAATATTACGGGCTTGCAGCACAAATTTTGCCGACGGAATATTATGTGAATAACCAGAGAGATTCTTCGCGGTGCGAGAACGTCATTTTCATCAGCGATTCGAAAAGAGAAGTGGATGAGGGGGGCTGCTACATTGTCTGGGAAACTTATGACGGTTTTTTAAACTACTTGAAAGAAAATGGATTTGATGAAAAACAGAAAGTTGGGCGTTATGTCTATATGGCGCGCTGAGCTATCTGTAATAAGGGAAAAGAGATAGAAATATCATGAAAGACTTATCTTCTACTGAAATTTTGAAAACCAAAATCAATGTTACGAATATGCGGGAAACAGCCGGCTATCTGGAAGAAAACCTGGAGTCCCTGCGGGGGCAATACGTCTGTGTTTCCAATGTGCACACCACCGTGATGGCCTATCGGGATCAGGAATACCGGCGGGTTCAGAACGGAAGCGTATTGAACCTTCCCGATGGAAAGCCCCTTTCCATCGTGCAGAAAAGGCTGGGCTATGCCGAGGCTGAGCGAGTTGCGGGGCCGGATCTGATGGAGGAGATGTTCGCGCGGTCGGAGAACGGGGGATACCGCCATTACTTTTATGGCAGCAGTCCGGAGACGATTCGGGAACTGAAACAAAAGCTGGCGGTCAGATATCCGAAACTGCGGATTGCGGGGATGTATTCCCCGCCGTTTCGTCCGTTGACGCAACAGGAAGATGAGGAAATCATAGAAAAGATCAACCGGACGGCGCCGGATTTCGTCTGGGTGGGATTGGGCGCGCCGAAGCAGGAAAAATGGATGGCGGAGCATAAAGGAAAGATTTCCGGTATCATGGTAGGAGTCGGCGCCGGGTTCGATTTCCACGCGGGAACGGTGAAGAGAGCCCCGGAATGGATGCAGGAATTGTGCATGGAGTGGCTGTGGCGAATGATGCAGGATCCGAAAAGGTTGCTTCCGAGGTATCTGGATACGAACTTCGCCTTCCTTTATTACGTTGCAAAAGAACAACGCATGGACAGAAAAGAGAAAAAGAGGGAGAGAAAGAAGCGGGGAGGGCTCAAAATCGCCATGATCGGCCATAAGAGGATCCCGTCCAGGGAGGGCGGGGTGGAAATCGTTGTGGACGAACTCTCCACCAGAATGGTAAAATTAGGGAACCGGGTAGATGCCTACAACCGATCCGGTTATCATGTATCCGGAAAAGAATTCGATGAAAAAAGAGGGAAAATTTATGAAGGGGTTCGCCTGATCACGATTCCGACCTTTCGAAACAGCAAGCTGAACGCTATTGTTTATTCATTTCTGGCTACTATTGTGGCTACGGCCAAAGCGATATTCGGAAGATACGATGTGATTCATTTCCATGCGGAAGGTCCCTGTATCATGCTTTGGTTGCCGAAGCTGTTCGGGATTCGGGTAATCGCTACGATTCACGGACTGGACTGGCAGCGTTCCAAGTGGGGAAATTTCGCGTCCAAAATGCTGAAGCTGGGAGAAAAAACGGCTGCCCGATATGCGGATGAAGTAATCGTCCTTTCGAAGAATGTACAGGAATATTTCGCAGATGTATACGGAAGAAAGACCGTTTTTATCCCCAACGGAATCGACAGGCCCGTTTACCGCGCCCCGGAAAAGATCCGGGAACGATTCGGGCTGGAAAAGGACGGGTATATCCTGTTTCTGGCGAGGATCGTTCCTGAAAAAGGGCTCCACTATCTGATCGACGCCTTCCGGCAGACTTCCACGAAGAAGAGATTGGTGATTGCGGGCGGATGCAGTCACAGCCAGGAGTACCAGGCGGAAATCCGGCAGCGGTGCGCCCCGGATCCTCGGATTGTGCTGACGGGTTTCGTACAGGGAAGGGAGCTGGAGGAACTGTACAGCAATGCGTGGCTGTTCGTTTTGCCCAGCGATGTGGAAGGAATGGCGCTGAGCCTGTTGGAAGCGATGAGCTACGGAAATTGTTGCCTGGTCAGCGATATTCCGGAGAATACGGAGGTAGTAGGAGAACATGCCTATACGTTCCGAAAAGGGAATACCCAGGATTTGAAGGGGAAATTGGAATACCTGCTGGAACATCCGGTTGATGTGGAAAGAATGAAAGAGCAGAGCAGCGACTATATTTGCGCCCGTTATAATTGGGACGAAGTGGTGGACAAAACGTTGCAGCTGTACAGGGGATAGACGGTGAAAATTCTGATTGTGAATAAATTTCTGTATCCGAATGGCGGATCGGAGACCTATATTTTTAAAATCGGCAGGCAACTGCAGGAGATGGGACATGAAGTCCAGTATTTTGGAATGGAACATGAAGGGAGAATTGTGGGGAATCGGGCGGAAAGCTACACTTCCAACCTGGATTTTCATACCGGAAAGCTGCAGAAATTTCTCTATCCGCTGAAAATCATTTATTCCGCAGAGGCTCGGAAGAAAATCCGCAGGGTGTTGGAGGACTTCGATCCGGACGCAGTTCACCTGAATAATTTCAATTTTCAGCTGACTCCTTCTATACTCTATGAAATCAGGAAGTATGAAAAGCGATCCGGAAAGAGGATTCGCGTTATCTATACAGCTCATGACAGTCAGCTGGTTTGTCCCAATCACCTGATGCAGAATCCGCTGACCGGGGAGAGGTGTACTCTGTGCATGGAGTCGGGCGCGATCAACTGCGTACGGGGGAAATGCATCCATGGTTCCCGGATCAAAAGTCTGCTGGCGGCGTTGGAGCACTGGATTTATCGAAGGCTGAAAACATACCGGATGATCGATCGGATTATTTGCCCCAGCGAGTTTTTGAAAGGCCGGCTGGCTACGGATCCCGTACTGGCGCCGCGGCTGCTCGTCATGCATAATTTCGTCGATGTAAAGCTGCCGGAACGGGAAATTTCCAAAGGGGATTATGCCCTTTACTTCGGCAGATATTCCGAGGAAAAAGGGATTAAAACGCTGTTGAAGGCGATAGGACGATTTCCCGAAATCCCGTTTGTGTTCGCGGGCAACGGGCCGCTTCGGGGCGAGGTAGAGGCGGCCGGGAACGTCGAAAACAGAGGATTTTTATCGGGAGAGTCCCTGTATGAAACGATCAGCGCCGCACGGTTCAGCGTTTTCCCGTCGGAATGTTATGAGAATTGTCCTTTTTCGGTCATGGAATCGCTGCTCTGCAGGACACCGGTCATCGGCGCGAACGCGGGCGGCGTTCCGGAACTGATTGAAGCGGGACGGACGGGTGAACTGTTCGAGTGCGGGGATGCGGATCAGTTGGCGGAGCGCATCAGTTCGTTCTGGAAAGAACCGGGGAGACTGGCGGAATATACGGAGAACTGCGGCAAAGTGAAGTTCGATTCACTGGAGGAATATTGTATTAAACTGTGCAGGATATATCGGGATGAAAGAAATGAAGGCTGACGTTTATAGAAAATGGAAATGGGAAAGAATTCTGCCGGCAAAAGAGATGTTCTATTATCTCTTTTTCGGGTTGCTGCTATTCGCGAAAGGCATCGGACTGTATGATGGGCAGACTAGTTTCAAACTGTTTTTGATGGCAGCGCTTTTATGCTGGGTGATCAAGATGTGCCTGACCGAGTATACGCTTCGGGAAGGGGCGGCCGTCGCAGCGCTGGTGCTTCTGGGATTGATCGTCTATCGATCTTCCGGAGAGAAAGCGGCCCTGGTTTCCGTTCTGGTGGTGACGGGGATGAAGGGAATCCCGCTGAAACGGCTGTTTGCGGTGGGGCTTGTGATCTGGACGGGCTGCTTTGCGGGAATGCTGGCGCTTTCGCTGACGGGCGTTATAGAACCGCTGATGCTGGTTCATAATAAAATGGGGCTCGGATATGTAATCCGCAATTCTCTCGGGTATACGCATCCCAATGTGCTCCATATCTCCTATGTGATTCTGATCGCGTTCTGGTTTTACGTGCTGGATTTGAAAGGGAGAAGGGCGATATCTGCCGTGATCCTGGCTTTTTTGGGGAACATCTATATCTTCCTGTATTCCCTGAGCTATACCGGCTTCGTGATGACGGCGGCGTATCTGATCCTCGTGTCCTATTTTACGTTCCGCAGGCGGAGGACGAAAGCGGAAGAGGTCATAATCCAGTGCCTAATGCCGGCGTGCGTGCTGACGGCCCTGTTCGCCCCCCTCTTATTAAAGGGACAGGCATTTGAGATCGCGGACAAGATCGTAAACTGGCGCTTCAGGCTGACCCGGCGGTATCTGATTCCGGAAAACGTTTCCCTGTTCGGAACGCGGATGGCGATGGATCGCGGATCCGTGGACTGTTCTTATGTATACGGGCTGATTTACTATGGGGTGTTGCTCTTCGGGCTGTTCATGGTGGGATATTTTTTCCTGATCCGCCATTTGCTGAAGGAAAAGAGAGGGGCGGAAGTGGCGCTGGTGCTGGGGATCGTGGCGGCGGGATTCACAGAACCCTTTCAATTCAACTTTTCTTTCAAAAATCTGGTTCTGCCGTTTTTGGGGGAATATCTTTTCTGGCTGCTGCGCGTCCGGGAGGAACGGAGTTCCATTTGGACGCGTCGCGTTTGGGGAGGGCTGCCGAAATGGAATGCGCTCCTGCCCTGGCCCGTCAGGACGGGGATGGCGAAGGAGAAGAAGAATGAGAGCGCCGGAAGGCGGATTCTGATCGCGGCCTGTATTGCGGGAGCGCTGATCGGCGGCGTTGTGGGTCGGAATATTCCCGTAAAGCCTTATGCGATCGTGGCGAAAGGTTACAGTGATCGGGTCGGCGGAAGGGATGACTACGAGATCTTCGGAGAACTGCCGGAAGAAATCGTGGAGAACAGCCTGCAGATTCACTGCGACGGACCGGAAACCCTGGTCTATGTATTTGAGGGAAATACGGTGCGGATGGAGCGGTTCCGGAATATTGTGACATCGGCGTTTGCCGGCGGAGCGGTGGCGGTCATCGTCTGTCGGGGCGCATGCGGATATTTCGACGGCAGAAAGAACCGGAAACGAAAGGGTGAGGAAGGAAAATGAGCAGAAGAACGTTATATGGAACGGTAATCGTAACTTATCGATGCAATGCACATTGTAATATGTGCGATTGTTTCAGGGATCCCACCAGGCCGGAAGAAGAAATTACGCTGGATGTGATCAAGAAGCTGCCGGAGATGGCGTTTACCAACATCACCGGGGGAGAGCCGTTCATCCGGAAAGATATTCCGGAAATCGTCAGAGAACTCTATAAAAAATCTGACAGAATCGTGATTTCCACCAACGGATATTTCACGGATCGGATTATCGCGCTGTGTAAAGAATTTCCCAAAGTCGGCATTCGGATCAGCATCGAAGGCCTGCAGGAAACCAACGATAAGATCCGTGGAATCCCGGACGGTTTCAACAGGGGCTATACGACGCTCAAGACGCTGGTGGAAATGGGGCATCCGGACGTCGGATTCGGAATGACGGTTCAGGATATGAACTGCGAGGACCTGGTGCCCCTCTATCATATCGCCGATGAGATGGGGATGGAATTCGCAACCGCCACGCTGCACAATTCCTTTTATTTTCGCAAGACGGATAATAAGATCGACGATAAGAGAAAAGTGGCCGAGAACTTCGAAAAACTCATCAATGAACTCCTGCGGAGCAATTCGCCGAAGAAATGGTTCCGCGCCTATTTTAATCACGGACTGATCAATTATATCTATGGGAATAAGAGGCTGCTGCCCTGCGATATGTCCAGAAACGCTTTTTTTATCGATCCGTTCTGCGATGTGATTCCGTGTAATGGAATGGCTCAAAAGGCGGTAATGGGCAATTTGAGGGAACAATCCTGGGAGGAGCTGTGGAATTCCGAACAGGCGAAACAGGTGAGGGCGTGTACGAAGAAATGTGACCGGAACTGCTGGATGATCGGGAGCGCATCTCCGGCCATGCACAAATATATCTGGGTGCCGGGATGGTGGGTCATCAGGCATAAGTTCCTGAAGGGCGGGAAATACAGCCTGAACGAAAATAAATTTATCCCCGAGAAGGACTGAAAACGATGAAAATTCTGATGCTGGTGAACTGGAAAGTCGAGAGATGTTCTCAGCCTCCTGACGACAGGCAGCCTCCGGATTATGTCGCAGAGGGAAAACCCTACTGGTTTTACCGTTATTTTCAAACGCCGGTTCAGGTGGATGTTCTGGATGTTTCCAGTTTCCCGGCACTGGAGCGTTTGGAAAAAGAGAAGTTACGGTTCTATGTGCTACAGGCTCTGCGGGCGATTCCGAAGATGAACCGATATGACCTGGTGGTGTCCCACGGTATGCAGAGCGGAGTTGTAGTCAGCCTGTTCCGGCGCTTTTTCCCCGGGCAACCCCGTCATATCGTCTTCGACATCGGTTCGTTTAACAGCGCGGCGGAAAGCGGAGGAGCGCTGAAGCTGATGCAGTTTGCCTCCCATTCCCTCGACGGGCTGATCTACCATACAGGAACGCAGAAAGATTACTACCGTGAATTCTTTCCCTGGCTTTTGCCTAAAAGCAGATTCATCGGTTTTGGTACGGACAGCGCGTTTTTCGCAGCAAAGGAGAAGCCGTCTGAGGAGGAGAGTTCCGGGGGATATATTCTGTGCGTCGGGTATCATAAGCGGGACTGGGATACTCTGATCAGGGCCTATGCGCTTCTGGCGGAAGGATGGGAAAACGGAAGGCTGTTCCCCGCGTTAAAGCTGGTGGGAAAGCCGGATTATCGCCTGCCGGAATCGTTTTCCATACCGGAGTGGGCGTCTTTGGAAAAAATGCCCTATATTCCGGTCAGACAGCTGATGAACCAGATCGCCGGGGCGCTGTTTTGCGTGCTCCCTCTGGAAGCTTTCAATTATTCTTTCGGGCAAATGACGCTGCTGCAGCAGATGGCCATGGAAAAAGCCGTGATTACGGCCAGAGTGCCGAGCATGCTGGATTATGTGGAGGATGGAAAGGACGGCCTGTTCTATGAGCCCGGAAACGCAAAAGACTTGTGCGATAAAATGCATACGCTGCTGCAGGATCCGATCCTGTGCGAAAAGATCGGAAGACAGGCGGCCGTTTCGGTGAAAACTTTACATAACGAAAAAGAGATGGCGCGGAAAGTAGAAGCGTTTTACAAAGAAGTATTGGAAGGAAAATGATATGAAGGTGATCTTCGTGATTGTGAGTATGGCCGGCGGAGGGGCGGAACGGGTGATTTCGATTCTGGCCAACCGGTTTATCGAAAAGGGGATCGGTGTAACGATCCTTATGACGGCCGGAGATACTGTCGCTTATCAGCTGGATCGGAAGATCCGGCTGGTCAGCGCGGGCACTGTGAGCGGAGGAAGCATGAAAAAAAGGCTGGCGCGGATCGGGAGAATGCGGGCGCTCTTTCGGGAAGAAAGGGATAGCGTGATCATTTCCTTTGGACCGGGAACCAGCTTTTTCGCCGTTGCGGCGGATCTGTTTCTGCAGCATCCGTTTTTGATTTCAGAGCGAAATGATCCGGCGGCCTGTCCCCATCCGTTTCTCAGAAATTTGGTCTATCGGAGGGCTGGCAGAGTGATTTTCCAGACGGAAGAGGCGAAGGATTGTTTCCCGAAAACGCTTCGGGACAGAGGAAGGGTGATCCCCAACCCGATCGCCGAAGGATTGCCAAAGCCCTGGGACGGAGAACGGGAAAAAACGGTGGTGGCGGTGGGGCGTTTGGAAGCACAGAAGAATTACGAGTTGCTGCTGGAGGCTTTCGCGCGTTTCCGACGGAAATTTCCGGACTATACGCTTCATATTTACGGGAAGGGGACTCTTTTGGAAGAGCTGAAGGAAAAGGCCCGGGGGCTGGAAATTTCGGATTGCGTTGTCTGGGAGGGGTTTCGGAAAGATGTCCTTTCGGAAATCCGGAAAGCCGGGATCTATGTTTTGTCTTCCGATTACGAAGGGATTTCCAACGCGCTTCTGGAGGCGATGGCCATAGGGCTTCCGGTGATTTCGACGGACTGTCCGATCGGCGGATCGCGGATGTGCATTCGGGATCGGGAAAACGGGCTGTTGGTTCCCTGCGGGGATCCGGATGCGCTGGCGGAGGCTATGGAGCGGCTGGCCGCAGATCCGGAAATGGCGCAGCGCCTGGGACGGCGCGCTGCAGGACTCAGAGAGACTTATTCGGAAAGCGCTGTTGCGGAAAGATGGATCGAGCAGGTGAAAGAAGTATGGAGAGGATAAGTTGAAATGCGTTTTCTATATGTAGCGCCGCGGTATCACACCAATCAGGTTCCGATTATGCGGGGACTGAAGGCCAGGGGGCATGAGATTCTGTTCCTGAGTCAATACGCGGGAAAAGTAGAGGATTATTCCGATCTTCATCCGGTGGTGATCGGATATTCCCGGCTGTTTGGAGCTTTGGATCGCTGTTATGTGAAGTTGATGAAAAAACGGGATCCGCGGGCCGGGGATCGTAAGATAAAATGCGGATTTCCGCCATTCGGCGCTCTGAAGCGTGAAATCAGAAACTTTCGGCCGGATGTGGCCATTTTGCGGGAGCGTTCTGTGTATTCCGCATTCGCCTACAGAATCTGCAGAAAGTACCGCATTCCGTCTATTTTGTACAATCAAAGCCCACTCTGGGAAAACGGAATCAAAAACGATTTTCCCCATCGTCTGGTGCGTGCTTTCACACCGAAGGTGCGGATGACTCCGGTTTACGGAATAGAGGCATCCGGGAAAGTCAAAGAGCCCGGAGCGGTATTCGTGCCTTTCGTAATGGAGGCGAAGCTGCCCCCGGAGGAGAAGCTGTGGCGGAGAGGTGGAAAAACGGAGATTTTCGTGATCGGAAAATATGAAAAGAGAAAAAATCAGCGGATGATGCTGGAAGTGGTCGGGGAGCTTCGAAAGAAATACCCGATTCATCTGACGGTGGCAGGCGAATGCAGTACACCGGCGCATCAGGAGTATTATGCCAGCCTGTCCGCTTATCTGGACGAGCACGGGATGAAGGAGGATGTCGCTCTTCTGAAAAATCTGAACAGGCAGCAAGTAGAGGAACAGTACAGACGCAGCGATCTGTTCGTGATCCCAAGCACGCTGGAGCCCGCCTCCATCTCTCAGCTGGAAGCCATGGCATTCTCCCTGCCGGTGGTCTGCAGCGATACGAACGGCACGGCCTGTTACGTGGAAAATGGAAAGAACGGATGGCAGTTTTGCGATAACGATAAGGCGTCGCTTCTGGAAACGGTGGAAAAAATATTGGCAGATCCATGTGGAATGGAAAAAATGGGAGCGAACAGCTACCGGATGATCTGCGATAACTGTCAGATCGAGGCATATCTTCAGGGAATTGAGGAATTGCTGCAGAGATTGAAGGAAATGGGGACGATATGAAGGAGAAGCCGAAAATCAGCATTGTGGTTCCTGTCTACGGAGTGGAGCGCTATATCGAAAATTGTATCAGATCCCTTTGCGAACAGACATGGACGAATCTGGAGATCCTTTTAGTCGACGATGGATCGAAGGATAGGAGCGGGAAAATCTGTGACGAATGGGCTTTAAAGGATTCCAGAATCCGCGTTTTCCATGTGGAAAACGGGGGACAGAGCCGGGCCAGAAACATCGGGATCGGGGCGGCCACCGGGGACTATATCGGATTCGTGGACGGAGATGACGCCGTAAGTTCCCGGATGTATGAGATACTGCTGGAGGCTATGAAAGAGAGCGGAGCCCGGATCGGGGAATGCGACTTTACCGGAAGAAAAAGTCCTGCACCGGATCGGATCGAGGAGGGCAGGCAGATCAGGATGGGGGGAAAAGAAGCCATACGGCGGCAGCTGGACAGCGCTGTGTCGAGCCGTTTCCCATCTACTTCCCTCTGGTCGAAGCTGTTCGAGGCTTCCCTGATCCGGGATTTGCGCTTGCCGGAAGGGAGGATCCATGAAGAATACGCGTTCCTCTGTCAGGCGTTTGTGGGATGCGATTCTTATGTTTATGTCAATGAGCCTCTCTATCATCGAACGTTGCGCAGCGACAGCACCACGGCCGCGGCCTTTTCGGCGAGAACTTTGGATAAGCTGGAGGTATACCGGCAGAGAAGCCTTTTTCTGAAGCAGAGCGGGGAAACGGATCTGTATGTGCTTTCCAGGGCGCAGGAGTTCGAGCTGATGTTGCATTATTATGGGGAAGCGTATGCAGCCGGGTTAGAGGAGATCGCGGTCCGGCTCAAAGCGGAGATGAAGCGACAGCGCCGGGAAATTCTGAGCAGCGGACTGTCCGAAAAGAAAAAAGGACAATACCGCAGTTTCTTCCTGTCGCCGGAGCTCTATGCTGAAATTCGGAAATGGAAGCGGAGGCGGAAGCGATGAAAGAAGGAATCAAGAGAGGGATCGCGAGCCTGGTATTCGCCTGTTACCGGAAGGGAATTCTGAAAAATTCCCTGCGGGTTTGTTCGATTCCGGAAACGGTGGAGACTCTCATCCGTTCGGAAAAGAGCCTGGTGCGTTTTGGGGATGGGGAGATCAAGCTGATTGCGGGACGGGAGATTCCGTTTCAGAAGCCGGATGCTGCGTTGGTTCAACGGTTGCAGGAAATCCTGCAAAATCCGCAGGGCAATCTGCTCGTAGCGCTGCCGGACGTATTTGAAGACGTTTCGGATTTTGTTCCCAAGAGCCGTGATTTCTGGATGGAACATATGCTGTTTCACAGAAAAGATTATGAAAGAGTATGCCGGAAAGACCGGATTTACGAAAACGCCTTTTTTTCGCGGCCGTACATTATGTATCGGGATAAAAGAGGATGCGGCGTGCTGTTTGAGCGCATGAAAAAGATTTGGGAAGGACGGGAAATCGTCTTTGTGGAAGGAGAAATTTCCCATAATGGGGTGGGGGTGGATCTGTTTGACGGCGCGGAATCCATCCAACGGATTCTGTGCCCGTCTTCGCAGGCGTGGGAGAAGTATGAGCAGATTCTGAATGAGTGCAGAAAGCTGTCAACCGATAAACTCGTTCTCGTCTCCCTGGGAGCGGCAGGAAAAGTGCTGGCCCAGGATCTGTGCTGCCTCGGATATCGGGTAGTGGATATCGGAAGTCTCGATATGGAATACGGATGGTTTCGTGAGGGGGCGACGGAGAAGTGCAGGGTGCCGAAGCATGAGGTGAGGACGAGGGAGGAAAACGAGAAGGAGGGTTATTTCGAGTACCTCGATCAGATCATTGCAACTATTCGTTGATTTTGAAAGAAGAATATGGGATAATCATTTAGATATTATGCAATTACGGTACGGGAGAATCCAAAATGTACAAAAAACTCAATTACATTTTCAATAGACAGGACAGGATCAAGATCGTGTTGCTGATGGTGATGATGATCATCGGAAGCTTCCTGGAGCTGTTGGGCGTGGCGGTGTTCCAGCCGTTTGTGGATCTTTTGATGGATGCGTCCAAAATCCAGGAAGAAGGGTGGATGAACTGGCTGTACCGCCTGTTTAACTGCGGCAGTTTGACGCAGTTTTTATCCATCCTGGCCGGCGGCATCATCGCGATCTATATCATCAAAAATCTCTTTATCTGGATCGAGCAGGATTTTATTTTTCGATTTACGTACGGCATACAGCAGAAGTTGTCCACCCGGCTGCTGACCACATATCTGGCCGAACCCTATACTTTTCATTTGAATAAGAATATCGCGGAGCTGCAGAGGAGTATGCAGGAGGATACGGGACTGTTCACCCAGGTGCTGATGCATACGCTTCAGCTGATTGCGGAAGTAGTCGTCTGCGTCGTGCTCGGTCTGTATCTGTTCGACGTCAGTCAGTCGATTACGGCGGTGATCGGCGTGCTGATGATCGTCTGCGTTTTCGGTTTTACCAAGACGACCAAAAATTTCTCCAAAAAACTGGGAAGAGAGTCTCAGATCTATAAAGGAAAACTGTATCAGTGGGTCAACCAGTCCCTGGGCGGGGTAAAAGAGGTAAAGGTATTAAACCGGGAAGAATTTTTCGTTTCCTCCTATCGGAAATATTATAAGAGATATATTAAAGGAGTGCGCATCAACCGCCTTCTGTCCATCACGCCGAAATATATGGTGGAAGCTCTGTGTATGACGGGTCTGTTGATCGCCATCATCATAAAAATGAACTTCGGACAGAAGGAAATAACGGATTTCGTCCCCCAGCTGGCTACTTTCGCAGTGGCCGCATTCCGCCTTCTTCCGTCGGTGGGAAGAATTAATGAACACGTCAACAATATTCTGTACGCGGTGCCGTCCGTGGATCTGATCTATCATGATCTGAAGGATATCGAAGATTATCAGGAGAGTACGGAAAAGGAAGAGGAACGGGAATGGAAATTTGAAAAGGAAATCACGGCGAAACATATTTCCTATGCCTATCCCAATTCGGAAAAAAATGTACTGGAAGATGCCAGCTGTGTGATCCCGAAAGGCAAGACCGTAGCGTTGATTGGGAGTTCCGGTGCCGGGAAGACGACTCTGGCGGATCTTCTGTTGGGGCTTTTGACTCCTCAGAGGGGCCATATCCGGGTAGACGATATGGATATCCAGAAGAATATGACGTTATGGCATCATAACATCGGATATATTCCGCAGATGATTTATCTGTCCGACGATACGATCCGCAACAATGTGGCTTTCGGAATCCGGGAAGAGGAAATTCAGGATGAGATGGTGATCAACGCCCTGAAGAAAGCGCAGCTGTACGATTTTATCGAAACGTTGCCTCAGGGGCTCGATACGATCGTGGGCGATCGAGGGGTTCGCCTGTCGGGAGGACAGCGGCAGCGAATCGGAATTGCCAGGGCTTTGTATCATGATCCGGAAATTCTTGTGCTGGACGAAGCGACGTCCGCTCTCGATAACGAAACGGAAACGGCGGTCATGGAATCAATCGAACATCTGCAGGGAAGCAAGACGATGATTATCATCGCCCACCGGCTGACGACGATCCGGAATGCCGATATTATCTATGAAGTGGCGGACGGAAAGGTGACGGAACGTTCCAAGGATTCTGTTTTTTCTGATCTGGATGGGGAAAAGAAATGATAGTTGTCAGGTATCGGGGAGGATTGGGAAATCAAATGTTTCAGTATGCGTTTCAACTTTCCCTGGAACGAACATACGGAAAAGAAAATGTTTGTGCGGATCTGAATCATTATCGGTTGAACCGGGAACACAATGGGTATGAATTGGAAAAAGCGTTCGGGATTCAAATGCGGACTGCGGCGAACAGGAGGATCCGAAGGCTTTCCCCCTATCTTGTCCCTCCGGACGGATATGAAAGAATTCCGGACGGAATCAGAAACCGGCTTTCTCCCAAATTCCAGCACTATTTTCCGAAGCTGAAGCGGAAAAAGGAAGGATATTACCGGCAGGAGTACCATAGTTCCTACGAACCGCAGGTGTATTCCCTCGATGGAGAAAAGGACTGGTATCTGGACGGCTTATGGCAGGATTTGCGCTACTTCCAACAGTATCAGGAGGAAGTCAGAGCGGCCTTTTCTCTGGATGAAACCTGTCCGATGTCCGGGGAGGATCTGAAAACTCTGAAAGAAATTGAAAATTCGGAGAGCGTAGGCGTTCATGTCAGAAGAGGAGATTTCGTCAACAGCAAGTTCGATATCTGTTCTCCGGATTATTATTGGAATGCCTTTGAGAGGGTGGAAAAAGAGCTGGAACATCCACATTATTTTTTCTTTTCGGATGATCCGGATTTCGTTGAAAAACAGTTTGCAGCGATAGAGAACAAAAAAGTTCTCAGGCACGATGCGAGCCACAGCACCGTAGATCTGAAAATGTTGGCGTCGTGTCGGCATGCGGTGTTGTCGAACAGCACATTCGCTTTCTGGGGAGCGTGGCTGGGGACGTACGGAGACAGAATCGTAATTGCTCCGAGATATTCGCTGATCAATCAGGGAAGAAAATTCGAGTTGAGAGTGCCGGAAGGATGGATTCAGGATGTCTGATAATAAAAAAACGCTTCCAGAAATCACTTTGGTAGCGATCTCCAGCGTACATTTGTATGAAACGGTAAGGGCGCTTCTATACAGTATGCGGGGGATTGAATACGGAGATGTTCTTCTGCTGTCGCATCATAAACCGAGATATTTGCCAAAAAAGATCCGATTTGAACGGATCGGGGAGTTAAAGAACATCGACGATTACAGCCATTTTTGTATTTATGAGCTCGGAAAACATATCTGGACGGATTATGCGCTGATCGTACATCACGATGGTTTTGTAGTAAATCCGTCTTCCTGGCAGGATAGTTTTCTTCAATACGATTACATCGGTTCGCCCTGGCCGCTTCCCAAGGATGGAGTCCGCTATCGGGATGCACTGGGAAATATCGTGCGGGTGGGAAACGGCGTTTCCCTGAGGAGCAAACGGCTGATGGATTTTCCGGAGAAAGCGGGAATCCCCTGGGAGAAAACACAAAGCGGGGATTATAACGAAGACTGTTTCCTGTGCTGTAAAAATAAGGTTTTGCTGGAAGAAAACGGGATGCGATTCGCCCCATTAGATGTGGCCGTGCATTTCGGCAGGGAACATACGATTCCGGAGAACGAGGGGATAGAGCCGTTTCTTTTCCATCAGTGGAGGGGAGAAAACCGTAAATATCCTCATTTCAGGAATATTCCGGAACGAATCTTCCTGAAGGGAAAGAGATTATTGAGGAGGAAAAGCGTATGAAGCTGGTAGTGGCGGGAACTGGCTATGTAGGGTTGGTGGCCGGAGTCTGCTTTGCGGAAATGGGCCACGACGTGACCTGTGTCGATGTGGATGAAAAAAAAGTGGCGCTTATGGAGAGCGGGATATCGCCGATTTATGAGACAGGCCTTCAGGAGTTGATGCAGAAGAATAATGCAGCGGGCAGACTGCATTATACGACGGACTACCGGACGGCCTATCGGGATCCGGATGCGATTTTTATCGGAGTGGGAACGCCGGAGCAGCCGAATGGATCGGCCAATTTGAATTATATTGCGAAGGTCTGTCGCCAAATTGCGGAAAACGTCGAACGGGATTGCCTGGTCGTGGTGAAGTCGACGGTTCCTGTAGGCACGAACGACAAGGTGGAGCAGTTCATTAAGGACTTTCTCGTGAAAAAAGTGAAAATTGACGTTGCATCGAACCCGGAATTTCTGGCTCAGGGATCGGCTGTTCACGATACCTTGCATGCAGCCAGGATCATCATCGGAACGGAAAGCAAAAGCGCGGAAGAGCTGTTGCGGAAAATTTATGAACCTTTCGGTCTGCCGATTGTGGCGATGAACAGACGCTCTGCGGAAATGACAAAATATGCGTGCAATGATTTTCTGGCTCTGAAAATTTCCTATATGAATGATATCGCCAATCTGTGCGAAAAAATAGGAGCGAATATAGAAGATGTTGCGCGGGGGATGAGTTACGATGCGAGAATCGGAGCCAATTTCCTGCGGGCGGGAATTGGATACGGAGGGAGCTGTTTCCCGAAGGACACAAAAGCATTGCGATTTCAGGCAGCGAAGGTCGGTTATCAGCTCAAAACTGTCGACGCGGCGGTAGAAGTGAATACCGAGCAGAAAATAAGGCTTTTTCGAAAAGCCAGCGACAGGATGATCACTTTTCAGGGGCTGAAAGTGGCAGTGTTGGGGTTGGCATTTAAACCGGGGACGGATGATCTGCGGGAGGCGCCGTCTTTGGATAATGTCGCGTTGCTGCTGGAGGAGGGGGCGGATATTTATGCCTACGATCCGATCGCAGCCGAGAACTTCAAAAAACAATATCCGGAAGGTAAGTCCGGGAATGGTTCCATCCATTATGTTGAAAATGCGGAAGAGGCGTTAAAGGGCGCGCATATCTGTTTTATCTTTACGGAGTGGAAAGAAATCAGGGATCTTCGCCCGGAGGTGTTTGGCGACAAAATGCAGACACCTCTGGTGTATGATGGAAGAAATATATTCGGCCTGCGGGAAATGAAGGAGGCGGGTGTAGAATATTATAGCATAGGACGCTGAAATAGGGGGAGCAGGCATGAATTTGACAAAGAAAAATGGACTGTTCTACGGAATTATTTTCGGTGTGACCTTTCTCTTTGTGCTTTTGGGCGAAGGCGAAATCGGATATGTGATGGGAGGAGATACGGAAGCATATTACTTAAATTTTCATCATCACATCGGAGTTGCTCCCGGATATCCTCTCTTCATTCATCTGATTGAGATATTTTTCGGTGAAAGGTTTTATCTGCATATAGTTGCTTTTTTGCAGATATTGTTTCTGGCGGCTTCCGTTACATTTCTTGTTTTTACTGTGCAGACTCTGCTGAAGCTTGTAGCATGGGAAGCGGTGATCGTATGGGGGTTCTCTATGCTCCCTTTTGTAATGCTCTTGCCGGAAGATCCCATCGGCCATGTTTTGATGACGGAATCTCTGACCTATCCGCTGTTCTATGTCTTTATGGCTGTAGTATTTCGAGCGATCGCTTCTAAGCGTGAACGGGACTTTGTCTGGCCGGCACTTTTGGCTATGCTGATGACCTGGATCAGGCCGCAGATGTTGTTTGCTTTTGCGGTGGTGGGCATTGCTTATTTTTACATACAGCTTGTAAAGCGGATGAGAGAAGGAAAGCAGCCATGGAAAAACAGATGGTATTTCCGTACAGCGATCTGCTTTGCCATCGTGTTACTTCTGATAAAGGCTGTTTCCGGCCTGACTGCCGTTTATGAAAAGGTTTTTTTTGATGCACCGGCGTTGGATTATTCCGACCAGACGCTGGTACAACGCCTTTTGTTTCTTTCGGCAGAAGAGGATGCCGAACTCTTTGAAGGAAGAGAAAAAGAAATTTTTGAAGAAACTTGGGAGAGAATGCAGGAGGCAGGGACGACAGACAAATATTTCGATAAAAACTGGAAGAGCTGGAGCGAGATTTTCAAAGCATTCGGCGCTAACAGCAGGATTCTGGGAGATGTAATCCGGAATCAACTGGCAGAAGAGGAAATTCTGGCGAAGGATACGATAGGAGAGGAAATACAGGTCGCAGAAATTTCTCATGAGCTGACCATGAAATTATTGAAAAAGCATTGGCCGCAGCATTTGGAGCTGACAGCGCAGCTGCTTCCCAAAAGTTTTATCAGCACAGCCTTTTTTCATAAAGTGAGGATCTATGATTTGCTGCTGCTGGCAACGATATTGGTCTATCTGTATTGCCTTATCGGATCTGTTCTTCTTTTCAAACGAGGGGAAAAGAGCAGAATGGCGGCGGAATGGATGCTTCTGGTTCTGCTGACATCATGTATCAATGCCGTTGCGTGTGACCTGATCCTGTGCGGATTACAGAGATATATGGCATATACGCTGGGAATGACCTGGATTGGGGTCTTTCTCATTTCCAGAGAGATTTTTTCGATTTGGCGTAGAGGAAGGAAAGTATGGAAATAAATAGAACTGTATTGATTACCGGCGTAGCCGGATTCATTGGCGCCAATTTGGCTTTGAGTATTCTGAATCAGGATAAGAACGCGGTCGTGATCGGAATTGATAACATGAATGACTACTACGATGTTTCCCTGAAAGAATTTCGCCTCGAAAAGCTCCGGCAGATGAATCGTTTCGTATTTCTGAGGGGAGATATTTCGGATAAGGGCTTTCTGGAAGGAGTTTTTGAGGAATACCGTCCGGATATTGTAGTGAATCTCGCCGCCCAGGCGGGCGTGCGCTATTCCATTACGAATCCTGATTCCTATATACAGAGCAACATAATCGGATTTTACAATATACTGGAATGTTGTCGGCATTCGTATGACGGAGGGCTCCCGGGTGTGAAACATTTGGTCTACGCCTCCAGTTCTTCCGTATATGGCGCAAACAAAAAGGTGCCGTACAGCACGGAAGATAAAGTAGATAACCCGGTTTCTCTGTATGCGGCGACGAAAAAGTCGAACGAGCTCATGGCTCATGCCTATAGTAAGCTATATGGAATTCCTTCTACGGGTCTTCGCTTTTTTACGGTATACGGCCCTGCAGGAAGGCCGGATATGGCTTATTTCGGCTTCACCAATAAAATGGTGAAGGGAGAGAAGATACAGATTTTTAATTATGGGGATATGTATCGGGATTTCACTTATATTGACGATATTGTGGCTGGAGTGAGAAAGGTGATGGAGAAGGCTCCGGAGCCCGACGAGGACGGCGTTCACTATAAGATTTATAATATCGGAAATCAGAAGCCGGAAAGCCTTCTCCATTTTGTGGAGATTCTGGAGAATTGCCTGATGAAGGCCGGTGTGATCGATCGCCCGGCGGAAAAGGAATTTCTGCCCATGCAGCCGGGGGATGTGTATCAGACCTATGCGGATGTGGAAGAACTGAAGAGGGATTTCGGCTTCCAGCCGTGTACGCCTTTGGAAACGGGACTGACCAGATTTGCGGAATGGTATGCGGAATCCTTCGGGAAAAGATAAAATATGAGAACTGAGGAGAAAATGGGGAATATGCTGAAAAGGTATGGAAAATGGATTTTAGTTATTGCCGTCTTTTTCCTGTTTCAGCTGTGCCTGCAATACGGCTATCCGATGACAAGCGATGACTTATATTTTCGACATGCAGTGGATTTTGATGGATTCGGGCAGATGTTGGACTATGTGTTGCATTTTGGAAGCGGTCGTTTCCTGGGAAATCTGGGTACGATGCTGACAGTACGCAACGAGTGGCTGAGAATTCTCTGGAAAAGTCTGGGTATGACCGCGATGTATGGCGGCTTGCTGTACCTTCTACCGATCAGAAAGATAGAAATAGCTTTGCTGGGAGCAGGATTGCTCCTTTTCCCGAGCGTAAAAATGTATGCTCAAGTGTATGTGTGGACAATGGGGTTTCAGATTTACGTCATGCCGATAGCGATTTTTATAATGGCATTGATCTGTCGAACTCAAATCAAGAAAGCGGGCGGCTGGATTAGGACGGTGCTTCTTTCCGCAGTGATTTTTTCCCTTTCCCTGATATCTCAGTTGTTTGTGGAGCATTGTACGCTGATTTTTCTTCTCATCTCTCTGTTTTTAGCGGTCAGCGATTATAGAAAGAAAGAAAAAGCGTATCTTCTCGTGGGAGATGGAGTTTTGATAGTGGGAAACCTGATCGGCGCAGCGCTGATGTTTTTAGGGCCATCTTTGTTAGGAGGGGATACAGGAGGTGTGGAAGGATATCGTCAAGTACCGGCAACTATTGTGGAACTGGCAGCCTCCATATACCATAATGGAGCGTCTGCGGGACGATATCTGTCTGGCTGCCTCGGCGTATGGGCGGCTTTAATGTGGGGAGTCCTGCAGGAAAATGAGAGGGAGAAAGGAAATATAGTTGGAAAAGTATTGGAAAGTCTTGTTATTGGATTGACCGGATTTTCTGCAGTTCATCTAGTCGCATTGGAAGAGGTAATTCGTAAGGGAACGGACGCTGTCTATTTCATCGTTTTTCTGACGCAGCTTTGTTTTCTCCTGATTTTTCTGGGATATTCTCTGAAGCGGAGACAAAGGAAAGCAGCGTTAGGGGTCTCGGGGGCGATAGTATCTATCCTTCCACTGATGGTTGTTTCACCTATCAGCCCCAGGGTATTTTTTTTGAGCTGGTTTTTTCTGTTCAGTACAGCATTGTTGATATTCGAACAGAGAAGTGAGGAAAAGAAGCGCTTATTTCAATGCTCGACGATCCGGATGTTGCTTTTGGGAATGGGAATCGCGCTGGCCGTTATTTCGGCAGAATGGCGTTATGGAAATGAACTGCGCATGATCTATGTGGAGCGGATGACGAGGGAGAATCCTAAAATGCGTGAAATTTCCCTGCCGAGGCTCCCAAATGGGAGACTCCTGCAGGCAGACGCGGACAGCAACTACTGGAATTATGTTTTGAAGGATTACCTGGGGTTAGATCCGAATGGCCCGGAGAAAATTGATATTACATGGTATGACTGGTACAATTGGCTGGATGTGAAAGATGAGGAATGAAGCGAAAATGAAGAGATTGGGCAAACTGTGGAATCATAAAACTTTGGCTGTCCTGATGTTGCTTATATTTTGTGTCAGCCTGATTCCCGTTTTATATCTCTGCGGCTATGTGCATGCAACCGGGGATGATTATGGATACGGAGCCCAGACCCATGCCGCATGGCTGTCGACGCATTCGCTATGGGAAGTGCTGAAAGCAGATATCCAAACGGTAAGGCGGTATTGGATCGGATGGCAGGGGACATGGTTTACGATTTTTCTGATGTGCCTGCAGCCGGAGGTATTTTCCCCCGAAGCATATTGGATTGTACCGATCATTATGATCGGAATTAACGTGGTAGCCACGTCTCTTCTGACGGAATACCTGATGGTCAGAAAACTCGGAATGGCGAAGAGCAGCTGGTGTATTCTGAATCTTCTGATGCTGTTCGCTATGTTGCAATTTTTCCCGAGTACGAAATCGGGAATTTTCTGGTGGAACGGTACGGTACATTATATTGTGCCCTGGTCGTTGGCCATGATGGCTATCTTCGCTTTTTTTAGATACATCGATACTTTTCGGCTCAGGTATTGGTTCCTGGCTCTGATCTGTATGTTCTGTCTGGGCGGCTCCAGCTATCTGGCGGCGTTGCTGGCGCCTATCATTCTGGCGTATCTTCTGGTCCTCTATGCGCCCAAAAAGCCGCGCTCGCTTTTTTTGCTGATTCCCTTGGCAGCAGAGATGGGAGGGCTTATCGTCAGCTTTCTCTCGCCGGGCAATACCGCCAGAGGAGGAGAGGGGTTTGGATTCAGTTTGCAAAGAATCCTGAGCACGGTAATCATGTCTTTTTATCAGGGAATTGTGACTGTAGGAGAATACCTCGCAGAAAAGCCGGCTCTGTTTTTGATTTTCTTTTTTGCTGCTATTGTTGCCTGGGAGGCATGGTATAATCGGGAACCGCGCTTCGCTTTTCCGTATCCGGTACTGTTTGTGGTGTTGATGTTCTGCACGTGGTGCGCGATGTTTGCACCGGGAATTTATGCTTCAGTAGAAGTGTCGGGAGGAGTGCCAAATACGATTCTTCAGACGTTTATACTGACGGGAATGGCGGATATCGTTTATGTGTCAGGATGGATCCGCAGGAAGCGGAGGAAGACGCCGCAGGAGTTCGCTTCGTTTCGAAAGGTTGCCTACCCGCTGTTTTTGGCTGCGGTGGCTGCTTTTTTAGTTTTTTACAGGGGAACCTTAAAAGAAACAACTTTTTTTAACTGTACGTCCTATATTCTCAGCGGTCAGGCGGAAGATTACAAACAGCAGATGGAGGAAAGGATGGAGATTTTGCTGGACGATACGAAAAAAGAGGTCGAACTTCCGGAAATGAATTCGGAACAGGGACCTCTGATGCATATGGAAGTGATGGAAGATCCGGATGCCTGGACAAATATGGTAGTTCAGCAGTTTTTCCAGAAAGACAGGGTTGTCAGAGTGCCGAGAAAATGAGAAAATAGGAAGCGGATAGAAAAAGAAGGTGCAAAATGGAAAGAAAAAACACAATATTATATCTCGTCGTGCCGTGCTATAACGAAGAGGAAGTGTTGGATAAGACGGCAGGCGTTTTGAAAGAGAAGATGGAGCGGCTGCAAAAGGCGGGAAGGATTTCGCCCAAAAGCAAAGTGATGTTCGTCAACGATGGGAGCAAGGACAGAACCTGGCCCATGATCTGTCAGTGGACGAAGCGGGATTCCCTGTTCGCCGGCCTTTGTTTTTCCCGTAATTACGGGCACCAGAGCGCGATATTGGCCGGGATGATGGCAGCCCGTACCAGGGCGGATGCAGTAGTGACCATCGATGCCGATTTGCAGCAGGACATCGAGGCACTGGACAGCTTTCTGGATTGTTATGAGAAGGGCTGCGATATCGTCTATGGCGTGAGAAACGACCGGAATACGGACGGTTTTTTCAAAAAGGCTACTGCAGGAATTTTCTATAAGTTGATGCACGCCCTCGGCTGTAAGACCATCACGAATCATGCGGATTATCGATTGATGTCTAAAAAGGCTTTAAATGCTCTGGCAGAGTTTAAGGAAACCAATCTCTTTTTGAGAGGTTTGATTCCCACCATGGGATTTCAGTCGGATATCGTCTATTTCGATGTGAAAGAACGGGAGGCCGGTCAGTCCAAATATACCTTTAAGAAGATGATGACACTGGCAGTGGACGGGATCACGTCCATGAGCACCAGGCCGCTGCAGCTGATTATGCTGCTGGGCTTTCTGACCTGTCTGCTCAGCGCCGGGATTTTCATTTCCTGTATCGTGGACTGGGTACACGGAAGAGTGGTTCCCGGCTGGACGACTACGGTGGCTTCCACCTGTCTGATCGGCGGAATGATGCTTCTATCCCAGGGGATCATCGGGGAATATATCGGAAAGATTTATATGGAAAGCAAGGGGAGACCCCGCTATATCATCGACGCCATAATTTTGCGCGAGGAAGAGCAGAACGGAGCAGAACGAGGAGAGGATACCGACGATGGGAAAGATTGATGTGCATGCGGACGACTTCGGGGAGTCCATACACGCCAGCAGGGATATTCTGGATTGCCTGATGGCAGGAAAGCTGGACAGTATCAGCATCCTTTCCAATATGAGCTGCTTTGAACAGTGTGTGGTCCTGTATCGGGAACGGGAGAAAGAGTTTCCGAACAAGCCGCTGCTTTCCGTTCATCTGAATTTCATGGAAGGGAGCTGTCTGGAGCGTCCGGAGCGGCTGCCTTCTCTGGTGGACGGACAGGGGCATTTCTGCGTTTCCTGGGGAAAGCTGTTTTTGCTTTCCTGGTTGCCGGGAAGAAAAAGGGTGAAGAAACAGCTAAAGTTGGAAATGAAGCTCCAGATTGCAAAAGTGAGAGAGTTTTTCCCGGAAATCGGAGCTCTCCGGATTGACAGCCATCAGCATACACATATGATTCCTGTGGTGGCGGATGCGCTGTTTGAGGTGTTGGAAGAGAGTGGATGTCAGGTGGAATATATCCGGGATGCCAGGGAGCCACTCTTTCCTTTTTTGAAGGAATTTTCTCTTTATAAAACATATCGACCGGTAAATCTTGTAAAAAACCTGATTCTAAATATCTGTTCCCGGTTGATGGAGAGAAGGCTGAGAAGAGCAGGTATATCTCCCATGTATCTGTGGGGGTTGGTCATGAGCGGAAATATGGATCGCCGTCGAGTAGAAAAATTATTGCCCCGGATGCAAACGATTGCGAACAAAAAAAAGCGGACACTGGAAATACTTTTTCATCCAGGGAGGGTGGATAAAGAGGAAATTACTCCTGAATTCAGCCAGAAGGAAGCGATTGGTTTTTATCTGTCAGAAAGCCGTCAGATAGAAAAAGAATCCGTTATGAAGTTGTCCTTTAAAAGGGAGAACTGCTGAAAAAGGGGGAGTAAAGCATCTGTGAAAAAGACCAGGATTGATGTCAGAGAGATGATCAAATTCGTTCTTGTTGGGGGAATGAATACTCTGATCGGGACGGCAGTAATGTTTTTTGCGTATAATGCGTTAGGATTCGGATATTGGGTTTCCACAGCTCTTAACTATATTGTCGGAAGTATTTTCAGCTACTTTGCTAACAAATATTTTACATTTAAAAGTAAAAGAAGATCCATCCGAGAAGTCTTGCGCTTTGCCGTTAATATTTTGATTTGTTATTTGATTGCCTATGGAGTAGCAGAACCCTTGGTTCAAAAAGCCGGAGCGCATTTTAAGATGGGTTTTTCGGAAAGCACAATGGAACAGATCGCCATGTTGTTAGGAATGTGCCTATTTGTAGGATTGAATTTTCTGGGGCAGAAATTGTTTGTTTTCAGACGGCAGGGATAAAAGGAGATTGGTGTTGGAGATATGGACAGAGGCTATATGCCGTATCGGGATATTTGCAAAAAGCGAAACTTCAAATGAAAGAGGGATCATAGAACTGTCTTTCTGAGGGGAAAGGACTAAGATGAGGGAGTGGATTGGAAAGCACAAGGCGGAAGCTTTTGGTGCGGCAGTGCTGGCGGTTATCGCAGCCGTTTGCATCATCCGGATGCTTCAGCCGGTAAAAGTGTGGGAGTTCGGGGAGGATCAGCTGGAGCGGATGGGCGAAGCGATCCATTTTGACGCGAATGTGATCGACGGAAATGCGTCGGGCTGGTATGTGGACAACAGCCTGGAATACGGGGAAGTTTTCGTCCAGACGCCGGCGGTGGATTTGCCGGCGGGAAGCTACGATGTGACGATCCGGTATCAGGGAGAGGGAAGCGGCTCAGAATACGCTTTTGCCAGCGAGGTGGATACCTACCGGGTCTTGCTCGGCAGGGACGGGAAACCGTTGGAGGGCGGACGAACCGGCAAAACATTGGAAGCCTACTATTTGCGGCCTGTAGAAGGATTTCAGATCAGGATTCGTTATGGAGGAGAAGGATATCTGATTTTGAATGGAATAGAGATCAAACAGACGCGGGCATTGGAGAGAATGTTTCTGTTTTTGACAGCGGCTGGGGCCGGACTTTGGCTGACGGCGATTGTAACCAACAGACACCAGATTCGCAGGAGAAGGCTCATTTTGGGACTGGGAGTCGCTGTAGCAGCCGCTCTTCCGCTCATGATGCCATATCTGTATGATTCTTACGATTTGTCCTTTCATCTTTTGAGAATCGAGGGAATTGCGGAGGGGCTGAAGGATGGACAGCTACCGGTGCGGATTCAGCCCCAATGGATGAACGGATATGGATATCCGGTTTCGGTATTTTATGGAGATGGGATATTGGCAATGGCCGGTATTCTCAGATGGATCGGATTTCCACTCCAACTTTCATACAAGATTTATATTTTCATCATCAATTTCCTGACCTTTTATATTGCAGCTTACTGCCTGAGGAGAGTGGTAAAAACTGAAAAGACCGCGTTGATCGGGGGAATCTTGTATATATTTGCTCCTTACCGGTTGATGAACCTTTATGTCAGGGATGCGGTAGGAGAATTTACCGCGCAGACATTTCTGCCGCTCATTTTTGTGGGAGCCTGGGAAATCCTGAACGCGGAGAAAAAAGAAAGAAAGCACAGCTGGTTATTGCTAACTGCAGGAATGAGCGGAATCATACAATGTCATATCCTGACGTGTGAGATTGTGGTCATCATGCTGGGAGTTACTTGTCTGGTATGTTGGAAAAGAACGTTTACCAAAACCTGCTTTATGGGCTTCGGAAGGGCAGTTGCAGCGACAGCGGCGCTCAATTTGTTCTTTCTGTTGCCGTTTTTGGACTATATGAGGGAAGAATGGAAGGTAAACAGCGAGGGATATGGGGGCCCGATTCAAACGGCCGGCGCTTTTCTGAATCAGCTGTTTGCGGTATTCCCCAATGGGAATCTGGGCAACTTTAGCATTGTAGAAGGTTTGACGGAAGGAAGGGAGAGAACTTTCGCCATCGGAATCGTGTTTGTGCTCGGACTGTTGCTGTTCTTGGCGGACTGGAGAAAATACGAGAAAGAAGAAAGCCTGTGCCGGTTGGGACGGTATTGTAGCATTAGCGGAATAATTTTGCTGTTTATGAGTACGATCTATTTTCCGTGGGATTTTTTATACGAGACGAGCGATATTTTGGCAGTGTTGTCTTCCAGATTGCAGTTTCCATGGAGAGTCCTCGGGGCGGCGACAGCTGTATTTACCGTCTTGGCGTGTATCGTATTGGATCGTTGGAACATGAGAAATAAAAGGAAAGGGTGGATATTAGGAGCAGCTATGTTGGGACTTACCGGAATTTCTACAGGCTATTTTTACGAATCGATTTCCGCAGTAAAAACGCCGATATATGTCGCGGATATGGAGACGCTCGGAACATTTGAGCTGGGAAATGGGGAGTATCTGCCGGCAAGTCTGGAAGCGGGACAGGAAAATTTCCCTGAAGACAGGATTTGGGCAGACGAAAGCGTGAATATTACAAAGCGGGAAAAAAACGGGACTCATTATATACTGAGCTGTACGAATACTTCTGAACAGGAGCAGACGGTAGAACTTCCAATGACCTATTATAGGGGATATGTGGCGAAAGATATGCGGACTGGCGGCCAAATTTTTACGGACTCGGGAGAGAACTGCAGGGTTCGTTTGACGCTTGCCGGAAATTACACAGGAACAATACAGGTGAAGTTTGAAGAACCTGGTCTTTGGAGAATTGCTGAGATGTTCTCACTGGCATTCGCTTTGGGCATCGGAATTTATTGTTACCGGAAGAAAATTTGTGAAAGAAACAGATAAATTCAAAATAGTTTTCCTAAAATCTATTTGCCCTTTATTTGGTATACATATCGGGAGCTCTCCGCAACAGCCCTGGCCGGGGCGGCATGGATTATGGAGCTCCTGTTCCCACATCGTTACAAAACGGAGGAAAAGATTGGAAAATTCGTTTGATAACGCATTTTCCAATCAGGATTTGTGCCGAAGCGTCACAAATCCTGTTATCGCAGCGCCGAATTGAAGATTCGACGCGCGTTCCTCAGCGTAAAACGCTTCGGAATGGAGAAAAAGATGGATAAGATAGCGGTATTGATTCCCTGCTACAATGAAGAAAAGACGATTGAAAAAGTGATTCGCGATGCGAAGGCGGCACTGCCGGATGCCACGATCTACGTCTATAATAACAATTCCTCAGACCGCACGGTGGAGATCGCGCAGAGAGCAGGGGCCGTGGTGCGGCACGAGTATAAACAGGGGAAAGGCAACGTGATCCGCAGGATGTTCCAGGAGATCGACGCCCAATGCTATATTATGGTGGACGGGGACGACACCTATCCCATGGAAAACGCCAGGGAGATGGCAGATCTCGTACTGGATCACAATGCCGATATGGTAGTAGGGGACAGGTTGTCTTCCACGTATTTCGAGGAGAACAAGAGGCCGTTTCACAATCTGGGAAACAGCATGGTGCGCTCTTCGATCAATCTGCTGTTCAAATCGGAAATCCAGGATATCATGACGGGATATCGGGCGTTCAGCTACCGGTTTGTGAAGACGTTTCCGGTTCTCTCCAGAGGATTCGAGATCGAGACGGAAATGACCATCCATGCGGTGTACAATAACATGCAGGTGGAGAATGTGGTTATCACGTATCGGGATCGGCCGGAAGGCAGCGTATCCAAACTGAATACCTATTCCGACGGTTTCCGGGTTTTGCGGACGATTTTCCGCATGTTCCGCCAGTATCGTCCCTTCGCCTTTTTCGGAACGCTGGCCTGTCTGTTGCTGATCATTGCGGTGGGATTTTTCATCCCGGTGGGGATCGAATTCATGGAGACCGGACTGGTTCCGAAATTTCCCACGCTGATCGTGTGCGGCTTCGCGGCGCTGGCGGCGATCCAGTCCTTGTTTGCCGGATTGATACTGCACAACCTGGGGATGAAAGACAGGCGGGATTTCGAATTCCGCCTGCAGATCGTGGAGAAGTTGGAGAGCCTGAAGGGCTGAGAGAGGGGGAAGACTGAAGATGAAGACGGAATGGATGCGGCGGATGCGAAACCCCAGGGGAGGAGCGGCGCTTCTGATGGAATTTGTGGCTGCCCTGGTGATGGTTCAGGCGATGGCGGGAATCCGGAGCCTGGATTTCCGGTTCATTCTTCCGTGGCTGTTTCTCCTGTTTTTCATGGAGGGGTTACGGAATCAAAGCCCAAAGGCGTGGATAGGAGGGCTTGCGGGCGCAGCGCTGTTTGAGATTCTTTATTTTGTGCAACCGGAAACCTTTGGGCTGTTTTCCGCCTATACTGTGATTGTGCCCGCAGGGGGCTTCCTGCTGGGAAGAATGCTCTGGAGCATGGCGGAGGAATGGAGAAAGGCCCGGGACATTTTTCCCAAACTTCTGGCAGGAGGCGCGCTTTTGCTGGCGGCAAACGGCCTTTTTCTGGAAGGCGTGCTGCTATTGGAGAATGCGGCCCAGGCGATCGGCGTTTTCGTTTTGCTGTTCGTCCTTTATCTGCAGCTTTGGAGCATATGGAAGCGGACGGGCAGAGGAAACGGGTATGTTGTCCTGGGCGCGGCGCTTTTCTCGTTTTTCTCCGCTACGGGGAATCCGGCGATCTTCGATTCCTTTGGATGGTGGGGGTATATCAGCGCGTTGCTGTGCTGGTTCTGCCTGTTTTACGCGGCGCTGGAATGTTGCTTTTCCATTGCGGATCGGACGGAGCTGTATGACGGAGGAGAGGAGAAGCGCCGGCCCTGGCTGTGGGGGCTGGGATTCTTTTGTCTCATCGCTGCGGTGGACTGCATTTTTCTGCTGGCATTTTTCCCGGGCGTGATGGAATACGATTCCTTCCAACAGATGTGTCAGGTGTTGGGGGATCCGTACAGCAATCATCATCCGTGGCTGCATACGATGTTGATCAAAGGGATCTGGGAGCTGGGGCTTCTGGTTTTGGGCAGTACCAATCGCGCATTCGCCCTGTATTCCCTGTTTTCGATCTCTATGTTGTCCTTCGCTTTTTCCTGCGTCATCGTCTGGCTGCGCAGCAAAGGGATGCGGAAGGGCAGCCTGATCGTTCTGGGGCTTTTGTATGTGCTTTCGCCGATCAACCAGATGTACTCTATCATCATGTGGAAAGACATTCCGTTTGCGGTCAGCATCTTGTTGTTCACCCTGCTGTTGTGTATATTGCGGGATCGCATTGCGGAGGGAAAATCCTGTCTGGCCTGTTGGATCCTGTTCGTCCCCCTCGGATTTTGCGTGTGCTTCTTCCGCAGCAACGGGCTGTATGTATTTCTCGGAATGATTCCTTTTATGATCTGGGCGTTCTGGAAACGGAAGAAGGCGGTGCTTCCGGCCATCGGACTGGTGCTGATCGCGGGCGCGCTGTACAAAGGCCCTGTGTTCCACTACTTCGACGTAGCGGAGCCGGATACCATCGAATCCCTTTCGATTCCGGCCCAGCAGATCGCAGCTGTGATTACCTATGATGGCAGGATTTCAGAAGAGCAGAAGGCGTTTCTGAGCAATGTGATCGATCTGGAAAAGGTGCCGGAAGCATACACGAGTTCGCCGACCTGTTCGGATGCGATCAAGGATCTGGTGCGGGAAACGGACAATCAGGAGTTCATTACGGAACACGCAGGAGAATTTCTGAAGACCTGGCTGGATCTGTTCTGGAAGAACAAAAGGATATATGTGAGGGCCTTCGTGAACGAGACGGCGGGATACTGGTACCATAAGACCTATTTCCCGTTTATCTGGGCCACATATATTCAGGAAAACGGGATGGGGATCGACAGGGACAGCAAATTGCCGGAGTCGGCTGTTTTGCAGATCAGGGCGTATCTGGACGCGTATAAGGCCCATTTCGACGAATATCTGAGCACAGGCCTGTATGTATATGTATTCTTTGCGGCGTTGCTGACGTCCCTGCGGAAGAAGAGCCGCTATCTGCTGGCCTTTCTTCCGTCACTCGGCATTTGGGGAACTCTGCTTCTGGCGACGCCGGTCTGGGCGGATTTGCGCTATGCTTATGCGATTTATGTATCTGTACCGTTTCTGGTCTGCCTGGCGCTTTTGCCGGAGAGGCGTCCGAAGAGCGTTGCCATAAAGTGAGAAAGGCGCAGAAAAGCCCCTGCGGATTTCGGGGAATCCCCTTCCGCAGAGGCTTTTCTCAATTATTCCGTCTTCTCCACCACAATATACTCATTTCGATACACCGTCTCCAGTTCAGACAGCTGAGCTTCGTACTTTTCGTAGTATGCGGGATCCACGATCAGCAGGGCGCTGCCGGGAGCTTCCAGAAAGGCCTCTACGCCGCCCTCCTCGCATTTCAAATCCCCGCTCAGTTCGGCCATGAGCAGGCCGGCCTGCTCCCAGTAAGACGATTCCTTATATTCGTTATCGCTTTTTTCCACATAAATGTCCATTCCGTGCAGATCGGGACGTTGTTCCATGGCGGCCTGCAAATCCAGCTGAAAGCCCGAGATTTCCAGATCGTCGATCCCGGAAACCGTGACCCGGTCGTAGTGGAGGGCAGCCAGGGCGGGAAGAAAGAAAACGCAGGCGAACAGGGCCAGTTGCTTTCCGGTGCGGCAGGCGTTTCGACAGAGCTGCACCAGGATGGAAGCCGCCAGGCACAGGGCCGGAAATATGGGGTATACATACCAGTAATAATAGGTGTGAGAGAGACTGAAAACCAGGACAGGTACCAGGATCCACAGCGTCAGGCCCAGGACAGCCGGGAGCGCCCTTTCGCGGAAACGACATTTCATCGCAGACTGCCGCTGAACCGGCGCGTTGCAGTGCCGCATCAGCAGGGCGAACAGAACGGCGAACGCTATCGTTCCCAGCATTACCAGGACGGCGCGGCTGTGCAGCAGGTAGTTCAGAAAGAAGAAATAGTTCGGATTCGAACTTTCTGACCAGGCGATTCGCTGGGTTACATCCACGCCGAACATCTGTCCCAGAAATGCCATTCCGTCGTATTGATAGCGGGCGAATGCCCAGAGGGCGATGGGGACGATGGCGCACGGGAAAAGACCCAGATAATGGCGGAGTTTCATCCGCTTATATAGCCCGGAAAAGAGCCAGAACAGCCCGCCGATGGGCAAAAGGACGCAGGCATGCCAGCTTTTGGACAGGAAACAGAGCGAAAACATCAGCCCGCAGATCCAGAGCAGGTTTGGACGGTAGGCGCTTTCGATCAGAGCCAGACAGCCGACGGTGAAAAACAGGATGTAAATGGCATCCGCATCCGCATTTCTGGCCGCATGCCAGTAGAAGATGTCGTAAAAAGTGAGAAACAGCATCATGGAGCAGAGAGACGCTGTTTTCCCATAGCGCCGGTAGAGATAGAAAGCGATGAGGAGGAAAGTGCAGAAGGTGGCCAGCGCCGAATAAAACCGCATACCGAAAACGCCCACGCCGAAGAGGCGAAAGCCCAGAATGATACCCCAGTAGCTCAAAGGGGGTTTCAGGTTAAAATAGTCGTTTTCATAGTTATAGGTGTTGACGATATAATTGTGATTTTTCATCATCTCGTAGGCGTTGACCCCATGCCTGGCCTCATCCCAGTGCTGGATCAGCCCTGCATCCAGTCTGGCGAAACAGACATAGGCGCACAGGACGGTGAAAAAAAGAAGAAGGAACCACATGAAATATTTTCGGACGAATTGAAAAACGGATTGCTTTTTCATGATTACCTCACAGGCAAAGTAATTTGCCGGCCTGCGGCATCCGCTTTTCGGATGCCGCAGGTCAGCTGTACCGAATCCTATTATAGGTGCAATCCGTATGGTTGTCCAGATGGAAACAAACGGTCAGGTAGCTTTTCCGTCGTCTTTTGCCTCCCGGATCAACTGTTCCAAATCCGGAGCGGTCAGGCCGAGGTCGTCCAGCAGGCGTTCCGCACAGGAGCCTGTGGAGAGGCCTGCCCCTTCGGGGCCCGCCCAGTAGGAAAGAAGATGGGAGAGATCGGCGTCAGCCGGATATTCGGGTCTTTCTTTTTTCAAAGGGATCTCCCTTCCTGTTCTGTGGAGAGAAGCCGGTCGATCAGCTGCTCCGCCAGGGACAGATCCTGTCCGGACAGGCGGGAGAGCTTGCGGGAAACCCGCCGGAGTTGAGCGTTTTCCGGGGCGGATGCAAAGAACTCTTCCGGAGTCAGTTCAAAATAATCGCAAAGATCGAAAAAAGCGTCGAAGGATGGCAGGGATTTGCCGGATGTGATCGCCTGTATGTAGGTTTTACATTTGCCGAGATCCAAAGAGAGCTGATACTCTGAAATGTTCTTTTCCATCCTCAGGCTGGTGATTCGGTTCCGCAGAAATTCTTCATAATTCATGATAAAAACCTCCTATTAAAAAATTATAATCGATTTCATCATACGAAATTCTTTATTAAAATCGTTAAAACTCTCGAAAAAATGCATATAAAACGAATTAAAAACGATCAAGACGAAAAGAATTCGTTACAATGTGCCGGAAAGGCATTTGAGCACTTGTGGCAAAAAAACCTCTGTATTATAATGGAAGAACCAAACGCGCCCAGCGGGGCGGGGATTTAAGAAAGGACGAGAGGCAATTGCGTGAATTGGAATACCCTTTTGACAGCGAATGGATTCTGAAAAAATCGAAGAGCATCCGGAGAACCCTCCTTTCGGACGGGACGGCCCGCCTGAAGAAGAGGATCGCGGTGCTCGGAGGCTCCACCACCCACGACATCGTGCGCATTCTGGATCTGTTTTTGCTCAACCACGGAATAGAGGCTGAATTTTACGAATCCGAATACGGGATGTACTGGGAGGATGCGATGTTCGGCAACGAAGAACTGAACCGGTTTTCACCGGATCTGATTTTCGTACACACGAGTCTGCGCAACATCCGGGAGTTTCCCGGAGCGGATGAGGCGAAGGAGGCGGTGATCGCCCGGCTGGACGCGGAATACGGCAGATTCGAGGCGATGTGGGAGAAGCTGGCGGACACATGGCACTGCCCGGTCATTCAGAACAACTTTGAGTATCCCTATTTTCGGCTTCTGGGCAATCAGGACGGGGCCGACTGTCATGGCAGGACCTGGTATGTGAACCGGCTCAACGCCCGGTTCTCGGATTACGCGGAAAAGCACGAGAATTTTTTCCTCAACGATCTGAACTATCAGTCCGCGGTCTATGGGCTGGATGAGTGGTCGGATCCTTTTTTCTGGCATATGTACAAATACGCCATGTGTTTCAAAGCGATCCCCTGGATGGCACACAATGTGGCAAACATCATCAAGTCCATTTTCGGGAAGAATAAGAAATCCCTTGTGCTGGATCTGGACAATACTCTCTGGGGAGGGGTCGTGGGGGACGATGGGCCGGAGAATCTGGAAATCGGCCAGGAGACCAGCCTGGGACAGGTATTTTCCGAGTTTCAGTCCTATGTGAAGCTTTTGAAGGATTATGGCGTCATGCTCAATGTGGCATCCAAAAACGAGGAGGAAAATGCCCTGGCGGGACTAAACCATCCGGAAGGGGTGCTGAGGCCTTCGGATTTCATCCTGATCCGGGCCAACTGGGAGCCCAAAAGCAAAAACCTCCTGGAGATCGCGGCCGGCCTGAACATCCTGCCGGACAGCCTGGTTTTCGCCGACGACAATCCCGCAGAGCGCGAGATCGTCCGGCAGCAGGCGCCGGAAGTGACGGTGCCGGAGATCGGAAAGCCCGAAGAGTATATCCGGGTGCTGGATCGGGGCGGCTATTTCGAGGTGACTTCGCTGTCCGAGGACGACCGCAGGCGCAGCCAGATGTATCAGGCGAACCTGCAGAGGGCGCAGCAGCAGGCGTTTTTTGCGGATTACGGCGAGTACCTGCGCTCCCTTCGGATGAAAGCAGTGATCCGGCCTTTCGAATCCATGTATATGGCCAGGATCGCCCAGCTGACCAACAAGAGCAACCAGTTCAATCTCACCACGAAGCGTTTTACCCAGGCCCAGATCGAGGAGGCCGCCGCAGATCCCAACCTGATCACCCTGTACGGGAAGCTGGAGGACAAGTTCGGGGACAACGGAGTCGTTTCCGTCGTCATCGCGGAAAAGGACGGAAAGCGGGCCCATATTTCGCTGTGGCTGATGAGCTGCCGGGTGCTCAAGCGGGAGATGGAAGCCGCCATGATGGATGAGCTGATTCGTCGCTGTCGCGAGGCCGAAATCGATACGGTGTTGGGGTATTATTATCCCACCGCTAAAAACGGTATGGTGAAGGAGTTTTACTCCCAGTTCGGATTCGTGAAAATTTCGGAGGACGGGGAAGGCAACGCGGTGTGGGAGTACCGGATTCCCGATCGCCCTGAGAAGAGAAATCACGTGATTGAGGTGGAGATTTAAGCATGCTCTTTAATTCCTATATTTTTATCCTGCTGTTTTTCCCGCTCTGCCTGGCAGTTTTCTGTCTGCTGGAAAGCCGGAGAAAGGCGGGGGCGGCCAAAATCTGGCTCATCCTGTGTTCCTTCTGGTTTTACGGGTATTCCAATCCGTATCACCTCGTCCTTTTGCTGGGAAGCATAGCCGTCAATTACGGCGCATTTCGGCTGCTTTGGCGGCTCCGGGGAAAAGGAGCCGCCAAAGCGGTGCTGGCCCTGGGCGTCTGTCTCAATCTGGGCGCGCTGTTTTACTTCAAGTATTATAACTTTTTCGCGGAGAACATCAACAGGCTTTTCGGTTCGGAACTGTTGCTGAAGAATATCCTGCTTCCTCTGGGAATCAGCTATTTCACGTTCCAGCAGATCGGCTTTTTGGTGGATACCTACCGGGGGGAGACCGGGCGGTGCGGTATTGTGGAGTACGCCCTGTTCGTGTCCTTTTTCCCGCGGCTTGTGGCCGGGCCCATTGTCACGTTCGGGGAGATGATACCCCAGTTTCGGAAGATCGGCCACCGGGAATTTTCCTGGGAGCAGATGGCGAAGGGGTTGTACCTGTTTACCCTGGGGCTGGGGAAAAAAGTGCTGTTGGCGGACACCTTCGGCGCGGCCGTGGATTTCGGCTATGGCAGCGTGGCATCCTTAAACGGCACGGATGCGGTTCTGGTTATGCTCTTTTATACCATTCAGCTGTATTTCGATTTCAGCGGTTACTGCGATATGGCGCGCGGGATCGGGCACATGCTGGGAATCGAAATCCCGGTGAATTTCAATTCCCCTTATAAGGCTTCCGATCCCATCGAATTCTGGAAGCGGTGGCATATCACATTAAACCGTTTTCTTCTGAAGTATGTCTATATTCCCCTGGGCGGGAACCGGAAGGGCAGGGGACGGATGTACTGCAACCTGATGCTGGTCTTCCTGGTCAGCGGATTGTGGCACGGAGCGGGATGGACGTTCCTTCTCTGGGGCGCCCTGCACGGGATCGTCTACGCAGGCGCCCGTTGGGTGCAGCAAAAAAGGAAACGGACAGGCGCGGCCGCTGCGGAGACGGTAAAAACGGCGGGAAGCGCGGTCGGACATGCCGCAGGTGTCATCCTGACGTTTCTGTTTCTGAACGTTTCCTGGGTCTTTTTTCGATCTGAGTCCCTTTCCCAGGCGGGAGCGCTCTTCGCGAGGATGGTCAGGGGCGGGTTTGACCTGCCCTCCCAGGGCATCTACGATGTTTTCAATCTGGGCGAGTTCTGGTATCCGATGAAGGTGCTGGGGGTGACTTCCCTCCCCGGCAGCGGCATGTACCTGTGCGCGGCCTTCACCCTGTTCGCGCTGGGGATCCTGTTCTTTTGCAGAAACGCAGGGGAAATGGAGGAACGGTTTTCCCCCAAAGCGTCCAATCTGGTGTTGACGTCCGGTCTGTTTTTGTGGTGCGTGCTGTCGCTGTCCGGCGTCAGCAGCTTCCTGTATTTCAAATTCTGAAGGAGGAGACGCAAATGAAAAGCTGCCGAAAATGGCTGGCCGGGTTTCTGGCGCTGGTTTTGGCCGGGCTCGTGGCTGCCGGGGCGCTGGTGATCTGGGTGGATCCGTTTTTCCAGTATCATAAGCCGCTGTCCTGGTTTCCGTATCTGGTGGACAATCAGGTGAATCAGAATCCGGGTCTGGCAAAGCACATGGACTATGAAGGCGTGCTGCTGGGATCTTCCATGACCGCCAGCTTCAACACGGACTGGTTCGAAGAAAAACTCAACATCAAAACCCAGAAGCTCTCCTACAATGGATCCTATCCGAAAGATCTCGCCAACATCATGGATCTGGTGTTTTCGGCGAAGGGAAATGGGGTAAAGGCGGTCTTTATGGCTGTGGATCAGGGGACGCTTTCGGGCGGAGTGGAAGAGACGAAATTTCCGATCACGGAGTATCTCTATGACGATAATCCCCTTAACGATGTGCCATATCTGTTCAATAAGGAAGTATTGCTGGACTATATTCTGCGCCCCCTGGCGGATCCGAAGGACCGGTCGGACTGGTCGAAACTGTATCAGCCCTGGTGGACGGACGAGTATTACAATAAGACCAATGTGCTGATGTACTACGAGCCCGCTCCGGAAGCGGAAAACCCCATGGCGGCGGACTATTTTCTGGCGGCGGTGGAGAAGAATCTGGAGCGGAATATCTGCCCTTATATCGAAGCCCATCCGGAGACGGAGTTCTACCTGTTTTACCCGCCTTACAGCATTCTGTACTGGAATGATGTGAGCCGCCAGAAAGAGCTGGATGCGGTGATCGATGAGCTGCTCTATACCACCGGGCGGCTGTTGGCCTATGATAACGTGCGAATCTTCAATTTTCTCGGGGAGGTGGAGATCGTCTGCAACCTGAACAATTATGCGGATTACATCCATTATCACGAGGATATCTGTCGTTATATCACGGATTGTTTCGCGAGCGGGGAGAGGGAATTGACGGAGGAGAACTTTGAGGCTTCTTTTGCGGCCTTAAGGGATCTGGTTTCCGGATACGATTATGAAGCCATCTGGGACGACTGGCAGGATCCGCGGCCGCGGTTTTATCAGGGACAGGGAGGATGACGATGATACAGAAAGTATTGGGATTTTTGTTTCTGTTCGCGCTGTCGCCCCTTTGCACGGGGCTGTTGTGGCGGGGAAAGCTCGGAAAGAGGAAAGAAGGGGTCTGGGATTTTTATCTGCCGGGGTTTCTGACTCAGCTGGCGGCCTTTCAGGTGATCGCCGTTCCTGTGATGATCCTGGATGCCTACGGGATGGATTTGCTGGTAATTCTGTCCTGCGCAGCGTTGACGCTGCTGGCGGCGGGGGGGCTTTTGCGGGCGGTCTTTGCGGCCAGGAAAAAAGAGGCGCCCGCCCTGATCGGTTTTTCGGCGTGCAGGGCGGCTTTGCGGAAAATGACCTGGGAGTGCCGAATATACTGGCTCATCGTTTTGGCGGCCGTCCTGTTCCAGATGTATATGGCCTATACCCGCGCCTCCTTCGACGGGGACGACGCCTACTATGTGGTGCAGTCGGTGCTGGCGGATCAGACCGGGGTGCTCAACCGGATCCGGCCCTATACCGGACTTTCCACGGATCTGGATATCCGCCATGCCCTGGCGGCCCTGCCCCTGTGGGAAGCGCTGGTGGCCCGGCTGACTGGCGTTCACGCGACCATCGTGGCCCACACTTTGCTGCCGTTGGTGCTGATCCCTCTCACCTATTTCGTCTACGGGAAAATCGGCGCGAAGCTGCTGGGCGCTGAGGAATGGCGGCTGCCCGCCTTTCTCATCCTGGTGAACATTTTGCAGATTTTCGGGAACACTTCGATTTATACCAACGCGACCTTTTTCCTGATGCGTACCTGGCAGGGGAAATCCGTCATGGCCAACCTGATCCTGCTGGCGCTCATCTGGCTGTTTCTGGAGATTCTGGATGACAAAACGGAAGGGGCGAAAACCGGGTTCTGGATTTTGATGGCGCTGACCAACGTGGCGGCTGCGATGATGACCAGCATGGGCGCCTTTCTCGCAGGGCTGTTTTTGGGGATCGTATCCCTCGTGGCCGCTCTGCGCAAAAAGAAGCCGTCCCTTCTGGGCAGGACCGTTTTGTGCTGCATTCCCAACGCCGTGTTTTTAGTCATGCTTCTGGTCATGGGTTAGGAGGAAAATGATGCGGGAAATCTGGAACGTTTTTCGAAATTACTGCGGAACCGGTATTTATCCTTTCCTGTTCCTGGCCGCTTTGGCCTATCTGCTTTGGGCGGAAAGGGATAGAAAGATCCGCCTGGTGCTGGTGGAGTCGTCGCTGGTCACGATCGCGCTCTTTTTCCTTCCCTTTTTCAAGACGGTGATGAACGCCCTTGGGGAAGGGGAAACCTATTACCGGATCCTGTGGCTTCTGCCCATGACCGCGGTGATCGCTTATGCCGGGATTAAAATGATCGGCGGGCACAGGCGGATCGGGATGATCGCCCTGGCGGCCCTGCTGATCCTTTCCGGCCAGTACGTGTATGAGAACCAGTTTATCACGAAGGCGCAGAACCGCTTTCACATTCCCAACTCCGTCATCGCCATCTGTAACGAGATCATGCCGGCGGAAGACGAGGAAAGGGTCTGGGCCGTGTTCCCCGAGGAACTGATCTACTATGTGCGGCAGTATTCCTCGGAAATCCAGATGCCCTATGGCCGGGAAATGCTGGAACCATCCTGGGAATGGAACTGGGATACCCACCCCATCTATGAAGTGATGCGGGAGAATCCCGTCGATCTGGACGCGCTCAGCCCGCTGCTGACGGAATACCATTGCCAGTATCTGATTTTGAATCGAAGCATCCCCATCGAAGGGGATCCGGAAGAAAACGGATTGCAGCTGATCGCGCAGATCGAGGCCTATGATCTGTACCGCAATACGGCGGTGGAGCTGTATCAAAAGGCGGAGTGAAGAAAAAAGGGATACGGGGGAGAATGAAGAGATGAAGACGAAAATCGCGACAGGCAGAAGTCGCTGGATGCTGTTTCTGGGCGCGCTGTTTTCGGCGCGGGCGCTCACGGTCACCATGGCGGTGGGAGAAGTGGAAGACGAGGGGATTGCGGACGCGGCCAGAAAGGGAATTTATACTTTCCTGGAGCAGGCGGGACAGGGGTTGACGGAAAAAGGGCTCTTGCTGACCGTCTTAACGCTGTGTCTGTATGTGTGTTATAAAAAATTCTGGATCGACGGACAGGGAAAAGCGATTCGCTTCAGCCGGATGCTGGCCCTGCTTCTGGCGGTGTTGTATACGGGAGGCCTCGGATTTCTGTGGGCCAACAGCCCGGACATTCTGTTTTCTCCCCGTTTAAATCTGCTGAGGACTATCGTGACTCTGGTCGGGTGCTATGCGTTTTATCTGTGGGCGGAAAATGCTCTCTACGCCCTGTTTCATAGCGGCAGAGATATTCGGATCAGGGCCGGTTTCGCGAGACCGCTGCAGCGGCTGTACCGAAACCATCCCTGGCTGACGGTTTGGATCGGAATTCTGTTCTTTTGGGGCGGGCACCTGATCCTGCGCTATCCGGCGGCGATGAGCTACGATAACTGGGCTCAGCTGGGCTATTATTTCGGAGTCCACACATGGACTACGGCCCAGCCGGTTTTCCATACCTGGCTGTTCGGCTGTTTCGTTCGTCTTGGGCTTTCCCTGGGCAGCGCGAACGCGGGGCTGTTCTGTTTCGTGCTGTTCCAGTCGGCTGTGATGGCCGCGGCGCTGTCCTGGTCCCTGCTTTTGATGCGCAGCTGGAAGGCGCCGGCCTGGATCCGCCTTCTGACCTTCGCCGTGGTTTGCTTCGCTCCCTACTATGCGGGGTATGCCGCCTTTCCCATCAAGGACTTCCTGTATACGGCCTGCTTCCTTTTGCTGGTGCTGGGCTGTATCGAACTGGCGCGGGATCCCGTCCGGTTCTTTCAAAGCGGGCCTCGGATGGGCCTTTGGGTGCTGGGAGTCTGTTTTATGATTCTGTTCCGGAAAAACGGAATCTACGTTTATCTTCCCGTGGTTTTGCTGATCGTCCTGAACTGGGGGCTGGGGCGGCTGCGGGAAAGAAAGGGAAAACGAGCGGGGAAGCGGTCGGCGTTTCGTGGCCGCGCATTGTTCGCTCCTGCGCTTTGCCTGATCCTTCCTCTGCTTCTGTCCTGGGGCGCGGAAACGGCTATCTCTCTTCGCTATGACGTGCAAAAAGATTCGCCCAAGGAGATGTTCTCCCTGCCCTTCCAGCAAACCGCCCGGTTCGTGCGGGATTTCGGGCAGGAGATCCCGGCGCGGGAGCAGGAAGTGATCCGGAAGGTGCTGGATTACGACAACCTCCCTCAGCTTTATAACCCGATGACGGCGGATCCGGTGAAAACTACGTACCGGGCTGAGAATACGGCGGATCTGGCGGCCTATTTCAAGCTGTGGATCCGACAGTTTTTCCGCCATCCCCTATGCTATGTGGAGGCCACCTGGAATCAGAATTATTATTTGTTCGCTCCCTATGTGGACAACATCGTCTACAATAAGAACTGTTTCACAGGCGCGGAGACGCTCTGGGACGAACCGATCTATGAAACGCTCAACATCCACATCCCGGAGAGCCTTGAGGGCCTGGACGCCGTGGCTGTAAGCCTGTATTCCCTCCTGACGAAGATGCCCGTGATCGGCATGCTCAATAACGTGGCATTTTACATGATCCTGATGGCCATGGTGATCGCGTTCATGCTGGCGGATCGATGGAAAAAGGAGCAGCTGTTCGTCTTGCTGCCCCTGCTCCTTTCCTTTTTCATCATTCTGATGGCGCCTCAGATTCAGGATCAGCCGCGGTATGCGTTCCCGATCATTTACGCGATGCCGTCGGTAACGGCATTTTACCTGTCCCGTTCCCGCAGATCCTGAAAGGAGGGGATCCCGGCCCGGTCAGTCCTGCGCGGGCAGCAGGATCTGCGCGAACCGCTCTGCAACCCGCTCCCGGCCTTCCTGATTCAGATGATAGCCGTCGGTGAGACAATCCATATCGTCCACGGTGACGGCGCCGTAGTAGTTGTCCAGGAAGGAAACCCCGTTGCGCCGGCTGGCTTCCAGCTGCCAGTTGAGGTAATCCACCAGGGTGCCGTTGCCGAGATCGTCCTGACTGGGATCCACCTGGGTGCCGTCTCCCTGAGCGAAAGTCCCATAGGTCGGGGAGAGGACGAAGATCCGGATGTGCGGCCAGGTTTCCTGAACCAGCTGGATGGAAGCGTTCAGCGCCCCGTAGCAGGTGTTGAGGTTTTGCAGATTGTTTTCATCGTAGACGATCCGGCCTCCCATATAATCCTGCAGATCATAAAAGAGGATCAGATGGTCCACCGCGTTCATGTCGACTTCTTTCAGCGCCGCCAGGGCTTCCCGGGCGGACTCGGAATCCAGATCGGGAACGATGACGTCCATCAGATCGAAATTTTGGTTGGCCAGGGAAGCGACTGTCCAGTACAGGCTCAGGCCGTCCAGCGGATAGCTGCTGTCGTATTCCGGATTTTTCATGGCGATGGTGCTTCCGGGAAAGGCGCCGTTATATACGGTGGCGTCGGTTTTCCTGGCGATCAGGCCGGCCAGTCCGGAGTCGCTGCGGTCGTCGGAAAGAGGATCGTTGCCAAGGGCCAGGATCGTGGTAACCCCGTCATCTTCGCGCCCCTCCAGCAGGGCGGGATCCAGAGGCTGGATGTAATCCAGCACTTCCACGTCGAATTCAGTGGTCGTCTCGTTGGGGTCATAGCCGGAGTCTGTGCCCCGATTCCAGATGATCAGCCGGAGGATGGTGATGAGAAACAGGACGCCCAGAACGGCGAAGAAGACCGCATGGCCATTGATTCGCCTGTGCCTTCGGCGGTGTCTGGAAGAACTGCGCCTTCGGGAATCGGAGCGCTGTCCCTGGGGATGACGTCCTTTGGGGGACGTGTGGTTGGAACCGGTATGTTCAGATTTCATGAAATCCCTCCTTCTGCTATCTTCGGGAAGGAGGCGCCGCACAAACTGCAACGTCAGTTCGTGCGACAGCCCCGCTTCATGGATTTATCTTAACATTCCCGCCCTTTTTTTGTCCATTCCGGGGAGCGTAAAATTAAGAAAAAGTGAAAAAATAGACGGTTCCGAAAAAAGGGGAAAAATGATATACTGATTGATACCGGGAAAAGAGGAAGACGATGAAGAAAAAGATGCGTCTGCGCGACCTGCTCATTTTGCAGTGCAGCGTGATAATTTATACGATATCCGGGGTTATCGGAAAATTCGCGGCCCGCTCGGCGCAGAGCGACCAGGGGCTGGTTTTTTTGCTGCTGTATGGGGCGGAGATCGCGGTACTGGGCGTTTATGCGATCATCTGGCAGCAGATGATCAAAAAATTCGACCTTTCTGTGGCCTATGCCAACCGGGCTGTGGCGCTGCTGTGGTCTCTGCTGTGGGCGGCGCTCATTTTCGGGGAGCCGGTGACGGGAAAGAAAGCCCTGGGCGTCGCTCTGGTGGTGCTGGGGACGGCTGTTGTCAACGCCGGAAAGGGGGAGAAGACCGGAAAATGCGTTCGATAACGCATTTTCCAATCCGGATTTGTGCCGAAGCGCAAAACGCTTCGGAATGGAGGAAAAGATGGGATTCGATTATCATTATCTGTTTTTGCTGGCTTCCGTCCTGCTGGCTTCCGTTTCCCAGCTTCTGCTGAAAAAAGGGGCCATGCAGAGATACCCTTCCCTGTTTCGGGAATATTGCAATCCGTGGGTGATGGGCGGGTATCTGCTGCTGTTCGGCTCCATGTTCCTGAGCATCCAGGGCCTGAGGACGCTGGATTATCTGAACGCGCCTGTGATGGAATCGCTGGGCTATGTGCTGGTGCCGGTGCTGAGCGCTGCCTTTTTCCGGGAGAAGCTGACGGTCTCCCGGCTAGTGGGAATAGGCTGCATAGTGCTCGGAATGGTAGTTTTCTACCTTTGAGACGGACAGCTGAAGCCACTTCGCGTAGTCATGGGACTTCTGAGGCAGGGCGGTGAGAACGGCCAGCTCCCGGGGATCCGCACAGCGGTCCCGCAGGGCCCTGCGGGCTTCGAGATCCAGATTGACATATTTCAAATAAGAGATTTTCAACTCGGCCAGATGGCCCCGGCAGCGGGGACAATAATTTTTATGACCGTTGAGAATATGGATTCGTTGACAGTATTTGCAGTAGTGTATGTACATCATGGCGGGCACTCCCTTCCTTTGGGCCGGAACGGAATCGTTACGACAATTTCCGGTGCCGGCTGTTGTGGTTTACGAGCTCATTGTGTCATGAAACGGGGGAATCTGCAAGAAAAAGCGTTCGACAAAAAGCGGGGCGTACAGAGGGGATGAAAAGAGCGCGGGCGCGGAAAATACAGGGGAGGAAATGCGGTGAAAGAGGGGCGTAGGAGAGGAAAAGCGGAGCGGAGGGATCGAAGAAGCGCTGGGCCCAAAGCGCGGAAAGCGTCGAAGGATGCGGCGGAAAGTTTCCTGACTTTCGTGCCCAAAAAGCAGGTTGTAACGAAAAGGCAGGAAGAAGAAAAACGGCGGGAAAAGAAAAGGATCCGGGCTGCCACAAAGAATCGGCGTCCTGCTGCGAAAAGGGCCTCGAGTTCCGGGAGAAACGTCCGGAGTTTAAGGCGCAGAAGAGGACAGAAGAGGGATGGGGGTTCCGCCATCGATGTGGCGGTGGGCCTGACAGGCGTCCTGGTGCTGCTTTTCGCTGTGGTGACGGTGGGGATTTACTCCGGCGTCCGCCAGGTGAACCGGCAGGCTGCGGCCATGGCGGAGATCGGAAAAAAGATGGAGGCCATCGGCGTCGCGGGAGAAGGGGTGTTCACCGCGGTGGCGGACGCTCAGATCGCGGCCAGGGAAGCGGCGCAGCTGGAAGATACGAAAGAAGCGGAATACGTAGAAAAGGAATATGAAGAAAAGGAATTGATCCGGGATGTGGAGATCGCGCTGAAGCTCTCCTCCATCCAAAAGGATATGAAGATCAAGTTCACGAATCGGGAGTCCGGCAAGCTCATAGGCAATCAGCCCTTTGAGGTGAAGATCGAAGGGCCGGAAAGCAGGACGGAGCGGGACGGCGATGAGGACGGCATCATTTCCATCAGCGGCATCGCGCCGGGAGAGTATACGGTGACGATCCTGTCTCCGGACGAGGTGGAAGGCAGTGCGGCTGCCGGCGTTTCCGGAAAGGTGACGGTCAAGGATGAGATCGTCTACGAAAAGGTGGACGTTTCGGACGAAGTGAAAAAGGAGTCCGAGATCAACGCGGCCAAAGAGGATACGGAGATACAGACCCAGGTGGAGTCCGCCCTGACGGACACCGTGGAGTGGGTGGAGTCCACCCGCACTCCTCTGGACGGCGGAGGCTGGGAAGAGGTGCCGAAAGAGAAAATTCCGGCGCCCGGCGGGCTGGCCGGCCTTTCGCAAGCGGCCCTGCAGCCGATTGCGGCAGGAGCCTGGTTTTCGAAGGAGGAAACCGCCGAATCGGAGCCGCAGGCGGAATCCGACGCTCCGTCGGAGGAAGGGGAAACTGTGGAAACGGACGGAGCTTCCGGGGAGGCGGGCGATGAGTTCAACGTAACGGGCGTGCGCATTTCGGGCGGCGGAGATTACGTCGTCGGGGAGACGGTGGCGCTGAGAGCGGAAGCGGATACCGCAGGAGAGGGAGAGCTGACGGAAGAGGACTACCAGTGGTCCGGGGACGTTTCAGGCGCGGGCCCCTCGCTGTCCGTTTCGTCCGATCAGGAGGCGACGCTGCGCGTGACGGTGACGGTAAAAGGCGTGAGCGCGGAAACAGAAGTCGCTTTCCGGACGCCGGAAAGCGAATCCGAAGAGGAAGAAAACGAAGAGGAAGAAAACGAAGACGGCAGCGCTCCTTTGAAGGACGGGGACGGCAACGCTCTGTATTATAAGGACGGCGAAGAATATAAGGCAGCCACTGCGGCAGACTATGACAAATACGACGTTTTTTACCGGAAGAAAGAAGGCGGAGAATATCGTTATACCGGCTGGCAGACCATCGACGGGAAGCGCTACTATTTCGACAGGAACGGCGATCCGGTTACGGGAGAGCAGGTGATTCTGGGGATGAAGTACGTCTTTTTGGAGGACGGAAGCCTGCAGGTCAACGGCGTGATGGGCATCGACGTCTCCCGGCACAACGGTTCCATCGACTGGAACGCGGTGAAAAATTCCGGCGTGGAATTCGTTATCATCCGCTGCGGATACCGCGGATCGTCCACCGGCGTCCTGGTGGAGGACGAGATGTTCCGGAAGAACATTCAGGGAGCTGCAGCTGCGGGCCTGAAGGTGGGCGTCTACGTGTTCAGCCAGGCGATCAACGAAGCGGAAGCCATCGAAGAGGCCTCCATGGCGGTTTCCGCCGTCAGCGGCTATTCCCTCTCCTATCCGATTTTCATCGATGTGGAAGGGGCCAACGGCCGGGCGGATGGCCTTTCCCGCGAGGAGCGCACGGCGGTGATCCGGTCATTCTGCCAGACCGTAGCCAACAGCGGCTATACGCCGGGCATCTATTCCAACCGAACCTGGCTGGCGGAAAAAATCGATACAGGCGCTTTGGGCAGTTATAAAATCTGGATGGCGCAATATGCGGCGACCCCGACCTACAGCGGCCGGTATGAAATGTGGCAGTACTCTTCCCGGGGGAGTATTCCGGGAATTTTGGGGGATGTGGATCTCAATATCAGCTATCTGGCGTATTGATCGGAGGAAGAAGCATTTCAAAGGTTGGAAAACCTGCCAAAGTGTGGTACACTATCTGCAAACTGAGGTATGAAAACGGTATACAGGAGGAATCAAATCATGAGGACGTATCTCGTGACGGGGGGAGCCGGATTCATCGGTTCCAATTATATTCATTACATGTTCCGCAAATACGGGGACGAAATCCGCATCATCAATGTGGATGCCCTGACCTATGCGGGCAATCTGGAAAACTTAAAGGACGTGGAGGACAGGCCCAACTATACTTTCGTGCGGGCCAACATCTGCGACAAAGAGGCTATCTCGAAGATTTTCGCGGAAAACGACATCGACAGGGTAGTGCATTTCGCGGCGGAGAGCCATGTGGACAGGAGCATCCGCAACCCGGAAGTATTCGTCCAGACCAACGTGCTGGGCACCGCGGTGATGTTAAACTGCGCGAAGGCGGCCTGGGAACTGCCGGACGGGACGTTTCAGCCCGACAAGAAGTTCCTGCACGTTTCCACGGACGAGGTGTACGGTTCCCTGGAAGAGGACGGCGGGTATTTTTACGAGACGACCCCCTATGCGCCCCACAGCCCTTACTCCGCCAGCAAGGCGGGATCGGACATGCTGGTGAAAGCTTATATGGATACCTACCATTTCCCGGCCAATATCACCAACTGTTCCAACAACTACGGGCCTTATCAGTTCCCGGAAAAACTGATCCCGCTCATCATCAACAACGCCCTTTCCGGCAAGAAGCTGCCCGTTTACGGCGACGGAAAGAACGTCCGCGACTGGCTGTACGTGGAGGATCATGCCAAGGCCATCGACATGGTACAGGAGAAAGGCCGGCTGTTCGAAACTTATAACGTGGGCGGCCACAACGAAAAGCAGAATATCGAGATCATCCACATCATCCTGGATACGCTGCGGGAGATGCTTTCCGACGACGATCCGAGAAAGGCCCTGGTCAGCGACGATCTGATCACCTATGTGGAAGACCGCAAAGGACACGACAGGCGGTACGCCATCGCGCCGGACAAGATCAAAGAGGAGATCGGCTGGTATCCGGAGACGATGTTTAAGGACGGGATCAAAAAGACCATCGCCTGGTATTTCGAGCACGAGGACTGGATGAAAAACGTGACCAGCGGCGATTATCAGAAGTATTATCAGGAGATGTACCGCGATTGAAAGGGGATTTGCGATGAAGGGAATTATTCTGGCAGGCGGTTCCGGAACCCGCCTCTATCCGCTGACGAAGGCGGTATCCAAACAGATTATGCCGGTCTATGACAAACCGATGATTTACTATCCGCTGTCCACGCTGATGCTGGCGGGGATCCGGGAAATTCTGATCATCTCCACGCCCAGGGATCTGCCCGCCTTTCAGGAGCTCTTCGGCACCGGCGAGCAGCTGGGCCTCTCCATGTCCTATGCGGTGCAGGAACAGCCCAGAGGGCTGGCGGACGCTTTCCTGATCGGCGCGGAGTTTATCGGCAGCGACAGCGTGGCCCTGGTGCTGGGGGACAACATCTTCTACGGACAGAGCTTTTCAAAGGTGCTGCGCCAGGCGGCCCAGCGGGAAAAAGGGGCCACGATCTTCGGATATTTCGTCCGGGATCCCAGGGAATACGGCGTGGTGGAGTTCGATGAAAACGGGAAGGCCATTTCCATCGAGGAAAAGCCGGAGCATCCAAAGAGCAACTATGCGGTTCCGGGGCTGTATTTCTATGACAACGACGTGGTGGAGATCGCCAGGAACGTCAAGCCCTCCGCCAGAGGGGAAATCGAAATCACTTCCATCAACAACGAATATCTCCGCAGGGGAACGCTGATGGTGGAGACGCTGGGCAGGGGATTCGCCTGGCTGGATACCGGCAATCACGACGCCCTGCTGGACGCTTCGGACTTCGTGGCCGCAGTGCAGAAAAGGCAGGGGATGTACATTTCCTGTATCGAGGAAATCGCCTTCCGGAGAGGGTTCATCGACAAAGAGCAGCTTTTGAAACTGGCTGAGCCGCTGATGAAGACCAACTACGGGAAATATCTGGTGGAAGTGGCCAACGGCCTGTAAAGATTCGAAACGACGGAGGTTCCTATGGGGAAAATTACGGTAGAAACATGCCATATCGAGGGCCTGAAGGTGATTGCGCCGACCGTGTTCGGCGATAACCGGGGCTATTTCATGGAGACATACAATTATAACGATTATAAGGAGGCCGGCATCGACCAGATTTTCGTTCAGGACAACCAGTCGGCGTCCAAAAAGGGCGTGCTGCGGGGACTGCACTTCCAGATCAACTATCCTCAGGACAAACTGGTTCGGGTATTGAGAGGGGAAGTGTTCGACGTGGCGGTGGATTTGCGGGAAGGATCCCCCACCTATGGACAATGGTACGGCGTGCTCCTCTCCGAGGAGAACAAAAAACAGTTTTTTATCCCGAAAAACTTCGCGCACGGTTTTCTGGTGCTTTCCGATTACGCGGAATTCGCCTATAAGTGCACGGATTTCTATCATCCTAACGATGAAGGGGGACTGGCGTGGAACGATCCGGACATCGGCGTGGCATGGCCGATCCCGGAGGGAATGGAGCTGATTCTGTCCGATAAAGATCAGAAGTGGGGCGGGATCAAGGAATATACGGGAAACAGAACATGAGAAAACTCAGTAAAAAGGCCGGGATCACCATCTTCACTGTCGCGATGGTGATCCTCGGCGCGATTATCGTCCTTTATCACAATCCCCTGGCGGATCCGCAGGACGAACTGATGAAAAAAGGGATCGCATGTGCCCTGATCGCGGCCGCAATCATCGCGTTCATCCTTTTATATGACAAGATTACGGTGCTGCCCAAAGAGCTGTATCAGAACCGGCGCCTGATCTGGAAGCTGGCCAAAAGCGATTTTAAAAAACGGTATGCGGGTTCCTACATGGGGGCTTTCTGGGCCATGGTCCAGCCGGTGATCACGGTGGCCATGTATTACGTGGTGTTCACGATCCTGATGCCCCAGAAACAGGGAATCGCTTCCGGCGGGGAACTGGATGTTCCCTTCGTGCTGTTTCTGACGGCCGGGCTGGTGCCCTGGTTCTATTTTTCCGAGGCTCTTACCAGCGCCATGACCGCCCTTCTGGAGTACAACTATCTGGTGAAAAAGGTGGTCTTTAAAATCAGCATCCTGCCCATCATCAAAATCATCGCTGCGACGTTCATCCACGCCTTTTTCGTCATCGTCCTTCTGCTGATCGCCTGCTTTTACGGCTATTATCCCAGCCTCTACACCCTGCAGGTCTTCTACTACAGCGCCTGCATGTTCATTCTCGTGCTGGCCATCAGCTACACCACCTGCTCCATCGTGATCTTTTTCAGAGATCTGCAGCAGATCGTCAACATCCTCCTGCAGGTGGGCATGTGGGCTACTCCAGTGCTCTGGAACATCAACCAGTTCAGCGAAGAAATTCAGATGCTGGTGAAAATCAATCCCCTGGTCTACATCGTGGAAGGATACCGCAGCGCGGTTTATGGAAAACAATGGTTCTGGGAGGATTTCTATTCCACCGTTTACTTCTGGATCATCACCATCGTCCTGTTCGGAATCGGTGCGCTGATCTTCAAAAAACTGAAAATCCACTTCGCGGATATCATGTAAGCGTCCGGAGCAGAGAGGAATCTATGGAAGAAAGAGAACTGGCCATCCACGTGGAGGGGCTGAGCAAAGTATATAAACTGTACAACCGCAACCGGGATCGCCTGCTGGAATCGCTGGGCCTCGTGAGAAAGCCCCGTTCCACCAGGCATTACGCCCTGCGGGATGTGAGCCTGGATATTTACAAGGGCGAGACGGTGGGAATCATCGGAACCAACGGTTCCGGAAAATCCACCATTTTGAAAATCATCACCGGCGTGTTGCACGAAACCGAAGGGACGGTGCAGGTCAATGGCCGCATCTCGGCACTGCTGGAGCTGGGCGCCGGCTTCAATATGGAATACAACGGCATCGAAAATATCTACTTAAACGGCACGATGATCGGCTTTTCGGAGAAAGAAATCGACGAAAAGCTTCAGGACATTCTGGATTTCGCGGACATCGGGGACTACGTGTATCAGCCGGTGAAAACCTATTCCAGCGGTATGTTCGTTCGGCTGGCCTTTGCGGTGGCCATCAATATCGATCCGGAGATCCTCATCGTGGACGAAGCCCTTTCCGTGGGAGATGTATTTTTCCAGGCCAAATGCTATCGGAAATTCGAAGAATTCAAGAAAAAAGGCAAAACCATTCTGTTCGTCAGTCATGACTTGAGCGCGATCAGCAAATACTGTGACAGAGCGGTGCTCTTAAATCAGGGCGTGAAGCTGGGAGAAGGAAGCCCAAAGGAGATGATCGATGCCTACAAGCAGGTGCTGGTGGGACAGTATGAGACGCCTAAGGCGACGGAGAACGTGCCGGATCTGACGGCGGATCCTCAGGTGCGGGACGCGTTGGAACGGCAGCAGCAGGAGCAGAAGGGGGAGCATCCCCAGGCGGGAGTGAATCCGGAAACCCTGGAGTATGGGACGAAGGAAGCGGAAATCTGCGAATATTTCCTCACGGATCAAAACGGGGTTCGCACCACGGCCATTCTGAAGGGAGATCCTTTCACCATGCACATGCGGGTGAAGATCCATCAGGATCTTCCGGCGCCCATTTTCGCCCTTTCCATCAAAAACATCAAGGGGGTGGAGATCACCGGCACCAATACGATGTTCGAGAAGAGCTTTTTAGACAGCGTGAAGGCCGGCCAGACGCTGGAGATCACATTTTCCCAGAGGATGCTTTTGCAGGGCGGGGACTATCTGATCTCCCTGGGCGTGACCGGATACGAGAAGGACGAGTTCACCGTTTACCACCGGCTTTACGACGTGCTCAACATCACGGTGGTCTCGGATAAGGATACGGTGGGCTACTTTGACATGGAATCGAAAGTGGAAGTAAAGGAAATCTGAGCGTATGGGAACTGACAGGACGGAGAAAATCGGCGGCGTGACCCTGGATTACAGCCGCTATCCCGGGGAGGATTTTTACTGCGACGGAGCGGCGGAGGACGAGCTTTTGCAGATCGTCAAAACCGTGCCAAAAGAGCGCTATCCGGAAGTGATTCGGGAAAAGCGCAGCTGGGAAGTGCTCTATCATCTTTCCGATCTGCGGGAAAATATCGTGAAATGGCTGCCCATGGACAAAGGGATGAAAGTTCTGGAAGTGGGATCCGGCTGCGGCGCCGTCACGGGCTGCCTTTCCCGGAAAGCGGGAAGCGTCACCTGCGTGGATCTGTCCAGAAAACGGAGCCTGATTAACGCATGGCGCCACCGGGAACGGGATAACATCGCCATTCATGTAGGAAATTTTCAGGATATCGAGCCCGCTCTGGATACGGATTACGATTATGTCTGCCTGATCGGGGTATTCGAATACGGACAGAGCTACATCGATACGAAGACTCCCTTCCATGATTTCTACAAAATCGTAAAAAAGCACGTCCGTCCCGGAGGACATGTGGTCATCGCCATCGAAAACAAGATGGGCCTAAAATACTGGGCCGGCTGCCGGGAGGATCATCTGGGCACCTTCTTTTCCGGGCTGGAGGACTATCCGCAGGGGGGCGTCGTGCGCACTTTCACGAAAAACGGCCTGGAGAAAATCCTGCGGGAGTGTATGGAAGAGGACTATCGCTTTTACTATCCGTATCCGGATTATAAGTTCATGACCATGGCATACTCCGACCGATATCTGCCGAAGGTGGGGGAACTGACCAACAACCTTCGAAATTTCGACCGGGACAGGATGCTCTTGTTCGACGAAAAAGAGGTGTTCGACATGATCATTCGGGAGGGGTTGTTTCCGCTGTACAGCAATTCATATCTGGTGCTCACGGGACCGGAGGTGGAGACGGATTACAGCCGTTTTTCCAACGACCGGGCCCGCCATCTGTGTATCCGTACCGACATCGGACATACGGCGGAAGGAAAGAGATATGTGCGCAAGATTGCGGACAACGAGGCTGCGGACGCCCATATCCGACAGCTGGCTGAGCACTTCCGGGTTTTCGGGGATCGGTTTGCGGGCAGCGGCCTGGAGATCAACCGGCTCGTTCCAGGGAAGGAGCCGGATGGGCGCAGCAGCGTTTCGCTGGAATTCCTGGAGGATGCCGTCACCCTGGAGGAGCTGCTGGATACCAGCCTGCAGGAAGACGATGAAGCGGAATTTCGTTCGCTGTTTGAAAAATACCGGTCGTTGGTGTCCTGGAATGCGGAAGGGAACCTTCAGGATTACGATCTGATTTTCCCGAACATCTGCGTACAGGGAGAAAAATGGACCGCCATCGATTATGAATGGGTCACCCGCGAGCGGACGCCGGACGACATTGTGCGCCGGGCGCTGTACTGCTATGTGCTGGAAAACGAAAAGAGGGCCAGCCATCCCATTCTGCAGAAAATACTGGAAGAAACGGGAATGGACGAAGAAGCATTCGCCCGGCAAAAAGAGCAGGAGCTGGCTTTTCAGGAGGAAATCCTGAGGGAAGCGGACGGCGGAAAGCGGACGGCGGTGACGGACATGCGGCATCTGATCGGCCACATGGCGGTGCCCTATCAGCAGTTTTTCGCCCATGCGGAGCGCAAGATCGTGCAGGTGTTCGAGGACATGGGAGAGGGATACAGCCAGGAACATTCCCGATATCTTCGCGATGCCTACACGGCGGACGATCGGATTTGCGCCGAGATCCGGTGCGCAGCAGGGACGAAAGGGATCCGCCTGGATCCCGCGGAGATGCCCTGTCTGGCGCGCCTGGAAGCCGTGACATGGCGGGACAGAAAGCTGACCCCGGCCCAGCTGGCCCGTGCGGTAGTGACCAACGGGGAAGTGCTGGGGGACGGCAGCGGCGTGCTGACCCGGGGGACAGATGGAATGACCGCCGTCTTATTCGATCACGGCGATCCCAACATCAACGTTCGTCTGGATGCGCTGGAGGAGACCGGCGCGGAAGGGAACGGCGAGGGAATTTTGACGATCGAAATGCAGATCCTGTGGCTTTCCCCTGAGATGTTGAAGGATCTGAAGGCCCGGATGACGAGGAGGAAACGCTTTTGGTTTCAAAAATAAAGAATCGGTTTCAGAAGAAACTTGTGCAAAGGGAGTACAGGCGCTACGAAGAACGGATCGCGGCACAGGATCTTTCCTATGACGAATGGATCCGGGAAAAGGAGCGGCAGGAGAGGGAATGCCTGTCCCTGAAGGGGAAGGATCTGCGCATGGAGGTCGTTTCCTATGAGGAGTGCGGGGAAAAGTTCTCTTTCGCCAACTACAAAGCCGCGGATATTCTGGTCTTTCACGCGCCGGACGGGACGCCGGACATGCGGGAACTGGCCCTGGTGGCCGACTATTTCGCGCGGCACCCCGGAACGGTGGTTCTCTATGCGGATGAGGATGAAATCGGCGCGGACGGCGAACGGAAAAATCCCTGGCTCAAACCGGACTGGTCTCCGGATACCCTCATCTCCTATTTCTATTTCGGCGGCTTTTTCGCGGTTCGCAGGGAGGAAGGCAGCCATGTACAATGGCTGGGCGAGCGGGACGTGCGGCGCAATCTGTACGATTTCGCCCTCAAGGCAGTCGAGATCACGGGGAGCGCGGATCACATCGACAGCGTGCTCTTTCACCGCAGCAACATCGAGCCCTGGGGGCAGGAGGAAAGTTATGAGGATCTGAAGCGGGCGGCCTATGAGCGCAGAGGCTGGCCGGTAAGGCCGGAGGGAAAGGTTTCCGTGATCATCCCCAGCAAGGACAACCCCAGGGTGCTTTCCGACTGCATTCACTCCGTTATGGAGGCCAGCACCTGGAAAGATTTCGAGATCATCGTGGTGGACAACGGCAGCAGCGCCGAAAACAGAAAGCGGATCGAGAGGATGCGGGATATGCTCCAGCCCCAATACCGTTTTTCGTATCACTATGAGCCCATGGAGTTCAATTTTTCCAGGATGTGCAACATCGGCGTGTCCATGGCTTCCGGGGATTATGTGCTTTTGCTGAACGACGATATCGAAATCACCCAGGAGGACTGGCTGGAGAAGATGATGGAAAAGGCGGTGCTGCCCCACGTGGGGGCGGTTGGCGCCAAACTCATCTATCCGGGGACGGAGATCATCCAGCACGCGGGAATCACCAATATCCACCTGGGGCCGGCCCACAAACTGCAGTTTCGGTCGGACGCTAACGAATACTATTTCCTGAAAAACCGCCTGGCCTTCGATGTGCTGGGCGTGACCGGGGCCTGCCTGTTGGTGAAAAGGAGCGTTTACGAAGAGGCGGGAGGTTTCAACGAAAAGCTTCGGGTGGCATTCAACGACGTGGAGTTTTGTTACCATCTCCACGATCTGGGCTATGTGAACGTGGTGCGAAACGATGTTTCCCTGATCCATCACGAATCCTTAAGCCGCGGGGCGGACGACAGCACGGAAAAGCTGCGCAGATTGCACCATGAACTGAACATGCTCTATGAGCTGCATCCGTCCCTGTATAACCGGGATCCTTATTATCACCGGTATTTGGTGCGGGATGTGCTGGATGCGGAATATTATACCGGCTGCCGCTATGACTTCGAGCGGCGGGTGGAAAAGGTGGCGCCGGAGAAGATCGAAGGCGGGCTTTTGCCGGAGTGGCACAACGAAGTGCTTCGGATGGGCATCGAATTCGCCGGGGACATGGAAAAATGGCAGACGGGAAAAGGCGGGCGCGGGGACTGGCTCATCCAGGGCTGGGCCTGGGCGCTGATGGTGGATAACTGCCGCTATCGGTTCAATCTGCTCTTAAAGCCTGTGGAAAAGGGGTATCTGGCGAAAGGATCCAGCGAAGCGGCGGAGCCTGCCGACCGGGAAAATGTCTGGAAGCTGTCCTGCGCCAGGCAGTATCGGCCGGATATCGACGCGAACCTGAACGGGATCATTCATACGAAGCTGCCCGGCGTCTGTGTGGCCTTTGAGCGGGGCAGCCTGCCTGCCGGAGAATATCTGATCGGCTTTCTGTGGGAGGACAACTGCTCCAGGCAGAAGCTCTACCGGTTCAGCGCAGAAACCATCGCGATTACCGCATGAAAGAGGACGGAAAGATCGATATGGAAGAGAAGAAAGACTATCGGGACGCTTACGAAAAGGAACATTATAAAGCGGTCTATCTGGCAAACCGGGTGGCCGAACTCGAAGATCAGGTGGATGACCTGACCTTCAGGCTCAACCGGATCAAGAACAATCCGCTTTGGAAAGCCTCCGCCCCGGCCAGAAAATGCATGCATTTTTGCATTCGCCAGGCGGATCGGCTGAAAAACTGCGGCAGTTTCAGCGGAGTGATCCAGAAGATCCGCTATAAATCTTATGAGAAAAAGGCCATGACCCATTACGGAAAGGCCAGCTTCCCGTCGCAGGAAGAGCGGAAACGGCAGGAGGAGACAGTATTCGACCGGATGGTGAAAATCAGCATTCTGGTGCCGCTCTGGAATACGCCGCAGGATTTCCTGCACGAGATGATCGATTCCGTGCAATGGCAGACTTACGGCAACTGGGAGCTCTGTCTGGCGGACGGTTCGGACGATACCCACGCTTACGTGGGGGAGGTCTGCCGGGAATATGCTGCGAAGGATGGAAGGATCGTGTATCGAAAACTCCCCGAAAACGAGGGGATTTCCGGAAACACCAACGAGTGTCTCAAGCTGGCCACGGGGGAGTATATCGGGCTCTTCGATCATGACGATATTCTCCATCCCTGCGCCCTGTACGAGTATGCGAAAGCCATCAACGAACGGGGAGCGGACTATATCTACTGCGACGAGGCCACGTTTAAGGACGGCGACATCGACAGGATGATCACCATGCATTTCAAGCCGGACTATGCCATCGATAACCTGAGGGCCAACAACTACATCTGCCATTTCAGCGTGTTTTCCAGGGAACTGCTGGACGGAACAGAGCTGTTTCGCACCAAATTCGACGGCAGCCAGGATCACGACATGATCCTGCGGCTGACGGATCGCGCCCAAAATATCGTGCACGTGCCCAAACTGCTGTACTACTGGCGATCCCATGCGGGCAGCGTGGCCGCCAATATCGAGGCCAAGCCCTATGCCATCGAATCCGCCAGAAACGCGGTGGCGGATCATCTGCGCAAGCACGGATTCGAGCATTTCACCATCACCAGCACGAGGGCTTTCGAGACGATTTTCAAGATCACCTACGAGATCATCGGCGAACCGAAGATCTCTATCGTGATACCGAACAAAGACCATGTGGAGGATCTGCGCCGGTGCGTTACTTCCATCTTCGAAAAGTCCACCTGGGAAAATTATGAGATCATCGTCGTGGAGAACAACAGCGAGACCCGGGAGATCTTTTCCTATTATGACGAGCTCAGGAACAATCCCAGAATCAAAATCGTGACCTGGGAGGGGACGTTCAATTATTCCGCGGTGAACAATTTCGGGGTTGCGGCGGCGGAGGGGGACTATATTCTCCTTTTGAACAACGACACGCAGGTGATCACGGTGAACTGGATGGAGGAGCTTCTGATGTACGCTCAGCGGCCGGACGTGGGGGCAGTGGGCGGCAAGCTCTACTATGGCGACAAAACGATCCAGCATGCCGGGGTGGTCATCGGGCTGGGTGCTCACCGCACCGCCGGGCACGTGCATTACCGGCAGAAACGGGAAAATTTGGGATACATGGGACGCCTCTGTTATGCTCAGGATATGACGGCGGTCACCGGGGCCTGCCTGATGGTAAAAAAATCTCTGTATGAGCAGGCAGGCGGGCTGGACGAGAGCTTTGCGATTTCCCTGAACGATGTGGATTTCTGCCTGAAGCTGCGCAAAGCCGGTTATCTGAACGTATTCACACCTTTCGCGGAGCTGTATCACTATGAATCCGTGTCCAGAGGGCTGGACGATCACGGGGAAAAGGCGAAGCGCTATGACGAGGAATCCGCCCGCTTTCGGGAAAAATGGAAGGAGGAGCTGGCGGCGGGAGACCCGTATTTCAATCCGAATTTCTCTCTCGATAAGCCGGACTTTTCTTTACGGGTGTGAGGATTTGGTGTATACTATAGAAAACCGCAGAATAAAACAGGGAGGTAAAAAGCTATGGGTTACATGGAGGAGTACAGATTCTGGCTCGAGGACTCTTACTTCGACGAAGGGACGAAGGAAGAGCTGCGCAAGATCGCGGACGATCCTGCGGAAATCGAAGACAGGTTCTATAAGGAGCTGGAATTTGGAACGGGCGGTCTCCGCGGTGTGATCGGCGCCGGCACGAACCGGATGAACATCTATACCGTGAGAAAGGCGACCCAGGGTCTGGCCAACTACATACTCAAACAGGGAGGGGCGGACAAGGGGGTCGCCATCGCTTACGATTCCCGGTATTTCTCTCCGGAATTCGCGGATGAGGCGGCCAGGTGCATGGCGGCCAACGGCATCAAAGCCTACATCTTCGACGAGCTGCGCCCCACTCCGGAGCTGTCTTTCGCGCTTCGTACGCTGGGCTGCATCTCCGGTATTGTGGTGACTGCCAGCCACAATCCGCCGGAATACAACGGCTATAAAGTTTACTGGGAGGACGGCGCACAGGTTACTGCGCCCAGGGATAGGGAAATCATCACGGAAGTCAAGAACGTGACCGATTATCACACTGTGAAGACGATGCCCAAAGAAGAGGCCATGAAAGCCGGTCTGTACCAGATGATCGGGGAAGAGATCGACGTGGCTTACATGAAGGAACTCAAAAAGCAGATCATCCACCCGGAGATCATTCAGGAGATGGCGGAAGATTTGAAGATCGTCTATACGCCGTTCCACGGCACCGGGAATAAGCCCGTGAGAAGGATTCTGGCGGAGCTGGGCTTCAAGCATGTATACGTGGTGCCCGAACAGGAGCGCCCGGATCCCGCTTTCACAACTCTGGATTATCCCAATCCCGAGGATCCCAAAGCGTTCAAGCTGGCCCTCGAACTGGCGAAGAAGGTGGACGCGGACATCGTCCTGGCGACGGATCCGGATGCGGATCGCCTTGGCATCTATGCGAAGGATACCGGGAGCGGGGAATACGTTTCCTTCACCGGCAACATGTCCGGCATGCTGATCGCGGAATATATTTTGAGAGAGCGGACAGCGACCGGAACCATGCCGGAGGATCCGGTGATGGTATCCACCATCGTGACCACCAACATGGCGGCCGCCATCGCAGCGGATTACAACGTGAAGTTCGTTGAGGTTCTGACCGGCTTCAAATATATCGGCGAGCAGATCAAGCTGATGGAGCAGTCCGGAAAAGGGCATTATGTATTCGGCCTGGAAGAATCCTATGGCTGTCTGGCGGGCACCCATGCGAGGGACAAGGACGCTGTCGTGGCGGTGATGTGCCTGTGCGAGATGGCCGCGTGGTGCAAGAAGCACGGCAAGACCTGCTGGGATCAGATGATCGAGCTGTACGAGAAGTACGGTTATTACAAGGAAACCCAGTATGCCATCACCTTAAAGGGGATCGACGGAGCGGCCCAGATCGCGCAGATCATGGACAAGCTGAGAAGCAATCCCCCGAGAAACTTCGGCGACCTGGAAGTATTGGAGATACGGGACTACGAGAAGGATCAGGTGACCGATCTTCAGACGGGAGAAGTCAGCCCCACCGGCCTGCCCCAGTCCAATGTGCTCTATTTCGACCTCACCAACAATTCCTGGTGCTGCGCCCGTCCGTCCGGGACAGAACCCAAGATCAAATTCTACATGGGCGTGAAGGGCAACAGCCTGGAAGATGCGCAGCAGAAGGTGGAGAAGTTGACGGAAGATTTAAAGGCGGTACTGTAAGCACCGCGGCGGGAGTCCGTTTTATGTTGCGGCTCCGGCATTATCATAAATGAAAGGCCTGCGCTTCGGCCCCGAAAAAAAGGGGACGGAGCGCAGGCCGGGTTTGCAGGAGAAATCGATACGGGCATGGCGGTGATCAGTCGTTCCAATTTGAAAAAGACATGGTATTATATGAAAAAGAACGGCCTGTCTGCCGCGGTTCTGGCAGTTTTGGAGAGGCTGGAGACGGCAAAAGAGGTTCCTTATGTTTATGAGCCGCCGCGGGAAGAAATCCTGGAGCGGCAGCGAAGCAGCGGCCTGCAGGGGCCGTCTTTTTCAGTGGTGGTGCCCGCCTATGCCACGAGACCGGATCATTTGCGCGCCCTGTTGGATGGGATGAAAGCGCAGACTTATCCGAATTGGGAATTGTTGATCGCGGACGCCACGGCGGACGGGTCCGTATTCAAAGCGGCGGAAAACTGGGCCGGAGAATGTGGAATCCCGCTTGTCGGGGCTACAGAAGGACAGGCTTTTTTGCAGAGATGTATCCGGTATCTGAAACTGGAGAAAAATCTGGGGATCGCCGGAAATACCAACCGGGGGATCGAAATGGCCCGGGGAGAATATACGGGACTGTTGGATCACGACGATCTGCTGACGCCGGACGCCCTCTACGAGATGGCGCGGGCGGCGATGAGGGAGAAAGAGACGGGAATGCGGCCGGATGTGCTGTATTCCGATGAAGATAAATGCGATGATGCGGCGATACATTTTTACGAGCCGCATCAAAAGACGGATTTCAATGCGGATCTTTTGCTGACGAACAATTATATCTGCCACTTTCTGGTGATGGAGACGGGGCTCTTGCAGCGGCTTTTGCTTCGGCCCGGGTATGACGGAGCGCAGGACTACGATCTGGTGCTGCGAGCCATGACCGAAGGCGCCCGTTTTTTTCACGTGCCGAAAGTGCTGTATCACTGGCGCTGCCATCAGGATTCCACCGCGGCGAATCCCGGGAGCAAGGCTTATGCCTACGAGGCAGGAAAGCGGGCGGTGGAGGACTGTTGCCGCAGGGCCGGATGGAAAGCGAGCGTCTCCCATCTGAAACATTTGGGCTTCTATCGGGTAGACTATGAAGGAGGCGTGTTCGCCCAGCGCCCCGAAATCGGGGCCGTGGCGGGACCGTTGCCCGGCGGAAGGCGTTTCAGGAGCGGAATCTATCTGGCGGACGGAAGGATGCTCTACGAGGGGCTGCGGAAGGGATTTTCCGGGCCCATGCACCGGGCTGCGCTGCAGCAGGATGTGAGGATTGCGGATCTGCGCGGCATGAAGGTCAGACCGGCGATGGAACCGATCTGGAGAACCGCCCTGGAGCGGATGAAGGGATCGCGCGAGGAGGACGTCTTCGCACAGAGTGCGGCATTCTGCAAAGAAATGGAAAAAAGAGGCCTGACGATCCTGTGGGATCCCCAGGGGCCATGTGCTTAAAGGAGCGGCGGTTTGAAGACGACGGTGATCATCCCCAATTACAACGGGATCGATTTTTTGAAAAATTGTCTGGAAAGTACAACCAAAAGCTCGGTTCCTGCGTCTGTTATTGTGGTCGATAACGGCTCCGGGGACGGAAGCCGGGAGTGGGTAAAAGAAAACTATCCCCGGGTAAAGGTGATCGCATTCCCCGAAAACCGGGGATTCTGCGCTGCGGTAAACGTCGGGATCCGGGCGGCCGAAACGCCCTATGTGTTTTTGCTCAACAACGACACGACTGTAGAACCGGACTGCATTCAGCGGCTGGAAGCGGCCATGGACGGGACGAAGAGGATCTTTTCCGTGGGAGCCAAAATGTTGTCCATGCAGAATCCGGAGCTGGTGGATACGGCAGGGGATCTGTATTCCGCATTCGGGTGGGCCTACGCTATCGGAAAGGGGAAAAGGAGCGAACGTTATATCAGGCGGCGGGCGGTGTTTTCCAACTGCGGAGGAGCCGTGTTGTACCGAAAGGATTATCTGGAACGAACCGGGCTGTTCGACGAGAACCATTTCGCCTATCTGGAGGATGTGGATCTGGGCTATCGGGCCAGGATCGCGGGTTTTCGCAACGTGATGGAGCCGGCGGCGGTGGTGTATCACGCCGGAAGCGGTTTTTCGGGTTCACGATACAACGCGTTCAAAATCGCGCATTCTTCCCGGAACAACGTCTATCTGGTTTACAAAAACATGCCGCTTTTGCAACTGATTCTGAACGCGCCGTTTCTTCTGGCGGGGTTTGCGGTGAAATATTTGTTTTTTGCAAAAAAAGGGTTCGGGAAGCTCTACCGGGAGGGGCTGGCGCGGGGGATCGCCCTGTGCAAAAGTCCGGAAGGAAAGAAAAGAAAAGTGCGGTTTGAGTGGAAAAATATCGGCCATTATGCCGGAATCCAGTTGGAGTTGTGGGCGAACCTGTTCCGACGGTTCTGACAGGGGAAAAATCTTGTACTTTTCTGGCTGATATTGTATACTACAACTGATACATGGGGAACGGACGGAATGATCAAGGATAACCAGAAGTTTTTTAACCGGCTCCACGTGGTCGTGGACGCAGTCGTCATCGCCGGCTCCTATCTGCTGGCGTGGTGGCTGATGTTCGGGAGCTGGTTTGCGGATAAAAGCATAGGCGTGCTGCACGTGGGCATCTATCTCAGCGCCCTCTATTTCGTGGTGCCCGGTTATCTGATTCTGTATTCCGGATTCCGGTTGTACGCGCCCAAACGGGTGCAGCGCACGGAAAATGAAATCCTGAATATCCTCAAGGCCAACGTGGTTGGGATCACCCTGTTTCTGGCGGTCCTGTTTCTGGCGAACTCCTGGTTTTCCCAGATGAAGGACTTTTCCCGCTCCATGCTGGCCCTGTTTGCTGTTTTAAATACGGTCAATTCCGTTTTGGTGAGGGCCCTGATCCGGAGGATCCTTCATCTTTTCCGGAAAAAGGGGTATAATTTAAAACATATTCTTCTGGTCGGGTATTCCCGGGCGGCGGAAGCCTATATAGACCGCATCATGGCCAATCCCCAGTGGGGCTATGTGGTGCGCGGCATTCTGGATGATAACGTGCCCAGAGGCGCCGTGTATAAGGGCGTGAAGGTTCTGGGCTCCATCGATAATCTGCTCTATATCCTGCCTGAAAACAAGCTGGACGAGATCGCGGTGACCCTGTCCCTGTCCGATTACGACAGGCTGGAGGAGATCGTCAACCTCTGCGAGAAGTCCGGCGTGCATACGAAGTTTATCCCTGACTACAACAGCCTGATTCCCGGCAAACCATATACGGAGGACCTGAGCGGCCTTCCGGTGATCAATATCCGTTATGTCCCGCTGTCCAATACGATGAACGCGGTGGCAAAGCGCGCGGTTGACATCGTCGGATCGCTGTGCGGGCTGATCGTATTGTCCCCCCTTTTGCTGACGGTGGCCCTGATCGTCAGATTTACCAGCAGGGGGCCTGTGATATTTTCCCAGGAGCGGGTGGGGAGGCATAACCGGATCTTTAAGATGTACAAATTCCGGACGATGTACGTGCAGGACGCTTCGGAAGAGAAGAAAGGCTGGACCACGAGAAACGATCCCCGGGTGACGAAGGTGGGGCGTTTTCTGCGGCGTACCAGCATCGACGAGCTGCCCCAGCTGTTCAATATCCTCATCGGGAACATGAGCCTGGTGGGGCCCAGGCCGGAACGGCCCCAGTATGTGGAAAAGTTCAAAGAAGAGATCCCGCGCTATATGATCAAACATCAGGTGCGGCCGGGTCTTACCGGATGGGCCCAGATCAACGGTTATCGGGGGGATACTTCCATCCGGAAACGGATCGAGTACGACATTTACTACATCGAAAACTGGAGCATGGAATTCGACTTTAAGATCATGTTCCTGACCATTTTCAAAGGATTCATCAACGAAAATGCATACTGACAGGAGAGAAAAAGGAATGGCATCGAATACGTCCAACAGAGGAAAAAACAACAGGAGCGTCCATAGCGCCAAAACTGTGAAAAACGGGAAGAGGATCCCTTCCAAAAAGAGAAAGGCCAGGCAGCAGCGCAGGATCATCCTGTTTGCCGTGGAGCTCATCGCGCTGGTGGTTTTGGTAGGGGCTATCGTAGCGGTCAGCACGATCGGGAAGATGGAGCGGGTTCATATTAACGAGGAGAATATCGTCTTCAATGAGAGCGTGGAAGAGAATCAGGAGATGAAGGGATACCGCAATATCGCCCTGTTCGCGGTGGATTCCCGGAAGGGAAAGCTGGGCAAGGGACAGCGGACGGATACGATTATGATCGCTTCCATCAATCAGGACACGGGGGACGTGAAACTCTGTTCGGTCTACCGGGATACTTATCTGAATCTGGGAAACGACAAATATAACAAAGCCAACGCCGCCTATGCGCAGGGCGGCCCGGAGCAGGCTCTCAACATGCTCAACTGGAACTTCGACATGAATATCACGGAGTATATTACGGTGGGCTTCGACGCCCTGATCGAAGTGATCGATGCCCTGGGAGGGGTACAGATCGACGTGGCGGAGAACGAGATCAACGATCTGAACAATTATCAGCGCAGCATGTTCGTGGAGGACGAGAACGATCCGCTCAACGAGAATATCGTCAAGGTGACAGAACCCGGGCTTCAGACTTTGAACGGACTGCAGGCCACCGCATACTGCCGGATCCGGTATGTGGGCGATGACTACGGACGTACCGAGCGCCAGCGCAAGGTGCTGATGGCGTGCATGGACAAAGCCAAACAGGCAAGCCCCACGACGCTGGTGGAGATTTTGAACAGCGCCATCGACGACGTTTCCACCAACCTGGATCTGGGCGAAATGGCTTCTATTTTGCAGGATGTGAACAGCTATCAGATCGTGGCGCAGGACGGCGTTCCCTTCGAGAGCAATCGCAGCACCGGCAATATCGGTTCCAAAGGGGACTGCGTTGTTCCTCTGGATCTGACGGACAACGTGACGATGCTGCACGAGTTTCTGTTCGGCGTAGAGAATTACGCTCCCTCCGAACAGGTGCAGGAATACAGCGAAAAGATCAAAAGCGATACGGCGGCTTATGTGAGGTAGGCGTATCCGGGCGGACAGGGGATGCAGGCGAAGCGCGGTCTTCGCGCGGCATCCCCTGTCGTCCGCTTTGTTTGGAAAGTGACGAAGAAGCAGGGAGGAGTTTCGATGAGGGTGGATGTGATTATTCCCACGCTTCGCCCCGGGGCGCGTTTTCTTTCGCTGCTCCAGCGGCTGGAGGAACAGACCTGTCCGGTAAACCGGGTGATCGTGATGAATACCGAGGAGGAGAGGGCGGAAGATCCCTGGGACGATCCGGATTTTTTTGCGCGGCATCCGAAAGTCGTGGTAAAGAATCTGAAGCCGGAGGAGTTCGATCACGGCGCCACCCGGAACGAGGGAGTGGCTCTATCCGATGCGGATATTTTTGTGTGCATGACTCAGGATGCGCTGCCGGCGGATCGGGAACTGATCCGCCGCCTGGCGGACGCTCTTTGCGCGGAGGGGAGGATTGCCGTAGCATACGCCAGACAGCTGCCGGAGGAGAATAGCGGACGGATCGAGCGTTTTACCCGACAGTTCAACTACCCGGAACGATCCGCGGTGAAGGGGCAGGCGGATCTGGCGCGGCTGGGAATTAAGACCTATTTTTGCTCCAACGTATGCGCGGCCTATCGACGGGATGTGTTCGATCGGTTGGGAGGGTTCACATCTCCCACGATTTTCAACGAGGATATGATCTTCGCGGCCGGGGCGGTGAAGGCGGGTTTTAAAATCGCGTACGCGGCGGATGCCCGGGTCGTTCATTCCCACAACTATACAGGGCGACAGCAGTTTTCCAGAAATTTCGATCTGGGGGTTTCCCACGCCCAGTATCCGAAAGTCTTTGCGGATGTGCCTCCGGAAGGGGAGGGAATGAGGCTGGTGGGGCGGACTGCGGCTTACCTGCTGAGAACCTGTCCATGGCTGCTGCCGCGGCTGATCTGGCAGAGCGGGGCAAAATGGGCCGGCTACCGGATGGGCCGTCGGTACGACAGGCTGCCTCTGTGGCTGGTGAAGCGGTGCAGTTCCCAAAAAACTTACTGGAAATGACTGGTTTATCATTTTTTTTTGATCTCATCACAGAATGATCACAAATCTTTTTTATACTGAAGCCAGATGAGAACCAACGCAAGAAAGGAAAGAGGTTTTTGACCATGTATAACGAAAGCGACGCGAACCGTTTCGAAGGAAATTCCGGCCAAACGCAGCGGGAGCAGGAGAACGGATACGGCAGTTATCAGAATAGTCAGGGACAATACGATTATTATGACCGGTACCGGAATGAAGGATCCCGCGCGGGATCGGATTTTGAGGGGCATTCCGGCCCCTATGGGCAGCCCGGGGCTGCCGGTTCCGGGAACAAAAAGAGCGGGGGGGGCAGAAAGCGCCCCGGCGGCAGGATCGCTGTGGCCGCGGCATTGGCGGTCGTCTTCGTCGCCTTCTGCGCAGGGATCAGCTATCTGGCGGTGAACTCGGTGCAGAGCCAGCTGGCTATCGCACAACAGGAGGAGCGAACGCAGGAAGAGCAGAACGGGACGGACGCCGGGACGCAGGATTCTGAGGCGCAGCCCGCAGAAGGTGGGATCGAATCCGCAGGAACCATTCGGGAGAGTGGGGATGTCACTGCGGTGGTGACCGACGTGACCGATGTGGTGGAAAAGGTGATGCCCGCCTGCGTTTCCATCACGAACAATTTTACGGAGCAGATTCAGGATTTCTGGGGACAGACCTATTCGCAGGACGAAGAAGCCAGCGGTTCCGGGATCATCATCGGGGAGAACGATACGGAACTCCTGATCGTGACCAACAATCACGTGGTGGACAGCGCGGATACCATTCATGTGCAGTTCATCGACGGGGAAAATGTGGAGGCCCAGATCAAGGGGACGGATCCGGCTGTGGATCTGGCGATCGTGGCGGTCAGTCTGGAGAACATTCCGGATTCTACCAGAAGCGAGATCCGCATTGCCCAGATGGGGGATTCGGACGCCCTCAAGATCGGGGAGCCCGCCATCGCCATCGGCAACGCTTTGGGATACGGTCAGTCCGTCACCACCGGCGTGATCAGCGCCTTAAACCGCACCCTGGAAGTCAGCGAGACGGGAACCAGCAACGCTCTGATCCAGACGGACGCGGCTATCAACCCCGGCAATTCCGGGGGCGCGCTGCTCAACATCAACGGGGAAGTCATCGGGATCAATTCCAGCAAAATCGGCGGTAACGTGGTGGAAGGAATGGGCTATGCGATTCCCATTTCCACTGCCCGCCCCATCATCGAGGAACTGATGCAGCGGGAAACCAAAGCGAGAGTTTCGGACGAGGAAAGAGGATATCTGGGGATCTCCTGCATCAACGTAACCAGCGATCTTTCGGAGACATTCGGCATGCCGGAGGGGATCTTCGTGGCCCAGGTGTATGAGGGAACCGGGGCCGCCCGGGCAGGGCTCGTCAGAGGGGACATCATCACGGCTTTCGCCGGCACGACGGTGAGAAATCAGGATGAGCTGACCAGACAGATGGAGTATTATAAGGCCGGGGAAACTGTGGAGATCACGATCATGCAGGGGAGCCCTACGGGATATCAGGCGAAGAACGTGGAAATCACCCTTTCTTCGTATGACGAGTTGAATGAAGGAAGCCAGCAGGCCCAGGAACGGATGCCGTAAGCGGACGAATACATGAGAGGGACAGGGCCGGCGCATTGGAAGCGATGCGCCGGCCCTGTCCCATCCTTTTTATGCGACAGGAAGGTTCTTCCGACCGGCTGTAATGCATTCCCGTCCGGTCAAATGGAAGGGTGCAGTCCCCGTTTTCGTGGATGTGCATGGCGTAATATCCGGTACCGCCGGGGACGGAGAGGTTGGGAAGACCGAAAAATTCCGCTTCCACGAGAATCCCACCGTAGGGGGTGGCATAGAATTTTACCAGGCCGGACAGTCCGGGATTGGCGTTGTTCCCCGTCACCCAGGCCGCAGCGCCGGGCGCGTTCTTCAGCATTGTCCGAAGGAAAGTGAGACCGGGAGTATTTTCTCTCATAAGAACCTCCATTCTGGAGCTCTCAGGCCTTTTCTATTAGGGTATGCGGCTTGCCGAAGATCTTGAAAACGGGATTCCGCCCGCCATGGGGATTCCTGATTTAATATAAAGTTTACTTGTTTGGAAAATAGGGATGCTTTATAATGGGAACAGACGTGAAGCGAGGAACTTGAGCGCAAAAGCGCTTCGGAATGGAGAGAAAGATGAGCGACAGAGACGATCGGGATCTGAAAGATCCGGAAAACGGTTTGGATCATACAGAAAATGCAAAGGAACCGGAAGAAAAAAAAGAATACGAAGATGTGTGCTTTATCTGCAGAAGGCCGGAGAGCAAGGCGGGGAAGATGTTCCACCTGCCCAACCATATCTGCATCTGCGATGACTGTATGCATAAGACCATGGACGCGGTGAGCCAGTACGACTATCAGGGAATGCTCAACAACCCGGCCCTGTATCAGATGCTCAACAGTCAGTTCGACAGCAGGGGAAAGGACGAGAATCAGGAGGAAAAAGGCTCCGGGGAGAAAAAAGGATTTCCCAATATCAGTTTTATCAATCTGGCGGATCTGACCAACGACGGCATCCCCAAAAAACAGAAGATCCGTAAAAAGAGCGGGGAGCAGAAGGCGAAGCCCATTCTTGACCTGAAAGCCATTCCCGCGCCTCACAAGATCAAGGAACAGCTGGATCAGTACGTGATCGGGCAGGAATATGCAAAAAAGGTGATTTCCGTTGCGGTATATAACCATTACAAACGGGTGGCGACGGGTACCATGGACGAGATCGAGATCGAAAAATCCAATATCCTCATGATCGGGCCCACCGGATGTGGCAAGACCTACCTGGTCAAGACGCTGGCGAGACTATTGGATGTGCCTTTGGCCATTGCGGATGCCACTTCCCTGACGGAAGCGGGCTATATCGGCGACGATATCGAGAGCGTGGTGAGCAAATTGCTGGCCGCAGCGGATAACGATGTCGAGAAGGCGGAACAGGGAATTATTTTCATCGATGAGATCGATAAGATCGCCAAAAAGAAAAATACAACTTCCCGCGACGTTTCCGGGGAATCCGTGCAACAGGGGATGCTCAAGCTTCTGGAAGGGGCGGAAGTGGAGGTGCCTGTGGGCGCAAACAGCAAAAATGCCATGGTGCCCCTGGCCACGGTGAATACCCGGAACATCCTGTTCATCTGCGGCGGCGCTTTCCCGGATCTGGAGGAGATCATCCGGCAGAGGCTGCGGAAACAGACCTCTATCGGATTCAATGCGGAACTCCGGGATAAGTGGGATAAGGAGAAAAACATCCTTTCCAAAGTGACGGTGGAAGATTTGCGCAATTTCGGCATGATCCCTGAATTCATCGGGAGGCTTCCCGTGATCTGCACGCTGGAAGGGTTGAACCGGGATATGATGGTGCGGATTTTAAAGGAGCCCAGAAATGCGATTTTAAAGCAATATCAGAAGCTGTTGGAGCTGGATGAGGTGAAGCTGGATTTCGAAGAGGGAGCGCTTGAGGCCATCGCTGAAAAGGCCATGAAAAAGGACACCGGAGCCAGAGCGCTTCGATCCATCATCGAGGAATTCATGCTGGATATCATGTATGAGATCCCCAAGGACGACAATATCGGAAGAGTGACCATCACCCGCGCTTACGTGGAAGGAACCGGGGGGCCGATCATCGATATCAGGAGCAACGGATATGCCCTGGAGGACATGGAAAAGCTGAATGCCATCGAAAAGAAAGGCATATAGTGAAGAAAAAAGGGCATTTTTATGGAATGCAGGGACAAAATCGTTTCGGAGGATTACTGGAGCCTGATCTTGGATTTTCGGCTGGAGGAAGGCGATTTTCCGGAAGAAGGAGAGCTGTTTTGCTATCGGGAGGTGGAGGATCCGATCGGCGTCCTGTATGTGAAGCAAAGCGCGCTTCCGCCGCTGTCCGCCTCCCGGATCATGTATCGCTATATCCCGCAGCTTTACGGGCTGGAGGGGTTCGTGGCCGGAGGGAGTGAGGGCTTCGATCCCGGGCCGCTGGAAGAATCTGGGATTCTGGCGCAGCAGCAGCCTCCGCTGGAACTGACCGGCAGAGGGGTGATTCTGGCGGTGATCGACACCGGGATTTCTTATGAAAACCCGGTGTTTCGCTATTCGGACGGCAGCAGCAGAATCCTGGCCATCTGGGATCAGACGGATCAGACAGGAGAGCCGCCGGAAGGATTCGCCTACGGCACGGAATACAGGCAGGAGAGAATCGACGAAGCGCTTGCCGCTCAGGATCCGCATGCGATCGTCCCCCAGAGGGATGAGATCGGGCACGGGACGGCGCTGGCCAGCGCCGCTGCAGGGAGCAGAATCCAGGGAGGCGCCGGATTCGTGGGAGCGGCTCCGGACGTTTCGCTGGTGGTGGTGAAGGTGAAACCGGCGAAACGTTACCTGAGAGATTACTATATGGTGGCGGAGGATGTGCCGGCGTACAGCTCCGATGATCTGATGTTCGCGGTTCGATATGCCCAGGGATTCGCCTTTCCTTTTCTCAGGCCTGTGGTCTTATGTTTTGGGATGGGCACCAGCCTAGGCAGCCATAACGGCGGTTCTATCTTCGCGGATTATCTGCAGTCTGTGGCGGAGAAAGTCAGCAGGGCCCTGGTGGTGGGCGGGGGAAATCAGGGGAATGCCGCCGGCCATTTTCGGGCGTCTCTGAACGAGGAAATCCAGCGGGCGGAAATTCGTGTAGGGGAAAACGCCGGCGGATTCCTGGCGGAGTTGTGGGGAACCCGGCCTGCTTCCTTTCGGATCGGCATCCGTTCTCCGGGAGGGGAAGTGATCCCGGAGGTAGATTTTCGCACCGGGCGGGAGGTGGACTACACGTTCGTGTACGAAAAGACCAGGGTGACGCTGAATTATATCAGAAACGAGCGAAACACGGGAGATGAGCTGATTGTCATGCGCTTCGAAAGGCCGTCCCCCGGAGTGTGGAGCGTGTATGTTTCCGGGGCGAGAACCGTGCCGGGAGCGGTCTTTGATATCTGGCTGTCCCCCAGGCAGTTTATCGGCGATGAGATTTATTTTCTCATGCCGTCGCCGGAGATTACCCTGACGATGCCCGCTTATGTGGAAGATGCGGTGACGGTCACCGCTTACAACAGCCAAAATGGCAGCTTCTTTTATCAGTCCGGGCAGGGGTTTTCCAGAACCGGGGGAATCAAACCGGACCTGGCGGCGCCCGGAGTCGGAATCAGTACGGCGATCGGGCCTTACAGCGGGAGCGCCATGGCTGCGGCGCTGACGGCGGGCGCGGCGGCCCAGCTGATGCAGTGGTGTGTAGTGGAAGACAATGCGCCTTTCGTATCGGGAAGGGAAATCCGGGGATACTTAAGCAGGGGCGCAAGAGAAGAAAGAGCGGACGAATATCCTTCCCGTCAGTGGGGATACGGCCGTCTGGACATGAGGAAAACATTCGATGAAATTGCGGGAAGGAATTCTTAAATCCATATGGTATCCAGGCATTGCAGCCGGCGTTTTCGCTGCGGATCTGTTGCTGAAGCGCCGGGCGGAACGCCGGGGGGAAAGCTGCCGCAACCGGGGCGCTTTCCTGAATCTGGGACAGGAGAAACCGGCGTTGGTGCGCGCCCTTTCGGTGGGGCTCACCGCGCTGGTTTCGGCGCTGTTTTTGTGTACGCTGGCGCAGAAGGGAAACCGGCTGTTGAACACAGGCCTGTCGTTTCTTCTGGGCGGCGCTTTTTCCAATACGTATGACCGGATGAAGCGGGGCTATGTGGTGGACTATCTGAAGCTGCGCACCGGAATCCGGGCGGTGGACCGGGTGGTGTTCAACATAGGGGATTTCGCCATCCTCATCGGAGCGCTGCTCACCGCGCTGGGGGCGTGATCGGGCAGAAACGCCGGGAAGAAACTATCTGACGGGTGCGGCGAATTTTCAAGACGGGAGGACAGATGAAATGGAACGGATTAAAAAGAGCGTGACGGAGCTGATCGGGCATACCCCGCTGCTGGAACCGGTGAACTATATGACTGTAAAAAAAATAGAAAATGCAAGAATTCTTGCAAAAATGGAATATCTGAATCCGGCGGGGAGCGTGAAGGACCGGGCCGCTTTCAGCATGATCCTGGACGCGGAGGAGAAAGGGCTTTTGAAGCCCGGCGGAGCTATCATCGAGCCCACCAGCGGCAATACGGGAATCGGGCTGGCCAGCGTGGCAGCGGCCAGGGGATATCGGGCGATTTTCGTGATGCCGGAAACCATGAGCAAAGAGCGCGTCGATATGCTGAAAGCCTACGGGGCGCAGGTGGTACTCACTCCCGGAGCGGAGGGCATGAGCGGCGCCATCCGCAGGGCGAACGAGCTGGCGGAAGAGATGGAAGGTTCCTTCTTGCCGGGACAGTTTGAAAACGGGGCCAACGCGGAGGCCCACTACCGGACTACCGGGCCGGAAATCTGGGAAGATACGGACGGAAAAGTGGATCTGTTCGTGGCCGGCGTGGGCACCGGCGGAACGATTACGGGCATCGGCCGCTATCTCAAGGAGAAAAACCCGGATATCCGCATCGTAGCTGTGGAGCCGGCCGGATCCCCTGTGCTGTCCGGGGGACAGGCGGGGCCTCACGGCCTCCAGGGAATCGGTGCGGGATTCGTCCCGAAGCTCCTGGACACGGCTGTCTATGATGAAGTGATTCCGGTGAAGGAAGCGGACGCCTTTCGGGAGGGACGCCTGTTCGCCCGTGCGGAGGGAATTCTAAACGGCATCAGTTCAGGAGCGGCTCTGTACGCTGCGTCGGCGCTGGCCGGGCGGGCGGAGAACGCAGGGAAGACCATAGTTGTCCTTCTGCCGGATTCAGGAGACCGATATCTGTCCACTTCATTGTTTACAGATGAGAACTGACTGTGCTATTATAAAAAAATAATGGGGAAACGGGATTTTGTCCGCCTGATGCGGACATCCGAACGGAGAGAGCACAGATGGAACCAATGATAAGAATTGAGAACGTGAGTAAGACCTTCCGGGGGAAGGAAAATACGGTGGAAGCCTTAAAAGGGATCACGCTGGAGATCGGCGCCGGGGATATTTACGGCATTATCGGCATGTCCGGCGCCGGCAAGAGCACCCTTGTGCGCTGCCTGAATTTCCTGGAGCGTCCTACGGAAGGGACGGTTTATGTGGAGGGGAAGGATCTCTCGGCCATGAGCGAGAAGGAGCTGCGCAGGATGCGTACCCGGGTGGCGATGATCTTTCAGCACTTCAACCTGCTGATGCAGAGGACCGTCCTGGATAACGTTTGCTTCCCCATGGAAATCGCGGGAGTGCCCAAAAAGGAGGCGCGGGAGAAGGCGCGCAGATATCTGGAGATCGTGGAGCTTTCGGATAAGGAAAAGGCTTTCCCGGCTCAACTATCCGGCGGGCAGAAGCAGAGGGTGGCCATCGCCAGAGCTTTGGCCATGGATCCCAAGATCCTTTTATGCGACGAGGCCACCAGCGCCCTGGATCCCACTACGACCCGTTCGATTCTGGCCCTGCTGAAGGAAATCAATCGGAAATACGGCATCACCATCGTGATCATCACCCACTCCATGGAAGTGGTACAGGAAATCTGCACCCGGGTGGCGATTATCGACGCCGGCGTTTTGGCAGAGAGCGGGACGGTGGAAGAGGTGTTCGCTTCGCCTAAATCCAGAGCCGCAAAACGGCTGGTCTTCCAGGGGGAGCGAAAGGTGAGCCTGATGAAGAGCAAGCGCTGTATCCGCATCGTTTTTACGGAAAATTCTTCCTTCGAGCCGGTTATCGCCAACATGGTGCTGGAGTGTCGGGCCAGCGTCAACATACTGCTGGCGGATACGAAGGATATCGGAGGGATCGCCAGAGGGCAGATGGTACTGCAGCTGCCTGAGGACGAACAGACGGCGGAAAAGATGATCGCCTACCTGAAGGAAAGGAATCTCGCGGTGGAGGAGTTGACGGATTATGTTGAATAGCGCTGAAATTTCCATGCTTTTGGAGGCCACAGGGGTTTCCGTCTATATGACGCTGGTGTCCACTCTGCTGGCCTATGTGATCGGGCTTCCGGTGGGAATTCTGCTGGTAGTCTGTGCGCCGGGAGGCTTAAAGCCGAAAGCGGTGCTGTATAAAGTGCTGGATATCGTGGTGAACATCACGCGTTCCATCCCGTTTTTGATTCTGATGCTGCTGGCCACTCCGCTGGCCCGGGCCATCACGGGAAAATCCTACGGCGCCAACGCCACCATCATTTCCCTGACGCTGGCTGCAGCGCCGTTCATCGCCAGGCTGGTGGAGTCTTCCCTGTTGGAAGTGGATAGGGGCGTGATCGAGGCGGCGCAGAGCATGGGCGCCGGTACTTTTGCCATCGTCAAAAAAGTGCTCATCGGGGAGGCGAGGGTTTCCCTGATCGTGGGTTCCACCATCGCCCTGGGCACGGTTCTGGGTTATACGGCCATGTCCGGCGCCATCGGCGGCGGCGGGCTGGGGGATGTGGCCATCCGCTATGGCTACTCCAGGTGGGACACCAAGATCCTGCTGGCTACGGTGGTACTGCTGGTCATCCTGATGCAGCTGATCCAGTTCGCGGGCACGAAATTATCCAGGAAACTGGACAGGCGCCTGACCGGTTGAAGGCCAGACGCCCGTTTGGCGCGATATACCCGGCAGGCGGCTGCCGTGCTTGCACGAGCAGACATTTGCCGGGTAACGGACAGCGAACAGCGTATGCTGTGAGCTGGTCGCGAGTATCGCGGCGGATCGGGAAGATTCTTTCCCTATCCGATCATAGATGTCTTATCAAAAGGATGCCGCCGCCGGGCGCGGCGGGAAGAGGAGGAGTATTATGAAAAAAAGAGCATTGGCACTGGTGTGCGCGCTGACTTTCGGCGCGCTGACTCTGTCCGCATGCGGCGGCGCTTCGGGAGAGCCGACTCAGGCTTCCGTACCGGCTGAAACCCAGGCGGCAGAGGAGAGCGCATCTGCGGGCACTGTTGCGGCAGAAGCAGAGGAACCGGAGACGGCCCAGACCGGGGAAAAGGGCACGGTTACGGTGGCGGCGACCCCGGTTCCCCACGCGGAGATTCTGGAAGCGGCAAAACCTCTGATGGAGGAAAAAGGCTGGACTCTGGAAGTGGTGGAATTCACGGACTATGTGCAGCCCAATGAAGTGGTGGAGAGCGGCGACATCGATGCCAATTACTTCCAGCACATCAACTACATGGAGAGCTACAACGAGGAGAAAGGCACTCATCTGGTCAGCGCGGGGGAAATCCACTATGAGCCCCTGGGGATCTATCCCGGCAAGGAGAGCGATCTGAACAATATCTCCGACGGAGCGGAAATCGCGGTGCCCAACGACACGACCAATGAAGGCAGAGCCCTGCTTTTGCTGCAGGAAAACGGCCTGATCACTCTGGATCCGGAAGCGGGCATCACCGCGACGGTGATGGATATCACGGAGAACCCGCATAACCTGGAGATCGTGGAGCTGCAGGCGGAGCAGGTGGCCCGCACCCTTCCCGACGTGGCCTTCGGCGTGGTGAACGGAAACTACGCCCTGCAGGCAGGGCTTTCCACTTCCGACGCCGTGGCGCTGGAAACCGCCGATTCCGAAGCGATTCAGCAGTATGTGAACGTCATCGCGGTCAAAGAAGGCAATGAGAACAAGGAAGGAATTCAGGCGCTGGTGGAAGTGCTCAAATCCGATGAGATCAGAACGTTCATCAACGACACCTATCAGGGCTCCGTGGTTCCCTACGAAGAATAAAAGAAAGATAGTTTGGACAGCCGTCAGTCAGAAGGAAAATCATCCGGCCTGCTGACGGCTGCTTTTTTTGATACGATAGGAAATTCCATTTCCTATCGTATCAAAAAAGACGCTCCGCTGAGGATGCGCACTCGCGCGAAAAGTAGAGTGTTGCCTGACGGCAACCGCGCTCGGCGCGGGTGTGCGCTCCGGCGCACACTTTTTGACAGGATCAGAACTCCGGCTTTGTTATAGGGCCCGGAAAGGGAAAGCGAAGATGAAACAAAACGATGTCGTGGAAAAGAACAGAAAAGACTGGAACTCTTTTTCGGGAGAGTGGGCCAGGAGAAACCACTGCCGTGAGGTTCTGGAGCCGGTGCTGAAAGATCCTGCGAAAGCTTTTCATCCGGCGGTCTGGGGCTGGCTGACGGATCATTATCCGGACTGGAGGGGAAAGCGGATTTGCGTACCCTCCAGCGGGGACAACCTGGCGGTATTCGCCTTCGCCCTTCTGGGCGCCCGGGTGACTTCCTGCGATATTTCCGAAAACCAGCTCGCCAATGCCAGAAAAGTCGCGGAGCGGGAGAATCTGGGCGCTTCCATCGAGTGGATCCGCGCGGATACGATGACGCTGGAAGGGGTACCGGATGAAACCTACGATCTGGTCTACACATCCAACGGCGTACACGTATGGCTCGACGATTTAGAGTCCATGTACCGGAACGTGTATCGGGTGCTCAGGCCGGACGGATGGGATGTGATCTTCGAAAAGCATCCTTTTGTGCGGCCTTTCGACGAAGAGGGGAAACCCCTGAAATCCTACGATTCCACAGGCCCTTTCGAGGATGAATATGCGGTGAATTTCCACTGGAGGATACAGGACATCTTAAACGCGGTGATGGATGCGGGGATCCGCCCGTATCATCTGGAAGAATTGTGCGAACGAAATGAGAAATGGGGAATCGGGCTGCCGGAATGGTTCTGCCTGATGGGGAAACGTCCGAAATAGGGGAGGCGGCGGATGGGGAAGACTCCTTCCCTATCCGCCGCCTCCGTCCTACAGTTGCCGGTTTTTACTGCGCATTGTATCCTCTCAGCACATCATCGGAACTCTCGGCGCTTTCGGAATCCGTCTGGCTGGTATTCGCCGCGTGGCTTAAGGTCAGTGAGACCGTTTTATCCACATATCCTCCGTCGCCCATGGTCTTGAGCGTTACTTCCACGGTTTCCCCTGCGGAGTAGTACTGCAGCAGTTCCTGCAGCTGCTGGATATCTGTGACCTCTTTGCCATCGAAAGCCGTAATCACGTCTCCCTGCCGGATGCCGGCCTCATCGGCGCCGCTGCCTTCCATGACTTCCGCCACATAGACGCCTGCCGGGATGTCATAAGCTTCGTTGATCGCTTCGTTCACCGTGATGCCGGTGATGCCGATGCTGGATTTTTCAGCATCCGACACTTTGGTTCGGGTGGTTTCATTCATCAGCGTTTCGATAATATCGGAAACTCTGGAGATCGGGATCGCATATCCCATGCCTTCCACTTCGGTACTGGCCAGTTTTGCGGAGTTAATGCCGATCACTTCGCCGTCCATATTCACCAGAGCGCCGCCGCTGTTGCCGGGATTGATGGCCGCATCGGTCTGAATATAGGTAGGAAGGTCTTCCGTCGCAGTGCTGACCGCGCTCGCTTCCGTCTGCAGGGTTCGATCCGTGGCGCTGACGATGCCTGTGGTGACGGACTGCCCGTAACCCAGGGCGTTGCCGATAGCCACAACCTGTTCGCCGACCTTTAAGGCATCGGAATCGCCGACGGTGGCGATTTTGATCTGGGACAGGGTATCGTCCGAGATATTCTCCAGAGGAATGGCGATGACCGCCAGATCGTTGTCGGGATTCGCGCCCTTCAGATTCGCCTCGTAGACCTGATTATCGATGAAACAGGCCGAAAGCGTATCCGCGTCTTCCACTACGTGGTAGTTGGTAACGATCAAAAGCTCGCTGTCATTTTCTCCGATGATGATACCGGAACCGCAACTCTCCGTTTCCTGAGGCTGCATTTGTCCGCCATATCCGAAGATGCTGAAGTAGTTCTGGACTTCCTGAACGGACCGGTTCGTGATGGATACGATGGAAGGCATCACCGCGGATGCGATATCCGAGACGTCCATACTGCCCTTATTTTCCGACTGGGACGCGGAAGCAGTAGTTGTCATCAGGCTGCTGGAAGATGCAGCCGGGGATTCCGCCCCGCTTTCCGATCCGCTATCCTGCTGCGCCTGCAGGGCGCCGGGCGTATATCCGGCGGCATAGTTGATCCCCAGAAAAGTCCCGGACGCCACTCCGCCGAACAAAACGGCGCTCAAGGCCACCGCCCCGATCTTTTTGGCAGTACGCCCGGCTTTCCCGTTCCCACGGCGTTTCCTAGGAGCCCTGGGGGCAGGGATGCTGCTGTTTTCATAATGATAGGTTTGATTCGTGTTCTCGAAGCTGTTGTCGCTTCCCTGGTTAAAATTGGTATATTCTGACATCATTGACAACCCCTTTCTGATCTTTGCACAATGAAGAGTTCTATTGTCTTCTTTGTTTCTATGCCTGTAGTATAGAAGGGAAATGTGTCGGAATTATTTTCGCTTTGTGATGATTTTGTGCAAAAAGTGAGGAGAAATTGTGTTTCCGGGAAGGGCTCGGAGCCGCGGCCGGACAGGCTTATATCGTTTCTGTAAAAAATGACGAAAAGTCATAGAAATGTCACAATTTATACACAAAAAATGTACTGATTTGGCAAAGTATGTCAATTGACAAAAGATCATGTCGGTGTTATAGTAATCCCTGTAGTTAATATTTTTGTAATAAATGTAACAAATGAGGAACGATCTGTTCGGAGGAGTCTATGAATCGTAATCGTAAATTGACGAAAGTAACGGTGTGCGCAGTCGCGGCGGCAGTGATGCTGACCGGGAGTGCATTCCATACGGATGCAACGGCGACTGTGGCTTCGTTCCTTCCGGCGGCCGGATTGGGACTTACTCTCGGAGAAGGAACTTCTATCGCGATTATCCGCGAGGACGTGAAGAAGCGGAAGGCTGCGTTGAAAGAAAAGGAAGAAGAGTCGGTGTCTTCCGGGACGGAAAACGCTTCTTCTATAGAAGAAACAGAAGAAACCGAAGAAACGGAGACCGCCTCCGAAAGCGCGGCGGAATCTTCGGAAGCGGCATCCACGGCGTCCTCCGAGGAGAAGGAATCCGAGACGGAAGTCGAATCCGGGACGGAAAGTCAGTCGGAGACGGCGAGCGAGACGCAGAGCGAATCGAATAGCGAGCCGGAGACTGATAGCGCCGGCGAAACCCGGGCAGAGACACAATCTTCCGAAGCATCCGAAAAGGGAACCGAACCGGAGACCGGGACAGAGGACGGGAGTCAATCCGTGGAAGAATCCGAGAGCGAGACGGAAATCGTGGAAGCGGTGGAGCCCGTGATCCGGGAACACGAAACCTCGGTTCCCGAAGAGGAGCAGGAAGCGAAAGAAGAGGAAGAGACGCTGATCATCGCCCAGGTCAACGATTACGTCAATATCCGCAATACCCCGGGGACGGATGGGGAGATCGTCGGAAAGCTGTATGACAATTCCGTGGGCACGCTGATCGGAGAGGAAGCGGACGGATGGTACAAAGTGAAGTCCGGCAACGTGGAAGGCTACGTGAAAGCGGAGTATTTCAAGGCGGGAGACGAAGCGAAGAAGATCGCCGACGAGGTCGGCAATAAGGTCGCCGTGGTCAATACACAGACGTTGAAAGTGCGCACGGACGCGAGCCTGGATGCTTCCGTCCTGGGGCTGATCCCCATGGGAGAAGAGCTGACGGTTCTGGAAGAGAAGAACGGTTTTGTCAAAGTGAGCATAGAGGAAGGGGACGGCTGGGTTTCCAAGGATTATGTGAACGTGGAAATCGAGTACGTAACCGCTGAATCCGTCGAAGAAGAGCAGGCACGCCTTGAAGAGGAAGAACAGGCCAGGGAAGAAGCCAGAAAAGCGGCGCAGGCTGCGGAGGAAAAGCTGAAACAGGAAGAACAAAAGAGGCAGGAGCAGGAAGCGGCGCAGAACGATTCGAACGCGCAGCAGGAGGAAGCGGTTCAGGAAGAAGAACAGCAGGAAGAAGCGGTCAGCGCGCCTGCGGTGTCCTCCGACGGAAGCCTCGGTTCCGCAGTGGCCAGCTTCGCTACTCGGTTCGTGGGCAACCCTTATGTTTACGGAGGAACCAGCCTGACCAACGGAGCGGACTGTTCCGGATTCGTCATGAGCGTCTATAAAAACTTCGGCGTATCCCTGCCGCATTCTTCCTCGGCGGACAGGCATGTAGGATATGCGGTGGACAGCCTCGAGGAGGCGCAGCCTGGCGATCTGATCTGTTATTCCGGACATGTGGGTATCTATATCGGGGGCGGGCAAATCGTGCACGCCAGCACCGCAGCCACGGGCATCAAGATTTCCAACGCGGATTACAGAACTCCCGTAGCGATCAGAAGGATCTTCTGACCGGGACAGAACCGGGGAAATTTATGCTGGGAATAGAGAGTGGGAACTCCTTTTCGAAAAGGGCCGGAAGATCGGCCCGGATCGGAAAGGAGTTTTTTGTCGCTTCTGTTTCCGACGCTCCTATGCTATACTGGGACAAGGAGGATCTGCAGCCAAAACGATTGACGAGAAGGGAGAGACGTCTATGGAAATGAAAACGAGTGCGCGGGAAACGCAAAGGAGGATCGCCTGTCTGACGGAAGGGCGGACGGTGCTCGGGATCGAATTCGGATCCACCCGGATCAAGGCGGTTCTCATCGACGAGACGCACGAGCCCATCGCGGTGGGAAGCCACGACTGGGAAAACCGGCTGGAGAATAAGATCTGGACCTATAGTCTGGAAGATATCTGGAACGGGCTGAGGGACAGTTACCGGAACATGGCGGAAGCGGTCGAGCGGCAGTATGGAGTGCCCCTCACCCGGATCGGCGCCATGGGATTTTCGGGCATGATGCACGGCTATATGGCTTTCGATGAGGAGGGGAACCTCCTGGTCCCTTTCCGCACCTGGAGAAACACCATGACGGGGGAAGCGTCCCAACGGCTTTCCGATGAATTCGGGTTTCAGATTCCCCAGCGGTGGAGCATCGCCCACCTGTATCAGGCGATATTAAACGGGGAAGATCACGGGGAAGATCACGTGGAAAGGATCGCATATCTGACCACGCTGGCGGGTTATATTCACTGGAAACTGACCGGGAAAAAGGTACTGGGCATCGGAGAGGCCTCCGGGATGTTTCCCATCGATTCAGAACAAAAGGATTACGATGCGGGTATGTTGGAAAAGTTCGATGCCCTGGTGGCACGAAAAGGCTATCCGTGGAAAATACGGGAGATTCTGCCCGAAGTGTTGACGGCAGGAGAAGAAGGGGGCATCCTGACGGAAGAAGGAGCAGCCCTTCTGGATGAAACCGGCGCGCTGGAGCCGGGCGTTCGCCTCTGCCCTCCGGAGGGAGACGCGGGTACCGGGATGACAGCTACGGACAGCGTGGCCAAACGAACCGGCAATGTTTCCGCCGGAACGAGCGTTTTTTCCATGGTGGTTCTGGAAAAGCCCCTGTCCGCCCTGTATCCTCAGATCGATATGGTGACAACGCCATGCGGGGATCCTGTGGCCATGGTGCACTGCAACAACTGCACATCGGATTTGAACGCGTGGGTAGGACTTTTTTCCGAGTTCGCGGATCTTCTCGGAGTGAAAACGGATATGGGACAGCTCTTCTCCCTGCTCTATCGAAAGGCGCTGGAGGGAGAGCCGGACTGCGGAGGCCTGATGGCCTATAACTATTTTTCGGGGGAACATATCACGGGATTTGAGGAAGGCCGGCCGCTGTTTTTGCGCTGCCCGGACAGCCGTTTCGATCTGGCGGATTTCATGCGCTCGCATCTGTATGCGGCGCTGGGCACCCTGAAGGTGGGGATGGACATCCTGCTGAAGGAAGAGAAGGTGAAGATCGACCGGATCACCGGGCACGGAGGACTGTTTAAGACCCCTCAGGTGGGGCAGAAGATCCTGGCGGCGGCCCTGAACGCGCCCGTGTCCGTGATGGAAACGGCGGGGGAAGGCGGCGCCTGGGGAATCGCCCTGCTGGCGGCCTATATGCTGTATCGGGAAGAGGGGGAAAGCCTGGATGCGTACTTAAAGGTCCGGGTATTCGCGGAAAGGAAGGCGGTCTGTGCGGAACCGGACGCCCGGGATGTGGATGGATTCGAACGATTCATCGAAAGGTACCGTCAGTGCCTGCCCGTGGAGCGGGCGGCGGTGGACTGTCTGCGGGAAAACAGCTGAGCGAAACGGATGGAACAGAAAGACGAGGAGGATGCAGAAATGTTGGAAGCGTTGAAAGAGGCAGTGTGCGAGGCGAACAGAAAGCTCCCCGGATACGGGCTGGTGACCTTTACCTGGGGAAATGTCAGTCAGATCGACCGGGAGAGCGGTCTGTTCGTGATCAAGCCCAGCGGGGTGGATTATGACCGGCTGAGGCCGGAGGATATGGTGGTGATGGATCTGGACGGGAACAGGGTGGAAGGGGATTTAAGACCTTCTTCCGATACGGCAACTCACATCGAACTCTATCGGGCATTTGACCGGGTGGGAGGAATCGTCCACACCCATTCGTCCTATGCCACCAGCTGGGCACAGGCAGGGCGGGATATCCCTTGTTACGGCACCACGCATGCGGACTATTTCTACGGGGAAATCCCCTGCCTGCGCGGCCTGACGGAGGAGGAGATCGAGAGCGCCTATGAGAAGAATACAGGGCTTCTGATCGTGAACGAATTCAGGCGGATGGGGAAGGATCCCCTTGCAGTGCCGGCTGTTCTGTGCAAAAATCACGGCCCCTTCGCCTGGGGAAAGGACGCCGTGGAAGCGGTACATAATGCAGTAGTGCTGGAAGAGGTGGCCAAAATGGCCTATCGGTCGGAAATCATCAACGCGCGGATTTCCCCCGCGCCTCAGCCGCTGCAGGATAAGCACTATTTCAGGAAACACGGGAAAGATGCGTACTACGGGCAGACCTGAGAGCTGTTGTCAGAAAGTTGCAGATCCTTTAACGTCGCGGAAATTGTAAGGTCTCTGTAAAAATGCACAAAATGTGACAGATATGGACGAAAAAAGGGTTTTTTTATCACCAGAGTTATCCACATCAAAAAATTTGGGAGATGCTTGTTTTTGAACTTATACACTCATTTATCCACATTATCCACAGGGATGGAGTGGAAAGCCGATGCGAAAATAGAAGGAGAAAAGCAAACGCCTGTTTTGTGAGGATGTACCAAAATTTTGAAAACAGATCGGAAAGATGATAAAAAATAATTATCAGAAAATTCTGATTATTATCAGAAAGATTCAGAAAACATTGCTTCGGCCATCGGGGTATGCTATAATTTATTCAGGAAATCCGATGGGAAACTCGAGGTCGGCGTTTCCGAATTATGAACCGGAAGGGATGATGATTGTATGAAGATTGTGATCAGCGGAAAGAACATCGATGTCACGACAGGGTTGCGCAGCGCCATTGAAACCAAGCTGGGGAAGCTGGAGAAATACTTCACTGCGGATACGGAAGTGATAGTGACATTGAGCGTGGAGAAAGAACGGCAGAAGATCGAAGTGACGATCCCGGTGAAGGGGACTATCATCCGCTCGGAGCAGACAAGCAACGACATGTATGTTTCCATCGATCTGGTGGAGGAGATCATCGAAAGACAGTTGAAAAAATATAAGAACAAACTGATCGCGCAGCATCAGTCCGGCGGCAGCTTTCAGCCCGCTTATATGGAACAGGACTTCGATGAGGACGAAGAAGTGAAGATCGTCAGAACCAAACGGTTCGATATCAAACCCATGTATCCGGAGGACGCGTGCGTGCAGATGGAGCTATTGGGACACAATTTCTTCGTATTCTACAATGCGGAGACAGATCAGGTGAACGTGGTATATAAGAGGAAAGGCAATACCTACGGCCTTATCGAACCGGAAGGGTGATTTGTGGAAAAGAGGGAACCCTCAGCCAAACGACAGCGATGCAAGGGGCTTGCGGCCGGACATTTGTTTCGGCCACAAGCCCCTTGCTTCTATACGCAAAACAGGGCATAATGGGAACAGGCACGCGCTGAAAGACAGGGCGGGCTATTCGGAAAACAGACAGGGGAGACAATCTGATGATGATGATAATCGATATAGCGGCTTTCTGCCTGCTGATCCTGTGTTTGAGCATTTATTTTGAGGAGAAGATCGCAGATGTCCTGCCCATGGGCGTTTGTTTGCTGATGTTTGCGCTTTACGGTCTCGCATTTTGGGACAGGCTTTCCTGGATCGATGGGGCAGGGGCCGTTTTTTTGCTGTTTTGGCTGTGCTGGCTGGCCTTTGCGGGCAGAGAAAAACGGAAGAAATTCTTTTCAGGCGCCAGCAGGGCCCTGTGCCATATTTCCGTGCCGACGGCGGCCGTCGCCCTCGGGGGCGCAGCTCTTTTGATGAGCGGCCGGGTTGCTACCTGGTGGGACGACCTGAACTTCTGGGCCACGGACGTGAAGGCGCTGTACGGGCTGGACGGCTTCGCGGCCCGTTATACCAATGCGGCATCCGAATTCGGGGACTATCCGCCGGGCCTCCAACTGCTGAAATGGTGGTTTGTGCACTGGAATCCGGAGCGCTTTTCGGAAGGACTGATGTTCGCCGGCTATGCTTTCGGCGTATTCGCCTTCCTGGTACCGCTCCTGGGCAAACTGAAGGGGAAAAATCCGGCGGTGGCCGCAGCTTCCGTCCTATGTCTCTGGGCGTTTCCCAGCGTCGCGGAAGTCTTCTACTGCCAGGGAATGTGCGCGGATCTGGCCATGGCTGTGATCTACGGTGCGTTTTTGGCGGCCGTATTCGATGAGACGGGCCATCGGAAGACGTTCTACTGGCTCCGTCTGGCGCTGTATCTGAGCGCGCTGGTGCTCATCAAGTCCGTGGGCTTTCTGTGGGCGGCTTTCGGCCTGGCTTTTTTGTGGATCCGCTTTTTGCAGCGGGCCCGCAGGGGGGAGGGGAGAACGATCCGACCGCTTCTGTTGGTGACGGCGGCGCCTGTTTTGTCCGGCGGCAGCTGGATGCTGTTCTGCCTTTTGATGCGGCGGGTGGCCAAACTTACCGGAGCTGCTGTATCCATGGCGGCGGGCAACTTGCCGGTGCTTCTGCCGGAAACCAGGCGAACCCTGCTTTCCTCTTTCGCGGAGGCTTTCGTCTTCTGGCCGTTGCACCGGGGAACCACCTGGGGAATAGATTTCTCACCCCTGGGCCTCTTTTGCACGATCTGTCTGATTCTGTTTCTCCTGTGCAAAAAGAAGTTCGTTTCCCGGGAGGACGCCAGGCTGCTGGGCGTATTCCTGCCGGCCAGCGGGCTGATTTTCTACGGGATCAACCTGGTGAGCCACCTGACTATCTTCGCGGCGGAAACCCAGTACCTGGAACCCTTCGGAATGGTCTCATCCATCGAACGCTACGGCGCGCCTTTTACGATAGGATCGCTGTGTTTGCTGGCATCTCTGTATCTGTCCCGGGATCGGGGGGAGGAATGTCGAAAGGGGTATTGGCCCCTTCGGTTCTGGCACCGCTACAAATCCTGGCTGATCTGTCTGGCCTTTGTCGCCGCCAGCGCGCACTGGCCTCAGGTATGGCAGGGATTCTGGGGATACCGGCAGACTCGGGAGGCGGATCTGTCCGCCCGAAAAGAGATGATTTCAGAGGATTCGCAGCGGTTTCTGGAAACGATCGGCGGAATGGACTATGGGGATGGAATGCGCGTGCTGTATTGCAGGGACGCGGCGGAAAATCAATGGGTGAAAAATACCTATGTGGCCTTTGAGGCCTCCCCGGTCTCTCTGCTCTTCGCTGCCCTGGATCCGGAGACCATGGGATCCTCTGAGGTTTTAAACGCAGCACAATCTTCTCATGCGGGCTATCTGTACTGCGATCCGATACAGGGAGATGCGAAAAAACTGTTTTCGGAATTTAACCGGGAATTTCGAACCGGGACGCTATATCGGATCCTTTGGGACGAGGGCGTGATGAAACTGGAGGAGGTATCGTTGAAATGACGGAAATAAAAGGAATTCCGGTGGTGATTCCGGCCTATGAGCCGGACGAAAAAATGCTGGGCCTGCTCGGGGATCTGCAAAAAGAGGGGCTCGGACCGGCGATCGTGGTGGATGACGGCAGCGGGCCGGAATACGGTGAGCTATTCGAACGGGCGCGGTCAGAATACGGGGCAAAAGTGCTCCGCCATGCGGTGAATCTGGGAAAGGGGAGAGCGCTGAAAACGGCCTTCAACGAATGCCTGCAAAGCGTTCCGGACGCCGTCGGCTGTGTGACGGCGGACAGCGACGGTCAGCATACTGCGGCCAGCATCCGCAAATGCATGGAGGCGATGGCAGAGCATCCCATGGCCCTGGTGCTGGGATGCCGGAATTTTGACGAAAAGGGCGTGCCCGCCCGGTCGTCTTTCGGCAACAAGGCTACACGGCTGGTGCTGCGATACCTGGTGGGAGTTGCGGTTTCCGATACCCAGACCGGCCTGCGAGGCATTCCGAGAGGGCTGATGGCGCGGCTGATGAACGTTTCCGGCGAGCGGTTCGAATTCGAAACCAATATGTTGCTGGAGGCGAAGGCGGCCCAGATTCCAATTCTGGAAGTGCCGATCCCCACCATTTATCTGGAGAAAAACAAGAGCAGCCATTTCAGGCCCATTCGGGATTCTGCGAGGATTTATGGGATGTTTGGAAAATTCCTGTTTTCTTCGCTGTCTTCCAGCGTCCTGGATCTGATTTTGTTCTCCCTGTTCTGCGCCCTGCTGCGGGATAAGACGCTGCTGTATGCCGATTACATCGTGCTGTCTACCGTGGCTGCCCGGGTACTGTCTTCGCTCTATAATTTCGGCATCAACTATCGGGTGGTGTTCAAAAGCGGCGAAGCGGTATGGAAATCGGCGGTGAAATATTTTATCCTGGCTGCGATCCAGATGAGCTGCAGCGCGTTTCTGGTGAGCCTGATCCATTCCTTTACCGGAGGATGGGAAATCGCGGTCAAGATCCCGGTGGACGTGCTGCTGTTCTTCGTGAGCTTCTGGATCCAGCGGGAAGCGGTCTACCGATAGAAAACGGAAAGGAGGGGCGGATTTGTCTTTTCAGTCTTATGGTTTTTTGGGACTTGTGGCGGTCTCTCTGTGCCTTTATTATGCGGTTCCTTCCAGGATGCGGCTGTGGGTTTTGCTGGCGGCAAACGCGGCTTTCTTCCTGTGGGCGGATGCGGTTTCGGGGATCTGGTTGCTGTTCTCCATCCTCTCTACCTGGGGATGTGCCCTGGTGGCAGAACGGTTGAAATCCCCTCGGGCGAAGCGGCTTCTCGTAGTGTCCTGTCTGATCCTCAACTTCGGCATTTTGGCTGTATTCCGCTATTTCCCCGTGTGGGAAACGCTGATTAACCGGACTTTTGGCCACGGTCTGGCGGTGGTACGGCTGGATGTAGCCCGAAGGATGAACCTGGCAGCGCCCATCGGCATTTCATTCTATACCCTGCAGGCCGCAGGATATTTGCTGGATACGGCCTCTGGAAAATATAGAGCGCAGAAACACCTGGGACGATATGCGGCCTTCGTTTCTTTTTTCCCAAATCTGTCCAGCGGCCCGATCGAGAGAGGGGAACATTTCCTTCCTCAGCTTCGGGAAGCGTTGACCAAGAAGCGTCGGGAGCTGTTCGACTATGATCGGTTTGTTCAGGGACTGATCGGAATTTTGCTCGGCCTTTTCATGAAGCTGGTGATCGCTGACCGGGCTGCGGTTTTGGTGGATCATCTCTTCGGCATGTATGAGGATGGCAACAGTTTCACCATGCTGATGGCAGCCCTGTTCTATTCCGTTCAGCTGTACTGCGATTTCGCCAGCTATTCCTGCATCGCGGCGGGTGTAGCGAGGCTATTCTGTTTCGAGCTGATCCCGAATTTCCGGCAACCGTATTTCGCAGCGGGATTTTCGGATTTCTGGCGCCGCTGGCACATTTCTCTGAGCAGCTGGCTGCGGGATTACCTATACATTCCGTTGGGAGGGAACCGGAAAGGAAGGTTTCGTAAATACGCCAATCTGCTGGTGGTATTTCTGGCCAGCGGCCTGTGGCACGGCGGGGCGCCCACCTTTCTGGTCTGGGGACTTTTGCACGGCCTGCTTCTGGTAGCGGAGGATTTCTGGCATTTCGTCTGGGGCAAATGCCGGAAAGGGCGTCCTTTGCCGTTTCGGAGTCTGCTGCGGGCTGCGGGCAGCTGCCTGACCTTTTCGGCTGTGACCTGCCTCTGGATCGTATTTCGCAGCGAGACGCTGCCCATGGCATGGGTCTGTCTGAAAAATCTGTTCACCCGCTGGCAAGGGTTCGCCTTTGCGAAGGAGTTTTTGTATGCCATGGGCCTGAACCGGACGGAATTCTGGATCGCGGTGGTGGCGGCTTTGCTGCTTTTTATCCTGGACCTGGTCTCCGAGAGGACAAAGGAGGAGCCGTTTTTATGGATCTATCGTTCTCCTTTCCCCCTGCGCTGGGGAATTTGTCTCATCCTTCTTGTGTCGACCTTCATTTTCGGAAGGTACGGCACGGGATATGACGCTGCCGGTTTCATCTATCTGAATTTCTGACAGGAGGCTCGAATGAAGAAAAAAGGAATCCGCCTGCTGTGCTTCGTCTGCCTGGCAATATTCGCACTGTATCTGGCGGACTGCGCGCTGTGCGTCAAGTCGCCCCACGGGGTGGATCAGATGCGGTATCTGTACGCCCAACCCCGGGGGAAAATCGACGTGTTGTTTTTAGGAACCAGCCACGTGCATTGTAACGTGGATACGCAAATCCTGTGGGATGATTACGGGATAGCGGCTTATTTGTGTACAGGGGCCGAACAGCCCCTCTGGAACAGTTACCACGCGCTGAAGGAAGCGCTCAAGACTCAGAAACCGGGGCTGGTGGTGCTGGATCTGTTCGGGCCCGCACGCTTTTCCGACGATTATCAGGAAAAGTGGCTGGATGAAAACCTGGGGGGAATGAAAAGATCCCTGAACAAACTCGCCGCAGTGAAAGCCAGTACTCCCGTAAATCGGATGGAATTTTTCCTGGGCTATCCCAGATATCATGACCGGTATGATGAACTGACCGGCGAGGATTTCCGGATTTTTTTCTGGAACAGGGGAGAAATGGCCCGATGGAAAGGATATACGCCTCTGGTCAGCCATGCGCAGCTGACGGAGCCGGATATGAGCCATGTGACGGGCAGCAGGCCCCTGACGGAAAAGTCTCAGCACTATTTCGACAAAATCGCAGCGTTGACGCAGGAGGAAGGGATCGATCTCGCCCTGATGAGCGCACCCTATCTGCTGGAAGAGGAAGATCAGGAAGCGTACAATTTCCTGAAAGAGCTGGCGGAAGAGAGGGGGATTTTGTTTCTGAACAGCAATACCGCTGCCTGTTACCGGCAGATGGGGCTGGATTTCTCGACGGATTACGCGGATCACGCCCATCTCAACGAGGGCGGAAGCGCGAAATTCACCAGATTTCTGGGGGATTGGCTCAAAGCGAACTACCGGCTTCCGGATCGCAGGAAGGAGAGCGGATACGGATCCTGGGAAAATCAGATCCGCAGGAGGGAGACCGCGGAAACGGCGGAATGAACGGAGCCTGGCGGGAAGTTCTAAACGGGAAGGTTTTTTTCATAGAATAGGGAAAAAGCCCGGGAGCAGCCATGCGGTTTGGAAAATATCAGGCGGCGATTCTGATCGAACTTCTGTTGATCCTGATCCTGGTCAGCGGACTTTTTCTGGACAGGGAGCAGTCGGAAACGGTTTCGGCAAACCTTCGGATCGGCTGGCAGAATACGGCCGAGGGAAAGCAGGATTATATCAAGTGGGTGGATTTCACGGTACCCTGCGAGGCGCTGGACTTCGCTTATGAACAGGATGTGAAGGCCCATGAAGCGGGCACCCGCCTGGATTGGGTCTGTCTGCTGGCCCATACGGCGGCGAAGTGGGGGGGACAGTTCGACAGCCGGGCGATGGCGGAGATGGAAAAGACGGCGGCAAAGGCCATGGAGGAGGCGGATGCGACCCGGACGGCCACGGACGCGATCGACGCCGCGGGCGCGGATTTGAAGTACTATCCTTATTATAAAGAAGCCTATGGCGCCGTGCTGTCCGGCATGGTGGGGGAGTATGAGAGGCAAACGAAGCAGGAGGACGGAACTGTCGTCTGGGAGAAAGTTTACGGGCTGAAAGCCTATTCCCCCATTGCGAAGGGGTTCGACTATTCGGATTACGACGATTTCGGCGCTACCCGGAGTTACGGATACAGCCGGCCCCACCTGGGGCACGATATGATGGGACAGGTGGGCACGCCCATCATCGCTATCGAATCCGGCTATGTGGAAGTGTTGGGCTGGAATCAGTACGGGGGATGGCGGATCGGAATCCGCAGCTTCGACCAAAAGAGGTATTACTACTACGCCCATTTGCGGCAAAATTATCCCTATCAGTCCGATTTAAAGGAGGGAGATGCGGTGACGGCCGGTCAGGTTATCGGCTATATGGGGCATACGGGCTACAGCACCACGGAAAACGTGAACAATATCAAGACTACTCATTTGCATTGGGGGATGGAGCTGATCTTCGACGAATCCCAGAAGGAATCGAACAACGAGATCTGGATCGACTGCTATCAACTGAGCCGTTTCCTGCGAAAGCACAGGAGCGAGACGGCGAAGGTGGAGGGCACGAAGGAATGGCGCCGGGTGCTGGAAATGAGGGATCCTGCCGTGGAGGAGTGGGAGAAGAGCCGGGAGCAATCCCCCCCGCGTGTCCGGAATGGTGCAGAAAATGCCGGATGAGGCCGAATTTTGCTTGCCCTGTCCCAAGCGGTATGTTATAATATTCACAGCGGGCAATGACAAAAAATTAACAATTTGTGTTGAGCCCGATTTTCAGGTATCTTTAAATCAAATGGAGGAAGAGACATGGCTAAGAAAATCGTTTTAGCAGGTGCCTGCCGTACGGCGATCGGCGTTATGGGAGGCACATTGAGCACCACACCGGCTGCGGACCTGGGTGCGATCGTGATTAAGGAAGCTTTAAACAGAGCGGGCGTTCCGGCTGACCAGGTGGATCAGGTTTATATGGGATGCGTCATTCAGGCTGGACAGGGTCAGAACGTAGCGCGCCAGTCTTCCATCAAGGCAGGTCTTCCGATCGAAGTTCCGGCCGTTACGGTGAACGTGGTCTGCGGCTCCGGATTGAACTGCGTGAATATGGCAGCGCAGATGATCGCGGCAGGCGAAGCGGATATCGTGGTAGCCGGCGGTATGGAAAACATGTCTATGGCTCCTTACGCTGTAATGCAGGGTCGTTACGGCTATAGAATGAACGACGGCAAGCTGGTGGACACCATGGTTCACGATGCGCTGTGGGAAGCGTTTAACGACTATCATATGGGCATCACGGCGGAGAATATCTGCGATCAGTGGGGCATCACAAGAGAAGAGCTGGATGTATTCGCTGCGAAATCTCAGCAGAAGGCATGCGCGGCTCAGGAAGCAGGCGCATTCGATAAGGAAATCGTGCCCGTTACCGTGAAGAAGAAAAAAGAAACCATCGAGTTCAAGAAGGATGAGGGTCCCCGTCCCGGCACCACCGCCGAGAGCATCGCGAGACTTCGCCCTGCATTCAAGAAGGATGGCCTGGTGACTGCGGGCAACGCTTCCGGCATCAATGACGGCGCTGCGGCAGTGATCGTGATGAGCGAAGAGAAGGCAAAAGAGCTGGGCGTGAAGCCCATGGCGACCTGGGTTGCGGGCGCGCTGGCAGGCGTGGATCCCACCATCATGGGCATCGGCCCCGTGGCTGCGACCAAGAAGGTGATGGCGAAGACCGGTATGAAGATCGAAGACTTCGACGTCATCGAAGCCAACGAAGCGTTCGCAGCGCAGTCCATCGCTGTTCAAAGAGAGCTGGGCTTCACCGACGAGCAGCTCAACCCCAACGGCGGCGCCATCGCCCTGGGTCATCCGGTAGGCGCTTCCGGCTGCCGTATCCTGGTGACTCTGCTGCATGAGATGGAAGCGAAGGATTTGAAGAAAGGCCTGGCGACCCTCTGCATCGGCGGCGGCATGGGATGCGCGACCATCGTGGAGAGAGACTGATCTTTCAAAGAAGACTGAAAACCTGGAGAATGGCTCAGCTTTGAGACATTCTCCTAACTATGTATAAACCACATACGCCGGACGGCCTCCCGAAGGCGGAGGCGGACAGAAAAGGCGGGAAGATTGGAAAAAGCGGTCGATAACGCATTTCCCAATCCGGATTTGTGCCGAAGCGTCACAAATCCTCAGAATCGAGATTCTGTTTTTCGGGAGTTCGATTCTTGCGCAGCGCCGAATTGAGGATTCGGCGCGCGTTCCCCAGCGTAAAACGCTTCGGAATGGAGGAAAAAATGGAATACATTTTGTACGAACAGAAAGGGCAGTACGCGATCATCACCATCAACCGCGAGAGAGCGCTCAATGCGCTCAACTCCGCGGTTCTGGACGAGCTGGATAAGACGCTGGACGGCGTTGACCTGAATACGGTCAGATGCCTGATCCTCACCGGCGCGGGACAGAAGTCCTTCGTGGCGGGCGCGGACATCGGCGAGATGAGCACCCTGACGAAGGCGGAAGGCGAAGCCTTCGGCAAGAAGGGCAACGACGTGTTCCGCAGGCTGGAGACCTTCCCGATTCCTGTGATCGCGGCGGTGAACGGCTTTGCGCTGGGCGGTGGCTGCGAGATCTCCATGAGCTGCGACATCCGCATCTGTTCCGAGAACGCCGTATTCGGGCAGCCCGAAGTGGGGCTGGGCATCACCCCCGGCTTCGGCGGCACCCAGAGGTTGGCGCGTCTGGTAGGCGCGGGCATGGCCAAGCAGATGATTTACACCGCGCGCAACATCAAGGCGGACGAAGCGTACAGGATCGGCCTTGTCAATGCGGTTTATCCGCAGGACGAGCTGATGGCAGCGGCGGAGAAGATGGCTGCGACCATCGCGAAGAACGCCCCCATCGCAGTGCGTAACTGCAAGAAGGCGATCAACGAAGGTCTGGACGCTGACATGGATCAGGCCATCGTCATCGAAGAGAAACTGTTCGGCGACTGCTTCGAGACCGAAGATCAGAAGTACGGCATGGCCTTTTTCCTGGACAAGAACAAGGAAAAGGTCAAAGAGCCTTTCAAGAACTGCTGAAGGATAACAGTCAATTCAAAATTTCAATCATATATCAGGAGGATTTTATCATGAAAGTAGGTATTATCGGCGCTGGCACAATGGGTTCCGGTATCGCACAGGCTTTTGCACAGACAGAAGGCTATGAAGTATTTCTCTGCGATATCAACGAAGAATTCGCGGCAAACGGCAAGAAGAAGATCGCGAAGGGCTTCGAGAAGAGAATCGCCAAGGGAAAGATGACCCAGGAGGCGGCTGACGCGGTTCTGGCGAAGATCACCACCGGCGTGAAGACCATCTGCACGGATTGCGACCTGGTCGTAGAAGCAGCTCTGGAGAACATGCAGATCAAGAAGCAGACCTTCAAGGAACTGCAGGACATCTGCAAAGCGGATTGCATTTTTGCGACCAACACCTCTTCTTTGTCCATTACCGAGATCGGCGCAGGCCTGGACAGGCCCGTTGTCGGCATGCACTTCTTCAATCCCGCTCCTGTGATGAAGCTGGTAGAAGTGATTGCAGGCCTGAACACCCCCGCAGAGGTCGTCGACAAAATCAAGGCGATTTCCGTTGAAATCGGAAAGACCCCCGTACAGGTACAGGAAGCTGCGGGCTTCGTGGTCAACAGAATTCTGATCCCCATGATCAACGAAGCTATTGGCATTTATGCGGATGGTGTTGCATCCGTAGAAGATATCGATACCGCGATGAAGCTGGGCGCAAACCATCCCATGGGACCTCTGGCTCTGGGCGATCTGGTTGGTCTGGATATCGTTCTGGCGATCATGGAAGTGTTGCAGGCGGAGACCGGCGATTCCAAATACCGTCCTCATCCCCTTCTTCGGAAGATGGTTCGCGGCGGCCAGTTAGGCCAGAAGACCGGCAAGGGCTTCTACGATTACACAAAATAAATCATAAAATAAAAGCAGGAGCGGGCGGCGGTTTCAGGCTGCCCGCCCTGTAAGGAGGAGTAAAGAATCATGGATTTTATGTTGGACAAGAAACATGAAATGGCAAGACAGCTCTTCAGAGAGTTTGCCGAAAAAGAGGTAAAGCCTCTGGCACAGGAAGTGGACGAGACCGAACGCTTCCCCAGAGAAACCGTTGACAAGATGGTAAAAGCCGGATTCATGGGTATCCCGATCCCGAAGGAGTACGGCGGCCAGGGCTGCGATCCGCTGACCTATGCGATGTGCGTGGAAGAGCTGTCCAAAGTCTGCGGCACTACAGGCGTTATCGTATCCGCTCATACCTCCCTCTGCTGCGATCCTATCCTGACCTACGGTACGGAAGAGCAGAAGCAGAAATATCTGGTTCCCCTGGCAAAGGGCGAGAAGCTCGGCGCATTCGGCCTGACCGAGCCCGGCGCAGGTACCGACGCGCAGGGACAGCAGACCAAGGCGGTTCTGGACGGCGACGAGTGGGTGTTAAACGGCTCCAAGTGCTTCATTACCAACGGTAAGGAAGCGGACGTGTACGTGATCTTCGCGGTTACCGGCACGGTGGAAAAGCGCGGCAGAAAGATGAAGGAAATCTCCGCATTTATTGTGGAAAAAGGGACTCCCGGCTTCACCTTCGGCACGAAGGAAAAGAAGATGGGTATCCGCGGATCCTCCACTTACGAACTGATCTTCCAGGATTGCAGAATCCCGAAGGACAACCTGCTGGGCCAGAGAGGCAAGGGCTTCAACATCGCTATGCACACCCTGGACGGCGGCCGTATCGGCATCGCTTCCCAGGCGCTGGGTATCGCGGAGGGCGCGCTTGAGTGCACCATCAACTATGTGAAAGAGAGAAAACAGTTCGGCAGAGCCATCGCAGCGTTCCAGAACACTCAGTTCCAGATCGCGGACATGGCGACCAAGGTAGAGGCTGCTCAGCTGCTGGTTTATAAGGCCGCTATGGCGAAGGAGACCCAGAAGGTCTATTCCGTGGAAGCTGCGAAGGCGAAACTGTACGCCGCGGAAGTGGCGATGGAAGTGACCACCAAAGCGGTTCAGCTCCACGGCGGTTACGGCTATACCAGAGAGTACGATGTGGAACGTATGATGCGCGATGCGAAGATCACGGAGATCTACGAAGGTACCAGCGAGGTTCAGAGAATGGTTATCTCCGGCGCTCTGCTGAAATAATCGCGTAGGACAGGATCATACACAAATTTAAATAAGGAGTGAATCATACAATGAAAATCGTTGTTTGTATCAAACAGGTACCCGATACGAAGGGCGGCGTGAAGTTCAACCCCGACGGTACTCTTGACAGAAGCGCAATGCTCGCGATCATGAACCCCGATGATAAGGCCGGCCTGGAAGCGGCTCTGCGGCTGAAAGATCAGTACGGCGCGGAAGTCACCGTCCTGACCATGGGCCTTCCCAAGGCGGAAGAAGTGCTGCGCGAAGCGCTGGCTATGGGCGCTGATAAGGGAATTCTGGTGACCGACAGAGTGCTGGGCGGTGCTGACACATGGGCGACCAGCCAGACTATCGCAGGCGCGCTGCGCAATCTGGAGTACGATCTGATCATCACCGGACGTCAGGCGATCGACGGCGACACCGCGCAGGTAGGCCCTCAGATTTCCGAACACCTGAACATCCCCGTGATCAGCTATGCGCAGAACCTGAAGATCGAAGGGGACTCCGTGATCGTTGAGCGTCAGTTCGATGACAGATATCACGTTCTGAAGGCGAAAATGCCCTGCCTGATCACGGCCCTGGCAGAGCTCAATGAGCCCCGTTACATGACTCCCGGCGGAATTTTCGATGCGTACGATGCGGAAATCACCGTATGGGGCAGAGCGAATCTGCTAGATGTGGACGATTCCAACTTAGGCCTGAAGGGTTCTCCGACGCAGATCGCGAAGGCGTCCGATAAGGTTCGTAAGGGCGCGGGCGAGAAAGTGACCCTCGATCCGACGGAATCCGTGGACTACATCATGGACAAGTTACTGACAAAGCATGTAATTTAATAAATCTTAGAAAAGCGTGGTGAATGAGATGAACTTAGAAGAATATAAAGGTGTATTTGTCTTTGCGCAGCAGGTGGATAATGTCTTAAGCGGCATTGCTCTGGAACTGGTGGGCAAAGGAAAAGAACTGGCAAAAGATCTGGGAACGGAAGTGACCGCAGTGCTGATCGGCAGCGATGTGAAAGGGCTTTGCACGGAGCTGGCTGAGTACGGTGCGGACAGGATCATCGTGGTGGACGATCCCGAGCTGAAAGAATACAGAACCGAGCCCTATGCCCATGCGCTGGCGGAAGTGATCCGCAAATATAAACCCGAAGTGATGCTGGTAGGCGCTACTGCCATCGGCCGCGACCTGGGTCCCCGCGTATCCGCGAGAATCCATACCGGTCTGACCGCAGACTGCACGCAGCTGGAGATCGGCGATTTCCCGATCACCCCTGTCCCCGGCAAGGAGCAGAAGCACAATCAGCTGCTCATGACCCGTCCCGCATTCGGCGGCAATACCATCGCGACCATCGCGTGCCCGGACTTCCGCCCGCAGATGGCGACGGTTCGCCCCGGCGTTATGCAGAAGGCGCCCCGCGTGGAAGGTGCTCAGGCGGTGATCGAGGAGTTCAACCCCGGCTTTACGCCTAACCACAACTATGTGGAGATTCTGGACATCGTGAAAGCGGTTTCCGATGTGGAAGATATCATGGACGCGAAGATCCTCGTATCCGGCGGCCGCGGTGTCGGCAGCCCGGAGAACTTCAAGCTGTTGGAGGACCTGGCGGATGCGATCGGAGGCACGGTGAGCTGCTCCCGTGCGGTTGTAGACGCAGGTTGGAAGCCGAAGGATCTGCAGGTTGGACAGACCGGCAAGACGGTTCGCCCTCATGTGTATTTCGCGATCGGTATCTCCGGCGCGATCCAGCATCTGGCGGGTATGGAAGAGTCCGATATCATCATCGCGATCAACAAGGACGAGACCGCACCGATCTTCGATGTGGCGGACTACGGAGTAGTAGGGGATCTGAACAAGATCGTTCCCATGTTGACCGAGAAAATCAGAGAAGCGAAAGCGCACAAATAAGAAAGCGTTGCTCAGTCCCGCAGCCGGGAAAACGGCTGCGGGATTTTGAAATATATTTTTGAAAACAGAGCTTGACAAAAGATCCTTTTATGCGTTAAAATAGCGCTATCATAAACCGATGAAGGAGAGCGAGTAGTCGGATACTGAAGGCTTCAGAGAGCCGCCGATTGGTGCGAGGCGGTGCCGGATTTTTCGATGAATGGACTCCCGAGGGCGACCCGAGCCGGAGAAACAGACGGAGTAGGGAAGCCGGAGCTGATACTCCGTTAGCAACGAGAGCATATGATTGTATGCATGAGAGGGCGCAGAAGATTTTTCGGATGCGTCAAGCCGGGTGGCACCGCAGGAGTGATTTTTAAGACTCTTGTCCCTGCAGAAACGATTGTTTTTTGCCGGGACAGGGGTCTTTTTAGTTCGATCGGAAAGCCTTTCCCCGATCAGGGGAGAGCGGCTCGATCGACAATGCTCCATATACCGGCCGAAAAGAGAGGAGCGCAGCGATGAATCAAAAGAGAGAAATCCCGTACAAAATCTATCTGGAAGAGAGCGAGATGCCAAGACAGTGGTATAACGTCAGGGCGGATATGAAGAACAAGCCCGCGCCGCTGCTGAATCCGGCCACGCATCAGCCCATGACGGCCGAGGAACTTTCCGCCGTATTCTGCGAGGATCTGGTCGATCAGGAACTGAATAATGATGACAGGTTTATCGATATCCCGCAGGAAATCCAGGACTTCTACAAGATGTACCGTCCTTCCCCGCTCGTGCGGGCATACTGTCTGGAAAAGCAGCTGGACACCCCGGCGAAGATCTATTATAAGTTCGAAGGAAACAATACCAGCGGCAGCCATAAGTTGAATTCCGCTATCGCCCAGGCCTATTATGCGAAGAAACAGGGCTTAAAGGGCGTGACCACGGAGACCGGAGCCGGACAGTGGGGAACAGCGCTCTCCATGGCGTGCGCGTATCTGGGGCTGGACTGCAGGGTTTATATGGTGAAATGTTCCTATGAGCAAAAGCCTTTCCGCCGCGAGGTGATGCGCACCTATGGCGCTTCCGTCACCCCGTCCCCTTCCGATACCACGGAAATCGGAAGAAAGATTCTGGCGGAGCATCCCGGCACTACGGGCAGCCTGGGCTGCGCCATTTCCGAAGCCGTGGAAGTGGCCACTCATACGGAAGGTTATCGTTATGTGCTGGGCAGCGTGCTCAATCAGGTTTTGCTGCACCAGTCCATCATCGGTCTGGAAACGAAGACCGCTTTGGATAAATACGGCATCACGCCGGATATCATCATCGGCTGTGCGGGCGGTGGATCTAACTTAGGCGGACTGATTTCCCCGTTTATGGGAGAAAAGCTGCGCGGGGAAAAGGATTACCGGTTTATCGCGGTGGAGCCGGCCAGCTGCCCCAGCTTCACGAGAGGAAAATTCGCCTATGATTTCTGCGATACGGGCATGGTTACTCCGCTGCAGAAGATGTATACGCTGGGATCCGGTTTTATCCCTTCCGCAAACCACGCCGGCGGGTTGCGCTATCACGGCATGAGTTCCATTTTGTCCCAGCTGTATCATGACGGCATGATGGAAGCGGTGAGCGTGGAACAGACTTCCGTATTCGCTGCAGCTGAGCAGTTCGCCAGGATAGAAGGTATTCTTCCTGCTCCGGAGAGCAGTCACGCAATCCGCGTGGCCATCGATGAGGCGCTTAAATGCAAGGAGACAGGAGAAGAAAAGACCATCGTCTTCGGCCTGACGGGCACAGGTTATTTCGATATGGTTGCATATGAAAAATACAATAACGGGGAGATGATCGACTACATTCCCACAGACGAAGACCTGGAAGCAGGCTTTGCGGGAATTCCCCGGTTTGAAGGGAATGAATTCTAAAAGGTAATGAGTAATGGAATGAGGGGCACGTTTTCTGTCTCCAGCCAGCGAAGCCGGGAAGTCGCCGGGAAACGTGCCCCTCATTCCTTTTCTGTCTCCAGCCAGCGAAGCTGGGAAGTCGCCAGAAAACGTGCCCCTCATTCCCTTTCTGTCTCCAGCCAGCGAAGCTGGGAAGTCGCCGGGAAACGTGCCCCTCATTCCCTTTCTGGTTCCGGCCAGCGAAGCTGGGAAGTCGCCGGGAAACGCGCGCGTCCGTCAGTATAAGGACAGGATGTTGGTGAGGCGGTTATCCTCCACGTCGAACTGCCAGACGCTGTGACCGGGAAGTCGGTGTTCCGTCAGGTAGTAATGGCCGTCAAAAGAGGAAATGTAATAGGGGGTTCCTCCGCCGATGAAGTTGTCGTAAATGTCTTCCCACTGACCGGTGGCCAATTGCGACAGGTCGGATACCCGCAGGATGGTGGCCGCATCCTGATTTCCCAAAAGATCCGTGGATACGGTGATGTAGAAATAGTCCTGAATTCTGGTGAGCTGGATCATGCCTGCGATCTGATCGGGCACGGGCCAGCGCTCCATGATTTTCAGATCCCTTTTGCGGGCTCGAAGGATGGAGCCGTTGCCCGAAACGAAATAGATATCGTTGCCGTCGATGGTAAAAGAGCGCACGTATGCCCCCGACAGTTCCGGAACGGAGAGCACTTTTTCCAGCGCGACCCGCGAGCCGTTTTCGGGGCGGACGAAGATGTAGAGTTCGCCGGTCATGGAGCTGAGCGCATAGAAGCGGCCGGTGGATTCATCGTACACCACGTAATGGGGGCGAATGCCGATGTTTTCAAAAGTCTGGGTCATAAAAAAGCGGCCGTCCTTTTTTTCAAAGACAAGAATCCGGTTGTTGTCCGTGTCGTCAGCCAGAAAGACGGAGCCGTCTCCGGCGATGGTATGGCCCCGGTTGATCTGATCGGTGAGCACCGTCCATTCGGTCAGGGGCAGATCGGGGGAGGGACTGGTCAGGATCTGGTTGTGGTAACAGTCCACGAGAAAATAGTCCGCTCCGATTTTGGAGATCTGGGTAGGCACGCTTAAGGATGGTTGTACATTTTTGACCACCCCGCCTTCCACCGGCGCTTCAAGGGAAACGGACCAGGCCAGATAGGCGGGCCGCGCCGTCTTTTGGAGGATCAGGACGGCAGCTCCCGCCAGGAAGAGAAAGAGGATGAGGGTGAGGGATAAAATTTTCTTTTTCATACTTTTCAGTATAGCATGAAGGAAACGGATGGTAAATCCCGATTCAGTCCGGAATCTGTCTGCCTTCAGCGTCCATATGGTAGTTGTCCTTAAGGATCAGTTCGGACACCGGTACTATCTGGTATCCTTTTTCCTGCAGCCCTGCGATCAGGCCATCCAGCGCCTGAGCCGTATATTTGGCGCCGTTGTGACACAGGATGATGCTTCCGTTGCCCAGATGCTTGTGGTTGAGCACCTTATCGAGGATGGCCTCCACGCCGTAATCCTTCCAGTCCAGACTGTCTACGTCCCATTGAATGGGATAATAGCCGCATTCCTTTGCGGTCAGAACCACGCTGTCGTCATAATCGCCGTAGGGCGGGCGGAACAGAAACATCTCATAACCGGTCAGCTCTTTGACGCGATCATGGACGGAGAGGAGTTCCTGTCGTTGTTCGTCGGCGGACAGTTGGCTCATGTTTTTGTGGTTTTCGCTGTGGTTGCCCAGATCGTGACCCGCCGCCAGAATCGCTTTCACGTCTTCCGGATAGTTCTTCACCCAGCCGCCCGTCATGAAAAAGGTGGCATGGACATTTCTTTTCTTCAAAATTTCCAGTATCTTCTGTGTGTCTTCGTTTCCCCATGCGGCATCAAAGCTTAAGGCCACCTTTTTCTGGTCAGTCTGGACGCAGTAGATGGGGAGCTGACGCCCGTTGACCGCGCTGGAGCCGGAAGCGGTCAGGGATTCCGGCGCCAGCATCAGGCAGGCTTTTGCAAAAGCCAGAATTCCCAGAAGGAAGAGGCAGTTTTTGAACGCTCCCGTATGTATGACGTCCTTCAGCCTGGGGAGGACGGCATAGTGTCTGAACTTGCTTTGGAGCAGGCGGAAAAAATCGTTGGGCATAAAATCTCCCGGCAGTTTTCTTGCTATACTGTATGCGCGAAAGGCCGCATTAAGAACAGGTTAAAGATTCGACAAAAATGTTAAGATGATGCTAAGAAATTGCTAAGAATTTAGCGGAAAACTTGCGGCGTGTTTATAAAAATTTTATAATTTATAACAGACCGTGTAAAAAATACCCAATATGCGGTCGGTGCATGCAGATGCACGGGGCAGACTGCCGAAACAGGGGCGGCGGTCAAATGAGAGGAGGAGTAACATTGACAACATTTATCATCGGACTTGTCCTGCTGATCGGCGGCGGATTTTTATACGGCAAGTTTGTGGAGAGAGTATTCCGCCCGGATGACAGAAAGACTCCGGCGGTGAGGCTGGAGGATGGCGTGGACTACGTTCCAATGAACAAATTCAAGAACGCGCTGATCAATCTGCTCAATATCGCAGGAACAGGCCCCATTTTCGGCCCCATTCAGGGCATTCTGTTCGGCCCCATCGCGTTCATCACCATTCCCATCGGATGTGTGATCAGCGGTGCGACTCATGACTATCTGTGCGGCATGATGTCGCTGCGTCAGGACGGCGCGCAGATGCCCGGCATTATCCGGAAGTTCCTCGGAGGAAAGACCTATCAGGTTTACAACATTTTCCTCTGCTTCCTGATGCTGCTGGTAGGCGCGGTATTCACCTATACCCCCGGGGATCTTTTCGCGGGACAGATCTGCGGGCTGCAGGGAATCAGTATATGGACCTGGATCATCTACGCGGTGATCCTGCTGTATTATCTGGCAGCGACCCTGTTCCCCATCGACAAGATTATCGGACGGATCTATCCTATTTTCGGCGCGATCCTGCTGCTTTCCGCAGTAGGCGTGTTCTTCGGGATTTTCTTTAAGGGCTATCAGCTGAACGATTTGAACTTCTCCAACGGGCTGGCAGGGATCTTCAACCTGTATCCCATGTGGGCTGCGGAGGGCAACACCGGCGCGGGTACGCCATTCATCCCCGTGTTCTTCGTGACCGTGGCCTGCGGCATTACGTCGGGCTTTCACTCCACGCAGTGCACGCTCATCGGCAGAAGCGTTACCTCCGAGAAAGAAGGCAACTTCACCTTCTACTGGATGATGATCATCGAAGGCCTGATCGCCATGATCTGGGCTGCGGCTGCCATGGGACTGTACAACAAGGGTTCTCTGAGCGGCACCACCGCTGTGGTCGGCGAGGTGGCGAAAGACCTGCTGGGGCCTGTGGGCGGTATCATCGCCATTTTGGGCGTTATCGTCCTTCCCATCACCTCCGGAGATACGGCGCTTCGTTCCTGCCGCCTGATGATTGCCGATTATCTGCACATCAGCCAGAAGAAGAAGAAAAACAGAATTCTGATCACCATCGGAATCTTCATTCCCGTGATCGCGATCCTCGTTTTTGCAAAGCTGAATGCACAGGGCTTTAATATTCTCTGGAGATATTTCGCATGGGCGAATCAGACCATCGCGGTCTTCGCTTTTGCGGCGATTACGATTTACTTAAAGGCGAAGAAAGGAGCTCCGAAATTCTCGTTTCTGATTTCCCTGCTTCCGGGATCCTTCTATCTGTTCATCATTTCGTCCTTTATTCTGAGCCAGTCCATCGGCTTCGGACTGAATCTGACGGTTTCTTATGTGATCGCGGCCGTACTGGTTGTGATATATTTCGTCGGCCTCATCATAGCGGGCAACAAGTATGCGGCTTCCAAATCGGAAGAGTGATGGGCTGAATTGCTATAGCGAGTTTCCCCTGGACATAGGGTCCGGATTCATGCCAAAAAGCATGGATCCGGATCCGTTTTTCTATGACGGGAAATATCATAATTATACAGGATAAAAACATTCCATTAGACGAACTGTGCGTTGAGGAAATTTGGCGTTTATGCGGCCGGCCGCAAAAAAACTTTACGGGGCGTGTAATTTATGCTAAACTGCCTACATTATAGAGGACAGATATTCATCGCAGGGGTAAGGGATTGGAAAACGGGATCGATAGCGCATTTCCCGGTCAGGATTTGTGACGAATGAAAGATTCGGCGCGCGTTCCTCAGCGTAAAACGCTTCGGAATGGAGGAAAAGATGGTAAAAAGGGAAAGGCATACGGCAGGGCGTCTGTTATTTCTGGCAACCGCGCTGATTTTCGCCGCTGTGTTGGCGGCATATATGTACCATGAGGAGACGGCGGAAGATTTTCTGTCCGTCCGGATTTCGTTTGTCGGTTCGGATCAGGAGCAAACGGTGCGTTGCCAGCCGGGGACCGGGGAAAAGGAACTTCTGATCTTCCTGCCTGCAGGAGCCCGGGAGGCCAGATGGGAGATGGTGGAAGGGCGGAATTTTACATTGAATGGAGAAGAGTTGAAGGACGGCGGGATGCTGCCGGCGGCTGGCGGACGATCCTACACCCTGACGGAAAGAGGGCTGGGAGGGCTGTTGAAGCGGGAGTATACCCTGCGGATCCTGCAGTCGGAAAACCTGGCATCCGTCTATCTGACGACCCAGAGCGGTAGCATGGATTACATCCTGAAGGAAAAGGGAAACGGGGAAGAGGGCTTTGCGTCCGTCGTGAATGCGGATGGAACCGTCGATTTTTCCGGGGCCTTTTCCAGCCTGAAAGGCAGGGGAAACTATACGTGGCTCCTGGATAAAAAATCCTTTTCCCTCAATTTTTCGCGGGAAGAGGATCTCCTTTCCCTGGGCGGGGACAGCCGATGGGTGCTTCTGGCGAACGCGTCGGAAGATACCCATCTGATCAACCGGATGGTGTTCGAACTGATGCGGGATGCCGGAATTTCCGGCGTTCAGAACAGCGCCTGGGTGGATCTGTATCTGAACGGGGAATACGTCGGCAATTATTTGCTGTCCCAAAGGGTAAAACCGCAGGGGGCGGATCTTTCGGACGGCTGGATGGTAGAGTTCGACGGGTACTGGAAGGAAGAAGGCGGCGCGGGATTTGAAACCCGGGGAGGGGAATCCATCGCGGTCAAACTTCCCGAAAATGCGGACGAGAGCGAGGTTGGGAAGATCGCGTCACAGATTCAACGGGTGGAACACGCGATTCTGAGCGAAAGGGGGACGGATCCGGAAACAGGACTCGCCTGGCAGGAGCTGGCGGATGAGGACAGTCTGGTGAAAAAGTATGTGCTCGACGAGATTTCCAAATGCCCTGACGGATGGAACGGCAGCAACTACTGTTTTTTGCGGGAGGGAAAAATGTATTTCGGCTCGCCTTGGGATTATGAGTTTTCCTTCGGCAATCAGCCGGCCTGGTTTTCGAACCTCAAGCTTCCCCAGGGGATTTACCATGCGGAGGAAACGGCCTGGTATGCGGCCCTATATCGAAAGCCGGAGTTTTTGGAAGCGGTGCGGGAAATCTATGAATCCGTTTTTCGGCCCTGGCTGACGGAATATGCGGAAAAAGGGCTGCGGGAGCAGGCGGAGTGGATTTCTGCGTCCATGCGTATGGACGCGGCCCGTTGGGGGCAGACGGAAGAAAACTTCCCGCGAAAGATTCGCGAGCTGAAGGACTATATCGAAGACAGGCTGCGTTGGCTGGATCGGGAGTGGCTGGGCATCGAAGCCGGCCCGGAAGAAGTTCCATATTATGCCCTGCGTCTGATGGACGGGGATTCTGAAATGGCCGTGTATTATATACGGGAAGGCGGATATGTGGATCCGGATATGCTGCTCACGGACGACAGACATTTTGCGGGCTGGTATGAGGATGAGGGCTGCACGGTGGAAGCGGATGTGCTGACCGAGCCCGTGAAGGGTGAGATAGTGCTATATGCCGGCTGGGATCGTTTGGGCGCCCGTCTGGTGCTTGCCGCAGGGCTGGTGCCGCTGGCCGTTCTCCTCGCGGTGCTCGCCGTATGGATTTTGCATCATCTGTTCCGGGAGAAACGGAAAAAGGAAAAAACAGAGGTTTAGGGCTTGTGCGCCAGACCAATTTGAAGATATAATAGATGCGAAATCAAAAGAAGAAGGCAGTGAGAATGTTGAAAAAGAAAGAGGAGCGGACGGGAAAGAGACTGATCATCGGGTTGTCCGGCGGGCTGATTGTGCTGTTCGGCGCGCTGGCCAGCCTTTTTTCTATCTATTATGGATCCCGGGAGGAGGAGCTGAGCAGGCTGAACGCGCAGCTGAAGTCAGCGCAGGAGGAGATCGAAGACTTGGAGGCGGAGAAGGAAAAGCTCTTGGAGCAGGCGGATGCTGTGGCAGCCATGTCCCGGGACGATGTTCTCGTCCTGGCAGGAGAAATTCCCTTCGAGGTAGACCTGGACGATTGGAATTATCTGTTGGTCAACGAGACGCACCCGCTGCCGGAGGATTTCGAACCGAAACTGGCCGGGACGAGAAACGGGCAGCAGGTTGATCGGCGGATCAAGGCGGCTCTGGAGCGGATGATCGACGATGCGGCAGAGGAAGGGCTGGATCTTTTGATCTGTTCTTCCTATCGGGATTACGAGAAGCAAGACAGCCTGATGGACGAGTCCATCGCGAAATATCTTCGCCAGGGAATGGATTATAGGGAAGCATTTTTCGAAACGAAGGAGCAGATTGCCCTCACCGGCGCCAGCGAACACCATACCGGACTGGCGGTGGATATCGTGGGGAGAGGATATCAGAGCCTGGACAGGGCCCAGGCCGATACGAAAGAGGCGGAGTGGCTGTCCGAACACGCCCACGAATACGGATTCATCCTGCGCTATCCGGAAGATAAGGAGGAGATCACCATGATTTCCTTCGAATCCTGGCATTATCGGTATGTGGGAGAAGAAGCGGCGCTTTTTATGAAGGAAAACGATCTCTGTCTGGAGGAATTTGTGGAGCTGGCGCGGTGGCAGCAGGAGCAGGAAGAGCTGGGAAAAGTTTTCGCGGGGATAGGCTGGTAAACGCGCCCATAATATGTTATATATTATGGAGACGTAATAAAAAGGAGCCGCCTGAAGCTTTCGGGCGGCGGAAAAGAGAGGTTATTCGCTATTATGACGAAACAATCGAATCGGGGAACATCCGCAACGGGATTTCTCCTGCGCGTGCTGCAGGGTGCGCTGATCGGCCTGGGGGCGGTTCTCCCGGGGATTTCCGGCGGCGTTCTGTGCGTGGTTTTCGGGATCTATAAGCCCGTGATGGAGCTTTTGTCCAACCCTTTTAAGAATTTTAAAACCCATGTGCCGAAGCTGATTCCGGTCATCATCGGCGGGATCATCGGATTCATGGGAATCGCCAATCTGCTGGCCTTTTTTCTGGAAAAATATCCGGATCCGTCCGTCTGCCTGTTCGTGGGGCTGATCGGGGGGATGTTGCCTTCCCTGTTCCGGGAAGCGGGCGAGCAGGGGCGCACCAGGGGATCCTGGATCTCCATGGCCATCGCTATGGTGGCGATCTTTTTGCTGCTGGGAAGTTTAAACGCTTCTTCCGTACAGATTCTGCCTAATTTCGGCTGGTATCTGTTCTGCGGCTTCTGCCTGGCGCTGAGCGTCATCGCTCCGGGGATGAGCTTTTCCACCCTGTTGATGCCGCTGGGGCTGTATACGCCCTTCGTGGACGGCATCGGCCACCTGGATTTCTCCGTTCTGATTCCGGGCGGCATCGGCGCTGTGGTGACGGTGATCTGCTTCGCCAAAGCGGTGAACGCCCTGTTTGATCATTACTATAATCTGGCGTTTCACGCCATCGTGGGAATCGTCATCGCGGCGACCGTGATGATCATTCCATTCGGAAGCTTCGTCGCTTCCGCAGCGCAGTGCGTCATCAATCTGGTCTGCATCGCGGTAGGCGTCGTGGCGGCCCTGCTTCTGGATCGTTTTAACAGCCGGGTGCCGGTAGAAAAGTAAGAGAGTTACAAAAGGGGACGCGGCGACGCGTCCCCTTTTGCTGCGGTTAAATGGACGGGCCTCCAACTGCGCTGACGGAAGGCAAAACAACCGCCGGAGGGCGGAAATACCCTGTCTTTCAGTCAGAAAATTTCCGTTCGATCCGCCTGATCAAAGGGTAGAACGCTGATGAATGTCTTGCCCGGGTTGACCCGGATCTGATTGCCGGAGGCGTCGTAATACCGGGTGACGCCGGTGAGGGAATCCTTGATCCAGGTGACGGGGATCGCCCGGCCGTTGGCGATAAACCAGCCCGGTTTGCCGCTGTCCAGCGTGGTCAGATATAAATAACCCTGCTTGTCCCGCACGATGGTGTCGGTATATTGGATGATGAGGTTTTCAAAGCAGAGCTGGGAACCGGTTTCCCGATCCGTATGCGCCTTTTTGTACTGGCTGCGGTAATATCTCCCGTCTTCAGCGCTGTAGACGAATTCCGGCGCGGTGGTGGTAAAGCCCGGGGAAACCCGGTTCGCTGCGATGCCCGCAGAAGGGCTCAGGGCCGGGCCAATGGAAAACTGGAAATGCGCCCCCTGATAATAAGGGGTATGGGAGGAGGCATAACCGGCGGCGCGGATACCCTTTTGGATGTAGGAGGCGCCGGTATAGGCGTTATGCGGGGCCTTCCGGTCGCTGGTTCTGTAAGAAGCGGTTCCCTCCATCCGGGTGCCGTTTAAGTTGTTGACCTGGGGCAGATCGTAATAGGTTTTAACGTACAGATCCGGCCCGCCGTAGTGGACGAAGACGGGATCGTATTCGCAGGCCCAGTGGATGAAATAGTCGCGACAGCTGCGCAGCGGGCCGATCCTGGTCAGGGAATCATAGTTCTCGAAGACAGCCATCAGCCGCGTGACGCCACCCTCCGCATAGGCTTCATAAACGATGTCGGCAGAAGAAAGCCCGGACTGGGGCTGAGCAGCCGAACTGTTGTCGTACATGACCGCGATGGGGCGCCGGGAATATATCGCGTCGGATACGGGCAGGCCGGTGAGATCGCTGGTCTTTGCGGCATGGGCGGTGGAGCCGGAAACCAGACAGCAAAAGCCCGCGGCCAGCGCGCAGCACATCAGAGAGAATAATCTTTTTTTCATACGATGTGACCTCCTTTTCCCTCACTATAGCCTGTGGCCGACGGCTTGTCAATGCAAAAGGATCGCGGGAGGTTAGCGCTTGTGATTCTGCCCGAACCATATTATAATGATATCAGTTCAGCCGTCGTCCGGGAAATCGCCGGAGGAACGGATGCTGGATTGATATCGTCCCAAAGACAACCGAAAGATGAGGGAAAACAGATGAACTGGGAAGAGAATGTGAGAAAAGTAGTGCCCTATACGCCGGGGGAACAGCCGTCCTATCGGAATGTGATCAAGCTCAACACCAACGAGTGCCCGTATCCGCCTTCGGAAAAAGTGCAGCGGGTCTTGCGGGAGTTCGATGTGTCCTCGCTGCGGCTGTATCCGGATCCGTCCGCATCGGAACTGGTGGAAGCGCTGGCGGAGCGATATGGCCTGCAAAAGGAACAGATTTTCGTGGGCGTGGGTTCGGATGAAGTGCTGGCCCTTTCGTTTCTCGCTTTCTTCGCAGGGGAAAAACCGGTGCTGTTTCCGGATATCACATATTCCTTCTATGAAGTGTGGGCGCAGCTGTATGGAATTCCCTACCGCTGCCCGGCGCTGGACGAGGAGTTCCGCCTGAAAAAGGAAGACTATCTGACGGAGAACGGGGGGATTATTTTCCCCAATCCCAATGCCCCTACCGGTCTGGCGGAGAGCCTGGAGACGGTGGAGGAGATCGTGGCGGGAAATCCGGATTCCGTTGTCATCGTGGACGAGGCTTATGTGGACTTTTGCGGAAACAGCGCCATGGAGCTGGTGAATCGGTATGAAAATCTGCTGGTGGTGCAGACCTTTTCCAAATCCAGAGCCCTGGCGGGGCTTCGGATCGGGTTCGCGGCCGGGTCTCCGAAGCTGATCCACTATTTGAATGACGTGAAGTTTTCTTTCAATTCCTATACCATGAACCGCCTGACCATCGCCTGCGGCAGGGCCTGCCTGGAGGATGAAGCCTGGTTTGAAGAAACCGTTGGAAAGATCGTGTCCACCCGGGAGCGAATGAAAAACGGCCTGAGGGCATTGGGCTTTTCCTTCCCGGATTCCGGGGCAAATTTCATTTTTGCCCGCCACGAATCCGTTCCGGCCCGACAGCTGTTCGACGCGCTGCGGGAAGCCGGGATTTTCGTGCGGCATTTCGACCGGCCCCGTATCGATGATTACCTGCGCATTTCCGTGGGGACGGACGCGGAGGCAGATCGTCTGATGGAATTTTTGAAAGAGTACCTGGAGAAGAGAAGAGCCTAGCCGTTTTGCCGGGGGGAGTACCGAATGGAAAAAGCGACACCGAAAAACCTGCAGTTTTGCATTCTTTCCGCCATCGGGATGATTCTGGTGGTGATGGGACACGTGGACGAAGGGATGCTGACGGTGGGGGGACTGTTCCCCTATTATTCCTTCCATATCGCCCTGTTTTTGTTCATTTCCGGATATTTTTACCGGGCAGAGGAAGAGGAATACATCGGAGCCTGGCTGGTCAGAAAGACCAGAACCCTGCTGTTTCCCTATTTCATCTGGAACCTGTTTTACGGGCTGCTGGTCTGTCTGCTGCGGGCCTGCGGCTTTTATATCGGCAATGAGCCGTCTTTGTGGACGCTGTTCGTGGAGCCTTTTTTGTCCGGCCATCAGTTTCTGTATAACGCTCCGGCCTGGTTTGTGCCGGCGCTTTTTCTGGCGGAGGCGGCGAATCTGATCGTCCGCAGGATCCTGTCCCTGATGCGCATCCGGAACGAATGGATCATCGGCGGGTTATATCTGTGCCTGGGACTGGCCGTAGTCTGGCTGTCCCAAAACGGCTACGTCTACGACTGGTATCGGATTCCCGGCAGGATCATGTACATGTTGCCCTGTTATCAGATGGGGCGGCTGTACCGGACGAAGCTGGAAGCCGGGGACAGGCTGCCGGGGTGGCTGTATTTCGGCGTTCTGCTCGTCGTCCAGTTGACTCTGGCGGCCTGCTGCAACGGCCTGGCGGTCAGCGCCGCCTGGTGCAACGGCTTTTTGAACGGGCCTCTGGTGCCCTATCTGACTGCGGTCACGGGAATCGCTTTTTGGCTGCGGATCGCCAGGATCCTGACGCCGGCGCTGGGAAAGAGTCGGTTCTGGCTGTATTTTGGAAGCCATACGTTTTCCGTGATGATGCACCAGATTCCGGCCTTCCTCGCGGTGAAGGGAGGGTTCGCGCTGACGGCCGCCCTGGCGGCGGGCTTTTCGGATTTTGACTGGGAGGCCTTTTTCACGGACGTCTATTATGTCTATCTGCCCGGCGGTCTGGATCAGTTTCGGATGCTGTATGTCGTTGCCGGCATTGCTTTGCCCCTTTTACTGTGCCGTCTGCTGGATTTGCTGGAAAGGAGGCTTCCATGGAAGCTTACGAAGATTTTGCGTTAGTCTACGATACTTTTATGGATGAAACGCCTTACGACGCCTGGTGTGAGCGGGTGACGGATATTTTAAAAAGGCATGGGATTGAGGACGGACTCGTATTGGATCTGGGCTGCGGCACCGGCAGCATGACGGAACGGCTGGCGCAGGCCGGATATGATATGATCGGCGTGGACTTATCCGGCCGGATGCTGGATATCGCTCTGAAAAAAAGGGAGAAGTCCGGACTGGACATCCTGTATTTACAGCAGGATATGCGGGAATTCGAACTTTACGGCACGGTTCGCGCCGTAGTCTGTCTGTGCGATTCCCTCAACTATCTGCTCGAGGAGGAAGAGCTGAAGGAGACTTTTCGGCTGGTGAACAATTATCTGGATCCGGACGGTCTGTTTTTGTTCGATTTCAATACGGTGTACAAATACGGGACGGTGATCGGGGACAGCACCATCGCGGAAAACAGGGATGACTGCAGTTTTATCTGGGAAAACTATTTCGAGGAAGAAAGCGGTCTCAACGAATATGATCTGACGATCTTTTTGCGGGAGCAAGGGGAGTTGTTCAGGCGGTTTACGGAAACCCACGTTCAGAGGGGCTATACGCCGGAAACGATGCGCAGGCTGATCGGGGATGCGGGGCTTTTGTGGGTAAACGCCGTGGACGGGGACACCGGAGGGCCTGTGACGGAAGAGAGCGAGCGGATCTTCGCGGTGGCAAAAGAACAGGGAAAGGACGGAAGTTTGAAAAGATGAAGGATTATATCGTGAGGGCCACGGCCGCCGATGCTCAGATCCGGGCGTTTGCGGCGGCTACGAAGGAGACGGTGGAGACGGCCAGAAAGGCACATGATACCAGCCCTGTGGTGACGGCGGGTTTGGGGCGTCTGCTCACGGCAGGAGCCATGATGGGAACCATGTTGAAGGACGAAAGCGATCTTCTGACGTTGCAGGTCAAAGGGGACGGCCCTGTGGGGGGCATGACGGTGACAGCGGATGGAAACGGCCATGTGAAGGGCTATGCCGACGAGCCCCGGGTCATCCTGCCGGCCAGCCCCAGGGGAAAGCTGGATGTGGGACGTGCGGTGGGAAAGGGAACCCTTTCCGTCATCCGGGATCTGGGATTAAAGGAGCCTTATGTGGGGCAGACCGCCCTTCAGACCGGGGAAATAGGGGATGATCTGACCTATTATTTCGCCGCTTCCGAGCAGGTTCCTTCTTCCGTGGGGCTGGGCGTTTTGATGGAGAGGAACAACACGGTGCGCTGCGCGGGGGGCTTTCTCATCCAGCTGATGCCATTCGCTTCGGAAGAGGTCATATCGCGCCTGGAGAAAAACCTGTCCAACATCACTTCCGTCACCGCCCTTCTGGATCAGGGCATGACGCCGGAAGAGATGCTGGGCCGGGTGCTGGACGGCTTCGACCTGGAATTTACGGATAAAACAGAGTGCGGTTTTTTTTGTAACTGCAGCAAGGAGAGGGTGGAAAAAGCGCTGATTTCCATCGGGAAAAAGGAACTCGAGGAAATGATCGGGGAGGGGAAGCCCATCGAGGTCAACTGCCATTTCTGCAACCGAAATTATTCCTTTGAGGTGCAGGAGCTCAGGGAGCTTTTGAGGAGGTGCCGATGAGACACGGATTTTTGAAGACGGCGGCGGTGACGCCCAAAATCAGGGTGGCGGATCCGGCCGATAACGCCCGGGCGGTCTGTGAATGTCTGGACGAATGCTTTGAACGGAAGGTGAAGCTGGCGGTGCTGCCGGAGTTGTGCCTGACGGCCTTTACCTGCCAGGATCTTTTTTTGCAGGAGCGGCTGTTGGAAGGCGCGAAGGAAGCCCTCAAAACGGTCATCGCCCATACGAAGGGGCGGGATACCCTGGTATTCGTGGGCCTGCCGCTGGAAAAGGACGGCAAGCTGTACAATGTGGCGGCTGCGATTCAGGAGGGAAGGCTTTTGGGGTTCGTGCCCAAGCGCAACATCCCCAATTATGCGGAATTTTATGAAGTGCGCCATTTCGCGGCGGGGAGCATGCGGGCGGAGGAAGTGGAATTTGACGGGCAGAAGGTTCCCTTTGGGGCGAACCTCCTGTTTTCCTGTTCCAATATGCCGGGGCTGACGGTGGGGTGCGAGATCTGCGAGGACGTATGGGTGGCGGATCCGCCTTCCACAGGGCTGGCGAAAGCCGGCGCTACTGTGATCGTCAACCTGTCCGCCTCCAACGAAACGGTGGGGAAAGACGATTATCGCCGGGAACTTTTAAAAGCTACCAGCGCCCGGCTCATCGCGGGCTATATTTATGCCAGCGCCGGAGAAGGGGAATCCACTCAGGATCTGGTATTCGCCGGCCATAATATGATCCTGGAAAACGGAAGCATTCTGGCAGAAGCGCGGCTGTTTCAAAACGATATGGTCGTCTCCGAACTGGATCTGGGGCGGCTGCGTCACGAAAGGCGGCGGATGACCACCTTTTTGCAGGAAGGGCAGGAAAACTATGTGAAGATTCCATTCGCCCTCTGGCCGGAGGAGACGTCGCTGAGCCGTACCTTTGCTCCCAGGCCCTTCGTGCCTGCGGACGAGGCGCTCAGGGCGAGACGCTGCGAGGAAATTCTGGCCATTCAGGCCATGGGACTCAAAAAGCGTTACGAGCATACGGGATCGCAGTCTGCGGTCATCGGGGTATCCGGGGGACTGGATTCTACGCTGGCCCTGCTCGTGACGGCCCGGGCGTTCGATCTTTTGGGAATGAACCGCTCCCGGATCCTTTCCGTCACCATGCCGTGCTTCGGCACCACCAGCCGCACCTACGAAAACGCATGCCGTCTGGCCGAAGCGTTGGGGAGCACGCTGCGGGAAGTGAATATTCAGGAAGCGGTGAGGGTGCATTTCCGGGACATCGGACAGGAAGAAGGCTGTCACGATGTGACCTATGAAAACGGGCAGGCACGGGAGCGAACCCAGGTGCTGATGGATCTGGCCAATCGAACCGGCGGCCTGGTCATCGGCACCGGGGATATGTCCGAGCTGGCTCTGGGTTGGGCTACTTACAACGGCGATCATATGTCCATGTACGGCGTCAATGTAGGCGTGCCCAAAACCCTGGTGCGCCATCTGGTACGGTATTATGCGGATACCTGTCAGGATTCAGCCCTTCGTGAGGTGCTTCTGGACGTACTGGATACGCCGGTCAGCCCGGAACTGCTTCCTCCGGTGGACGGTGTGATCAGCCAGAAGACAGAAGACCTGGTGGGACCTTATGAACTGCACGATTTCTTTTTGTATTACATGCTGCGGTGTGGATTTCCTCCATCGAAGGTGTATCGGATCGCGGTGCGGGCCTTTGCGGACTCCTATGAGGAGGAGACCGTCAAAAAGTGGCTGAAGATCTTCTACCGCAGATTCTTCAGCCAGCAGTTCAAACGTTCCTGTCTGCCGGACGGCCCTAAAGTGGGCAGCGTGGCGCTCTCTCCGAGAGGGGATCTGCGCATGCCGTCGGATGCCGCTTTGGCCGTCTGGCAGAAGGAACTGGATGCGCTTTAAGGGATGGCCTGCGTTTCGCTTTCGGCGACAGCGGCCTTTTGCAGGGCGGCCGAGATCGCTTCCAAAAGCAGCTGGGAGGTGTACTGGTTTTCTTCCGGCCAGGTGATCCCCTCCAGGGACTGCGTTTCGCAGACCTGATCCGCGATAGACTCCAGGCAGGGCTCCATCAGAGGATACATGGTGGTGACAGCCTCGCTTAAGTTGACCAGCCGGATGGAAGTGATGCAGGAATCATCCACAACGACCTCCACATCCACGCCTGCAGATCCGATCTGGAGGGAGGTTGTGTACTTTCCGGGCACATAGCGCACCACGTCGTCGGAAAAGACCGGCTTTTCGCCTTTTTTGCCCGGCAGGAACATCAGGGCCATTAGGATGAGAAACAGGATGGCCAGGAGGATGAAGATGCCGGTATAGATCAATTCCTTTAGGTGAAGTACGATGATTTTTGTTTTGGAACTCATTGCGCGATCCCCAATTTGTCTGTTATTGCAGTTTACGCGGATCGGGGCGGAGATATGAATAACAGTTTCGATGCGGGAGTTTTTTTACAGGAGGAAGTAATGGAGATCAGATTTACCAAGATGCAGGGCTGTGGAAACGACTATGTGTATATCGACGGTTTTTCCTGCAGCCTGCCCGAAGAGCAGAAACCCGACTTCGTCCGTTTCGCCAGCGACCGGCACTTCGGGGTAGGAGGCGATGGGGTGATTTTTATCAATCCCTCTTCGGAGGCGGATTTCGAGATGGAGATGTATAACGCGGACGGGAGCCGTTCGGAAATGTGCGGCAACGGTATCCGCTGCGTGGCGAAATACGTTCACGATAAGGGGATGACGGATCGGGAATGCTTTTCTATCATCAGCGGCGGCCAGGTCAAACGGATGGAGCTGACGGTGAAGGATGGAAGAACCGAGGCCGTCCGGGTGGACATGGGAGAGCCCGAACTGGATCCGGACAAAATCCCCGTGACGGCGTCGGGGAGCCGTGTCGTGGACGAGCCGATTTCAGTGGACGGAAAGGAATACCGGATGACCTGCGTTTCGATGGGAAATCCTCATGCGGTAATCTTTTCGGACGGGGTGGAGGAAATGGATCTGGAAAAAATCGGGCCATCCTTCGAAAACCACGAACGGTTCCCAAGGAGGATCAACACGGAATTCGTGGAGATCCGCGATCGGGGAAGGGTTCGGATGCGTGTGTGGGAGAGGGGAACGGGAGAAACCCTGGCCTGCGGCACGGGCTGCTGCGCCACGGCGGTGGCGGGGGTCTTAAACGGCCTGACGGATCGGAAGGTGACCGTGGAAGTGACGGGGGGAGAGCTTCTGATCGAGTGGGACGAACAAACCAATCACGTCTTTATGACCGGCCCGGCCCGGTTTGTGTTCGAAGGAACGGTAGAGTGGGAGAAGGGTACCCCGGGGCTCTGACGAAAAAAATCGGTATGTCCTCGTCGTTTCAGCGTTATGCCGGCGCGTTTTCCAACGCGCGCCGACAAGCGTAAACGGCATGACATACCGATTTTGATCGAGATCGTATTTTATTCACTCATCTAAAAGCATGTATTCCAGGAATTTCACCCCGTTGTCCGGATGCTCCGCATTGGAAACGATACAGAACCAGGCGGGGACTTCATGGGAGAGGAAGAAAGAGGAATCCCGCACATCCACGGCGATGGGTACCTCTCCCTTATCGTCGTCCGGAATATCCCAATAGAGGAGTTTGCCCTGCTCTTCGAAGGAGGCGATCATTTCTTCCGGGAGGACTTCGGTCAGATCCGCGAAATAGCCCTGGTCGGCGGTCTGCTCCAGGTAGCTGTCATCCGTGAGGATGACGTCCAGGGCGCGGGCGGAAACCATGGCCATCACCTTCTGGATGTTCACAGCGGTATATTCGTCGCCGCCGTCATAGTCGATGTAAATGCCCGTATCCAGCACGGCTTCGCACTCCTTCGAATCGATGCCGGCCCAGGAGACGAAATCGGCCGCTTCCTGCTCGCTGTCGAACTCTTCGGCCAGCACCATATTCACGAAGGCGGCCTCCATGACGATGTCCTTTCTGGTGGCGATGGTATAGATGAAGTTGCCCCCGAAAATCAGCACCAGAAGGGTGATGAGCGTATGGATCTTATAATATTCCCAGAAATAGGCGAACTTCTCTTTCGGGCTCTTTCCCTTCAGTTTCTGACGCTGTTCTTTGATCTCATCGTTTACCGAATTCCCTGCAGCCATGGTTCGTCTACCTCCAAAAATCGATTTTCTTTTTCAGTAAGTATGATATACGCTCACGTGGATAAAGTCAATGAAAGACGATTTCCTGAATCATGAAAATTTTATGAACAACGGAACCGTTCGCCTTGAAAAAGGTGCGGCTATGTAATATGATAATAAAAAGGGTTTCGGAGACAGTTTTCGACCCAATTTCGAAAAAGGTGGTAGACAGCATGAATGAAAGTTATGTGGAATGTCTGGTAGCGCGCAGGCCATCCGGCGGGATGAAGGCCTTAAAGGTTCTGCTGATCGTCGTGACGGTAATCGGGATTCTCGGAGGGATGATCGCGTTCCCTTTGCTGATCGTTGCGGTGGCAGCTGCGGTAGGCGCTTATTTCGCGTCCCTGTATTCGAGCCTTGAATACGAATACCTTTATGTGGACAAGGAGATCTCAGTGGACAAGATCCTGAACAAGTCAAAGCGCAAGAAGGCGGAGAAATTCGAGCTGGACCGGATGGAGATTTTCGCGCCCGTCAATTCCTGGCATCTGGATAATTATAAGAACCGCCAGTTCAAGACGACGGATTATAGCAGCGGCGTGGCGGGGCAGCCGGACAGGCGGTACGCCATGATTTATAACGGCGAGAGGAAGATCCTCTTCGAACCCAACCAGGAGATGGTGAAGGCCATGCAGGCTGTCGCTCCGAGAAAAGTTTTTTTGGATTGACAGACGCGGCTTCATCTGCTACACTGTGTTAATCATAAACTGTCAGTAGCCTTTACTGGCAGTTTTCGTATACTTTTATCCATCGCCCTTTCGGGGCGGCGCAGCGAGTTTACACAAGAGAAAACAGGAGGAGAGAAGATGGGTCAGATTATTGGCGAAGGTATTACTTTTGACGATGTGCTGCTGGTTCCGGCATATTCTCAGGTAATTCCCAACCAGGTGGACGTGACCACCTGGCTGACGAAAAAGATCAAGTTGAACATCCCGCTCATGAGCGCGGGAATGGACACCGTCACCGAGCACAGGATGGCGATCGCCATGGCGCGGCAGGGCGGTATCGGCATTATTCACAAGAATATGTCCATCGAAGAGCAGGCAGATGAGGTGGACAAGGTAAAGCGTTCGGAGAACGGCGTTATCACAGATCCTTTTTCTTTATCCCCGGAACATACGCTGGCAGATGCCAATGAGCTGATGGCCAAATTCCGTATTTCCGGCGTGCCCATTACGGAAGGCAAGAAGCTGGTGGGTATCATCACCAACCGTGACCTCAAGTTCGAAACAGATTTCACCAAGAAGATCAAAGAGTCCATGACGAGCGAAGGGCTGATCACCGCGCCCGAAGGGATCACGCTGGAAGAAGCGAAGAAGATCCTGGCGAAGGCGAGAAAAGAGAAGCTTCCCATCGTAGACAAGGATTTTAATTTAAAAGGTCTGATTACCATCAAGGATATCGAGAAGACCATCAAATATCCCCTGGCTGCGAAGGATGAGCAGGGGAGGCTTTTGTGCGGCGCGGGCGTGGGCATCACGGCCAACGTGCTGGATCGCGTGGCAGCGCTGGTGGATGCGAAGGTGGACGTCATCGTTCTGGATTCCGCTCACGGGCATTCGGAGAACGTGTTGCGCTGCGTGAAGATGATCAAGGAGAAATACCCGGATCTGCAGGTGATCGCGGGCAATGTGGCCACCGGCGAAGGAACCAGGGCGCTGATCGAGGCCGGAGCGGATGCCGTCAAAGTCGGCATCGGGCCCGGATCCATCTGCACCACCCGCGTGGTGGCGGGTATCGGCGTGCCCCAGGTTACGGCCATTATGGACAGTTACGCCGTGGCCAAGGAATACGGGATTCCGATCATCGCGGACGGCGGAATCAAGTATTCCGGAGAGATTACAAAGGCCATCGCAGCGGGCGGAAACGTCTGCATGCTGGGCTCCATGTTCGCGGGCTGCGACGAGAGCCCCGGGACTTTCGAGCTGTATCAGGGCCGGAAGTATAAGGTATATCGCGGCATGGGCTCCATCGCCGCCATGGAAAACGGCAGCAAGGATCGCTATTTCCAGACCGATGCGAAGAAACTGGTTCCGGAAGGCGTGGAAGGCCGCGTGGCTTATAAGGGCCTGGTGGAGGATACGGTGTTCCAGCTGATCGGCGGCCTGCGCGCGGGCATGGGCTACTGTGGAACCCGGACTGTGGAAGAGTTGAAGGAAAACGGCAGATTCGTGAAGATCTCCGCCGCAGCGCTCAGGGAGAGCCACCCTCATGATATCCATATCACGAAGGAAGCGCCTAACTATAGCTCCGGGGATTGAAGGAATTAAATAGGTAGGGACGTGTGACTGGCGGATCAGTGGAGTTCACCACGGGGAGCACGTTGACTGAAGACCGGCCGCCTGGGTACTGAACTGATTATAGAGGAAGAGTATCCGGGCGGCCGCTTTATTTTAAGAAAGGAGAGCGCAGATGCAGAAGAAAAGTCTGGCAGAGGAACTGAAGAACAACGCCTATCCGGGCAGGGGGATCGTCATCGGAAAGACCCCCGATGGAAAGAAGGCCGTGACGGCCTATTTCATCATGGGGAGGAGCAGCAATTCCAGAAACAGGATCTTCGTGGAAGACGGGGAAGGGATCCGAACCCAGGCATTCGATCCGTCCAGGCTGGAGGACCCCAGCCTGATCATCTACGCCCCCGTGCGGGTGCTGGGCAACAAGACCATCGTGACCAACGGGGATCAGACGGACACCATATATGAGGGGATGGATCATCAGATGACGTTCGAGCAGAGCTTGAGGAGCCGCTGCTTCGAACCGGATGCCCCCAACTACACGCCCAGAATTTCCGGCATCCTGCATTTAGAAGGGGGATCCTGTAATTATGCCATGTCCATCTTAAAGAGCGATGGCGGCGATCCGTCCGGATGCCAGCGTTTCACCTTCGCCTACGAGAACCCGAAAGCGGGAGAAGGGCGCTTCATCCATACCTATCAGGGCGATGGAAACCCTCTGCCCAGTTTCGAGGGCGAGCCGGAGCTGGTGGGCATCGAAGGGGATATCGAGTCCTTTACGGAAACGGTGTGGAACAGCCTGAACGAGGAGAACAAAGTTTCCCTTTTCGTCCGCTTCATCGACATCGCAACAGGGGAATACGAGACCAAAATCGTCAACAAGAATTGCTGAAAGGGGATCAAAAAAGATGAATGAAATTCAGTTGAAATACGGATGCAACCCGAATCAGAAACCGTCCCGGATTTTCATGGAGGACGGATCCGACCTTCCGGTGACGGTATTAAACGGCAAGCCGGGGTATATCAATTTCCTGGATGCCTTTAACGGCTGGCAGCTGGTTTCCGAACTCAAAAAGGCCACCGGTCTGCCTGCGGCCACTTCTTTCAAACACGTTTCTCCCGCCGGCGCGGCGGTGGGCCTGCCGCTGACCGATACCCTGGCGAAAATCTACTGGGTGGACGATCTGGGAGAGCTTTCCCCGCTGGCCTGCGCGTATGCCAGGGCCAGAGGCGCGGATCGAATGTCTTCTTTCGGGGACTTCATCGCCCTGTCCGACGAATGCGACGCGGACACGGCCCGGCTGATCAAACGGGAAGTTTCCGACGGCGTCATCGCTCCCGGTTACACCCCGGAAGCGCTGGAGATGCTTAAGAGCAAGAAAAAGGGCAATTACAACGTCATTCAGATCGATCCTTCCTATCAGCCTGCAGCCATCGAGAGAAAGCAGGTATTCGGCATCACGTTCGAACAGGGGAGAAATGAACTGAATATCGATGGGGACCTGCTCTCCAACTTCGTGACGCAGAAAAAGGAAGTGCCTGAGGAAGCGCTGATCGACATGAAGATCGCTCTGATCACTTTAAAATATACCCAGTCCAATTCCGTCTGCTATGTAAAGGGCGGCCAGGCCATCGGCATCGGCGCCGGACAGCAGTCCAGGATCCACTGTACCCGTCTGGCAGGCCAAAAGGCGGATAACTGGTGGCTGCGGCAGTCCCCTCAGGTGTTGGGCCTTTCCTTTGTGGACGGTCTGGGCCGCGCTGACAGGGACAACGCCATCGACGTCTACATGGGGGACGAATACGAGGATGTGCTGGCGGAAGGCGTATGGCAGACGAAATTCAAGGTCAAACCTCCCGTATTCACCCGGGAGGAAAAACGGGCCTGGCTGGATCGGCTCTCCGGCGTGACGCTGGGTTCCGACGCGTTCTTCCCGTTCTCGGATAACATCGAGCGGGCGCATAAGAGCGGCGTGGCTTACATCGCCCAGCCCGGCGGTTCCGTGCGGGACGATGCGGTGATCGAATGCTGTGATAAATACGGCATGGCCATGGTGTTCACCGGAATCCGCCTGTTCCACCATTGACGGAAATTCAGGTTGGGGTTTGGCGGAACGGCGACAAACGGAATACGTTTTAAATTAAAATAGATTTGCTCTTTACAACAGGCTGTGTCAGCCGGAGAGAAACGGGGCGGGCCGCGCTTTTCGTCAGGGAAAGCGCGGCCCGTCCGCGTATCCGGGAATAAAAGTGCGCGGGGGCGGGTATTACAATAAAAAAAGGAAGAGCGAAAGAGACATGGAGGGAAAAATGGAAGAACGGATGGGAGCTGAAGGGTATGGCTGTGCGGGCAGGGCAGGACAGGAGCCGGGTACAGGGAATCTGCGGAAGGAGTTTTGGACAGGGGCTTTCCGGGAAGGGCGGCAGGCCGCCTTTTCGGAACATGTGATCCTGCCGGAGCTGATCGAGGAGTTCTGCCGGGAACTGGCGGCGGAGGAAAGAAGCCCGGCCACCATCGAAAAGTACCGCCGGGACGTGAAGGCCCTGCTGCGATTTCTGGGGGAGACGGGGGCGGTGTCCAAGGAAAGAATGGTTTCCTATAAGGAAGACCTCCTGAAGCGATACGCTGTGTCCAGCGTCAACTCCATGCTGGCGGCGGCCAACTCCTTTCTGAAGAGCCGGGGTTGGTATGAGTGCACGGTGAAGTCTGTGCGGGTACAGCGGGAAGCCTTTCGTTGCCGGGAAAAGGAGCTGTCCAGAAAGGAATACTCCCGGCTGCTGGAAGCGGCGGGCAAGAAGAAGTCGAAGCGGCTGTATTTCGTGATGCAGGCGCTGTGCTCCACGGGGATACGGGTGAGCGAGCTGCCCTTTATCACGGTGGAGGCGCTGAAGAAAAAGCGCGCCCGGGTGCACCTGAAGGGAAAGACCAGGTGGGTGCTGCTGCCCACGGAGCTGTGCGCGCAGCTGAAAGTCTATGCGGCGCGGTGTGGGATCCGGGAGGGGAGCATCTTTGTGACGGGAAGCGGGAAGACGCTGGATCGGAGCAACATCCTGCACGAGATGAAAGCGGTATGCGGGAAGGCGCAGGTGGAGAGGGGGAAGGTGTTCCCGCACAACCTGCGGCACCTGTTTGCCTGTACCTACTACGACAGGGAGAAAGACCTGTCGCGGCTGGCGGACCTGCTGGGGCATTCCAGCGTGAACACGACGCGGATCTACACGCGGGTGAGCGGGGAGGAGCAGGCGAGGCAGATCGACGGGTTGGGTCTGGTGGAAGAAGGGCGCAAAAAAACCGCATAATGTTTGTTATGCGGTAAAGGAAACGTACATAATCTCCCAACTAAGGGAAATTATAGCAAAGCAGCGGGGTAAAGTCAATCGCCAGCCGTGTAAAAATTTCCCAAAAATCCGAAAACAGCGGGAAAAAGAGGGAGCGATATCCGAAGGGAAGAAAAAGAGCGCATGACGAGAAGACCGAAAGGGAGGAAATCCCGTCGGTCCTGTCGTCGTGGGCCCTTTTTTGATTGTCCGGATTCGGTTTTCGGGTATGCTGTCCCCGAAACGGGGGAAGGGGAGCGCGCCGCAGGATACGGGGAGGCTTCCCGCCCCTGTCCGGGGTCGGGGGCTACCGCATAACAAACATTATGCGGTAAGCCGGGGCGGGATAAGGATAAAGATGGGAAAAACAGTAAGAAAAGTCTGGAATACCGTTACGAGCGTCATCGTGGTGCTGACGGTGCTTCTGGCAGTAGCCCTGGTGGGCGTCCGGCTGGTGGGCTTGCGGGTATTCGCGGTGCTTTCCGGTTCCATGGAGCCGACCTACCATACCGGAAGCCTGATTTATGTCAAAAGCGTGGATTATAAGGAACTGCAGCCGGGGGACGTGATCACGTTTATGCTGGACGAAGACACCATTGCGACCCACCGGATCGTGGAGGTGGTGCCGGATGAAACGGAGCCGGAAACGCTGCGTTTCCGGACCAAGGGCGACGCCAACGACGCGGTGGACGGTGGACTCGTTCATTACAAAAATGTGGTGGGCACGCCGGTATTCACCATTCCGAGACTGGGATATCTGGCCGATTACATCCAGCATCCGCCGGGAATGTATGTGGCGCTTTCCGCAGGGGCGGTTTTGATCCTTCTGGTCTTTCTGCCGGATCTGTTTTCCAAAGAGGAAGAAAAGGAAGGACCACAGGACAGAAAGAAAAAGAAGAAACGCCGCCGCAGGGCGGGGCAGGCCGCCGCTTCCCGGAAGGGAAAGGGACGGAAACATCAGGATGTGGGCAATGCCGAAAGAGGCTCCCTATAAAAATTTTTTTATCATGACGAGGAGGAAGAATCATGAAAACAAGATCCAAAGTTCTCAGTTTGGTGTTGGCAGGCACGTTGATCGTATCCGCAGGGATGTTCGGGACGTTGGCGTATTTGACGGATACGCAGACGGTAACAAACACCTTTACCGTAGGCGATGTGGCAATCAAGCTGGATGAAGCAAAAACTGATCTGAATGGTGATGCAGTAGAGTCTGGCGAAAGGACTGAAGAGGGAAACGAGTACAAAATTTTCCCGGGCGGTACATATACAAAGGATCCTACCGTTACCGTTGAGGAAGGAAGCGAGGACAGCTATCTCTTTGTAAAAGTGGAGAACGGGATTGCCAATATTGAAATTGAAGCGGAGAATCAGGAAAAGGATACCATTGCGGAGCAGATGGCAGCCAACGGCTGGGTCGTAGTTCCGGAAAGTGACAATATCTATGTTTACACTGAAGACGGCAATCCTGCTGTTGTGAGTGCCGGAGAAAATGCGGTCGTATTTGAGGAGTTCTCTATTTCCGGCTCTGTGGATGGTACTGCGTTGGCTGAATATAAAGATGCCACCATCACCGTAACCGCTTATGCAATCCAGGCAGATGGCTTTGAAGGAAAGACGGCACAGGAGATCTGGGCTGCAGCCGGATTGGATTGATTAGATTCTGACAGCATTATCGAATAATTCCGGATGCCATCTGTTGAAAGACCGGGCCCTCTGAAACGGACGGACCGTCGCCTGCAACTTGAACCCGCGCAGCAGCCGGCCGTACCCGGCAGTTTCTGACAAGCGCCGGAAAATTAACGATTACATAGCATTTCAAAGACGAGGAACAAGCAAAATGAAAAGAAAAATCATTACCTTAAGCCTGATCGTGGCCATGGCAGCTACCGCAGTGATCGGCGGGACGCTGGCATATTTCACCGACGAGGACGTGGAAAACAATGTGTTTACAGTGGGCAATGTAGACATCGAGTTGACCGAGCCTGGCTGGGAGGAAACCGGGGAAGAGGATGCGAAAACCGTTTATCCGGGCGAGCCTCTGGCAAAAGACCCTACGGTTACAAATATCGGCGCGAATCCCTGTTTCGTTCGCATCAGCGTGAGCGGGCTGGATCAGTTTGGAGACAAGGGCGACATCGTGTACCTGACCAACTATGTGGAAGGGGCTTTGCATGAAGGCTGGGTTGACGGAGAAGACGGCTATTTCTATTGGACAGCGCCGCTGGCTGTAGATGCAGTGACGGCTCCCCTATTCGATCAGATCAAAATGCCTACAGGTCTGGAAGGGGAAGAAGAGGCTGCACCCATCGTCGTAACCGCTGAAGCGGTTCAGGCACAGGGCGCAAGACCCAGCTGGGATGCCGTAAACGAAATGACGGTTGCGGATATCCAGGCATGGTTTGCTACCTGCATGCCTGCAGAGACTCCTGAACCCTGAACAAAAACAAAATGTCCTGCGCCCGTCCGGTTATCGGGCGCAGGGCATGCAAGGGCATTCAGAGGAAGATGCTGAGTGCCCTTGCATGCCCTGTCAAAAAGCAGGACAGATGCCATAGCAATACAAGTGAGGTGAGGCTTATGAAACGAAGATTGTTTGCAGGAGCCGTAATCGTGATGTGTCTGTCCCTGTTGGGCTTTGGGACGCTGGCATATTTTACGGCGGAGGATACGGCCCATAACGTGATTACGTCGGGCGATATCGATATCGAATTGCAGGAATGGGCCGACGAAGAAAAGACGATTCCGTTCCCGGAAGAAGGGATCAGCGGGGTGATGCCCGGAACCGAAACGACGAAAATCGTCGAGGTTAAAAATACGGGTTCCAATCCCGCCTATATCCGCGTGGCAGTGGAAAAGAAAATCGCGCTGGCGGACGGGGTGCAGGGCGAACCTGATTCCGGCCTGATGGAGATCGATTTTGACGAAACGTCATGGACTCTGGGGGAGGACGGGTATTATTACTATAAAGAAGCGCTGGAACCCGGCGAAGTGACGGAGGCGCTTTTCGCTTCGGTCAGTTTTGACCCCGACATGGGAAATCTTTATCAGAAGAGCACGGCGTCTGTAGAGGTAACCGCTTATGCGGTGCAGGTTGCCAACAACGGGGAAACGGTCATGGACGCCAAAGGCTGGCCTGAAAGAAAGTAAGGAGGTAGCGAGATGAAGATAAAGAAAGCGCTCGGCTTTTTGCTGAGTTTGGCGCTGATTCTCGGCATGATTATTCCGGATACCCTGATGGTGTCTGCGGATGAGACGGGTACGGAAACGGTTATTTCCACAGAAAGCGAAGAAAACGTTCCGAGCACGGAGGAGTCTTCTCCTTCGGAAGAAGAACAGCAGATTCCTTCCACGGAAAGCAGCGATTCCGACACGGAAAACGGGAACGAATCCGACGAAGGAAAGCAGGACGATGTTTTGGAAACGCCTTCCTGCGATTGCGGTACAACGGATGGCAACCATGCGGAAAGCTGTCCGTTGTATGAAGCGCCGGAAGCGCCCGCCGAGAGCGAAGAAACGGAAAGTACCGATTCTGCGACGGGGGAATGCACCTGCGGAACGACGGACGGGAAGCATGCCGAAGACTGCCCGCTGTATGAGGAGCCGGAAGCACCTTCCGAGGGCGGGGAAACAGAAAGCACCGATTCTGCAACGGCAGAGTGCACCTGCGGAGCGACGGACGGAATCCATGCGGAGGATTGCCCGCTGTACGAAGAGCCGGAATGCACCTGCGGAGCGACGGACGGAATCCATGCGGAGGATTGCCCGCTGTACGAAGAGCCGGAATGCACCTGCGGAGCGACGGACGGAATCCATGCGGAGGATTGCCCGCTGTACGAAGAGCCGGAATGCACCTGCGGAACGACGGACGGGAAGCATGCGGAGGATTGTCCGCTGTACGAAGAGCCGGAGTGCACCTGCGGAGCGACGGACGGAAAGCATGCGGAGGATTGCCCGCTGTATGAGGAGCCGGAATGCACCTGCGGAACGACGGACGGAAAGCATGCAGAGGATTGCCCGCTGTATGAGGAGCCGGAAACTGAAGAGGGGCCCAGCCTGTTTGAACGGATTATGGCGTGTACGTCGCTGGAGGAGATCGATGCCGTTTTAGCGGAAGCGACGGAAGAAGAAGTGGAAGCGCTGACCGAGGAGGAAGTAGAAGAGATCGAAGCCCTCATCGAATCCATGGAGCCGGAACCGCTGCCTGCCGTCGTGCTCGAAAAATCGGAGGATGAACCGGTGGAAAGCGAGATCATCTACCCTACGGTAAACTTCAGCAATGTGGCTCCCTTTAGCGATGCCGTCGCTGAGTAAGGAGGCAGAAAATGAAAAAAGGAAAAATTCTGGCTTTGCTGCTGAGTCTGTCGATGGTGTGCGCTGCGTTCCCGGCGAAGACTGCCGCAGCGGTAGGCGGAAGCGGTGACGGGGAATCCGGAAGCGCCGAAGGAATGGAATATACGAAAACAGCGACGGATAATGGTGACGGAACTTATACCATTAAGCTGGAAGCTTATGCTACCGGGGAAAAGCTCATTATCGACGGGAAAAAAGATAAGCCCGCTGATATCGTTCTCGTGCTGGATCAGTCCGGATCTATGGCTGAATACATGAATAGCTATGGTTTCCGGGAATATGCCAACAAGAATAATGAAGATTTTTACCGGCTTCGCCATAACGGAGGGAGAAGTAACCTGTATTATCGGATGAGTGATGGAAGCTATGCTTCTGTTTCGGTAACATATCAGGATGCTTATAGTTATGAGGAAATTTCAGATAGGAAAGATAATTCCTACTATTACGAAAATCGAGAAAAGCTGTATGCGCTTGTAAACGGAGAATATCAGAAAGTTACTGTAAGTTTTGAACTTAGTTGGGGTGGAGTTCGCTATACATATAGGCTTCCGGACAGGACAATCATAGCCGAGAGCACAGGAAGAGATAATTCTCCAACTTTCAACAATATCGACGGAAGCTGCCTGTACCTGGTTTCAGCGAACGAAAGCCAGCGCGAATATAGCTATTCTTATACGGATGCGGAAGGGAATCTCATCGAAATCGAAACCTCTGTGGGTGCGAACGCGGCGCCGGAGCATACTTTCTATGAACGGTATGTGAGCGACAGTACGTCGAAGTTGAGCGCGTTGAGAACTGCGGTCACTAATTTCGCAGACAGCGTCAGTGAAAAGGCTGCAGGTGAGGACGGAATACCGGGGACGGAAGACGACGTGAATCACCGGATTGCGGTTGTAGGTTATGCCTATAATAGTTCGGGTAGTTACTCAAATACAGAAGTATTTATCGGGAGCGATCAATATAGATATAACAGCGGATATGGACAGTCCGCTCAGGACGTTTATGACCGCGCATTTCAAAATATGGATACGCCGCAAGGGCGGTCGAATGTAGCGGCATCCATCGGAGCGCTTACGGCAAGCGGAGCTACCTATACGAATCTCGGCGTGGAGATGGCAAATGGAATTTTGAACGCCAATCCTGTAGAAGAGGACGAGGAACGCAGCCGGATCGTGATTGTCTTTACGGACGGAGAACCGGGATATAGCGGTTATGATCCTGATGTAGCAGCTGCTGCTATACAGGAAGCATCTTCAATCAAGAATGGTGGCGCGACCGTATATACGGTGGGTATTTTTGAAGGAGCGGATGCGACGGAAAACGGCATTAGCGACTCCGTTTCAGAAGATGTGCGCAGGGTTAACGCATTCATGCAGGGCCTTTCTTCCAACAACGGTACCCCGCAGGATCCCAGCTATTATCTTTCCGCTGCCGATGCGGAAACCCTGAACAACATTTTCGAACAGATTTCCGATAATATCGAGCAGGGAGGTTCCGATACCACGCTGGACAAAAATACGGTGATCCGGGACTGGGTTGCGGAGTCTTTCGAGCTGCCGGAAGGGACAACGGGAGGGAATATCGCTCTCGAAACATACCGTTGTACCGGAAAAACGGGCGAGGAGTATACCTGGGAGAAGAATCCGGATGCCATGGGCGCGCATGCAGCGGTAAACGCAGAGAGCGGCGAAGTCGAAGTTACCGGTTTCAACTTCGCGGAAAACTATGTGGGAACCGTTACGGAAAACGGGGAAACTTCATATCGCGGCAACAAGTTGGTCATTTCTTTTACGATAGAACCTAAAGAGGGATTTTTGGGTGGGAATCAGGTTCCTACCAACAGCAGCGCGGGAATTTACGAAAGCGGGGATGCTGAGGAACCGGTATTTGAATACGAGGTCCCTGTTGTGGATGTTCCCATCGAAGAAATCACTGTGACTGCTCCGGATAAGGACATCTATCTGCTCCAGGATGTATCGCCTGCAGAGCTCAGACAGGGAACAACGGTAAAGGTGGGCGATGTAAACCTCGATCTGACAGAAGAAAACTATGGCTTGGAAGACTGGCAGTACGCTTATGTGCAAATCCAGGATGAGTTTACGGCGAATGGCGGACAGCTGATCGGAGATATGACGGATCTGCGAGAGGATACTTCTTATACCGCAACTGTTACCGTTATGCCGGAAATATCTGAAGGCAAAGCAGAACCGCAGACAGGATCGGACGAGGGAAACATCAACGTATATAAACCCGAACTGACCTATCAGGACAGCAATGTGTATTATGGAGGGACTGCGCCTGCAGATAATACCTATGCTACGGTTAATCTGACCGATACAAAGTGGAAACACACCGATGCCGAAGGAACGGTAACGGAAGCCGACGTGGAAACGATGGGCCGTGCGCCGGAACTGGGGATTATGTATGTTCCGGAAGCGGGCAAGATAGAGGACGGAAAAATCAATACAAAGGAAGATATTGCGGTTGATGCTGTGGTAAAGATCGAAGGTGAGGATGTGACTGCTGATACGGGTTTCGTTCATACGAGATGTGAGGGAGAAACGCAGGATCTCGCAAACGGCAAATTCTGGCTCCACGTCAAAACCTGCTCCCTCACCATCGCAAAGAAAGGCGGTGCCGAGGGCGAACCCTACGCATTCGAAATCTACAAGGACAACGAGCCTTACACGGAGATCACGATTACAGGCAACGGCAGTGTAACCATCGGCGAACTGCCTGTAGGCGAGTACAAGATCGAAGAAGCCGAAGACTGGAGCTGGCGCTATACACCGACTTATGAAAATAATGGTGTGATTTTGAATGCCAACAACCCCAGCGGCACCATCACCTGTACCAACGAAAAAGACAACGATCACTGGCTCAACGACTTCAGCACTGCGGTAAAGAACGTTTACGGCGAAGCAAATTCTGACTGAAAGGAGGGAAGATAAATGTATCGCGGAAATAAACAGGAAAAACATCCGAAACGCAGGAAAAAGGCGAATAGAAGGATCGGGATACTGATTCTCTCCCTCCTGCTCATTGCGGCGGCGGCCATCGGCGGCACCATGGCCTATCTGACCGCAGAAACGCCGCAGGTGGTGAATACCTTTACCCCTGCCGAAGTGACTACGGAAATCACAGAAGACTTTGACGGGAAAGTAAAGGAACGTATAGAAGTAAAGAATACCGGCGATATAGCCGCCTACATCCGGGTGAAACTGGTCACATACCGGGTCAATGAGGCAGGAAATCCCATTGGCGGCGCAGCGGAGATCCCGGCGTTTGATCTCGGAACAAATTGGAGGGAATATGGAGGATATTATTACTACACCCTTCCGGTTGATTCCAATGAGAGCACGCCAAACCTGATCGGTGACGGAAGCCAAATTGAATTAGAAGATTACGGCACTGATCTCAGCGATCCCGACGGTGGCAAACAGGTCATCGAAGTCATGGCGGAAGCCATCCAGAGCGAACCCGTGCAGGCCGTTGGCGAAGCTTGGGGTGTCAGTATTAGCCCGGATAAAGTTACAGCCTACATAGATTGAGGAGGTGCGGGAAATTGAAAAGAAAGAGTAAAGTGAAAAGCGGCTTCTCGCTCCTGACGGCTCTTCTTCTTTCCATGGGCCTGTCGGCCACGGCGTTTGCGGCGGATTCCTCCGCTGCGTTTACGGACGGAAGGCTCATGGTCTATGAGCCGGGAAGCGCATATACGGAGACCGATCTGTTCGACGGCTTCAAGGGCGTGATGCCCGGCGATGTCCGCGCGGAAGAGATTACCGTGGAAAACCGAACTGATGACTGCGACTATATCAAAGTATATTTGAGAGCAGTCCCTCACGACGAGGACGGAAATCCGGTCAGCGAAGAGGTACTGGAGGAACTTCGTGAGGATGGACGCAAGGAAAACGCTTCCGATCTGGAATATATGTACGATTTCCTTTCGCAGTTGTCCTTAAAGGTCTCAAACGGCGATACGGCAATCTATGAGGACTCGTTGGATGAAACCGACGGCCTGACGGACAATGTGTATCTCGGCAGCCTTCGCAGAGGGGAAGCATTGAACCTGCACGTGGAGCTGACCGTTCCCATCGAAATGGGCAACGAGTACAGCGATCGCATCGGAGAGGTGGATTGGGTTTTCGTAGTCGAGGGACTGAACGATCCGGATCCGGATCCCGATCCGGAACATCATCCTTCCGATGACGATGATGAGGAGGAAAATACAGCCGTTCCGACGGCGGCGAAACCGCAGACGCCGGCAGCGCCGATTCAGATCCCGCCGGCTCAGCCGCAGACGGGCGGCCAGACGACGCCTCAGACCGGAGACAGCGCGAACCTGATCCTGTGGATCTGCGCGGCAGCGGCAGGCGCTTTCCTCCTGACCGCGGTGTTCTTAAGGCGCAGAAAACGCGAGATGAAAGACCGCTGATGAAATCACAAGAAATTTAAAGGGGGAATACCCCGCAAAGGGGGCTGCGAAGGCGGCCCCCTTTCTTAAAAGATGTCTGAAACATGAGAGGGAGAGACGGATGGAAGAAAACAAAAGGATGGAAGCTCCCCCCAAGCGGGGCAAGGGCAGGAGCCTGACCGATCTAACGGGGCGGCGGTTCGGCCGCCTTGTAGCCCTCTATCCCACGAAGGAGCGTGATCGGAAGGGATCGGTGTACTGGCACTGCGTTTGCGACTGCGGAAAGGAAGCGGAAGTGACGGAAAACGGCCTGGTTCATGGGAATAACCGAAGCTGCGGATGCCTGAAGCGGGAGAATCAGAAGCGGGTGGTGGATCAGCTGCACATGGTGGACGGGACCTGCCTGGAGTGGTTGGAAAAGAGGAAGAGCAGGAGCGACAACACCAGCGGGTTCCGGGGGATTTATTGCCTGAAAAACGGGCGTTACCGGGTGGGGATCGGGTTTAAACGGGAACGGTACTACCTTGGTACCTATGACTCCATGGAAGATGCGGTACGGGTACGCCTGGAAGCGGAAAAGCGGATTCACGGGGAGTTTGTGAGGCAGTATAAGCTGTGGAAGGAGAAAGCGGACGCGGACAGCGCGTGGGGGAAAGCGCATCCGCTCACATTTCGGGTTCAGAAAGGGGCCGGGGGCACATACCGTGTGGTGACGGATCTGGGAGAGGAAGAGAAGACGAATCCGGCGGGGAGAAAATCGGAATAGAAAGCGGATAAAGCGGCGCCATAAACGACATCGTGAGACAGATGGATTCGCTTTTGCAGATATGATAGGGTAGGCCGAGCGTCTTTGGCCTCCCCTTTTTTGTCCCCGCATCCACCCCGTCAACCCCCTTCTTGACTGGCCGGGGAAAATAGGGTTATAATCGCAATAACGAATTGAGTACGGAGGAGGACATGGCAAACGAAGTAGTGATTAAGAGCAACCGTTACGGGCTGAATCTGATCCTGGACGATCAGACGCCGTTTCCGGAGCTGCTTCGCATTATCGGGAATAAATTTCAGGAAACCGGCGGCTTTTTTCAAAACGCGAAAATGGCGGTTTCCTTTGAGGGCCGGCAGCTTTCCCCGGCGCAACAGAAGCGGATCGCGGACGTCATCATGGAAAATTCTTCCATTCAGATCACCGGCATCATGGAGGCGGGCGCCCTGCAGGAAGAGCGGACGAAGGCACGGACGGAGGGCTCTTCGGACAAAGGCGCTGCCGGCGGGCGCGGGCAAATGGCGCAAAGCGCCCGGCAGGACATCGGGCAGTCGCTTCCCATGGGGGAGGGCAACGCCGATTTTTACAAGGGGAATCTGCGCTCAGGCCAGATTCTGGAGAGCGAGACGAACATTACTCTGATCGGGGATGTGAATCCGGGAGCCAATATCATTTCCGGAGGCAGCATTGTCATCCTGGGATCGCTGAAGGGGAATGCCTGTGCGGGCGCATCCGGGGACGGCAGTTGTTTTATTTTCGCCCTGGATATGCGGCCGATCCAGCTGCAGATCGGCGAGTTTATCGCCAAGAGCCCGGATCGGGACAAGGAGCCCAGACGCCTGCGCCGGAAGGAGAAGGACGGGGCGGGAACGCCCAAAGTGGCGGTGGTGCGGGATGGCAATATCTGCATCGAGCCCATGGCGAAAGGGTTTTTGGACCGCCTGTAACGGCAAAAAGCGCGGGCGGCGCCCGCTTTTTGCGGGGGATTTTGCCGCCGGACGGAGTTTTATCCGGAAAAATTGAGGAAGAAATGGAAAAAGGACCAAGGAGGAAAAAGTAGGAATGAGCGAAGTGATCGTAATAACATCCGGAAAGGGCGGAGTCGGCAAGACGACGACCACGGCGAACGTGGGAACCGGCCTGGCGATGCTGAATAAGAAGGTCGTGATGATCGATACGGATATCGGGCTGAGAAACCTGGACGTGGTGCTGGGACTGGAAAACAGGATCGTATACAATCTGGTGGATGTGGTGGAAGGCAAGTGCAGGCTCAAACAGGCGCTGATCAAGCATAAGAAATATCCGGAGCTGTGCCTGCTGCCGTCGGCCCAGACCAGGGATAAAGATGCCGTATCCCCGGAACAGATGAAGGAACTCATCGAGGAGCTGAAGCCGGAATTCGACTATATCCTTCTGGATTGCCCGGCCGGCATCGAGCAGGGGTTCAAGAATGCCATCGCAGGAGCTGATCGCGCGCTGGTGGTGACCACGCCGGAGGTTTCCGCCATCCGCGATGCGGATCGGATCGTAGGCCTCCTGGAAGCAAACGAGATGAAGAAAATCGACCTGATCATCAACCGGATCCGCATGGATATGGTCAGGCGCGGCGATATGCTGAAAGTGGAGGATGTGTGCGACATTCTCTCCATTCCCCTTCTGGGCGTGATCCCCGACGACGAACAGGTGGTGGTGTCCACCAACCAGGGCGATCCGCTGGTAGGCGGCAGCAGTCTGGCGGGGCAGGCTTACGTCAATATCTGTCACAGGCTGATGGGGGATGATGTACCGATGATGGATCTGGATGCCAGAAAGGGTGTAATGGGGAGGCTCAAGGAGCTGTTTAGAAGAAACTAGGGGGAAACAAGCTATGCGTTTAATGGATTTTTTTCGAAAAAAGAGCTCCGGAGAGATCGCGAAGGACCGTCTGAAGCTGCTGCTCGTATCGGACAGGGCGAATTGCTCCCCTGAAATGATGGAGATGATCAAAAACGATATCATACAGGTGATATCCAAATATATGGATATCGATGTCCAGGGGCTGGATATCCAGATCACGGAGACGGAGTCGGAGACCAGCAACGGCGTGGTGCCTGCGTTGTTCGCGAACATTCCGATCAAGGACATGAAACACAAGCCGAAAAAATAAGGCAGGATCGGATAGGGAAGGAGCCTTCCCCATCCGCTGCGATACTCATGGCCAGCTCACAGCATACGCTGTTCACTGTCCGTTACCCGGCAAATGTCCGCTCGTGCGAGCACGGCGGCCGCCTGCCGGGCGTATCGCGCAAAGAAAACGGCCGCCCCGCCTGAAAATGCGGGGCGGCCGTTTTGACCGTCAAAAATCCATTTTCCCGAAACGAAATTCGCGGGTTTATCGTTCGTAACCGGTCTGCCCTTCCTGCTCATAGCCGCTGTAGCCGTTCTGAGGGCCTGCGGGCGGCTTTAAGCTCAGATAGTAGCCGGCATAGGTGATGGTCGTGTAGGGCGTCACATACAGGCTGGCGATGCCGCAGGTGATCCCGGCCAGAAGCATCCAGGGGATGAACGAGAGCTGCAGCACGAAGAACTCCCACAGCCGTCCGGACATGAGCTGTTTGCTTTCGTTGACGCATTCGCGGATTCCTTTTTCAGGATTTTCCGCCAGGATGAAGAACGCCTGGGAATAACGCAGCCCGGCGATGATGCCGGGGATGAAGCACAGCAGGCTCCACAGCCAGACGAACAGGGCGATCCACAAAGAAAGGCCGAAGACCTTGAGGAACAGGGAAAAGTAGCCGAACAACTCCCCGACGCCGGTTTCCTCGTGTTTGAATACCTTCAGACAGTAGACATAGTAGCCGAACTGGATGGTCGCGGCCAGAAGGGTCATGACGATCGCAAGGATCAGGCTGATGAACACGGAGAAAAAGCCGACCGTTTCGGAACCCAAAATCGCGCCGGTAATTCCGAAGATGCTGGTAACTGTGCTGATGACAATAGAGAAGGCGATGGTGATCGCCAGGTAGGCCAAAGTGGTGAGCACGGGGTGCGGGGTCGCAGCGCGCATGGCATCTTTGGCATCCTGCTTCAATAAAGCACGGTTCATACGTAAAATCCTCCTGCATAAGATTATTTTTGAAACGACATCATTATACCATATGTCCGTCAGTTTCCATATAGAAATCTGAATTTTTTACAAAACGGAGGGGGAAATCCTTACAATGCAAGATTTTATTGTATTTTAGCGCTTTGTTTGCTAATATAGTCAATAATGAAGAAAAAGCGAGAGGAGGGAAAGGGCAGCCGCGCGGGAAAGATCGGACGGCGGTTTCGCCCTGTTTGGGAATGTGTAAGGAAAACCTTGCAGTAGAAGAGAACAAAGAACCCGTTTCCAGAAATTTTATCGAACAGATCATCGACAAGGATCTGGCGGAAGGCGTTTACGATACGGTACACACCAGATTTCCGCCCGAGCCCAACGGCTATCTGCACATCGGACACGCCAAAAGCATCCTGCTCAACTACGGTCTGGCGCAGGAATACGGCGGCAAGTTCAACATGCGTTTCGACGATACCAATCCCACCAAGGAGAAGACGGAATTCGTGGAGTCCATCCTGGAAGATATCCGATGGCTGGGCGCGGACTGGGAGGACAGGCTGTTTTTCGCCTCCAACTATTTCGACCAGATGTATGAGGCGGCGGTGAAGCTGATCCGCAAGGGAAAAGCCTATGTTTCCGACCTTTCGGCGGAAGAGATCCGCGTTTATCGCGGGACTCTGACCGAGCCCGGCAAGGAGGATCCTTCCAGCCACAGGAGCGTGGAGGAGAACTTAAAGCTGTTCGAAGAGATGAAAAACGGGGTTTACCGGGACGGGGAGAAGGTGCTGCGCGCCCGGATCGACATGTCCAGCCCCAACATGAATATGAGGGATCCGGTGATTTACCGCGTGGCCCACATGACCCATCACAACACCGGGGACAAGTGGTGCATCTATCCCATGTACGATTTTGCGCACCCGATAGAGGACGCCATCGAGGGGATTACCCACTCCATCTGCACGTTGGAGTTCGAGGATCACAGGCCGCTGTACGACTGGGTGGTGCGGGAGCTGGAGTACCCTCATCCGCCCAAGCAGATCGAGTTCGCGAAGATGTATCTGACCAATGTGGTGACCGGGAAGCGCTATATCAAGAAGATGGTGGAGGACGGCATCGTGGACGGCTGGGATGATCCCAGGCTGGTTTCCATCGCGGCCCTGCGCAGGCGCGGGTTCACCCCGGAATCCATCAAGATGTTCGTGGATCTGTGCGGCGTGTCCAAGAGCAATTCCTCCGCGGACTACGCCATGCTGGAATACTGCATCCGGGAGGACTTAAAGCTCAAGCGCGCGCGGGTGATGGCCGTGCTGGATCCCATCCGCCTGGTGATCGACAACTATCCGGAGGGTCAGGTGGAATATCTGGACGCGCCCAACAACCTGGAAAACGAGGCGCTGGGAAGCCGGAAGGTGCCCTTTGGCAGAGAGCTGTACATCGAACGGGAGGACTTCATGGAAGAGCCCCCCAGGAAGTATTTCCGCCTGTTCCCGGGCAATGAGGTTCGCCTGATGAACGCGTATTTCGTGACCTGTACGGGATTCGAAAAGGATGAAAACGGGAACGTGACTGTAGTGCACTGCACCTACGATCCGGCCACGAAGTCAGGAAGCGGTTTCGACGGGCGCAAGGTCAAGGGAACCATCCACTGGGTGGCCTGCGATACCGCGGTGAAAGCCCGGGTTCGCCTGTACGAGAACATCATCGACGAGGAAAAGGGCGTTTACAACGAAGAGGACGGATCCCTGAACTTAAATCCCCATTCCCTGACCGTGAAGGACGCCTGGCTCGAGCCCTCCTTAAAGGACGCGAAGCCATACGAGAGCTTCCAGTTCGTCAGACAGGGGTATTTCTGCGTGGATTATAGGGATTCCAAACCGGGCGAACCGGTGTTCAACCGGATCGTGTCGCTGAAGAGTTCTTTCAAGCTGCCGGGCCAGGCAAAAGGGGCTGAAAGGAAAGGATAATGCAGGATCTGGTCATCGTATGGAAGAATGACGGAAGCCATCTTTATGAGCAGATATACGAGCATATAAAGGAAGAGATCAGGAAGGGGAAGCTTCTCTATCGGGAGAAGCTTCCCTCGACTCGCTCTCTGGCCGATTATCTTCAGGTTTCCCGGAGTACGGTGGAGCTGGCTTACGAGCAGCTGCTTTCGGAAGGCTATATCGAGTCGGTTCCTTACAGGGGATATTTCGTGGCCCGTGTGGAGGAACTGTATCAGCTTCAGGAAGAGGGGGAGCGGGAGACCGTATCTCAGGAGCTGAAAGAAAAGTGTTTCGCTGCGGACTTTTCTCCCAACGCTGTGGATATGCGGTATTTCCCCTTCGGCGTCTGGAGGCGTCTGACCCGTGCTATTTTAAGCCAGGACAACGTGGCGACTTTTTCCCAGGGGCAGGCGAAGGGGGATCCGCAGCTGCGGGAGACCATCGCCCGTTATCTGCACGCTTCCCGCGGGGTCAACTGCTCGGCGAATCAAATGATCGTCGGCGCGGGAAACGATTTTCTGCTCATGTTGCTGTGCCGTCTGTTGGAAGGGGAGGGAACCGTGGCTTTTGAAAATCCCACCTACCTCAAAGCCTATCGGATCTTCGAGCTGTTTTCAGGGCAGGCAGTCACGGTACCCTCCGACGAAGGAGGGATCCGGGCAAAGGATCTGGAAGAGGTCGGGGCGAAGGCGGTTTATGTGATGCCTTCCCATCAGTATCCCTCGGGCCGGATCATGCCCATCGGCCGCCGGCTGGAGCTGCTTCATTGGGCGATGGGGGGAGCAAAACGGTATGTCATTGAAGACGATTACGATAGCGAATTCCGCTATCGCGGTAAGCCGGTTCCGTCCCTGCAGGCCTCCGATACGGCGGGAAAGGTGATCTATATCGGCACTTTCTCCAAGTCGATCGCCCCGGCGATCCGGGTCAGTTATATGGTTCTGCCCAAAAAGCTCCTGCGCCGGTATGAGGAGCAGTTCGCTTCTTTTTCATCCACCGTTTCGCGGATCGACCAGGCGGTGCTGGACGCCTTCATACGGGAAGGCGCCTTCGAGCGACATTTGAATCGAATGCGCAAGGTCTATAAGGAAAAGCACGACCTGCTTCTTGAAGAATTGCGCCCCCTGATGAAGGATTTTTCGATTTCCGGAGAAAACGCCGGACTGCATGTGCTTTTGACGGATAAAAAGGGGCGCAGCGAAGAATGGCTGGTGAGCCGGGCGGAGAAGGCGGGGGTACGGGTCTACGGTATTTCGGAAGCGATGGTGGGAAATGCGCAGCGGACCGGGGAAAGGGCCACGATCCTGCTGGGATTCGGAGGGCTGACCAAAGAGGAAATCAGCCTCGGGATCGGACTGCTAAAAGAAGCCTGGAAAAGCTAAAAAAAGAGATATGATTTTGAAAGAAAAATGGATTGACACTCGATTCTTCCCACGTTATAAAGTAAGTATACTTTCAAAGGAAAAGGAGAAGTTATAATGAGCATTATGCATGCGGAGTGGCGCGACCGGCTGAAACACTGGCAGCGCACGCTGAAGGATGATTTGTACGTGCCGCTGGGAGCTTTCACATGGGAAGCGTTTCGCACGATGGAGCATTTGTCCCCCCAACAGGCGCAGGAGGGGAATTTTGAACCGGTTCAGACGGGATTTACCTGGGGAAAGACCTGGGAATACTGCTGGATGCGCTCCTCCATCACCCTTCCGAAAGAAGCGGAAGGCAAACGGATCGTGATGAAGCTTGAGCCGGACGGGGAATCCACGATTTTCGTCAACGGGCAGGAGTTCGGCACTTACCGCGCTTCCTGGGTGACGCAGCCTCATCATTTCATGGTGGACAACGTGCTGGCCAGGGAAGGAAAGGCCGGAACCACCTATGATGTGCTGATGGAGGTCTATGCGGGGCACTATGTTCCGGAAGCGCCCGACGGCGGCTGCGCTACCGGCCCGGTGCTGCCCGGCGCTTATACAGATCCCCTGCCGGAAGGGGCCAGGAGAAAGCTGGGAGAGTGCACCTTCGGCATCTGGAACGAGGACGCATATCAGCTCTACATGGATGTGGATACCCTGCAGCAGCTTCTGACCACTCTGGACGAGAGATCCCTGAGGGCGGCCCGGATCGCGGAAGCGCTGGAGAAGTTCACCCTCGTGGTGGATTTCGAGCAGGATCTGGAAGGCAGAATCGCGGACTACAGGAAGGGAAGGGAGGCGCTGCGCCCTGCCCTGGAGGCGGTAAACGGCTCCACCATGCCCGTGTTCTACGCGGTGGGCAACGCGCACATCGACCTGGCATGGCTGTGGCCTATGGCCGAGACCCATCGCAAGACCGAGCGGACGTTCGCGGCTCAGCTGCGCCTGTTGGAAGAGTACCCTTCCTATAAGTTTATCCAGAGTCAGCCGGCGGCTTACGAGATGTGCCGGAAATACTATCCGGCGCTGTTCGAGCGGATCCGGGAAGCCATTAAAGGCGGCCAGTGGATCGCGGAAGGCGCGATGTGGGTGGAACCCGATACCAATATGGCCAGCGGGGAAGCGCTGATCCGCCAGCTGGTACACGGGAAGCGTTACTATAAGGACGTGTTGGGCGTGGACAGCCAGGTGTTGTGGCTGCCGGATACCTTCGGTTATACCGCAGCCCTGCCCCAGATCCTGAACAGCTGCGGCGTGAAGTATCTGGTGACCCAGAAGATTTTCTGGTCCTACAACGAGGGAGAGCAGTTCCCCTATCATTATTTTTACTGGGAAGGCATGGACGGTTCGAAAGTGGTGTCCTTCCTGCCCACCAGCTATACCTACCGGACGGATCCCACGGAGCTGGCCAAAGTGTGGAACGAGCGGAGTCAGAAGAGGGATTTGGACGCGTTCCTTCTGCCCTTCGGATACGGCGACGGCGGCGGCGGCCCTGCCCGGGATTACATCGAGTACGCGCTCAGAGAAGAGAATCTGGAAGGCTGTCCCCGGGTGAAGCTGGAGGGGCCGAAGGAATTCTTCGACGACATGCAGGCGGAAGGCGGCCCGAAGCACACCTACACCGGCGAGCTCTACTTCTCCGCGCACCGGGGCACTTATACTTCCCAGGCGATGGTGAAGAGAAATAACCGGAAGTCCGAACTGGGCTTAAGGGAACTGGAGATGTGGGGTTCCCTGGCGATGCGCAGGGGACAGGAATATCCGCTGGCGCAGGCGGACGCCCTCTGGAAGGAAGTGCTGCTGCACCAGTTCCACGATATCCTGCCCGGTTCTTCTATCGCGCGGGTGTACGAGGAAGCGGAAGCGGCGTATGAAAAGATTCACGAAGAGACCGGCGCCCTGACCGCGCAGGCAGCCCGGGGGCTTTTGGACGGCGCAGAAGGCGTGACGGCGTTTAACTCCCTGGGATTCGAGAGAAAGGCCCTGATTTCCCTGCCGAAAGAGTTCTCAAGAGGTGCGAAGACGGCGGAGGGAGAGGCTGTGCCCGCGGAGCGGACGTCGGAAGGCGTGAAGGCTCTGGTGACAATTCCTTCCTGCGGCGCGGTTTCCCTGGTTCCTGCGGACGAAGACGAAAAAGCGTGCGGGTGTGACTCCTGCAGCGTTCGCGCAGAGGAGACAGAGGACGGCTTCGTGATGGAGAACGGCCTGGTGAAAGCGGCGATCAGCAAAAAGGGCGAGGTGACTTCCTTCGTGCTCAAGGAGAGCGGCAGGGAGTTCGCGGCGGCGCCCATGAACCGGTTCCGTATGTTCAAAGACGTTCCCCGTCTGTTCGATGCCTGGGACATCGATTCCAATTACGTGGATCAGGAGATCCCGGCGCTGGAAGAGGCGAGCGTCCGCGTGGAGAAAAAGGAAGGGCTGGAAGCGGTGCTGGTGCTGACAGGAAAGATCGGCAAGTCCACCCTGACCCAGAGAATCAGCCTGGCAGCGGAGAGCAGGAGGCTGGAGTTTTCCACCGACATCGACTGGAAGGAACTGCATCGCCTGCTGAAAGTGGCGTTCCCTGTCGACGTATACGCGGAAGACGGCATCAATGAGATGCAGTTCGGATTCGTGAAGCGCCCCACCCATCGATCCAGAGCGTACGAGCAGGATCGCTTCGAGGTGTGCAATCACCGTTACAGCGCCCTTTGCGACAACGCCCACGGCGCGGCGGTTTTAAACGACTGCAAGTACGGCATCAGCATGAACGGCAATGCGCTGGAGCTGACCCTTTTGCGGGCGGCGGCAGCGCCGGAAATGCAGGCGGACAACCGGATGCATCACTTCACCTACGCGTTCACCGCATGGGAAGGCAGTTTCGCGGACTGCGATGTGGTGCGGCAGGGCTATGAGCTCAACGTACATCCTCTCGTGCTGGAAGGCAGCGCGAAGGCGTTCAGCGCGTTCGACGTGGAGAAAGATAACGTCATTCTGGAGACCTGCAAACCCGCAGAAGACGGGAGCCAGGATCTGATCCTGCGTCTGTACGAATCCAAAAAGGCCGCAGGCACAACGAAGGTCAACTGCAGGCTGGGCAGCTTCACCGCCCGGGAGTGCGATATGCTGGAAAATCCCCTGTCCGATATTTCGGTCCAGGACGGAAGTATGACCCTTTCCTTCCGCGCCTTTGAGATCAAGACGATCCGTCTGCACTTCGCGTAAAACCGAAAAAAGATAAACATAGGGAAGAGGATGCTGACCCGGGGGAAGGCATCCTCTTAAAAATGGGGCTGAGGCAAAAAGGGAGCCGGGCGATCCTTTTCTTCAAAGGAATCGTCCGGCTCCCCGTTCCGTTATCGGTTCTTCAACCGTTTCAGTTGTCCTCTTTCGCGTCTTCGGCATCCGGCCGGGAAGCGTCCTGCGCCGTGTTCTGACCGGCTTCTGCTGCGTCGTGGAAAGCCTGCGCAGCGCCTTCCGCCGCGTCGCTGACGGTATCCACCGCCTTGGAAGTCACCTCGCGAACCTTGTGCAGGGCGTTTTCCACCTGCTCGTCCACAGCCTGAAACTCTTCGCTGCTTTTGATCTTATCCACGGTCTCGGAAACCTTGCCGCTGACCGCTTCGTATTCGCTGCTGTTCTTCAGCTTCTGAACCGCTTCCCCGAATCTGGTCGCCACGTTGTCGCAGAGGTTCACCGCTTTCTCCGAAGCGGCTTTCAGATCCAGCGTCACATAGGTATGGCCCTCGGAGTTGGTTCCGGCTGTAAAAATGCGGGAAGAGTCCTTCTTCTCAGCCTCTTCTTCCTCATCCTCGAAATCGTCATCGAAAAAGTCGTCGTCATCGAAGTCGTCGTCCTGTGCCGTCTCCCCATCGGAAGCGTCTCCTTCCGGATTCAGCTCCTTTTTCTTCTGTTTCTGCAAATAGTAATAAGTGCCCGCTGCCGCGGCGCCCGTAACAGCCGCGAAAAGAACGAGTCTTCCCCAATTTTTTGCCATAATATCCCTCCACATGTTTTTTAATCATTTTAATACTATTTTACGGAATTGAAAAGAGACTATGTATAAAAAAAGTCTAAACTTACCGGTTGAAGGCGACAAACCGATATGCTATCATCAAATATAGGCCGGGAAGGCCGGCGGATACGGAGTTTCGGCCATGAATGACAAATTTTTTGATTTAAAGCAGGAAAAACAGGATCGGATCATCAGCGCGGCGCTCAAAGTGTTCGCCAAAAACAGTTACCGGCACGCCAGCACGGACGAGGTCGTGAAGGAGGCGGGGATCAGCAAGGGGCTGATCTTCCACTATTTTGAGAGCAAGGCGGGGCTGTATGAGTTTTTGTTTGAATACAGCGCCCGGTTCATGCTGTTGGAGCTGTCCCGGGAGGTGAACAGCTCGGAGACGGATTTTTTCGAGCTGATTCGCCAGATGGAGCGGGCCCGGATGCAGGTGATGAAGCTGTATCCGTACATGCAGCAGTTTTTGAATATGTGCTTAAAGGAGACGTGCCGGGAGGCGGACGGGATTGCGGAGAGGCGCACGGAGTACGTGGAGCGGATGCTTTCCTATACGAGACAGCCGGACTACAGCGTCTTTTCGGGAATTGGGGAACCGGAGCGGATGACGGGACTGATCCGATATGCCATTGCGGGGATTACGGAAGAGATGAGCGGCAGATACGATTTCACTCCGGAAAAACTATACGGGGAAATCTGCAGTTATCTGGAGATCCTGAAGCGGATGACTTATCCGGACTTGCGGTCTGCCCCGTCAAAAGAGAAGGAGGAAAGGGAAACATGAAGGAAAAGCTGTACACCATTCCGCTCAACGATGCGGTCAATGCCGACGATGAATGCCCGTTTTGCTACATAGAGCGCAACGTGGAGCAGGATCTGATGGATTTCGTGCTCGGATCCGCCGCTTCCTATATGGAGAGCGACGTGCGGGAAGAGACCGACCGGGAAGGGTTCTGCAGGGCCCATATGAAGAAGATGTTCGATTATGGGAACACGCTGGGCAACGGCTGGATTTTAAAGACCTACTATAAGAAGCTGATCAGGGAGATGGAAGGGGAATTTTCCCAGTTCAAGCCGGGAAAGGTCTCCTTTGCGGATCGGCTCAAGAAAGCGGCTCCGGCCAATTCCGTCTGCCAGTGGATCGAGAAAAAGGAGAGCACCTGCTACATCTGCGATCGGTTCCGGAAGGAATATGAGCGTTATCTGGACACTTTTTTCTATCTGTTCCAGAACGATCCTGCTTTTGTGGAGAAGATCAAAAACGGAAAGGGATTCTGCCTCCACCACTTCGCGGATCTGTGCCGGGGAGCGGACAGCCGCCTTTCGGAGCAGCAGAAGGCTTCCTTCTATCCCATGGTTTTCGAAGTGATGAAAAGGAACATGGAGCGGGTGTCCGGGGATGTGGACTGGCTCATCGAAAAATTCGATTACCTCAATAAGGATGCGGACTGGAAGAATTCCAGGGACGCGGTTCAGCGGGGGATGCAGAAGCTCAAAGGCGGATATCCTGCGGATCCGGTTTACAAAATGAACAAGTAGAGAAGGTGGATAAAGCCTTTCTCCCAAGTGCCCCGGCGGCAGGAAAAGCCATCCTGTCGGCCGGGCTTTTTGGCGCGATATACCCGGCAAGCGGCTGCCGTGCTTGCACGAGCAGACATTTGCCGGGTAACGGACAGTGAACAGCGTATGCTGCGATCGCTTACAGAACAAAATTTTTGTTGGAATTGTGAAAAATTTGTGATATCCTAGACAAAATAGGTCTTTTTTGACACAGTATTTTGCGATGAGGGAGGTAAAGATTGGAAATGCAGAGTAGAAAAATCATTCAGGTGGAGGATAAGGTACCCTTCGGTCTGCTGGTTCCGTTGAGCATTCAGCATATGTTCGCCATGTTCGGCGCGTCAGTGCTGGTTCCGTTTTTGTTTGGAATCAATCCGGCCATTGTGCTGTTTATGAACGGCGTCGGAACGCTTTTGTTCATCCTGATTACCAAAGGTAAGGCGCCCGCCTATCTGGGTTCCAGCTTCGCGTTCCTGGCGCCGGCGGGGATCGTCATCAGCGAGATGGGGTATGAATATGCCCAGGGCGGCTTCGTCGTGGTCGGTTTTGTGGGCTGTATCCTGGCGGCCGTGATTTATAAATTCGGAACGGACTGGATCGACGTGGTGCTTCCGCCCGCAGCCATGGGCCCCGTCGTGGCTCTGATCGGTCTGGAGCTGTCCTCTTCCGCTGCCAGCAACGCGGGCCTTCTGGACGAGACGATCTCCATCCCCAACCTCATCGTCTTTCTGGTGACGCTGGGCGTAGCGGTATTCGGTTCCGTTGTGTTCAGAAAGTTTTTGTCGGTAATCCCGATCCTGATCGCGGTCATCGCCGGATATGTGGCGGCGATTTGCTGCGATATCGTAGACTTTTCCGCTGTGGCGTCAGCCCACGTTTTTGAGTTGCCTCACTTCCAGCTGGCGAAATTCGATATCGACGCGATTCTGATCATCCTGCCGGTGATTCTGGTCATCACTTCCGAGCATATCGGTCATCAGGTGGTTACGAGCAAGATCGTGGGCAGGGATCTGTTGAAGGATCCGGGCCTGCACCGGAGCATTTTCGCGGATAATTTTTCCACTATGCTGTCAGGCCTGATCGGTTCCGTTCCCACCACCACTTACGGCGAGAACATCGGCGTGATGGCGGTGACGAAGGTGTACAGCGTCCGCGTCATCGGCGGCGCGGCCGTGCTTTCCATCATCTGCTCCTTCGTGGGCAAGCTGTCCGCGCTGATTCAGACCATTCCGGGGCCTGTTATCGGCGGGATTTCATTCCTGCTCTACGGTATGATAGGCACGTCGGGGATCCGGATTTTGGTGGACTCCCAGGTGGACTATGGGAAATCCAGGAACCTGATCCTGACCTCCGTGATCTTCGTCACCGGGCTTTCCGGGATCACCGTGACCATCGGCAACATTCAGCTGACGGGCATGGTGCTGGCATGCATCGTGGGTATGCTGATGGGACTGACCTTCTATCTTCTGGAGAAGTTCCACCTGACCAACGACGAAGCGTAAAGCTTTTAAGAAGCCGGGAACCGGAAGGAAATTATCGATAAAAATGCGGGCTGTTCCATCGTTCAGGATGGAACAGCCCCTTTTTGCGCAAATTATCGGAAAAGAGATGCTGCGCAGTAGATCAGCAGCAGTGCCATGAGCAGGTTTACGGTTTTTTCGTGTCTGGAAAAAAAGCGGCAGAAAGCCGAGCCGAACAGCGCCCAGGCATAGGAACCGGAAGCCCCGATGGCCGTTAAAACCAGCACGAACCCTACGAGGGCGGCGGCCGACTGGTAGAGGGGCAGGATATAGAGGGTCAGGGTGGTGATGGCGTAGATGTATATTTTGGGGTTCATGAACTGCAGGAGCATACCCGTCCGGAAACCGGACGCCGCTTCGCCTTTTTCCCCGAAGTCGGAAGAACTTCTCCAGACCTTCCAGGCCAGATAGAGCATATAGGCTGCGCCGAAAATCTGCAAGAAGATCCGTGCTTTGGGAAGCAGGGAGTACAGGGTGGAGCAGAACACGGCACAGACGCTCATGACGACGAAAAATCCCGCTGTGATTCCCAGATTGAACCGGAAACTGCGCCGAAAGCCCAGGCGGGCTGCATTGCTCATGGAAAGCAGGTTGTTGGCGCCCGGGGTATAGGCTGTGACGAAACAATAGAGCAGGAAATCGGATAAAGGGAACACGTTGACATCTCCTTTCGCTTTACATCGCAGACGGGAACTTATATAATAGAATAAAAAGTAAATTATAATGCACAAGTACAATTTAATAATACAACTTGTGCATTATAATGCCAACGAGAAGAGGTGGATTTTTGGATACGATGAACGCTATCGTCGCGAAAAATATCAGACGCCTGCGGGAGGAAAACAGGCTGAGCATGGAGGAACTGGCCAAACTGAGCGGGGTCAGCAAGAGTATGCTGGCCCAGATCGAACGAGGGGACGGCAATCCCACCATTTCCACACTCTGGAAGATCTCCAACGGGATGAAAGTGCCCTTCGACGCGCTGACGGTGAGGCCTAAAGCGCCCTATGAAATCGTGAAGACTTCCGATATACAGCCGATTCTGGAAGACGGCGGAAAGGTTCGCAATTATCCGGTTTTTCCGGACGACGAGAACAGGCGGTTCGCGGTCTATTATCTGGAGCTGGAGCCGGGGAGCAGCTGGCAGTCGGAGCCCCATCTGTGGGGAACGAGGGAATTTATCACCGTGTTTTCCGGAAGCCTTCAGATCCGGGCGGACGGCAGGGATATTTCGGTTTCCGCAGGGGAGAGCGTGCGGTTTCGGGGGGATACGCCGCACGCCTATCGCAATGGAGGGGAGGAAATCGTCGTTTTGCACATGATTTTGTATAATCCGTAAAGGAGGAAGAGGAGAGCCATGTCCGTGAGGTTTATTTTCGGGGGATCCGGCAGCGGGAAGAGCGCTTTTCTGTACCGGGAGCTGATACGGCGTTCCGTCCGGGAACCGGACAGGAAATTCTTTCTCATCGTTCCCGATCAGTTTTCCATGCAGACCCAGAAGGATCTGGTGGAGATGCATGATAAAAAAGGGATTCTGAATATCGACGTTTTGAGCTTCGGGCGGCTGACCCACCGGATATTCGAGGAGCTGGGGGGCGTGGACAGGCCCATGCTGGACGATACGGGAAAGAGCCTGATCGTGCGCCGGGTGGCGGCTATGGAAAAGGAACGGATGCCCGTGATCGGCGGAAATTTGAGCAAAACCGGTTACGTCCACGAGGTGAAGTCCGCCATTTCGGAATTTATGCAGTACGGCATCAGGGGAAGCGACCTGGACGAACTGACGGAATTTTCCCGGAAGAGGGGTCAACTATGCGCCAAACTCAAGGATCTGAAAGTGATCTACGAGGGGTTTCTGGCTTTCATCCGCGATCGGTTCCTGACTTCGGAAGAATCTCTGGAAGTGCTGGCCAATCTGCTGCCTTCGTCGGAGCTGATGCGGGACAGCGTGGTGGCCTTCGACGGATTCACCGGGTTTACGCCGGTGCAAAACCGGGTACTGCGCTGTCTGTTTTCCCTGGCGTCGGAAGCGATAGTCACCGTCACGCTGGACGGCAGGGAGGATCCTCATCTGCAAAAGGGGGAGCAGGAGCTGTTCGCCCTGAGCAAGAGAACTGTGCTTTCTTTGGAAAAGCTGGCCCGGGAAGCCGGGGCCGCCAGGGGAAAGGACGAGGTGCTGCGCCAGGAGCCTTCGCCCAGATTCCGTCAGGCTCCGGCGCTGGCGCATCTGGAGCGGCACCTGTTCCGCTATCCGGCCATGCCCTTTTCGGGGGATCCGAAAGAAATCCGTATTTTCGAGGCGTCCACCCAGCGGGAGGAGGTGCGCCAGATCTGCATCGCTATCCGCAGGCTGATTCGGGAAAGGGGCTACTGCTACAGGGATATCGCGGTGATCTGCGGGGATTTTTCGGCATATGCCAGCTGCCTGGAGCAGGAATTCGCCGTCTATGGCATTCCGGTTTATCTGGATCAGACCAGGGGAATCGTCCTCAATCCATTCATCGAATATTTGAAGAGCGCCCTGCAGGTGCGGGTGCAGAACTACAGTTATGAAGCGGTGTTCCACTATCTGCGAAGCGGGTTGGCGGACTTTACCCCGCAGGAGACGGATCGCCTGGAGCTTTATGCCCGGGCCCTGGGAATCCGGGGGAAAAAGAAATGGGAAACCCTGTTCGTCTATCCGGCGGATTATATGATCGATGCCAGAGCGGAGCTGGAGGAGTTAAACGCCCTGCGCAGCAGGCTGGTGGAGCAGATGGAGCCTCTGTACGGTCGCTACCGGAAGATGGAACAGTTCGCAAAAGGACTATACCAGTTCCTCGCAGCCAACCGGGTGCAGGAAAAGCTGGTTCGGTTTTCCGAACGGTTCGAGCGGGAAGGGGATCGGGTACGTGCCAGGGAATACGCCCAGATTTATCGCCTGGTGATGGATCTTTTGGATCAGGTGGTGAGCCTGATCGGGGAAGAGGAGTCCTGCCCGGAGGAATTCGCCCGGATTCTGGAGGCCGGATTCGAGGAAATTCAGGTGGGAACCATTCCTTTGAATGTGGATCGGGTGATGGCCGGGGACATGGAGAGAACCCGTTTACAACAGGTGAAAGTCCTGTTCTTCGCAGGGGTCAACGACGGCTATATCCCCAAAAATGCGGGAAAGGGCGGAATCCTGTCCGATCTGGAACGGGAGTTCCTCGCCGGTTCCGGGAAAGAGCTGGCCCCCTCTCCCAGACAGCAGATGTATATTCAGCGGTTGTATCTGTATCTGAATCTGACCAAACCTTCGGAACAGCTCGTGCTGTCCTGCTGCAGGATGGATGGGGAGGGACGCACCATGCGGCCCAGCTACCTGATCGGGCAGCTGACCCGGCTTTTTCCCTCCCTGACTGTGGAGCAGCCGGAAAGACAGCCCATGCTCTCGCAGGTTCAGACTATGGCCGACGGCAGGGAGTATCTGGTGGCGGGACTGCGATCCTTCGCGGACGGGCAGCAGGAGGAAGGGCAGCGGAAAGATTTCCTGACCCTGTATCGGCTGTATCGAGGGGACGAGACATACGCGGACTGGACGAAAGCGATGACGGATGCGGCGTTTTTTTCCTATCAGGAGACCTCTCTCGGAAAGGCGGTGGCCTCGGCGCTGTACGGACAGACCCTTCTCGGAAGCATCAGCCGCCTGGAGCAGTACGCGGCCTGCGCCTATTCCCACTTCCTGCGCTATGGTCTGCGCTTAAAGGAGCAGGAGGAATATAGCTTCGAGGCGGTGGACCTGGGCAACATTTTCCATGGCGTGCTTGAGATCTTCTCCAAAAATCTGGGGGAAAACGGATATACGTGGTTCGATTTTCCCGAAGAGGAAGGAGCGCGCATGATCGAGGAGGCAGTGGACGCTTTTGCGGTGAGCTATCACAATACGGTGTTGTTCGACAACGCCAGAAACGCCTATATGATCACCAGGATCAAGCGGATTTTAAAGCGAACGGTGGCAGCCATGCAGTATCAGCTGAAAAAGGGGAGCTTTGTGCCGGAACAGTTCGAAGTTTCCTTTTCTGTGCTGGAGGAGCTGGATGCGGTCAGCGTGGCTCTTTCCGAACAGGAAAAGATGCGACTGAAAGGGCGTATTGACCGGATGGACGTGCGGGAGGACGAAAAGCACGTCTATGTCAAAGTGGTGGATTATAAATCCGGCAGCCGGGATTTCTCTCTGGCGGCGCTGTATTATGGCCTGCAGCTGCAGCTGGTGGTCTATTTGAACGCGGCCATGGAACTGACGGCGAAAAAACATCCGGGCAAGGAGATCGTGCCGGCGGCCATGCTCTATTACCGGGTGCAGGATCCGGTTATCGATCTGGAAGGAGAGGATCCCTCCCCGGAGGAGATCGACCGTCGTATTTTAAAGGCGCTTCGCACCACGGGTGTGGTCAATGCCCGCCCGGATGTGGTGGAAGGGCTGGATGGGGAATTTACGGACCGCTCCGATGTGGTTCCCGTGGAGCGGAAAAAGGACGGCAGCTTCAGCGCCCGGTCCGGTATCATGGAGGAAACGGATTTTCGGGCCGTATCCGAATTCGTGAGCCGGAAGATCCGCCGGACGGGGCAGAAGATCCTGGAGGGACGGATTTCCCTGGATCCTTATGTGCAGGGGAATGACAGCGCATGCGACTACTGTCCATACAGGAAAGTGTGCGGTTTCGATCGGAGGATCGCGGGGTATTCCATGCGGGAGCTGGAAAATCTGAAAGAAGAGGAGGCGCTTGCGCGTATCAGAAAGGAGGTCGCCGATGGGGATGCGCTTTACGAAGAGCCAGCAGAGAGCCATTGATCTGCGGGGCAGCAACATCCTGGTGTCCGCCGCGGCGGGTTCGGGAAAGACGGCGGTGCTGGTGGAACGGATCGTGAAGCTGGTCAGCGATCCGGCGAACGATACGGACATCGACCGGATTCTGGTGGTGACGTTCACCAACGCTGCGGCGGCCCAAATGCGGGAACGCATCCTGGGGGCGCTGACGCAAAAGGCGGAGCAGGAACCGGATAACGTGCATCTGCAGCGGCAGCTGACGCTGATTCACAACGCGAAAATCACAACCATCGACAGCTTCTGCCTGAACCTGATCCGGAATCATTTCAACGAAATCGGCCTGGATCCGGATTTTCGGACGGCGGACGATGGGGAACGAAAACTTTTGGAACAGGATGTGCTGGCGCAGCTTTTGGAAGATTCCTTTTCGGCCGGAGATCCCGGATTCCTCCATTGCGTGGAATGTTTCGCCCCGGGGGGCAGGGAGAACCGGCTGGAAGAGCTGATCCTGCAGCTGTATCAGTTTTCCATGAGCTATCCCTGGCCGGGGGAATGGCTGCTGCGCCACCGGCCGCCGGAGGGGGAGGCTTCCCTGGAGGACTTGAGAAACGAAAATTGGTTCCGATGGATGGCGAAGGTCGTGCGGGAGAGATTGCAGGAATGCAGTCTATGCGTGCAGGAAAACCTGCACTTTTGCGAGGAACCGGACGGGCCGTATCTTTATGCGCAGATGGTGGAAGAGGACAAAGCGCTGGTGGATCGTCTGTGGAAGCTGGCGGAAGGGTTGTCCGAGGGGCCGGAGGGCTGCGGTTTGCAGACCGACGGAGCGGACTGCTGCCAGAAACTGTGGGAGGAGCTGTCCCAACTTTCATTCGCCAGGCTGAGTTCCAAAAAGGATCCGTCCATTTCTCCGGAGAAGAGGGAAGCGGTGAAACGCGGTCGGGAGCGTATGAAAAACCTGCTGACCGGCCTCCGGGGGAAATTTTTCTCCGCGGATCCCAAAACCTGGCCCCGACAGCTCCGCGGCTCATCTGAAGCGGTGCGGGCGCTGGTGGATCTGGCTCTGGAGTTCATGAGGAGGTTGGAGGAGAAGAAGCGGGAGAAGAATCTGCTGGATTTTTCGGATATGGAACATCTGGCCCTGAAAATTCTCCTCAACCGGAAGGAAGACGGGACCGTGGAGCCCACCCGGACAGCGTTGGAATACAGGGAGCAGTACCGGGAAATCCTCATCGACGAGTATCAGGACTCCAACCTGGTGCAGGAGTATTTGCTCCAGAGTATTTCCGGGGAGGACGACGGGCGGTTCGACCGGTTCATGGTGGGGGATGTGAAGCAGAGCATCTATAAATTCCGCCTGGCCCGGCCGGAGATTTTCATGGAAAAGTTTGCGTCCTATCAAAAGGACGAAGGCCCTTGCGTCCGGGTGGATCTGAAACAGAATTTCCGGAGCCGGAAAGAGGTGACGGACTGTGTCAACGACGTGTTTTTCCAGCTGATGCACCGGGAGCTGGGCGGGGTGGAATACGATGAAGAGTCCGCTCTCTATCCGGGCGCTTCTTTCCCGGCAGCCCCCGAAAGCGAGGGGGAAGGAGACCCGTATGCGCCGGAATTTCTGGTGGCGCTGAAAGGGGAGGAAAAGGAGGACTCCAAACGGCTGGAGGCCCGAATGATTGCGGCGAAAATCCATGAGCTGGCGGGGAAACTGCCGGTGAGGGACGAAAGCACCGGACAGCTGCGCCCTGCCCGCTATAAAGACATTGTGATTTTGCTGCGCAGCCCGTCGGGCTGGGATGAGGTTTTCCGCAAGACCCTGGAGGAAGAGGGAATCCCTGTATACGTCACATCGAAAACGGGATATTTCGCGGCGGCGGAGGTGCAGACTGCGCTCAATTTCCTGAGAGTCCTCAATAATCCCCTTCAGGACATTCCGCTGTTCGGGGTGATGCATTCCCCGGTGGGCGGATTTTCGGACGCCCAGATCGCTCTGTTGCGGGCCGGGGATGAGACGGGAAAGAGAAGCCTCTATGGCTGTATGAAAGAGAAAGCCGAAAAAGGGGAGGATGAGCTGACGGACAAATGCCGGGAGTTTCTGGCCCTGCTGGCCCGGTTTCGGGAGTATGCGGTCTATCTGCCCATCCACAGCCTGATCCGGCGATTCCTGGAAGAGACGGGTTATCTGTATACGGTGAGCGCTTTGCCTGCCGGAAACCAGAGGAAGATGAACATCGAGATGCTGCTGGCCCGGGCGGAGAGCTTTGAGAAGACGAGCTATTCCGGCCTCTTTCACTTCATCCGTTATATGGAGCAGATGGAGAAATACAACATCGACTTCGGTGAGACGGGGGCGCTGGATGAAAATGCCGACATCGTGCGGATTATGAGTATCCATAAGAGCAAGGGACTGGAATTCCCCGTCTGCTTCCTCGCGGGCCTCTCCAAACGATTCAATCGGCAGGACAGCGTGCAGCCAGTCATTCTGGATATGGATCTGGGCATCGCCGCGGATTGGATCGATCCGAAAGCGCGGACGAAACAGGCTACGGTGAAAAAGAACGCGCTCGCGGCCAAACTGGTGGAGGACAGTCTGGGGGAGGAGCTCAGGGTTCTATATGTCGCCATGACCAGGGCGGAGGAAAAACTTATTCTGACCGCCTGCTGTAAGGAAGAAAAAGATGGTTTCGCGGAAACGGAGCCTTCCCTGAAGCGGGAGCTGCCCCGAATGTCCGCCGCCAGGATTTTGGAAGCGGGCAGCTATTTCGACCTGCTGCTGCCTGTCTGGACGGCTTGCGGCAGGGAAGTGGTCTGGCGGAAACAGGAGGAGCTTTTGGGAGAAAAACTGGGACGCGAGGCGGCCGGGCAAAACCAGCTGCAGCGGCTTTTGTGGGAGAGCGCATCCGGTCAGGAAAGGGATTCGCAGGAAGAAAGGCTGCGGCAGCGGGTTTACAGCAGGTACCCCCACGAAAACCTGGAAGGGCTCTTTGTCAAGACCACGGTATCCGAGCTGAAAAAGGAAGGAATGCAGGAGGAGGGGGTTGCGGAGCTGTTTCCCGAACCGGAGGTCGTGCCCTATCTGCCCAGATTCGTCCGGAAGGAAGAGGAAAAGCTCGGCGGAACCCTGCGGGGCAGCGCTTATCACAGGCTGCTGGAGCTGTTCCCTTTCGGTCAGAAACCGCACACATATCTGTGGGATGCGGAGGATGTGGAGCAAACGATTCGGGATCTGCGGGAATCCGGCCGCCTTTCGGAGGAATATGCGTCAGCGGTGAATTTCCGAAAGATCGCGGCGTTTCTGCGGTCGAATCTGGCGGAGCGGATGCGCAGAGCCCTGGAGGCGGGCAGACTGAAGCGGGAACAGCCCTTCGTGCTGGGAATTTCCGCTGCCGAGCTGTCCGAAACCCTGCCGGAGGAGGAAACGGTGCTGATTCAGGGAATTATCGACGCCTGCTTCGAAGAAGAGGACGGGGTGGTGGTTGTGGACTATAAGACCGACGCGGTCTCGGATGGATCCGAACTGCTGCGCCGCTATCGGGTGCAGCTCGAGTATTACGCCCGGGCGCTGGAACAGATCACCGGGAAGAGGGTGAAGGAGAAACTCATCTATTCCTTCGCCCTGCGAGAGGTGATTTCGGTGGAACTGTGACTTTTTCACAATTAGGCATTGCAAAATCGAAGTAAATTCGCTATAGTAGGTACGTAAAAAAATACTTATGAGGAGGATTAGGCTCATGAATAAAAAATTTGGCGTCAAAGATGTAGTGGCCATCGGCATCGGCACGGCCCTGTTTATCGTGTTGACCAACGTGCAGGTTCCTCTGGGATTCATCCCCAACACGTCCCTGCAGTCCAGAGTGGCAGTGCTCACGTTCTTTTCCGCAGTGTTCGGCCCCATTGTGGGCGGAGTGATCGGCCTGGTGGGCCACGCCCTGGGAGACGCGCTTTTTTATGGAAGCATCTGGTGGAGCTGGGTATTCCCCGAGGCTGTGTTCGCTATCGCGGTGGGCATCTTTGCGGCGAAATATAAAGTGAGGGAAGGCGGATTCGGCAAGAAGGAGATCATCCTGTTCAACGTGGTACAGGTGATCGGCAACGCTCTGGCATGGCTTCTGGTGGCGCCGGTACTGGATATCCTGATCTATGCGGAGCCCGCAGGCAAGGTATTCTCTCAGGGCGTGGGCGCTACCATCGGAAACGTGCTTGTGGCGGGCATCCTGGGAACTCTGCTCATGGCGGCATATTCCAAGGTCGGAGCGAAATCCGGCAGCCTTTCCAAAGAGGACTGAACATGACCCCTATTATCGAATTTAAAAATTACACTTTTAAATATCGATCACAGACGGAACCGACTCTCCGGGATATCGATCTTTCCATTTATCCCGGGGAGAAGGTTTTAATCGTGGGACCTTCCGGCTCGGGGAAATCCACCCTGGCGCACTGCATCAACGGAATGGTTCCATTTTCTTTTCCCGGGGAACATGCGGGAAGCCTGTCTGTGAACGGCCAGGATCCCGCTAAGGTGGGGATCTTCGGTATGTCCAAAAGCGTCGGCACGGTGCTGCAAGACACGGACGGCCAGTTCATCGGGCTGACAGTGGCCGAAGACGTGGCCTTCGCCCTGGAAAACGACTGCGTTCCCCAGGACAGGATGTTCTCCCTGGTGGAAGAAGTGGCGAAAACTGTGGATATCAAAAAGCTGTTGGATCATGCGCCCTCGGAGCTGTCCGGCGGACAGAAACAGCGGGTTTCCATGGCGGGCGTGCTGGTGGACGATGTGGATATCCTGCTGTTTGATGAGCCGCTGGCGAATCTGGATCCGGCCACGGGCAAGCGGGCGATTGATCTGATCGACAGGATACACAAAGAGCAGAAAAAGACTGTGCTCATCATCGAGCATAGGCTGGAGGACGTTTTGTACCGGGATGTGGATCGGATTGTGGTCATCGGGGACGGCAGAGTGGTGGCGGATCAGACGCCGGACGAGCTGCTGTGCGGGGATGTTCTGGAGCGGGAAGGTATCCGGGAACCTTTGTACGTGACCGCCCTAAAACACGCGGGCTGCCGCGTCCAGGCATGCGATCACCCTCAGCACATCGAGACCATGCGGCTGGAGCCTTACCGGGAAAAGGTGCAGGAGTGGTATCAAAAGGTCAGCCCTCCGCCTTTGCGTGAAGAGAAGGCGACGGCGCTGGAAGTGCTGGATCTGGATTTTTCCTATATTTCCGGCAACCCGGTTCTAAGCAACATCGACTTTAAGATCCATAAAGGGGAAATGCTGGCCATCGTCGGGAAAAACGGGGCGGGAAAGAGCACCCTTTCCAACCTGATCTGCGGCTTTATCAATCCGGATCGGGGGAAAATCCTGCTAAACGACGAGGATATCGCGGCAAAATCCATCAAGGAGAGGGGGGAGGTCATCGGACTGGTGATGCAGAACCCCAATCAGATGATTTCCAAGCCCATGATCTTCGATGAAGTGGCCCTGGGGCTTGTGGTTCGAGGCGTGCCGGAGGAGGAAGTGAAGGAGCGCGTCCATGAGACGCTGAAGATCTGTGGCCTGTATCCTTTCCGCAACTGGCCGGTTTCCGCCCTGAGCTTCGGGCAGAAAAAACGGGTGACTATCGCATCTATCCTGGTGATGAATCCCCAGGTACTGATTCTGGACGAACCCACGGCCGGTCAGGATTACCGTCATTATACGGAAATTATGGAATTCCTGAAAGAACTGAACATAAAGTACGGCATCACCATCCTCATGATCACCCATGACATGCATCTGATGCTGGAATACACGGATCGTGCCATCGTCATCGCGGACGGGCAGCTGGTGGCGGACGACACTCCGGCCAATGTTCTGACCAATGAGTGGATCGCCGAAAAGGCCTATCTGAAAAAGACCTCGCTGTACGATCTGGCAGTGCGATGCGGCATTTCCGATGCCTCCGGTTTTGCGGAGAGATTTATTCATTATGAAAGGCAGGTGAGGGGACTTGGCGGGAAGACTGCTGACGTATGAAGAGAAGGATACATGGATTCACCGGCTCAGCGGCGTGACCAAGCTGACTTTTTTCCTGTTGTGGTCCATCACCGGTATGCTGACCTACGACACGCGGGTGCTGATCGCGATGTTGGTGCTGAGTCTGGTCATCTTCAGGATGTCGAAAACAGAGTGGAAGCAGGTGGGGACGGTATTCAAGTTCATCCTCCTGTTTCTGTGCCTGAATTTGCTGGCGGTCTATCTGTTTTCCCCTCAGCAGGGGACGTCGATTTACGGCACGTCCACGGTGTTGGTAAACCTGCCGGGGCGCTATGACCTGACCGCAGAGCAGCTCTTCTATGAGTTCAACATCATGCTGAAATATCTGACGGTGACGCCGGTGGTGCTGATGTTCATCGTCACTACCAATCCCAGTGAATTCGCTGCCAGCTTAAACCGGATAGGAATCAGCTATAACGTGGGATATGCCGTCGCCATCGCCCTGCGCTATGTGCCGGACGTGCAGTCGGATTTCACTAAAATCAAGCACGCCCAGGAGGCCAGGGGAATCGAGATGAGCAGCAAAGCGTCGGTCTGGAAACGGCTGAAAAAGATGAGCATGATCATCTTTCCGCTGATCTTCTCCAGCATGGATCGGATCGATGTGGTCAGCAACGCCATGGAGCTGCGCGGATTCGGGAAGCATAAGAAGAGAACCTGGTATAAAGGAAAGAAGCTGACGCAAAAAGACTACCTGACGCTGGCCTTTGCGGCAGTTTTTATGATCGCGTCTTTGTGGATCACATTCGCCGACGGAAGTCGGTTTTACAATCCATTTTGAGGAAAGAGGAGGCAGGTTATGATTTACACCATCGAAAACGAGGCGCTGAAGGTGCAGATTTCAGACAGAGGAGCTGAAATGATGTCCATTCAGACAAAGGACGGCACAGAATATTTGTGGCAGGGCGACGAGAAGTACTGGGGTGACCGGGCGCTGAACCTATTTCCCTACATCGCGCGGATGACGGAAGGGAAATACACTCTGGATGGACAGACCTATTCTATGGATATACACGGGTTCGTCAAGGGTTCTGTACTGACTGCGGAAGCGCAGGCGGCGGACAGGATTACGTTGAAACTGACCCAGAACCGGGAGACTCTGGATCAGTATCCTTTCGATTTCGTCTATCGGATTCGCTATGAACTGGAAGGTAACCGGCTCAACATCGTCTTCTCGGTGGAAAACCCCAACGGCCGTACCATGTATTTCGGCATCGGCGGGCATCCGGGATTTTTCGTGCCCATGGAAAAAGGGCTTTCGTTCGAAGACTATTATCTGCAGTTCGATGAGGAGAAAACCCCGGTTCGAGTAGGAATCTCCCCCACTTGTTTTGTGGATGGCAATGATAAAGAATATCCTTTGGCAGCGGGCGGCAGAATCCCTCTGGCGCACGGTCTGTTCGACGACGATGCTATCGTGCTGCGGGATATGGCCAAAGCTGTGACCATTAAGTCAGACAAAGGGGCGAAAGCCGTCCGGGTGGAATATCCGCAGATGAGTTATCTGGGAATCTGGCATATGCCTCACACAGATGCGCCTTATGTGTGTATCGAACCCTGGTCTTCCCTCCCTTCCAGACAGGATGTAGTGGAGGATCTTTCCACACAGCCCGGTCTGGTGCATCTGCCGGCTGGAGAAAGCTATGAAAACCGCTGGGTGATTCAGATCTTCTGATGGGTTTGGGCAAAGAAAGAGAAAAGGCCGGAGCCGAAAACAATCCCTGTTTTCGGCTCCGGCCTTTCGCATTTTCAGGAGCATAATTCGTTTATGATCGAACTTCCTTCAAAATTTCTAAAAAGCTCTTGACTTTTGGAACGAAAGCGGATAGAATATAATTCGTTGTCAGGGATATAGAGAACTGATGATGAAAGCGATATGTGCGCGTAGCTCAGCTGGATAGAGCGTCTGACTACGGATCAGAAGG
>QAKV01000016.1 GCA_003343625.1 Clostridiales bacterium
ATTCATGAGGCATCGGGGATTCGAACCCCGGACAACTTGATTAAAAGTCAACACTTCAAATCCTATGCAATAAAGAAAGGATTGTACTTTAAGGACAAAATTAGGACATTTATTAAACGCATCTATTTCTTGCTATAAAGATAAGTATACAACTCTGGAATGACTTTTTTTAGATAATCATTCAAAATATTTTCTTTAAAAATCTTTCATTTTACTCATCAATATGACATGCCTTTGTTTTTCTGTATAAAATTTTTCCCATTAAACATATTAAGAGAATAATTATTACAAAACCTAAAATAGTTGCTATTTGTGGTTGAGTTTTACATATATTTTCAAACCAATTTAAAATCTTCCGATTTTGAATATAATAGGCCCAACTTGATAATGCAACCATTGATAAAAGAAAAAAATCACTCCACCATACAATAAGATACTTCCTAAAAATTGGGTACTTGTTTTTTTTCGAATTTCCAAAATCCAAATTTGTTATTTTTTCAATACAAAACAAAAACACAAAAACCGTATTTAAAATTCCAATCCCCCATATACATCCTATAATAATTAGTTTAAGAATTGGTAATTGTGTATTATTGAAAATATTTCCTAGAGAAGTTAATCCCCCAAAAAGAAGAAATGCTAATGCAGTAAATATTCCAACAATTGTTAATAATTGAGAATAAATATCATCTATTTTTTTTGTAACTTCCTTTACCTTTAATTCTAATTCATCCTTAATTGGAGAAATACTTCTATTAAATTTATCTTTATACTCATCTTCTGACTGTTTTAATGTTCTGTATTGCTGCTGTGCAAGGTTTACATGATCCCAGATTTTTAAAATAGCTTTCTCTGTGTCATAATAGTATTTTTCCTCGTTTTTACTTCCTTGAACAGATTTCAATCTTTGTTTATATTTTTCCGTTTCTATATAAGACGATACATATTGCAAATTAGCTGTCATTGTTGCAAGCTTTTTTTCTGCCGTTTTACTACTTTCTTTATCAAACCAAGTATAAATGAGATTACTTATTGGAGAATATAAGATACGATGATTTGTTTTTATATATTGATATATTAGATCAAACACATTCTCTCTTTTTTCCTCATCAAATTTACTGCCGTCAATCAGTAACTGTGTACAAAATTCAATAACCTGATCCGTCATAGCCTGTGTAGAATATTTTCCTTCTACGTCAAGCTCGATTTTTTCCCCTTGGATATCCATCTTATCGTAATCTATTACTTTACCCGTCATAAATTACTCCTATTTAAAATATTCTTTTATTTCAGAAGGAGGAATAATATTATTTCCTTTAGCATAATGATTTTTCCAAGGAGCCTGATTATGAGTAATTTGAACCAATGCTGATGCCGATCTCTTTGAACATTCATCGATTATTTCGTCAATAATCATTCTATCTTCTGATGATATCATTTCCCTCTTTTCACCAATTCTTTTAAAAATCGGAATATTGGCACTTCCATATGCTTTATAATAATGATATGCTACTGGGACAACTGGTCCAAAATCCCAAGCCTCAATATCTTCACTGAAACATTTATTTCCTGTTGTCACTAAATATTGGGCCTGAACAAAATATAATATTTTTTGTAGTTTTAAATTACTTATAGATCTTCCTTGCAAATGGCAACGTCTTATGATGTATTGCGCCACATCAATAACTCTATACATTATATTTCCCTCTCAATCTAAATACACTGTTATAATATTATATGTATAGAATCAGTATAACACAGTTTACCCAAAAGAAACCAAACTAATTTAGAAATATTTTAAAAATAACTCTTAACAAAGGGGCGGAGAAACCTATTTCTCCCGCCCCTTTCTATTAAAATATGTACTTATGATTGTTAATATCATACTGACCTACAATCTGCAGCACTCCACGCTTGTCTGTAATCATGCACTGGCCCTCGTGAGTGCCGGCATCCGGGCAGAGGAAGAACCACTCTCCCGCCGGATCCTGCTGGTATCCGGTCAGCATGTAACCCTCAGAGTCGAACAGATACCAGCCAGATGTGCCACCGGTGGCCTCTGTAAGCCAATACCAGCCATTGGACGCCCAGGATCCGTCTGCGTACTGGTACCACCAGCGCCGGCCGTCCGCCGCCTGCTTGAATCCCGCCGTATAGATCGGATCCACGCTATAGTCAATGTCGCAGATCTTCAGGATCTTCTGCCAGGCGGTAGCGCCTACCTGGCTTTTAATGGTTCCGTAGTTGATGCCCTTCGCTTCAACGCAGTACCCGCCCCCAACATATACGCCAATATGGCCGGGCTTCCACAGCGCCCAGCCGATCATGGACTCGTCGAGGGCGCCGATGGCCACCCGCTCATCCGCCGTATCGTGGTAGTTGTAGCTGCCCCGGACGATGCCGGTGTACCAGCTGATCAGGCCGCTGCAGTCGGTACAGCGCTGGCCGATAAACTGCCGGGCTTTGGCCATATAACTGCTGGTGTACATGGACGGATTCTGCTTCGCCAGGGTCTGCAAGCGCTCTTCCGTCAGCACCTCACCTTTTGCCCCATACACATAGGGTGTACCAATTTTACTCTCACAAAACGCCACCAGACCGGTGGCTTTCCTTTTATCTGACATATTTACCTCCTGGAAAGGCCCCGAGATTTCTCCCGGGGTCCCTATTCTCAGTCCTTTACTACATCACCATTCTCGTCTGCGTGCCATCCATTGACGATCCGCAGCTTCCCTGTTTTCTCATCGTAGTCCACGCCGTGCGCCGGTCCTTCAAACTGATCCAACGCTGCCTGATAACCGGGCGTGCCCTTCAAGCTCCGGAATTTCGCCTCCATTTTTTCAAAATCCTTAATGTTCACCGGGGCCCACGGCCCCTGGCTGATAAAATTCTGCTCCTTTCTTTTTTTCACTTCCTGCTGACCTTTCGGCCGCCGGAATACCGTCCCGGCCCGGAGATAGGTGGATCACCTCCTCACTGCTGTTTATTTTTATAGCCGGTACGGTTCCAGATTTCTTTCAGCCGCTCCCAGCCATCCATAGCCACAAGCGCCACGATAAACGCTGCCAAAACACAGGCAAACACCATATACCACTCAATGGGCTGTTTCAGCCAGTACAGCAGCGCCACCAGACAGGCCGGGCACAGCACCAGGCTCAGGACAATTACCACCGCCGATGTAGGCAGTTTGTCCAGTCCCGGCCATGACTTGACCACCTGCGTGATCGCAGATACTAAAAAAGCCATCACACCGATGGCAATCAACACATAGGATACATACTGCAAAATCAGGTTCAAATCCATAGTCATTCCTCCAATTCTGTCGGCATTTCCAACAGTTCATTTTTCAGCTTTGTAGCCACATCATTGCCTCCCAGGGAGTGATAAGCGTCATACATCCGTTTCAGGCTCTCTTTGGCGTAGATCGGGCAGTAGCCCTTATCCTGATAATGATTGTAGCTGTTGATGATCCGATCCCGCAGGAGGGCCTCTACCCCTTCCCGCAGGGCCGCATTCCGGGCGGATTCTTCTTGCTGTTGCTTCCGGAGCTGCCGGAAGCCGTACCCCAGCAGGGCAAAGCCGCCGGCAAACAGCCATTCCACCCAGTTGGCCTGTATGTAATTTAATAGTTCCATGCGTCCCGTCCTCCTAAAATAATTTATAGCGCGGCCGCTCTTCGCCCCACCACCAATACCGCAGCCAATCGTCCAGTATGATCCCGGCCAGGCTCACCGGCAGCCAAAGGATAAAATACTGCGGGCAGATCTGCCCCAGGATATTTCCCGGCAGGCTGCTGTAGTCCCAGACATCCCACCCCAGCCACAGGTTGACAATGCAGCCCGTCAAAAACTCCAGGACTGTGACAATGCAGGCCCCCAGGAGCATCTGCTGCCACAGCGGCATCTCCCAGGACAGCACCTCATTGATCAACCCCAGCGCAAGGAAACACAGCCCTCCCAGCGCAAACATGGTTCAATGGCTGTATCCCCGCCATGCCGTTTCAATCAGGACATACAGCAGGCCCCCGGTGATCCCCAGGGCTATGTATTTACGTCTCAGTCGTCTCTGCATCTATGCTCCCTTCTCCCGCCTCTGTGGCGGCCATATCTGCTATTTCTTTAAGATATGCTTTCAGAACCTCACTCTGGTACTCCTCCGGCACATCCGCGCCGTAATAAATCGCCTGCACGTCCTCAGCCGTCTCACAGGCCGCGATCCACATGTTGAGGGCATTGCAGTAGGTAGTGTGATAGCTCACATGCCACAGTGCTGCCGCGATGATGGCCTGCATATCTGCGGCGCTGTAGTACCGGCAGGGCTGGCCGTCCGCATGATACTCCAGCTGCTCTACGCCGGCTACAAGCTGCGCCTGCTTGCCAAACAAGTTGATCTGGTCATGCTCTGTCAGCGCAAAATGCTCTGTGGCGCCATCCGCCAGAGTAACCGACACACCATTGTAGATAATCCTCTCGCATGCGGAGGATACCTCCTGACGCTTGGCGGCCTGAAGCTCCTCCAGTGTCGGCTCGTACGGTTCCACCGGCAACTCTCCCGGATCCTCCGGAGGCGCATAAACGCTGCCGTCATCCGATAAATAAATGGTCTGTCCATCATCGCGATAGACTGTGTTGTATCCCGTGATTCGGCCAGCCTCTATCCCGCCAGCGGTGTAAATTGTGATATCTCCCAAGTTATCCGGAATATCACTTGAAAAATCAATTTTAATAACATGGGGGCTAACTTTTATAATGCTATCAATTTCAAATAATTTTCCATTTATTTTTATTTTTTCTCTACTCATTCTTACTCTTCTTTCTTTTTGATATAGTAATAAGTTGCAATGTCATAACATTGATCAAATGAATGCCAACTTGAGTCTCTCCTCGACTCAAGCGATTTTAGATATTATCCGCACAACTGACAGCACACGTTTCCAGCTTATCTTTAATTTTGAAGCAAAAAACTAGCAATAGCCTATTTTAACGGATCCACATGGTCACAAAAAGATCTTGAAACATGGTCATAAAATAGTAATAAGTTGCAATGTCATAACATTGATCAAATGAATGCCAACTTGAGCCTCTCCTCGACTCAAGCGATTTTAGATATTATCCGCACAACTGACAGCACACGTTTCCAGCTTATCTTTAATTTTGAAGC
>QAKV01000006.1 GCA_003343625.1 Clostridiales bacterium
CTGTTCGCCTTTGTTTCGGGCGTTTTTGCGAAGTTCGATCCCGCCAGGATCCGGGGCAGGATGATCTATCCGTACCTGATTTTTCAGACTTTATATATCTGCTATGCCAATATCGTTCTGGGCAAGGAGACGGATCTGCAGTATACCACTCCCTACTGGCTGCTGTGGTACCTGTTTGCCACAGTGGCCTGGAATCTGGCCCTTCCGCTGGTGCAGGCCCGGAACATGAAAGCGAAAGCGGCCATGTTGCTGATGGCGTTTGCGGCGGCGGTGATGATCGGCTATGACAACAGAGCCGGTTATTACCTTTCCGTTTCCAGAATTGTGGAATTCTTTCCTTTTTTCCTGATGGGATATTACAGCAGGGGAATGAGGGAAAGCACGAAACGGCTGATCGGAGCCGTGCAGAGTCATCGGCTGAAAATTTTCCTGGCCGCTTTCTGTACCCTTTTCATTTGTCTGGCTGTAGGGGTAATCAGCTCCAACGAAGAGGACATCCGATCTGTGTGGCTGTATGGCTCCAGCTCTTATGACAACGGGGACTATGGTTGGCGGCTGAGATCGGTTTGCATGGCGGTGGCGACCGCATGGCTCGGGTTCTTTCTGGCGGTGATTCCGGTGAAAAGAGTCCCATTCCTTTCCGCGGCAGGAGCGCATACGATGACGGTCTATCTCCTCCACGGCTTTTTCATCCGCTTATTAAAAGAAGAAAGGTTTTTTTCGAAGATGGAAAATCCCGTGATGGCTGCATTCCTCGTGACCTGTGCCCTGATCGCCGTCCTCTCCGCAAAACCGATACAGAAGCTGTTTGGCCCCTTCCTGTCCCTGGAGGAAGGCAGGCGTGCGCTCGGGAGGCTGCGGGCTGCAGGAGCCGAATCGCGGCGCTGCATGGAATACGCAGTGCGGCTGCGGGCCCGATGGAGCAGGCGGGGACGGCCGGGATGAGGAACATTCCTGCGCTTTTTCTGCAGGTGAAAGCCCATTGCCATCGAAGCCAAAAACGGTTATACTGAACGAAAGGCCGGAAGCCGCCCGCAACGGCGGGCTAAGAGCGGCGGAGGAGGTATACAGGATGGGTTTAATCAGAGCTGCAGCGCAGAGCGTGAAGGGGATTTTTGCGGATCAGTGGAGGGAATATTTTTACTGCGATGCCATGGATGCGGATGTGCTGCTGACGAAGGGGATGAAGCGGATCGGGCGGCGCAGTTCCAACGCGAAGGGATCCGACAACCTGATTTCGGACGGCTCCGTGATCGCGGTGAACGAAGGACAGTGCATGATCATCGTGGATCAGGGGAGAATCGCGGAAGTGTGCGACGAAGCGGGAGAATTCGTGTACGATGCGTCCAGCGAACCGTCCGTTTTTTGCAAGGATCTCGGGGAGAGCGTGCAGCGTTCCTTTGAGGTCTTGGGGAGACGCTTTTCCTTTGGCGGGGATACGGGTAAGGATCAGAGGGTCTATTTCGTCAATTTGAAGGAGATTCCCGGGAATAAATATGGAACGGTCAACCCGATTCCCTATCGGATCGTGGATGAGAACATCGGGCTGGATCTGGAAATTTCCATCCGCTGTCATGGCGAGTATTCCTACCGCATTGCGGATCCGGTCCTGTTTTATACGAATGTGTGCGGGAACGCCGGAGATGAGTATCGCCGGCAGGAACTGGAGGGGCAGATGCGTTCCGAACTCCTGACAGCGCTGCAGACGGTGTTCGCCAGGATCGCTCAACAGGGGATCCGATACTATCAGCTGGCGGCCCACACGGAAGAAATGGCGCAGGAGCTGAACCGGGAACTTTCGGAAAAGTGGGTGCAGACCAGGGGAATCGAGATCGTCTCCTTCGGAATCAGCGGCGTCAAGGCGCCGGAAGAGGACGAAGAGATGATCAAGCAGCTGCAGCGCAGCGCAGTGCTCAGGAACCCGGGCATGGCGGCTGCAGCGCTGTCAGGAGCACAGGCGGAGGCCATGAGGGCAGCCGCTTCCAACACGGCGGGTTCCATGATGGCGTTTGCGGGGATGAATCTGGCTGCACAGGCCGGGGGAATGGATGCCCGGAGCCTGTATGAGATGGATCGGGAGAACCGGGAACGGCGGCAGGAGCGGGCGGGATCGCCTTCTTTGGACGACGCCTGGGACTGTGTCTGCGGCGCGAAGAAAAATACGGGAAAGTTCTGCGGCGAATGCGGCAGAAAGAGGCCCGCTGCGAGGGAGGAGTGGATCTGCTCCTGCGGAATGAAAAATACGGGAAAGTTTTGCAGCGAGTGCGGCAGTCCCCGCCCGGCGGCGCAAAGCCTCAGGTGTGCCCGCTGCGGCTGGGAAGCGGAGGACGGCAGGCAAGTTCCCAGATTCTGCCCCAACTGCGGCGCTCCCTTTGACGAAGGCAGGGCTTAGGGCGCACAGGCGACGGTATACGAAAGAGAGCGGGAAGCGGGATGGAAGAGAAAATGAGGACGGGGGCCGAAGAGCTGCCCCGGCAGGAGATGACCAGAGAGGAAACGGATCGGAAATGCCCGGGCTGCGGCGGCGTCATGGATTTCGACCCGGAAACGGGAGACCTCTATTGTTCCTATTGCGGCCACAGGGAAGAAATTCGTACCGGGGAGGACAGCCCTGAGGCGGCGCAGGAGCTGGATTTCGAGAGCGCCCAGGAGAAGGCGAACTGCGACTGGGGCGCGCAAAAGAAGGTGATCATCTGCAAATCTTGTGGAGCGGAGTCGATCTACGACGAACTGGAACTGGCGAATGAATGCCCCTATTGCGGTTCCAATCAGGTGATGGAAGAAAAGGGAGAGAAGACCATGGCGCCCGGGGGCGTGATTCCCTTTGAGGTGACGGCGAAAGAAGCGGCCGGTCGTTTTTCCTCCTGGATTCGCAGGAAGCTGTTCTGCCCGGGGGCGGCAAAGGAGAGCGCCAGACCCGGCGCGTTTAAGGGCGTATACCTGCCGTATTGGACGTTCGATGCCGAGACGGTGAGCGACTATGAGGCGGAGTATGGGATCGACCGCAGGGTGATGCGGGGAAACCGGACGCACACGGAAACCATCTGGCATTCTACGGGCGGAAAATATCGGGAGAAGATCGACGATGCGCTGGTATTGGGATCCTCGCGGTATGATGACGGCCTGATGCGCCGGGTGGAACCCTTTCAGACCGCCGACAACAGGGTATATCGTCCGGAATATGTGGCGGGGTTTGTCGCGGAGCGCTATTCCATCGGACTAAAGCAGGCCTGGGAAAAGGCGAAGCAGCATATTTCGGGAAAGCTGGAGGCGGAAATAGAGGAACGGGTGAGACGGGCCCACAGCGCAGATCACGTCCGCGTGAAACGGATGAGGACGAGATATTCTCACATCACATTCAAATATCTGCTGCTGCCTGTATGGCTGTCCGCCTACCGCTATGAGGGAAAAATCTATCATTTCATGGTGAACGGACAGAGCGGAAAAGCCGGGGGAGAAGTGCCGGTCTCTCCGGTGCGGGTGGCGATCGCCGTCCTGCTGGCGGCGGATCTGTTTTTGCTGACGGGAAAGTACTGGATTTGGGGATGTGTCCTGGGCGCTTTCACAGCAGCGCTGGCGGTGATCTGCAAAGTGAAAAAGATGTGACCGACGGCGAAAAGGAAAGGGGCTGCCCTATTTAAGATGAAGAGCTTAAATGGGCAGCCTCTCGCCGGGTGTTATTTGACAAATCGTCAGTAAGAATAATCATCCGGTTTGAACCGGTTGTTACCGTCTTTTACGTGTTCGCTGATGTCTCCGATCTCGCAGTCCAGAATATTGCACAGGATATCCAGGGTGTTGGTGGTGATGTTTTCATTCTTTCGAATCCGGTCCAGCTGTCCTTTGCTGATGCCGTAATCGTGAATGAGCTGATACTGGGAAATATCCCGCGCTTTCAGCATAATCCACAGCTTATCAAATTTTATCATATGATTTCCTCTTCTACCGGCAGGCGATTTGGGCCTGTAATTAGTTTGGCAAACTAATCATCTCAGATCCATAAATTGAAAATAATTCCCCGTATACGGGGTATAAAGACCTTAAGAGGAAGCTTGAACGATCCCCATATACGGGGTATAATAGAATGGAAAACCGTTTTTTGGGGATCATAACAAAAAGTGGAAACAAGGAAGGAGACACACCATGAAACACAGTACGATTCTGGAACTATATTACGGGAATTTAAAGCCGGATGATATGGATATGATCGAGAAAGAAGAGTACCAAAAGCACGGCAATTCCCTGATCGGAAAGGCGGGTCAGCTTCGGGAAAGGCTTCCGGAAGAACTGAAAGAAGAGTTCGATCTCCTGTGCGAAGAGGAGATGAAGTCGGATGAGATTCTGCACAGGGACGGCTTCGTAAAGGGGTTCCAGATCGGGTTGCGCCTCGCTGCAGAGGCGTTGTTGCAGGGAGGAGAACTTTCATAAACATAAAATAAACGGATATCGATGTCGCTTTTTGAAAGGAGGACTTATGAATCTAAACGCATTTCGAAAACTTTCTTACGGAGTCTATGTGGTTTCTGCCTGGGATGAGGGGAGGCCGACAGGCTGCACAGCCAACAGCGTGATGCAGATCACCTCGGATCCGGCGACCGTGGCCATCAGCATCAACCATGAGAATTATACCAATGGATGCATTTTGCGCAGCGGCCGCTTTGCAGTCTCGGTCTTGTCCGAGGAGTCGGATCCCTCCATCATCGGGACCTTCGGTTTTCAGTCGGGGAAGAACGTGAACAAGTTCGATGCGGTGCCCTATGAGCTGAAGGCCAACCTGCCGACGGTAAAGGACAGTTGCGCCTGGATTGTTTGTAAGGTAATCGATCGCATGGAAACCGGGACGCACACCGTTTTTCTCGGAGAAGTGGAGGACGCTGATGAGCGGAGCGGCCAGGAGCCCATGACCTATGCCTATTATCATAAGGTGATCAAGGGCAGGAGTCCGAAGAACGCGCCCACCTATCTTCCGGAAGAAGGGAGAGAGGGGGAAAAGCGATGGGTCTGCAGCGTCTGCGGCTATATTTACGAAGGGGAGACGCCTTTTGAAGAACTGCCGGACAGCTTCGTCTGCCCTGTATGCGGGCAGCCCAAATCGGCTTTTGTCAAAAAGTGACTCTCCGCCGGGAAAAGAGGGAGTACGGGAATGTCCAAAAACAAGGAAATCAAAACCAACGCGATGCGGATTTTGGATCGGATGAAAATTCCCTATACACACCATACCTATGAGTGCGATGAATTCGTGGACGGGATGCAGATTGTGGAAATGCTGGGGCTGGATCCCGGGCGGGTTTATAAGACTCTGGTGACCAGATCGCCGGCAAATGAATTTTTCGTTTTCGTGATCCCGGTGGCCGCCGAGCTGGATCTGAAAAAGGCGGCGAAGGCTGCAGGGCAGAAGTCTCTGGCCATGATTCACGTACGCGAGATCAATCAGGTCACCGGGTATATCCGGGGTGGCTGTACCGCTGTGGGGATGAAAAAACAGTATGAAACGGTCATCGATTCCTCGGCCCGGGACAAGGAATCGATCGTCGTCAGCGGCGGGAGGATCGGTTCTCAGATCGAGCTGGCGCCGGAGGATCTGGCGAAAGCATCGAACGCCCGGTTTGTATCCGTCTGTGCGGAAGGGGAAAAATGATGGGACATGGAAAATCGAAACGGTATCGCAAGGTGGAAAGAGGGCTGAACTTCTGCCTGGTCGCGGCCTGCTTTCTCATCTGCCTTCTGGCAGCGGTTCTGCAGGCCTGGGAGGAATGCCGGATCAGAGGAAATCAGCAAAAACAGGAGAAAAAATTCGAATGAGCGAACAGAAGAACATCATGGAGTATGAAACGGTAGCGCTGGATGAAGAGCGCAAAGAGGTGGTGATTCTGGATCAGACGAAGCTGCCCCGGAGGACGGAACTGATCCGTTTAAAGAGCGCACAGGAGATCTGGGAAGCCATTTATCTGCTGAAAGTGCGCGGAGCACCCGCCATCGGGGTGGCGGCGGCCTTTGGGATTTACGTCCTGGCGGATGCCGTGGAGACGGAGGATTACGGCGAATTCCTCTCCGAATTCAGGAAACAGAAAGAGTATCTGGATTCCGCGAGGCCTACCGCGGTGAATCTTTCCTGGGCGCTTCGGCGGATGGAAAAGGTGGTGGAAGAACATGCGGATCTTCCCGTAAGCCGGATCAAGGAGATGCTGAGGCGGGAAGCGATTGAAATCAAGGAAGAAGATATCCGGGTCTGCCGGGCCATCGGAGAGTATGGTCTGACGTTGGTGAAGCCGGGAGACGGGATTTTGACGCACTGCAATGCCGGCCAGCTGGCTACCTGCAAATACGGCACCGCTACGGCTCCCATTTATCTGGGGCAGGAAAAGGGGTACGGTTTCCGCGTTTTTGCGGATGAAACCCGACCGCTTTTACAGGGCGCCAGGCTGACTTCCTACGAGCTGCAATCCGCCGGGGTGGACGTGACTCTGATTTGTGATAATATGTCCGCCGCCGTCATGCGAAACGGCTGGGTGAACGCGGTTTTCGTCGGATGCGACCGGGTGGCCGCCAACGGCGATACGGCAAACAAGATCGGAACCAGCGTGGTGGCCACGGTGGCCAGACGTTATGGCGTTCCCTTCTACGTCTGCGCTCCCACATCCACAATCGATTTGAATACGCCTACCGGGGCGGACATCCGGATCGAGCAGCGGCCGGCTGAAGAGGTGACGGAGATGTGGTATCGGGAGAGGATGGCGCCGGACGGAGTGAAGGTATACAATCCGGCCTTCGACGTGACGGACAACGATCTGATCGACGGCATCGTGACCGAATACGGGATCGCGAGAGCGCCTTATGCGGAGTCTTTGCGGGAAATTTTCGACAGAAAAAAGAAAGGGTGAAACGGTCGGAACCGTGGAGGCTTTTGGGCCCTTCCCCTTGACCCATATGGGGCGAAGTGTTATTATTTTAACAGCGAGCAAAAGACTGCTGGAATGTCCGGCAAAAATACGAATGAGGTGCGAAAAGATGATTACAAATTTTGAGGGGCTCATTTCCAAAGTGAAGGAATGCAGCAAGAAAACGGTATCGGTAGCCGTTGCGGAAGACGATGCGGTGTTGGAAGCCGTACAGGCGGCCAGAGATCAGGGGATCGCGGACGCGATTCTTGTGGGCGACGAGGCGAAGATCCGTCAGATCGGCGCATCCCTGAACATGAACATGGATGAATATCAGATCATCGATGAGCCGGATCACTGGCAGGCAGCCTTAAAGGCTGTGAAGCTGGCCCACGACGGTGTGGCGGACATGTACATGAAAGGGCTTTTGGACACGAAATCGTTCCTGAAGAGCATTCTGGACAAGGAAGTGGGACTTCGTACCGGAAGGCCCCTGTCCCATGTGGCGGTTTTCGAAGTGAAGGGCGTCAAACAGCTGCTGTTTTTGACGGATGTGGCATTCATGACCTATCCTACGCTGGAGGACAAGGTACATATTATCGAGAATACGGTGGAAGTAGCGCATGCCTGCGGTCTGGAATGTCCGAAGGTGGCTCCTCTCGCGGCGGTGGAAGTGGTCAATCCCAAGATGCCCGCTACGGTGGAAGCAGCAGAGCTGACGAAGATGAACGAAGAGGGCAAGATTGCGGGCTGCATCGTGGATGGCCCGCTGTCCATGGATCTTGCCATCGATCCGGCCGCTGCGGCGCATAAGGGCGCATCCGGCAGGAAGATTGTGGGAGATGCGGACATTCTGCTGTTCCCGGATATCCACGCGGGCAACCTGGTATATAAGACTCTGGTTCATACCGCTACGGTGGAGAACGGCTGCATCCTGACCGGTACGAAGGTTCCGGCGATTCTGACGAGCCGTTCCGACAGCTTCCAGACGAAAGTGAATTCCATCGCTCTGGCTGCAGTGGTCGCGGAAGGACTGAAGAAAGCCTGAAATAGAACATAAAGGAGAGTAACGCGAAATGGCGATTAAAAGCTTAATTATCAACCCCGGTTCTACGTCCACCAAAATCGGCGTTTTCGAAGATGAGACGCTCTTATTCGAAGAAACGCTGCGTCATCCCACGGAGGAGATCGCAAAATACGCTTCGATTATCGATCAGAAGGATTTCCGGAAGAAGATCATCGTGGATTTTTTAAAGGAGAAGGACTGTGACGTGCGTTCCTTCGATGTGATCGTGGGCAGAGGCGGCCTGTTAAAGCCCATTCCGGGCGGTACCTACCGGGTGAGCGACGCGCTGCTGGAGGATCTCAGAATCGGTAAGCAGGGGCAGCATGCGTCCAACCTGGGCGGTATTTTGGCGCGGGAGATCGGCGATGAGATCGGTGTCCCCTCATATATCGTGGATCCCGTGGTGGTGGATGAGCTGGAGCCGGTAGCGCGGATTTCCGGTATGCCGGAGCTCCCCAGAAGGAGCATTTTCCACGCGCTGAATCAGAAAGCGGTTGCCAGAAGATATGCCAAGGAAAAGGGCGTTAAATACGAAGATCTGAATCTGATCGTGATCCATATGGGCGGAGGCGTGTCCGTGGGCGCTCATCATGGCGGCAGGGTCGTGGACGTGAACAACATTCTGGACGGCGAGGGCGCATTCTCTCCGGAGAGGGCGGGTACCGTTCCGGTCGGGGATCTGATCAGGCTGTGCTATTCCGGCAAGTATACGGAAAAAGAACTATATAAGAAGATCTGCGGCAACGGAGGATATAACGCGTATCTGGGCACCAACGATGCCAGAGTGGTACAGAAGATGGTGGACGAAGGCGATGAGAACGCGAAGCTGATACAGAGCGCCTTCTATTATCAGATCGCCAAGGATGCGGGCGCGATGGCCGCTGTTCTGAATGGCAGGGTGGATCAGATTATCCTTACGGGAGGCATCGCTTATTCGCCTGTCACCGTCGCGAAGCTGCAGGAGAAGATCGGCTGGATCGCTCCTTTCACGGTCTATCCGGGTGAGGACGAACTGCTGGCCCTTGTGCAGGGCGCATTGCGCGTGATGAACGGGGAAGAAGAAGCCAAAGAATATTGATAAGGGAGCAAGCGGCCGGCGCCATCGGGATTCCGATGGCGC
>QAKV01000019.1 GCA_003343625.1 Clostridiales bacterium
GGCGCACACTCGCGCCGAGCGCGGTTGCCGTCAGGCAACACTCTACTTTTCGCGCTTACTACGCAGGAAATCCATCCGTCTGCAGGAGAGTACCGTCCTCGAGCACGAAGAGAGCTTCCACATCCGGGAGGGATTTGATCAGTTCCATTCCCCTCTCCGCGCCCAGAAGGAAACATGTGGTGCTCAGCGCATCCCCCTGAGTGGAGGAATCGGACAAAATCGTCACCTGAGAAAGCCGGGTATTCGCAGGATATCCGGTAAAGGGGTTGAGAATGTGATGATACCAGATTCCTCCCTCTTCGAATCCACGCTCATAAGTGCCGGAGGAGACCAGAGAACGATCGTTTAAAGAGAGGATCCGGAGCGTGTCATAACGCTCCCCAAAGGGTTTGCGGATTCCTATGGAAAAGCCCTCAGCTCCGGGTTTGGAACCCACGGCCAGGATGTTTCCGCCGAGATCTATGAGAGCGGAGGAGAGGCCCTCCCGCAAAAAGAGCTCTTTCAGTCGGTCGGCGATATAGCCTTTGGCGATAAAGCCCAAATCCAGCCGGGCTTCAGGATCGTTCAGACGAATGGTATTCCCCTCCACGATAACGGCGGTATAGTCCACATGGGAGAGGAGTTTTTGAATGGCGGAATCCGATGGAACAGGGCCTGCCGGGGAACCGCTGAAATTCCAGAGATCCGCCAGGGGAGCGATGGTGGGATCGATGAGGCCGTCGGTCATTTCGGCATAGTCCAGGGCCTGTGCGATGAGGTCTGCCGTTTCCGGCTGCACGGTCACAGCCTGCCCTTCTGCGTGATTGATCTTCCAGATGTCGCTGCCCTCTTTCGTGCGGCTCAACAGATTCTCGTAAAATTCGCACAGTCTCAGCCCATCCTCCAGCACTTCTGCAGCATTTTCACCGTATCCGGTGAGAGTGATCGCTGTATCGAAATAAAAGCCGCTTCGAGATGCCGATACCTCCTGATCGTCGGATTTGAAAAAAAGAAAAGCTGCCAAAAAGCACAGGGCCAGGGCTGAGCAGATCCGCACAGCCCATTTTTTATGCGAAAAAGATCGTAGCGTCAAGTCAGTGCCTCCTGCATTTTTCCGTATTGTATCATAGTTTTTTCAGGCTTGTCCAAAAAAATGGAATTTTTTTCGGACGTGCTGTATAAAATGATATCAGTTAGCGGAGGTAATAGCGTCGGAACGCCGCAAAACTGCTCCGACATGGAGGTAACGATGAATCATACGGATCAAAAAAGCGCCCTCTGTCTGCTGCTATATTCCCTGACGGCGGCGGTGGCGTGGCTGTGCGCGCGGGGAGTGGAACTCGAAAAATATGCGGCCGCCAGCGCTTTTGACCCAAAGCCAATCGAGTGCGTGGAAGAGCTTTTGGGGTATGAGCAGCAGGAGAGGAACGCTTTTGCGGAGAGCGCGGATGTCAGACAACCGGTCATCGATGTCAGCCTGCTGGAAAAAAGGCGAATTTATGAGATCAGCGATGAAGACTACAGGACGCTTTTGAAGATCGTGGAGGCGGAAGCCGGTTCTGAAGACGAGGAAGGAAAACTTCTTGTGGCGAACGTGGTATTAAATCGGGTGAAAAGCGATGCGTTTCCGGATACGGTAACGGAAGTGGTCTATCAAAGGGACGGCGGAGTGGCCCAGTTTTCCCCGGTGGCGGACGGCAGCCTGGAGAAGGTGGAAGTCAGCGGAGAAACCGTATCGGCTGTGGAGCGGGCGCTGGAGGGAGAGGACAACTCCCGTGGGGCCCTCTATTTTGCCGCAAGAAACGCGGCGGATGCGGAAAATATGCGGTGGTTCGATACGCATTTGACCCGTCTATTCGCCTATGGCGGACATGAGTTCTTCTCGTGAAGACAAAAAGTGGGAAAAAGTATTGTGCTGGGCACTTCACTGTGATAAAATGAATTTCGATCTGTTGCAAGCAAAGAGAAAAAAGAGGAAAAAAGATGGAGATTTTCTACAAAAGCACGCGGGGAGACGAAAAGCGGGTCACAGCATCCCGGGCGATTCTGCAAGGGCTGGCGGAAGACGGAGGATTATTCGTACCGGAACACCTGCCTGCGTTGGACAAAACGCCGGAAGAATTTGCGGACATGACCTATCAGGAAACGGCCTATGAAGTCATGAAGCTTCTGCTGACGGATTTCACGGAAGAGGAGCTCAGGAGCTGTATCGAAAAAGCTTATGGAGATTCTTTTGATACGGAGGCCATCGCGCCTTTGACGGAGGCGGAGGGCGTCTGGTTTCTGGAACTGTTCCATGGCAGGACCATCGCCTTTAAAGATATGGCCCTTTCCATCCTGCCCCATTTGATGACCACAGCTGCCAGAAAAAATCAGGTCGAAAACGAAATCGTGATTCTGACTGCGACCTCCGGGGATACGGGGAAGGCGGCGCTGGCCGGTTTCGCCGGGGTAAAAGGTACCAGGATCCTTGTCTTCTATCCCAAAAACGGAGTCAGCCCGATTCAGGAGCGTCAGATGGTGACGCAGAAGGGGGACAACACTCGTGTGGTGGGAATTCACGGCAATTTCGACGATGCTCAGACGGGGGTGAAACGCCTGTTTGCGGATCGGGAGCTGCAGAGGAAAATGGAAGAGAAAGGATTTCAGTTTTCTTCCGCCAATTCCATCAATATCGGCCGTCTGGTTCCTCAGATTGTCTACTATGTTTATGCTTATGCGCAGTTGCTCAAAGAGGGGCGGATCGAAAAGGACGAAGGGATCAACGTAGTGGTGCCTACGGGAAATTTCGGCAATATCCTCGCCGCTTTTTATGCGAAGGATATGGGACTTCCCATCCGGAAGCTGATCTGCGCGTCCAATGAAAACAAGGTGTTGTACGATTTCCTGACCACCGGCGTATATGACCGCAATCGGGAATTTCATCTGACCACCTCCCCCTCCATGGACATTCTGGTATCCAGCAATTTGGAACGTCTGATCTATCGCATCGCGGGAGACAATCCAAAGAAGGATGCGCAGTTGATGGAACAGCTGGCAAAGGACGGAAAATATGGGATTACGGAAGAGATGAGGAAAGGGCTGGCGGATTTTTGGGGAGGATATGCGACTCAACAGGAGGGCGCTGAAAAGATACGGGCTCTTTACGAGGATACCGGATATGTGATCGATCCCCATACCGCCGTTGCTGCATCGGTTTATGATGAATACCGTGAGAAGACCCATGACGGGAGAAAGACCGTGATCGCTTCCACGGCCAGCCCGTTCAAATTCACCAGAAGCGTGATGGCAGCTATCGATCCCAAATATGAGGACATGGACGATTTCGCGCTGGTAGACGAACTGTCCAGGATCAGCTGCGTGCCCGTCCCCCGTGCCGTCGAAGAGATTCGCACCGCTCCGGTGCTTCATCGGATCGAGTGCGAAAAGGACGGAATGAAGAAAGCGGTGGAAGAATTCCTCGGACTGAAGGCATGAAGCGAGCCGGAAAAAATGAAATAGCGGAATTGGAAAAGGGGCCGCCTCAGGCGGCCCCATCCGGCAGGAAATCAAAAAGACGGTTTCCTGCTTTTTTGTGCGATATACCCGGCAAGCGGCTGCCGCTTTATACGGCAGCCCCCGATCAGAACCGCATCAGCGATTTTCCAGCTCCACATAATCCCGGTCCACGCACAGCGTTTTATAGGCGGGGCGGATGATCTTTCCGTTGGTCGCCAGTTCTTCCATACGGTGCGCGCTCCAACCGACCATACGGGCGATGGCGAAGATCGGCGTATACAGTTCGATGGGCAGACCCAGCATCTTGTAGACGAAGCCGGAATAGAAGTCCACGTTGACGCTGACGCCCTTGTACATCTGGCGCTGACCGGCGATCACGACAGGAGCCAGCCGCTCCACGCTGTTGTAGAGTTCGAACTCGTCATGCAGCCCTTTTTCTTCGGACAGCCGTTCCACGAAGCCTTTGAAGATGACCGCACGAGGATCGGATTTGGAATAAACTGCATGGCCTACACCGTAGATCAGGCCTGCGTGGTCGAAAGCGTCGCGGTTGAGCAGGCGCTGCAGATAGCGGCTGATCTCTTCGTCGTCTTTCCAGTCGCGCACCTCTTCCTTGAGTTCTTCGAACATCTTGACCACCTTGATATTGGCGCCGCCGTGTCTGGGACCTTTCAGCGATCCGATAGCCGCAGCGATGACGGAATAGGTGTCGGAAAGGGAGGAGGTGACCACCCGAGTAGTGAAGGTGGAGTTGTTTCCGCCGCCGTGTTCCATATGTAAGATGAGAGCCAAATCCAGGATCTTGGCTTCCAGAGGCGTATAGCTGCTGTCAGGCCTCAGGATATGCAGGATGTTTTCAGCCATGGACAGATCGTGCGCGGGCTGATGGATATAGAGGCTGTTGCCGTCATGATAGTGGCTGTAAGCCTGATACCCGTAAATGGAGAGCATCGGACAGAGACTGATCAGCTGCAGGCATTGGCGCAGGACGTTCGGAAGGGAAACATCGTCCGCCCTGTCGTCGTAAGAATACAGCGTCAGGACGCTGCGTGCCAGAGTATTCATCATATCCTTGCTGGGAGCTTTCATGATAATGTCGCGGACGAAGCTGGTCGGAAGGCTTCGATAGGAGGAGAGGAGTTCGGAAAAGGATTTCAGTTCTTCCCGATTGGGAAGTTTATCGAACAGGAGCAGATAGGTGACTTCATCAAAGCCGAAGCGGTCGTCGGCATGGAAGCCTTTGACGAGATCCTCCACATTATATCCTCTGTAAAACAGTTTGCCGTGGGCCGGTACGGATTTCCCATCCACAATTTCCGTGGCGCGGACATCCGAGATGTTGGTCAATCCCGCCAGAACCCCTTTCCCGTTTAAGTCCCTCAGTCCTCGTTTGACATCGTACTTCGTATACAGATCAGGATTTATGGTTCCGGCCTGTTCGCTCAGCCGAGCGAGCCGGAGAATTTCCGGCGTGATGTCGGAAAAGCTATTGGATGTTTGCAGTTCCATCGTTCATTACCACCTTTCTTTCAAAAATTCCCCCCAGGTGTGATGCCTGTTATCAACCCGTTGATTTAGCAGTTCAAAACGCTAAAACTCTTAATCATTATACCATGTTTTGGATGTTTTCTACAAGAATAAAAGCGGATGTTTAAAGAAATTTTACATTTTATTCATTTTTAAAAGATGAGGAAAGCGATTGTTTTCTGAACCGCTTTAGAGTAAAATAAATACCGATCTGTGACGAAAACATCATAAAGGAAAGGAGAACAGCGGCATGGAGAACCAGGAAATACTTTCCCACATCGATCATACGCAGTTGAAGGCTTATGCCACCTGGGAAGATATTGATAAACTCTGCCGGCAGGCCGCAGCATATCACACGGCATCCGTGTGTATTCCGCCCTGCTATATCCGCAGGGTTCGGGAGGTCTATCCGGATCTGAACATCTGCACGGTTGTGGGATTTCCGCTGGGATACAGCGTAACGGCAGCAAAAGTGACGGAAGTAAAAGAAGCCATAAAGGACGGGGCGAATGAGATCGATATGGTGGTCAACATCAGCGATGTGAAGAATCACCTGTATGATCGCGTGGAAGAGGAGATTCGGACGCTGAAGGAGGCATGTGAAGGCCATATCCTGAAGGTGATCGTGGAAGCCTGCTATCTGACCCGGGAGGAGAAGGTCGCCATGTGCCGTGCGGTCACTGCGGCCGGAGCCGACTATATCAAGACGTCCACGGGCTTTGGAACCGGGGGCGCCACCGTTGAGGACGTGGAGCTCTTTGCAAAACAGATCGGACCTGGCGTCTCGATCAAAGCGGCCGGAGGAGTGAAGAGCAGGGAAGATCTGGAGCGTTTCCTCGCTCTCGGATGCGAGCGGATCGGCACTTCTTCCGCAGTGTCGCTTCTGGCCGGTGAAGGGGCTGAGGAATATTGAAAAAAGAGGCGATGAGAATCGTCGGAATCGAGGGATGAAGGATGAATCAGAACATATGTGACAGGCTCGCCGCACTGCGGTCGGCGATGGCGCAAAAGGGCGTGGACTGGTATATGGTGCCCACGGCGGACTTCCACAATTCGGAGTATGTGGACGACTATTTCAAAGTACGGGAATATCTGAGCAATTTTTCGGGCTCCAACGGAACGCTGATCATCGGAAGGGACGAAGCGGGATTGTGGACGGACGGCAGGTATTTCATCCAGGCTGAGCGGGAGCTCGCCGGAACGGGGATTACCCTTTACCGGATGCTGGAAGAGGGCGTTCCGACCAAGGAAGAATTTCTGGAGCAGAAGATGCAGCGAGGCCAGGTGCTGGGTTTTGACGGCAGAGTGGTGGACACCAGATTCGGCCTGAAGCTGGAGAAAACGCTGGCGCCCAAAAACATCAGGATCGCGTACGGAGAGGATCTGGCTGACGCGATCTGGAACGATCGCCCGGCCCTTCCCTGCCATCCCGCCATGGTGCTGGACGAGGCGATCTGCGGGGAGACGGCCGGAGAAAAACTGGCCAGAGTGCGTCAAAAGATGGCGGAGCTGAACGTGCAGGGCTATTTTCTGAGCAAACTGGACGATTTGATGTGGCTGTTCAATATCCGCGGCAAGGACGTGGAATGCAACCCTGTAGCCCTGTCCTATGCGTATTTGACGGAGTCGGAATGCCATTATTTCATTCAGACAGGAGAAGTGACGCCGGCGCTTAAGGATCACGCCGCGAAATACGGGATCGAGCTGCATCCGTATGAAGAAACTGCCGGATGGCTGGCTTCCTGTCCCATGGACGGTAAAGTCCTTTGCGATCTGTCCAACGTCAGCTATGCGTTTTACAAGGCCATCGCCGACAGGGCAGAAGTGGTGGACGGCCATAACCCCACGGAAAAAATGAAGGCTGTGAAAAATCAGGTGGAGCTGGCCAACATGGAAGAGGTTTATGTGAAGGACAGCGCGGCGCTTTGCAAATTCATTTACTGGTTGAAAAAAAATGTGGGAAAGATCCCCATGACGGAATATTCTGCGGCGAAATATCTCGATCATTTGAGGAGCGAGGTGGAGGGCTATCTGGATTTGTCGTTTCCCACCATCAGCGCTTACCGCGCTAATGCGGCCATGATGCACTATGAAGCCACTGAGGAGAATTGCGCGCAGCTTTCTCCGGAGGGAATGCTTCTGGTGGATTCCGGCGGCCAGTATCTGGGCGGAACCACGGATGTGACCAGAACCATCGTGCTCGGTCCCATTACGGATGAGGAAAGGGAACATTTCACCGCAGTGGCCATGGGAATGTTGCAGCTGTCCGATGCCAGATTCCTCTATGGTTGCTCCGGCCGCAATGTGGACATTCTGGCGCGCCAGCCCATGTGGGACAGAAACATCGACTATAAATGCGGCACCGGCCACGGCGTCGGCTATATCTTAAACGTGCACGAAGGTCCCCAGAATATCCGCTGGAGATATACGGAAGGCATGCAGGAAGCCGTGCTGGAAGCGGGGATGGACGTGACCAACGAACCCGGAGTGTATGTGGAAGGCAGCCATGGAATCCGCACGGAGAACGTGATGGTGGTCAGAAACGGGGAGAAGAACGGAGACGGTCAGTTCATGTATTTCGATACCCTCACCTGGGTACCCATCGATCTGGATGCGATCGATCCCTCCATCATGCAGCCCAAAGACATCCTGCGTCTCAACCGCTATCACGCGAAGGTGAGGGAGAAGATCGCTCCCTATCTGAACGGGGAAGAGGCGGAGTGGCTGGAAGAAGCCACCCGGGAAATCTGATAAAAAAATCCTGTTGTTTTTTATAACGGCATTGGATATAATAGTGTTAACCTGAGATGTTCGATAACCCTTATCGTTTTGAACCTACATTTACTTTAAACGGGATTCCTATATTGCCGGGTAGATGTCAGGCCCTCATTGCGCAGGGGAAGGCAGAAGCGCCGGTTGCGGTTACCCACCTGGCTTAGGCTAGGAGTCAGAAGATAGGGGGCGGCATTTTGGGGATACAGGGATCGAGCGATTCCTTATACAAAAGAAAAGGGCAGCCTTGCGGCTGCCTTTTGACGTTAAAAGAAACCTGTCCGGAGGCTGTTTTGAGGGAGCGAGTTTACATACGGCGGAATCGAAAATCGGGGAGGCAACGGAGACTCCGAATGCTTCTGAAGGGAGCGGCCATTCTGACAGGCTGTTTTGTCCTGTTATATTTGCTGGGCCGGACTGTGGAAAAAATTGCCGGGCCAATCCAGGAGAAACAGGGGGAATTTATCCCTTTGCAGGAGGCCGGAAACCTGGCCTGGCTGCTGGCGGATACTGCCGAACAGCAGAAAACGGGGACAGCCGCTTTCGCGGACGCTCTTTTGGCGGGATTGAAAGGGCTGGATGCTTCGGAAGGAGAAGGATATCTGATCTGGTCGCAGGCGGAAACGATCCTGTCCTTTTTCCCGGACGGGAAAGAGAGCTGGCCCGGCGGCGACTACGGGAAGCAGGAACGGGTTTTGGCGAAAGACTGGTATGCCTGGTTCGACGGAGCCAGAGGGAACTATGACCCGGCCGGGCGAATACAGGATGTGGAACTGATGGTGCTGGGCGCAGGGGACACTGCGAAACGCAGCGATGGCACTCCTTACGAAGAAGATCGAGTCGTCGCGAAGGAAGGGGAGTGGATTTTGTTCGCAGACCGGTTTCGCATGGAAAGTTTGCGTTACAGGCCCCTGACTGCCGTGGAGCGGGACGGAGGGCTGTATGCGGTCCGCAGGATCGGGACGGAGACGGAGGCAGAGCTTAAAAACGCATGGATCGTGGAAACGGACCGGGAAGGGCTGACCTGTTTCTGGAACGATTCGGAGATCCGCATAACGGTCTGGAATGGCGGTTCGGATAACGCCGCGGCGCGGATGTCCGCGCTTTTAAAAGAATATGATGGCAGCAGGGATCAGGTCGCGGATCTTCGTTTTGCAGACGGATATCTGTCGGCTATCGGCTGCAAAGAAGAAAAGATTTCCGGGCGCCTGCTCAGCCTGCGGGACGGGGGAGTCCAGATTGAAGGACAGGGTTTTTATCCTTTCTCTCCGGACGCCAAAATCTATCGGCTGTATGGAAGAATGCAGCTTCTGGAACCGGCGGATCTGCGGATCGGATATTCGTTTACGGATTTTATCGTGGAAGACGGCGAGATCGCCGCGGCTCTGGTTCCACGGGAAGAGAAGATGGAGAAAATCAGGGTGCTGATCAAGAATACGGGCTATCGGAGCGCGCTGCATGATTCCGTCACGCTGCAGCCGGACTGTATCTGCAGCGTTTTGACAGGGGAGGGGGAAAACGGGGATGAGATCCAACTGCCTGCCGGGGAGACTCTGACCGTGACGGCGGATTCGCCGCTCTTTGGAAGCGGCGACCGCATCCGGATCGAACCCGGGATCCAGACGGGACACATCAGCCTGACCAATGTGGAACGAGCCCAGGGGATTCCCTCTTACCGGGGCAGTCTGGAACTGGTGAAGAGCGAAGATAAAATAGCTGTGATCAACGAAGTGCTGCTGGAGGAATACCTGTATGCGGTGGTGCCCAGCGAAATGCCGGCTTCGTATCCGCTGGAAGCCCTCAAAAGCCAGGCGGTCTGCGCGCGAACCTACGCTTATTCCAAAATGTGCAGGGCGGGGCTTCCCTCCTATGGGGCCCATGTGGACGACAGCGCCGGATTTCAGGTGTACAACAACATCGAAGAAAATGCGGAGACCACCAGAGCGGTGAAAGAGACCAAAGGAGAGGTGTTGTATTATCAGAATGAACTGGCGCAGACCTATTACTATTCCACTTCCTGCGGCTACGGCACGGATGTGGAAATCTGGGGAAACGCGGACGCGGAATCCTGTCCTTACCTCATGGCTCAGGCCATCAATTCCGGGAATATGGATTTGACGATTCGCGCCGGGCAGTCGGACGGGGCGCTGGCCGTCATGGCGCCGATGAGCGATCAGGCCCGGATCCTGACGGACGAGACGGCATTCGCAGGTTTTCTCCTGGAAGAACAGCTTTCCTTTTATGAGAGGGAAGAGCCCTGGTATCGGTGGATCTATTCGGTAGACCGGCTGGACGAAGAAGCCTTCAGCGCAGCGATCGCGGAACGGTATGCAGCGGATCCGGACGGTGTGCTGACCAGACAGGCAGACGGAACCTATATGGCCTCAGAGCCGCCAAAGCTGGGAAAGATCCTGGAAATCGCGGTGACGGACCGGGGGCCCGGCGGTGTGGCCAACGGGCTGGAGATACGCGGAGAAGGGGGAACGGTTCGAATCGAGACGGAGCACAATATCCGATACGTCCTCTGTGACGGAAGGACGCCGGTGATCCGCCAGGACGGCAGCAGGGCGGATGCTTCTTCCATGCTGCCCAGCGCTTTTTTCACGATCAGCACTTTCAAGGAAAGCGGAATTGTGGTAGGATATTCCCTGTCCGGTGGCGGATTCGGACATGGGGTCGGTCTGTCCCAGAACGGGGCGAAGAATATGGCTTTGTCGGGCTGTACCTCCGGTGAAATTCTCGCCTTTTTTTATAAAGGATGCGACTTGAAAACGGTTTATTGATTTGTATGCGATGTATTCCACACAAAACGCAGACGGAAGGGGGAAACCGCATGAAAAAGGGGATACGGATGGTGAGAGGATTTGCGAGGCACATGTCCAGGACGAATGTGAATGCCTATGCTGCCAGCGCGGCGTTTTTTATCTTTTTGTCCCTGATTCCTATCGTCATCCTGGTCTGCTCCCTGGTTCCCTATACGCCTCTGCAGAAGTCGGATCTTTTGCAGGTGGTCAACGAGATGCCGCAGCCTTTGGTGCCGCTGATGGTCAATCTGATCGAATCCCTTTATGACAGCACCATCGGGGTGATCAGCGTCGCAGCCATCGTCACGGTGTGGTCGGCGGGTAAGGGGATGCTGGCTCTGATCCGTGGATTAAACGCCATGAACGGCGTGGTGGAAGACAGAAACTATGTGGTGCAGCGCATCATCGCATCGCTTTACACGGTGGTGATGCTGGTGCTCTTGCTGCTTTCTCTGGTGATTATGGTATTCGGAAATACCATCGTCAGGGTTTTGAACGAATATATTCCGGTTTTGGAGGGGCTGTTGCGGCTTCTGATGCATCTGAAACCCCTGTTTTCCTGGGGGATTCTGACCGGCGCTTTCATGTTACTCTACGCTTTCATACCGAACATTAAACTGAAGGTGAGGGATCAGTTCCCGGGCGCCCTGTTCTCTGCGGTCAGCTGGAATCTGTTTTCCTGGGGCTTTTCCATTTATGTGGGAACCTTTAACGGGCTGAGCATTTACGGCAGCCTTTCCGCTATCGTGGTCATCATGCTCTGGCTGTATTTCTGCATGTATCTTCTTTTGATCGGAGCGCATATCAATCGGTTTGCGGCGCCGTTCAGGCGGGAAATCAGGAGTTGAGCAAAGCGGAAGCCCGCATAAAATATGCTTGACTTTTGAAATCGGATTTCATAGAATAGGAACATAGCGAGAAAGGCTTTGAAGGTGTCAGTAGCGCTGTACATTCCGACAGAGAAGACGGGCCGTCGGCTGAAAGCCCGTCCGGGTAAAGTGCAGCAGCGAATTTCCCACCGGAGCTGTCCGGCTGAACGCGCGTTCAGTAGGCCGGAACGGATCGGGCACGTTACGCCTATGAAAAGAGTGCCTGCGCAGAGCGGGAATTCGGGTGGTACCGCGGAGTTTTCCGTCCCTGGTTTTTTAAAACCGGGGTTTTTTTTGTGCGTATCTTGCGCCGAATGCGATTTAGCTGCCGTGCTGTTACAGGAGAAAAGGAGAAAGGAGTTCGCCGTGAAAGAAAAACTGGAGAAAATCAGGGAAGAAGCGCTCGGACAGATCGGAGCGGCCCAGTCCCTGGAAACGCTCAATGAGGTCAGGGTCAGTTTCCTCGGGAAAAAGGGGGCGCTGACGGAACTGCTGAAAGGAATGAAATCCGTCGCACCGCAAGATCGGCCCAAAGTGGGACAGATGGTCAACGAGGTGCGCGTCCTTCTGGAGAACGCCCTGGAGGAAAAGAGGTCAGCGCTGGAAGATGCCCTCCTGGAAGAGAGAATGAAGGAGGAAGTGCTGGATGTGACCCTCCCCGCCAAAAAGAACCGGGTGGGGCACAGACATCCCAATACAATCGCGCTGGAGGAAGTTGAGCGCATTTTCGTGGGGATGGGATATGAAGTGGTGGAGGGGCCGGAAGTGGAGAAGGATTATTACAACTTCGAAGCCCTCAATATCCCGAAAGACCATCCGGCCAGGGATGAACAGGATACGTTTTATATTAACGATGAAATCGTGCTGCGCACGCAGACCTCTCCGGTACAGGTCCGCACCATGGAACAGGGAAAGCTGCCGATCCGGATGATCGCTCCGGGCAGGGTGTTCCGTTCCGATGAAGTGGACGCTACCCATTCCCCTTCCTTCCATCAGATAGAGGGGCTGGTGATCGATAAACATATCACCTTCGCAGATCTGAAGGGTACGCTGGCGGAGTTCGCAAAAGAGCTGTTCGGAGAAGAGACGAAGGTCAAATTCCGCCCGCATCATTTTCCTTTCACGGAGCCCAGCGCGGAGATGGACGTCAGCTGTTTTAAGTGCGGCGGGAAGGGCTGCCGTTTCTGCAAGGGATCCGGCTGGATCGAAATTCTGGGCTGCGGTATGGTGCATCCAAAGGTGTTGAGAATGTGCGATATCGATCCGGAGGAGTATTCCGGCTTCGCATTCGGCGTGGGGCTGGAGAGGATCGCCCTGCTGAAATATGAAATCGACGACATGCGCCTGCTTTACGAAAACGATATCAGGTTCTTAAAGCAGTTCTAAGCGGCCAAAAACCGGAATCAGGAGCCGCTTTTGCGGCGGAAGGGAAAAGAAAAAGATGAATACAGCATTATCCTGGATTAAAGCATATGTGCCCGGTCTTTCCTGCACGGATCAGGAGTACTGCGATGCCATGACTTTGAGCGGAACCAAGGTCGAGGGCTATGAAAGGCTGGATAAAAATCTGGATCGGATCGTGATCGGCCGGATTGAGAAGATAGAGAGACATCCCGATGCGGACAAACTGATCGTTTGCCAGGTGAATATCGGGGCAGAAACCATTCAGATCGTTACGGGCGCGCCAAATGTCAGAGAAGGCGATAAGGTGCCCGTAGTGTTGGATGGAGGCAGCGTGGCCGGCGGACATGACGGCGGGCCTCTGCCGGAAGAAGGAATTAAAATCAAGGCGGGAAAGCTGCGCGGTGTGCCGTCAAACGGCATGCTGTGTTCTATCGAAGAACTGGGCAGCAGCCGTGATATGTATCCGGAAGCGCCGGAATACGGCATTTATATTTTCCCGGAAGACGCGACTGTGGGAGCGGACGCGGTGGAAGCGCTGGGCCTTCGGGACACGGTGTTCGAGTACGAAATCACCAGCAACCGGGTGGACTGCTACAGCGTGCTGGGCATCGCGAGGGAAGCGGCCGCGACATTTCGCAAACCGTTTTGCCCGCCCGAGGTAAAAGTGCATGACAACGGGGAAGACGTGCGAGATTACGTCAGCGTGGAAGTCAGGGACAGCGATCTGTGCAGCCGTTACTGTGCCCGTGTCTGCAAAAACATCAAAATCGCGCCCAGCCCCCGCTGGATGCAGAGAAGGCTGGCGGCGGCGGGGATCCGTCCCATCAATAATCTGGTGGATATCACCAACTATGTGATGGCGGAGTACGGTCAGCCCATGCACGCTTATGACCTGGACGCCATCGCAGGACACAAGATCATCGTTCGCCGGGCGAAGGATGGGGACACCTTCATGACTCTGGACGGGCAGATGAGAAATCTGGATTCCGAAGTGCTGATGATCTGCGATGCCGAAAAAGAAGTGGGTATCGCCGGCATCATGGGCGGCGAAAACAGCAAGATCACGGACGACGTAAAAACCGTGCTGTTCGAAGCGGCGACGTTTTACGGGCCCAACATCCGTAAGTCCGCGAAACGGATCGGAATGCGGACGGAAGCTTCCGGGATTTTCGAAAAGGGACTGGATCCCGTCAACGCTGCCGCGGCGATCGACCGCGCCTGTCAGCTGATCGAAGAGCTGGGCTGCGGTGAAGTGGTGGGAGGTATGGTGGACGTATGCGAGCCTATCAAACCGCTGCGAAAAATCGCTTTCGAGCCGGAAAAAATCAACCGTTTTCTGGGCACCGACATTCCGGAAGAGGATATGCTGAAAACGTTCCGGATGTTGGAACTGTCCTATGATCCTGAGGCGGGGGAGATCACGATCCCTTCATTCCGTCAGGATCTGGAAGGGTTTGCGGACATTGCGGAAGAAGTGGCCCGGTTTTACGGCTATGATAAAATCCCTACCAGCCTGCCTTCCGGCGAAGCGACGACGGGAAAGATTTCCTTCAAGGGAAGAGTGGAGGAAAAGGCCAGAGATATCGCCGAATACTGCGGGTTTTCCCAGGGTATGTGCTATTCCTTCGAAAGTCCGAAGGCATTTGATAAGCTGCTGATTCCTGCGGACAGCGAGCTGAGAAAAGCGATTACCATCTCCAATCCGCTGGGCGAGGATTATTCCATCATGCGCACTTTGCCGTTAAACGGGATGCTCACCAGCCTTTCCACCAACTATAATCGCAGGAACAAGGACGTGAGGCTGTATGAGCTCGGCAATGTCTATCTGCCCAAATCCCTGCCTCTGACGGAGCTTCCCGAGGAGAGGATGCAGTTCACCCTCGGCTTTTACGGAGAGGGGGATTTCTTCGCCATGAAGGGCGTGGTGGAAGAGTTTCTGGAGCACGTGGGCATGAAGCAAAAGCCGGTCTATGATCCGGCGGACAAAAAGCCGTTTTTGCATCCCGGACGGCAGGCGGATGTGATCTATCAGGGAGAGCGCGTGGCCTATCTGGGAGAAGTCCATCCGAAAGTAGCGGAAAATTATGGGATCGGCACACGGGTTTACGTGGCGGTGATCGACATGCCCAAAATCGTTTCCATGGCGACGTTCGACCGGAAATACGAAGGCATCGCCAAGTATCCGGCGGTGACAAGGGATATCAGCATGGTGGTTCCCAAAGCGATTCTGGTGGGCCAGATCGAAGCGATTTTGGAGCAGCGCGGCGGAAAGATCCTGGAGAGCTATTCGCTGTTCGATATCTATGAAGGGGAACAGATTCAGGCGGGCTTTAAGTCCATCGCATATACGTTGACCTTCCGCGCGAAGGATCGCACCCTGGAGGATGCGGACATCACCGCAGCCATGAAGAAAATCCTGAATGGACTGGAGAGTCTCGACATCGAACTGAGGCAGTAATGGAGGGGGATATGGAAAAGAGATCTATGACTTCCAGACCGGTGAACAACGAAGTTGATTTTTGCAAAGTATACGATATGGGGACGAAGGAGAAGATCGAAAAGATCCTCCTCGCCAACCGGATTTCCTATTGTTGCCATTTTGAGGACAAGGGAATTTTAAGCAGGATCTTTCCCTCCCGGCCCGGGGACAAAACCGTATGTATTTTCCGCATTCACGATGAGGAAGTGCCGCGGGCCAGACAGCTGGTGAGCTCCGTGCTGGGGGAGAGCCGGAAGAAGAGAAAGGAGAACAAAGGATAATGGAACGCAAAAATGCCTGGAAAGGGTATGATGAACAGAAGATGGCGCAAGTGGATGCGCTGGCGAAGGAGTATATGCATTTTCTGGATGCCTCCAAGACGGAACGGGAATGTGTGGATACCATCGTGAACGAAATCGAGGCGGCGGGGTATCGGGAACTTTCCGTCCTGACGAAGGAAGGCGGTAAGCTCTCCTCCGGAGATAAAGTGTATGCGGTTCTCATGAATAAGGCTATCGTCATGTTCCAGTTGGGAACGCGTCCGATGGTGGAAGGTATGAATATCCTGGGCGCGCACATCGATTCTCCCAGGCTGGATGTGAAGCAGAATCCGCTGTATGAGGATTCCGATTTTGCCCTGCTGGATACTCATTATTACGGAGGCGTGAAGAAATACCAGTGGGTGACGTTGCCCCTGGCGATTCACGGCGTGGTGATCAAAAAGGACGGCACCACCGTGGAAGTCAATGTAGGAGAGAACGAAGACGATCCGGTCTTCTTCATTTCCGACCTGTTGATCCATCTGGCGGGCGAGCAGATGGAGAAGAAGGCGTCTAAGGTGATCGAAGGGGAAGCGCTGGATATCGTCGTCGGCAGCAAACCCCTTGCGGGCGAAGAAAAGGATGCGGTCAAGGCCGGCATCCTGAGGCTTCTTTCCGAATCCTATGGAATTGAAGAGGAAGATTTCCTTTCCGCGGAGCTGGAAGTGGTTCCCGCAGGCAAGACCAGGGAAGCGGGATTCGACCGGAGCATGATTTTGGGGTATGGCCAGGACGACAGGGTCTGCGCCTATACGTCCCTGAAAGCCATGCTGGAGATCGGACAGACCGAGCGCACCGCGTGCTGCATCCTGGTGGATAAGGAAGAGATCGGCAGCGTGGGCGCTACCGGCATGCAGTCCAGATTTTTTGAGAATACCGTGGCGGAAGTTCTGGATCTGTGCGGAGAATACAGCGAACTGAATGTAAGGAGATGCCTGGCCGCTTCCAATATGCTTTCTTCCGACGTCAGCGCGGCCTTTGATCCGAGCTATGCGTCCGCTTTCGAAAAGAAGAATTCCGCATTTTTCGGCAGGGGGATGGTCTTTAACAAGTTCACCGGCGCGAGAGGAAAATCCGGTTCCAACGATGCCAATGCGGAATATGTAGCGCACATTCGCTCCATCATGGACGGCGCGGATGTGGTTTATCAGACCGCTGAGCTCGGAAAAGTGGACGTAGGGGGAGGCGGAACCATCGCCTATATTCTGGCACTGTACGGCATGAACGTCATCGACTGCGGCGTGGCCGTATTATCCATGCACGCGCCCTGGGAAGCTACCAGCAAGGCGGATATCTATGAGACGAAGTGCGGTTATGTGGCCTTCCTGGAGAAAGCGTGCCTGTGATGGACGCTGCGATGGAAGGGCTGAAAACGTCCGATTACTATTTCGATCTGCCCAAAGAGCTGATCGCCCAGGATCCTCTGGAGGATCGATCCGCCTCCCGGCTTTTGGTGCTGGACAGGCGAACCGGGAAGACGGAGCATAAGGGCTTTCGGGATATCCTGCAGTATTTGAGGCCCGGGGATTGCCTCGTGTTGAACGACACCAGGGTCATCCCGGCCCGGCTGCTGGGGGTCAAAGAGGATACCGGCGCGGCAGTGGAAGTGCTTTTGCTCAGGCGCCGGGAAAAGGACGTCTGGGAAGCGCTGGTTAAACCCGGCAAAAAACTCCGCCCCGGAGCAAAAGTGATTTTCGGAGACGGGAGGCTGCGGGCGGAAATTCTGGATGTGGTGGAAGAAGGCAACCGGCTGGTGCAGTTTTCCTATGAGGGAATCTGGGAAGAAGTGCTGGATTCTCTGGGAGAAATGCCCCTGCCGCCCTATATTACTCACAAGCTTTCGGACAGAAACCGCTATCAGACCGTGTATGCAAAATACGAAGGTTCTGCCGCCGCTCCCACCGCAGGCCTGCATTTCACAAAGGAACTGCTGGAGCAGGTGGAAGGAATGGGAGTGGATCTGGCCTATGTGACCCTGCATGTGGGGTTGGGGACATTCCGGCCGGTGAAGGTGGACAATGTGAAGGAACATCACATGCACTCCGAATTTTATCAGATCCCGAAAGAGGCGGCGGATAAGATCAACCGGGCCAAAGAAAACGGTCATCGCGTGATCTGCGTGGGTACCACCAGCTGCCGTACAGTGGAGAGCGCTGCGGACGAAAACGGCAGACTGGCGGCCTGCAGCGGCAATACGGACATCTTCATCTATCCGGGATATCGGTTCAAGGTGCTGGACGGTCTGATCACGAATTTCCATCTGCCCGAATCCACGCTGGTCATGCTGGTATCGGCTCTGGCCGGCAGAGAGAACATCCTGGCGGCGTATCAGGAGGCGATCCGGGAAAAATACCGTTTTTTTTCCTTCGGGGACGCGATGTTGATTCTATGACTTCGCGGAGTCCGAACGGGGCAAAGATTCTCAATGTCGAAGCAGGATGAATTGACGTTGTCTGGAGGCGAATTGGATGCAACACAAATGTAAGGTGACGGTGATTGATAAGAAATGCATAATGCGCGGCTGGACCAACGACGAACGGATGATGATCGCCTGCTGCAACGACGGTACTCGTCCTGTGATTTTCAAGATCCAGCGGCTGGATTACAAGGTCGTCAAAATAGAGGGGATTCGTTGCGAGCAATGTGTCCGCCGCATCCAGGCCGCACTGGAGCAGGTGAAAGGCGTGGAGAGCGTAAACGTCCGGCAGGATAAAAAGTGGGCTGAAGTTTTCGTGCAGAAAGAAGCTGCGCCTGCGGATCAGACGCTGAAAGATGCAGTGGAACGCTGCGGAGAATATGCAGTGAGCATGATTGACTGATTTAGTCAATCGTGCTCAAAAATCGATTTGTCAATTTTACATCCGCCTTTGTCAGGCCATTCTCCGGATCGGGACGAATCTGACGAGGGCGGCTTTTTTCGCTGTGAAGATCGAGGTCATCCAGCGCGATTCAGTCTTGCATTTCCGGATGATAATTCTGTCCTTTATACATATCGATAACCCAAAATCCTAAGAAAATTTTTCATATTTTTTCTGTGACAGGTTCGGGAGAATCTGTTAATATAATGGCTATAGAAGGACATCAGAGGGAATTGCGCATGAAAAAAGAAAAATTGAAACGAAAAAAGGCGGAGATGCGCGAAGAAAGCCCGTATTCATGGAGCAGGCTGTTTTGGCTCTTTTTATTGGCGTCGTTTTTGGGCGCCCTGTTGGAAATCGTATTTTGCTTTCTGACCACCGGCCAAGTCATGAGCCGGAGCAGCCTGGTGATCGGCCAGTTCAGCCTGGTCTGGGGGCTCGGGGTGGTTCTGTTTACATTGACTCTGCGCTGGATGAGAAACCGGACGGATCGCTGCCTTTTTTTGGCGGGAACCCTGATGGGAGGCGTGTTCGAATATCTGTGCAGCCTGCTGACGGAGATTCTCTTCGGCGGCGTCTTTTGGGACTACAGCCGCTTCAAACTGAATCTGGGAGGGCGGATCAACCTGCTGTTCTGCGTGGGCTGGGGCGCGATCGCTATCCTCTGGGCGAGGGTCCTCTACCCTCGTCTGTCCGTCAGGGTGGACAGGATCGCCGAACGGGCGGGACGCCTGGTGACAGCCGCGCTTGCGCTGTTTATGGTTGGAAATATGCTGTTGTCCACAATCGCGCTGGATCGTTATATGGAAAGGCAGAGAGGCCATATACAGGAGGATACGGAAATGGATGCGGTGATGGATCGGTGTTTTCCGGACAGCCTGATGGAAGAGCGCTATCCCAGCCTGAAAATCCGGTTGGAGGACGGCAGCCTGACGTATCCGGGAAGAGCGGGGAATACCACCTTAAAAAGCGTGGTCAGCCAGCGGGAAACGGAGAACAGGATGAGATAGAAGGGGACGAACATGGAATTTCGGATCGCGGTGCCTTCCAAAAAGGAAGAGCGGGAAATAGATGATGCGCTGATGGCATATAATCTCCGGCAGGCAGCGCCCACACAGAAAGATCCATTTGTGAAGATCTGCCGCTGCGCCAAAGCGCCGGACGGATCGCTGGCCGGCGGCGTTCTGGCCTGCAGCATTTTATGGAATATTCTGTATGTGGAAACCGTCTGGGTGCGGGAGGACTGCCGGGGACAGCGACTGGCCACCAGACTTTTGGATGAGGTGGAAAAAGAAGCGAAGGCGCACGGCTGTTATGTAGCTCAACTGGACACCTATGATTTTCAGGCGAAGGAACTGTATGAAAAGCGGGGATATCGGGTGTTCGGTGCGCTGGAAGATGTGCCAAAAGGACATTGTCATTACTATCTGGTAAAAAAACTCGGATAATCCGCCGTTGCCTTTTGAGGGCGGGATTGCAGGGACTGTTACGATCGCCACAATATCTGTGAAAAAAGCAAAAATTTTTGTGGATTTTTTCCCGCAAAATGATTATAATGGAAGAAAGTTGGAAACAGGAGGTAATGTCCTATGAAAATGATTTTTGCCATGCTGCATTCGGAGGATGTGGACGAAACCGTAGAAGAGCTGAACAAGGAAAAATACTGGGTTACGAAGCTTTCCACCACAGGCGGCTTTTTGAAAAATAAGAATGTGACGCTGGTGATCGGTACGGAAGATGAGAACGTGCCCGGAGCGATCAAAATATTGAAGGAGTGTGCGGGAGCGCGCCAGTCTGTGAAATATACGATGCCTTCCATGTCTTCCGGCGGAATGGGCCCTGGGGCTAATTCTATGATTCCCATCGACATGCAGGTCGGAGGATGTACGGTTTTTGTAGTGGATGTGGATCAGTATGAGAAGTTCTGACGGATATTTCGCCGTTGCCGCTGCTGCGGGGAATTTGGAAAATGCCGTTGAAAGGGGCGGTCGCTTTTGATGCGACAGCCTCTCTTTTTTTGTAAACTTTTTCTAAAAAGTGGGAAGAGTATTTGTAATTTCCCCGAGGATGCTATATAATGCCATTGGGCCGCAGCCGCAGCCCGTGTACGGGGGAGAAAACAGTTTGGAGGACATTTGAATGCTTGAATTACGCAATGTTTCCTTCGGCGTGTCGGAAGACAGCGGCCAGAAGGAAATTCTGAAAAATATCAGTTTTCAGCTGGAAGATAATAAATTCACGGTGATTACGGGCCCCAATGGCGGAGGCAAATCCACCCTGGCGAAGGTGATCGCGGGAATCGAAAAGCCTACCAGCGGGAAGATTTTCTGGAACGGGGAAGATATCACGGAGAAATCCGTCACGGAGCGAGCGCGGATGGGCATCAGTTATGCGTTCCAGCAGCCGGTGCGCTTTAAGGGCATTACGGTGTTCGATCTGATTCAGCTGGCCAGCGGCAGCCAGGTGACGGTGGAAGAAGCCTGCCGTTACCTTTCCGAGGTGGGACTGTGCGCCAAGGACTATGTGCGCCGCGAAGTGAACGCCAGCCTTTCCGGCGGGGAGCTCAAGAGAATCGAAATCGCCACCGTCATGGCAAGAGACGCGCAGATGACGCTGTTCGATGAGCCGGAGGCGGGAATCGACCTGTGGAGCTTCCAGAAACTGATTTCCGTTTTTGAGAAAATGCACGATTCCGGAAGCCACAAATCCATTTTCATCATTTCCCATCAGGAGCGGATTTTGAACATCGCGGATGAGATCATGATGATCGCGGACGGCCAGCTGACGGCCAGAGGGACGAAGGAAGAGATCCTTCCCCAGATCCTCTCCAGGACCGTGAGCTGCGGTTGTATTTACAGGGCACAGGATTGAAGAAAGGGCAGGGATTTTAGGATGAATCAGATTACACAGCGGATTCTGGAGGAAGTGGCAGAGCTCCACGGGATTCCGGAAGGCGCTTATAATATCAGGGAAAACGGAAAGAGCGTGGGGAGAAGTTCCACCGAAGAAATCCAGATCGAGACGAGGGAGGATCAGAAAGGCATCGAAGTGAGGATCCGTCCGGGTACGAAAAACAAGAGCGTGCATATTCCGGTGGTCATCAGCCAGTCCGGACTGGAAGAGGTGGTCTATAACGATTTTTATATCGGGGACGACTGCGACGTGACCATTATCGCGGGATGCGGCATTCACAATGCCGGCAACGATGCCAGCAGGCACGACGGCGTGCACAGCTTCATCATCGGAAAAAACGCGAAGGTGAAATACGTGGAAAAGCATTACGGCTCCGGTGACGGCAACGGGGAGCGCATCATGAATCCCGAAACCATCGTGGAGATGGACGAAAACAGCTATATGGAGATGGATACGGTTCAGATCAAGGGCGTGGATTCCACCATCCGTAAAACGACTGCCCACCTCAAAGACGGCGCCCGCTTGGTGGTGATGGAGCGGTTGATGACCCACGGCAAACAGCGGGCGGAGAGCTACTTCAACGTGTATTGCGACGGAACGGACAGCGGCGCCAACGTGATTTCCCGTTCCGTGGCGCGGGAGGAGTCCTATCAGAAGTTCTGCTCCAGGCTGATCGGGAACGCGGCTTGTAACGGCCATACGGAGTGCGATGCTATCATCATGGATAACGCCAAAATCAGCGCTGTCCCGGAACTGGAAGCCAACCACCCGGACGCGGCCCTGATCCACGAAGCGGCTATCGGGAAAATCGCGGGGGAACAGATCGTCAAACTGATGACGCTGGGCCTGACCGAAGAAGAGGCGGAAGAGAAGATCGTGGAAGGATTCCTGCGCTGAGGGTGTGCACTCGCGCGAACGGAAAGAGAGTTGCCCGACGAAACCGCGCTCGGCGCACACTCTTTCAGTTCGCGTTTTCCTCTTCTGGGATCACGGTGATATTGTCCCCTTCCGGGACGCGGCCCTGCAGAAGGATGGCGATGTAGTTCACGAGCTCCATGGCGCGGGTATAATTTTCCTGCGCAGCCTGTACGGCCTGCCCATCGTATTCCGCATTGTGCCAGGCGTTGTGATAGAGGCGGCTGGCCTCTTTCATGTAAGCCGCCGCATCGTCAGCCAGCTCATCCACATTGCCCACCCGATCCGCCATTTTCGGGGGAACTTCGATGTTCGACAGCCGTTCGAACAGCTCGGACATCTCATCCAGCTCCCCGAGTATCTGATCCTCGGCGTTTTCCGAGGAGGGATCGATCGTTTCCAAAGTATTGACCGAATCGGTCAGCCCTTCGTAGAACCGTTCCATTTCATCGTGAAAGGCGGTCGACTGCGCATCGCTGCCGCAGCCCATACAGATGGCGCTCAGGCAGACAGCTCCCAGAACGATGCGCGGATTTTTCTTCATGTTCATTTCTTACCTTTCTCCCGTTTTCTCAAGCAGATAGTTTCAACTTATCACATCCGGCTTGGAAAAACAAGCTATCCGATTCCGCTCTTCCTGTATTGTCCGATGGGTGAGGACTTTTTGTTTTACAGGAAAGCTTCCTTTTTCTTTTCATCCGTGCTAAAATATTAGAATATTCTGTATAATTGGAGAAAAGACATGACCAGAGAAGAATTCAGGAAACGTATATCGGAGGGACTGCTTTTTCTGGACGGGGCCACGGGTTCCAACCTGCAAAAGTGCGGGATGCCGCCCGGGGTATGCCCGGAGCAGTGGATCCTGGAACATCCGCACCACCTGATCCGCCTGCAGGAAGAATACAGGAAAGCCGGCAGCGATATGGTTTATGCGCCGACTTTTTCCGCCAATCGGATCAAGCTGAGGGAATATGGGGCCGAAGACAGAATGGAAGAATTTAACCACAGGCTCGTCAGGCTGGCCAGGGAAGCGGTCGGGGAAAGCGTGCTTGTGGCCGGAGATCTGACCATGACAGGGGAACAGCTGGCCCCTTTCGGAAAACTGGATTTCGAAGAACTGGTGGAAGTTTATCGGGAGCAGGGGAAATACCTGTATGAGGCGGGCGTCGATCTGTTCGTGGTGGAGACGATGATGAGCCTGCAGGAAACCAGGGCCGCGTTGATCGCTCTCCGGGAGAGCTTTCCGGATGTACCCGTGATGGCGACTTTGACGTTCGAGGCCGGCGGAAGGACGCTGTTTGGCACGGACGCCGCCATCGCCGCGGTGGTACTGGAGGGCCTGGGGGCGGATGCGGTAGGTGCAAACTGTTCCACCGGGCCTGCGGGGATGGAAGAGGTGATCAAAGCAATGGCGGCCGTCACCGATTTGCCCCTGATCGCGAAGCCCAACGCCGGTCTCCCCGCCTTAAATGAGCGGGGCGAAACGGTCTATGAGATGGGCGCGGAAGCGTTCGCGGAGGAGATGGAATCGCTTCAAAAGGCGGGAGCTTCCATTTTTGGCGGGTGCTGCGGCACCACGCCGGATCATATCCGCAGCCTGCGGGAACGGATGGAGGGAAAAGCGCGCGTTTTGAGAGAGCGGACGCATGAGAGGTATCTGTCTTCCGAGCGCTCTTTGTTGGCGTTCGGCCTGGACGATCCGTTTCTGATCATCGGGGAGAGGATCAATCCCACGGGCAAGAAGAAACTGCAGGAACAGCTTCGCCAGAGGGATTTCAGAATGGTGGCTCAGTTCGCCGAGGAACAGGAAACCTGCGGTGCTGCGGTGCTGGACGTGAACCTGGGAATGAACGGAATCGATGAGAAACAGTCCATGCTTCGGGCGCTGGAAGAGATCGGGAGCGTGACGAATCTTCCGCTGTCCATCGATTCCAGCCATGTGGATGTGATGGAAGCGGCCCTGCGCCGGTATCCGGGCAGGGCGCTGATCAATTCCATTTCCCTGGAGACGGGAAAATCGGATCAGCTGCTGGCGCTGGCGAAGAAATACGGCGCCATGTTCATCCTGCTGCCTTTGTCGGATCGGGGGCTTCCGGAAACTGCAGAGGAGAAGATCGCCATCATCGACGAACTGGTGCTCCGGGCAAAGCGGGCCGGACTGAACGAAAGGGATATCGTGGTGGACGGTCTGGTCACTACGGTGGGGGCCAATTCGAAGGCAGCGCTGGAGGCGCTGGAAACCATCCGCTATTGCCGCAGGAAGGGACTCGCTACGGTCTGTGGCCTTTCCAACATCTCCTTTGGGCTTCCGGAGCGCAGTTGTATCAATACGGCATTTTTGACCATGGCCATTTCGGCCGGGCTGACCATGGCGATCGCCAATCCCGCTCAGGAGCTTATGACCGCTGCGGCCTTCGCTTCGGATCTTCTGACGGATAAAAAGGAGGGTACCCTGCGCTATATCGCCTGGGCGGAGCGAAAAAAGAAGGCGGAAGAGAGTATAAAAGCCGGAGAAGAAACTCATGGCGACGGGAACGGGCAGAAACGGCAGGTCAGCCACGGGGCTCCGGGCGGACAGCGTTCTCAAAACGCTTCGATTGCCGGAGTGCCTTCGGAGCCGGGTTCGGAGCAGGCGGTTTTACAGCGATTAAAACAGGCTGTTTTGAAAGGAAACCGAAATGAAATCGAGGAACTCACACGGCGGGCGCTGGATGCCGGGGCGGATCCCCAGCACATTTTACAGGAATGGCTTTTACCCGCCATCAATGAAGTGGGGGATCTGTTTGACAGCGGACAATATTTTTTGCCGCAGTTGATCGCCGGCGCGGAAGCCATGAAGCGTTCCATCGGGATTCTGGAGCCGTTGCTGCAAAAGGAAGGGGTGGCGCAGGATGCGCCCGCCGTGGTGCTGGCCACTGTGGAAGGGGATATTCATGACATAGGGAAAAACCTGGTGGCGCTGATGCTCCGAAATTACGGATTTGACGTCATCGACCTGGGAAAAGATGTTTCGAAGGAGCGGATCGTGGAAGCCGCCATCGAGTCCGGGGCGAAGGTCATCGGCCTCTCCGCCCTGATGACCACTACCATGAAGGAAATGAAAAATGTCATCGAATACGCCCGCGAACGGGGAGTGACTGCGAAAATCATCATCGGAGGGGCCGTCATCACGCAGGAGTACGCAGAGGAAATCCATGCCGACGGCTATGCGAAGGACGCTGCGGATGCGGTGCGGATTGCTGAAAGGCTCACAGGGAGAAAGAGCCAAAGATGAGCGGGGAAAGGGGAGCGAGGTCGTGCAGGAAAATGAAAAGATTCTGGAACTGTTGAAAAAACAGCTGTTTTTTACCCGGGTTTTCGCAGCGGCATGCTGTATTCTGACGGCAGCCGTCCTGATCGTTTTGATTCGGGTGATCCCGTCCCTTCTGGGCATAATGGATCAGGCCGTAGCGGCGATGGATCAGGCATCGGCAACGCTTCAGACGGCGAACGATACCCTGACGGATATTCAGGGACTGTTTGAGGAAGACGGCCTTGTGGGGCAGAGCGGTCAGGCGCTGGAACAGGCCACGGAAAAGATCGGCCGGATGGATATCGACAGCCTGAACCGGGCTATCCGGGAGCTGGGGGATGTGGTGGAGCCGCTGGCGGATTTTTTCGATAAATTCAGGTGAGCTCGGAAGATGGATGATAAAGGAGGAAGAATGGTATGAATGGTGCACAGGCAATGGTGAAGTGTCTCGAAAAAGAGGGGGTCGAGATGATCTTCGGCTATCCGGGAGTGGCGATCTGTCCGTTTTATGACAGCGTCCTGGATTCCCAGATCCGCCCCATTCTGGTTCGCACGGAACAGAACGCGGCCCATGCTGCCAGCGGGCTGGCGCGGGTGACGCAGAAGGTGGGCGTATGCGCGGTGACCAGCGGCCCCGGCGCCACGAATCTGATCACCGGGATCGCCACGGCGTTTGCGGACAGCATTCCACTGGTGTGCATCACGGGACAGGTCAACAGCGAACTGATCGGAAGCGATGTGTTCCAGGAGGCGGATATCACGGGCGCGGCGGAATCTTTCGTCAAGTACAGTTATCTGGTCAAGAGCGCGGACGATATTCCGAGAATCTTCAGGGAGGCATTTTACATCGCCAATACCGGGCGCAAGGGGCCGGTGCTCATCGATGTGCCCATCGATATTCAGAACGCTCAGCTGAAGAAATTCGAGTATCCCAAAACCGTCAGCATGCGCACTTATAAGCCCACGGTCAAAGGGCATGCGGTACAGATTAAGAAGGTTATGGCGGAGCTGGAAAAGGCCAGGAGACCGGTGATCTGTGCCGGCGGAGGCGTCCTTTTGAGCGATGCGCAGGGAATGCTTCGGGAGTTTTCACATAAATATCAGGTACCGGTGGTCACGACCATGATGGGAATCGGCGCCATGCAGACGGAAGATGAACTGTATTTCGGCATGGTGGGGAACAACGGAGCGCCGTGCGCCAATCGTGCCATGAACGAAGCGGATATGATCATCATGATCGGAGCGCGGGTAGCGGACAGAGCGGTGAACCAGCCGGAAATCATCACGAAGGACAAAGTCCTGGTCCATATGGACGTGGATCCCGCGGAAATCGGGAAAAACGCCGGCCCAACCATCCCGTTGGTAGGAGATGCGAAACATATTTTTGAAGACATGATGAAGCTGGAGATCACCTGCGACCACTCTCTCTGGGTGCAGACCCTTTATGAGTATCGTCAGACCATGAAAGAGAAGCGGGTGGCGGATCCTTCTTTCATCGATCCCGTTGAATTCGTCCATGTGCTGTCCGACAAAATGGAGCGGAATGCGATTTATGTGGCGGACGTGGGGCAAAATCAGATTTGGTCCTGCCGCAACTGTATCGTCCGAGACGGCAGCTTTTTGACTTCCGGAGGCATGGGCACGATGGGGTACTCCGTCCCCGCGGCCATGGGAGCCAAGCTGGGTTATCCGGACAGACAGGTAGTGGCCGTGTGCGGAGACGGCTCTTTCCAGATGGCTATGATGGAACTGGCGACCATGCGCCAGCACGATGTCTCTGTGAAAATCATCGTGATGGCTAACGGATATCTGGGTATGGTGAGGGAATTCCAGCAAAATACCTATCATGGGCGCTATTCTGCGGTGGATCTGTCCGGCAGCCCGGATCTGTCCAAAATTGCGGCAGCCTATGGCGTCCGTTTCCTGCGACTGTCCGATCCGGACAGAATGCAGGAAACCATCGATGCATTTTTGCGGGATGACGACTCCGTGTTGATGGAATGCATCATCAACCCGATGGATACGGTGAAATAGGAAGGAGGAGCAGCATGAAAAAAATCTATTCCGTACTGGTAGAAAACCGTTCCGGCGTGCTGTGTAAAGTGGCAGGGCTTTTCTCCAGAAGAGCGTTTAATATCGACAGCCTGGTGGTGGGAGAGACGGACGATCCCACAGTTTCCTGCATGACGATCGTTTCCAGCGGGGATCTGCATACTCTGGAACAAATTGAAAAGCAGCTGAATAAGAAGCTCGATGTCATCAAGGTAAAAACTTTTGAGGAACAGGCCAGCATCAGCCGGGAACTGATGCTGGTCAAGGTGAAGTATAACCGGGGAAACAGAAGGGATATTATGGAAATCTGCGGGATCCTGAAAGCCCAGATCGTGGATATGTCCAAAACCCAGATGATGATCCAGCTGTGCGACGTTCCGGAGAGGATCCAGCTGTTTTTAAAGATGCTGCAGACCATCAGCATAGTGGAAGTGGCCCGTACCGGGACGGTGGCCCTCCCTAAATGCCATGATCAGGAAGGGTAAATCGCAGGATGCATTATAACGCGTGGTTCAAGATATGTAGTCCGAGATAACCTGAAGTTATGTTTTACATGACCAAAACTCATACGTTGACACCGATTGGGAATGTTGCTAGAATGAATTTCAGACAGCTAACAAATTACCGGCAAAACGGCCGGAGAGAGGGAGGAAGTACCGATGCATAAAAAGGCATTTCAGCTCATCGTGGACAATACGTCGGGCGTTTTGAGCCGTATTTCCGGGCTGTTTTCCAGAAGGGGATATAACATCGAGAGCATTACGGCCGGCGTGACGGCGGATCCCAGATTCACCCGGATCACCATCGTGGCCAGCGGGGATGACGAGATTCTGGAACAGATTGAAAAGCAGGTGGGCAAGCTGGTGGATGTGCGCGATATCCGCGAGCTGGATCCCGAAGACAGCGTATTCCGCGAGCTGGCGCTGATCAAGGTAAAGGCGGGCGCGGCGGATCGTCCGGGAATCATCGCGGTAGCGAACGTATTCCGGGCCAATATCATCGATGTGGGATCTGAAAATCTGATCATCGAGCTGACAGGTTCCCAGAGCAAGATCGAAGCGTTTTTGAAGCTTCTGGACGGATATGAGATCCTGGAGCTGGCGAGAACCGGAGTTGCGGGCCTGAGCCGGGGGATCGACAAGGTCGTCTATATCGATGAAAACGAGAGCGGATTTTGATCCGCGTCTGACGAAAAGGTCTGTTGTGTGGGGACAGGATCCCCCTGAAGGATAGCAACAAGAAAGATGGAGGACAAATCAATGGCAAAGATTTATTATCAGGAAGACTGCAATCTCTCTTTACTGGAGGGAAAGACGATCGCGGTGATCGGCTACGGAAGCCAGGGCCATGCCCATGCGCTCAACGCGAAGGAATCCGGATGCGATGTGATCGTCGGCCTGTATGAAGGCTCCAAATCCTGGGCTAAGGCAGAAGCGCAGGGATTTCAGGTATATACTGCGGCAGAGGCGGCGAAGAGAGCGGATATCATCATGATCCTGATCAACGATGAAAAGCAGGCGAAGATGTATAAAGAGTCCATCGAACCCAATCTGACCCCCGGTAAGATGCTGATGTTCGCCCACGGCTTCGCGATCCATTTCGGGCAGATCGTACCTCCCAAGGATGTAGACGTGACCATGATCGCTCCCAAAGGGCCCGGGCATACGGTGAGAAGCGAATATCAGGCCGGCAAAGGGGTTCCCTGCCTGGTTGCGGTACAGCAGGATGCAACCGGCAAGGCGAAGGATATCGCCCTGGCATATGCGCTGGCTATCGGCGGCGCGAGAGCGGGCGTTCTGGAGACCACCTTTAAGGTGGAGACCGAGACGGACTTGTTCGGCGAGCAGGCTGTCCTGTGCGGCGGCGTGTGCGCGCTGATGCAGGCGGGCTACGAGACGCTGGTGGAAGCGGGCTATGCGCCTGAAAACGCGTATTTCGAATGCATCCACGAGATGAAGCTGATCGTCGATCTGATCTATCAGAGCGGTTTCGCTGGTATGCGCTACTCCATCTCCAATACGGCGGAATTCGGCGACTACATCACCGGTCCCAAGATCATCACCGAAGACACGAAGAAGGCGATGAAGCAGATCCTTTCCGATATTCAGGACGGTACCTTCGCGAAGAACTGGCTGCTGGAGAACCAGGTCGGCTGCCCGCATTTCAACGCGATGCGCAAGAACGCGGCCGAGCATCCTTCGGAAATCGTCGGCGAAGAGCTGCGCAAGCTCTATAGCTGGAACGGCGAGGATAAGCTGATCAACAACTGAGGTCAAATCACAGGAAGAATTTTAGAGAGAAAGCCGGGAGATTGCCGATCATCGGATCCCGGCTTTTGTTTTTTAGGCTTTCATTTTTCCGGGAAAAGAGCTTGCGTATTCCCGAAAACGATGCTATAGTATTTTTAAATTTGGAAGAAAGGAAGAACGGCTATGACAGAATTGGCGAGAAAATCCGTCATGATGATGCCTCAGATGATGATGGGACGCATCACCGCTATCTGAAGGGAGCGAATCGCGCGCAGATACGGTGGAAGGGTCTTCTGTTTCTGTACGCATCCGTCGAGCATGTTCTGAAATTTCAGCGAATGGTCCGGTCACCGTATCAGAATCAGAAGATTTTGATACGGTTTTTTTTATACGATATGAAATTTCATTTCCTATCGTATAAAAAAAGAAGCTCCGCTGAGGATGCGCCGGCACAAAACACAGCGCGTGTCCTGGGGCAACTGAGATGGATTTCAGCGCGCGGATTTCCCTGCGCGAGGGGGAAGGAGAAATCGGATCATGATACGGATCAACGAAAATGCGACGGAGTTTTTAAGAGAAAACGGAGAAGAGCTGCTGGAACGGGAAGCCATTTCTCAGCTGCTTTTGGGAAACGCCAGAGAGGCCCGGGGGCTTTTATGCGGTGAAGAACGCTTTTCCTCCAGCCGGATCTGCGAAGAATTTTCGCAAAAGGGGTTTCGTTCGCCACCCTGTTCGTGGATCAGACCAATTCCGTTTCCGATCGGGTCTACCGGAACGTAGGGTTTCGCGCCATCGAGGACAATCTGGATTATCGTTTTACGGAGGGAGAAAAGAAATGAACGAGATCGAACGGTTTTACGACGAAGAATATGAAGAATGGGAACGGCTGGCCTGGCACCTTCCGGAATTCGAAGTGACCAGGCGGTATATGCAGCAATACCTTGCGACGCCCCAAAAGGTGCTGGACATCGGCGGCGGTCCGGGACGCTATTCCATTTTTCTGGCCCAGCAGGGACATGAGGTGACGCTTTTGGATCTTTCCGGCAAGAACATCCGGCAGGCCATCGAAAAGGCCAAAGAGGCAGGGGTTCATCTGGACAGCTGCATCCATGGAAACGCGCTTTGGCTTTCCGAATATTTCTACAAGGAAGAGCAATATGACGCCGTGCTTTTGATGGGCCCGCTGTATCATCTCCTGCAGGAGGAAGATCGGAAAAAGGCGCTGGCCGAAGCGCTGCGGGTCTTGAAGCCCGGCGGGCTTATGATCGCATCCTTCATTTCCAACTACGCGCCGCTGCAGGATTACGCCAGCCGGTTAAAGGATCTGGAGGACGGGGAGCGGCTTCTGCGCTATCTGGAGGACGGGCGCAATGAAAAGGAGGACGCCGTGGAATTTACCACTTCCTATTTTTGCTCGGCGCGGGAAGCCCGGGATTTCATGGCGGAAGCGGGGCTTACGCAGCTGGTTTTCGCCGGAGTGGAAAATATCCTCAGCGGAAAGGAAGAACAGCTGCATCGGCTGTCGGAAGAACAGAGGGAAAAGTGGCTGGATCTGGCGTGGCGTCTGAGTCCGGATCAAAATCTCCTGGGAATGAGCCAGCATTTCCTCTATATCGGAAGAAAATGAAAAGGGCTCCGGCGAAAAAGAATCTGAAAACTTTCTGAAAAAAACGGGAATCGGTTGCGCTGTCTTTCGGGTTGGGCTATAATCGGATTGTTGCGAAAGAAACCGAAAGGAGCAATGATTTCATGAAAAACGACTTATTCAGCATCGGGCCGTTTACCGTACACGGGTACGGACTGATGATGGCGATCGCCATCCTGACCGCTTACTATATGGTGGAATACCGGGCGAAGAAGAAGGGAATGGACTACGAGAAAATTTTTCCGCTGGCTATCTGGGCTGTGGTCGGAGGTCTTTTGGGGGCAAAGATTTTATATCTGCTGACCCGGCTGCCGGATCTGATGGCGGATCCGTCCCTGATCCTTCACAGCTTAAAGGACGGTTTCGTCGTCTATGGCAGCATCATCGGAGGCGTGGCGGCTGCATGGATCTACTGTAAAAAGAGCCGCATGGATTTTCTGAAGATATTCGATCTCGTGGTTCCCTCCCTGGCCCTGGCGCAGGGGATCGGGCGGATCGGCTGCCTGTTGGCGGGCTGCTGCTACGGGATGCAGGTGAGCGAAAACAATCCCATCGGCATCGTATTTCATGAGTCTGCCTATGCGCCTAACGGAGTGCCTCTCTTTCCGGCCCAGATCGTTTCCAGCATTCTGAATTTCATCCATTTCGGAATCCTGATGCTTTTGTCCAAACGGCTGAAGACGGACGGGCAGCTGGCCGGATGCTATCTGGTCTTTTACAGCATCGGCCGGTTCATTCTGGAGTTCTTCAGAGGCGACCTGATCCGGGGCAATGTGGGAAGCCTCTCCACCTCCCAGTTCATTTCGATCTTCATCTGCGCGGTCGGTCTGGCGATGGTGTTCGGCCTTCCCAGGCTTCAAAAAAAGAAAGAAACTTCTGTGCCGGCGCAGGAATAGCGCCGGACTTCGCCCAGGCGAAGCCGATCTGGCGTTTCGGGATGGAAACGGGCATTTTCAGCTGCACGAGTTTACCGCCGGACAGTTCCTCGCGGACGAAATTCCGGATGACGCAGGCGATTCCCAGGTCGATCTTGGCGAATTCGATGAGAAGATCCATGGAGGTCACTTCGATCATTCTCGAAGCGGTCAGATTTTCCCGGGACAAATACCGGTCCACATACTGACGGGTCATATTTTCTTTATTCAAAAGCATGAGCGTAGACTCTGCGATCACCGTTCTGGAAGACAGATGGGTGCTGGCGGGGATGCGCTCTTTTAAATGATCCAGATAGGAGCGGGTGGTGACGAAAATGTCCTGAATTTCCATAGCGGGGAGGAAGTTCAGCCTGTCCATAGGGGCGGATCCGTTTTCCGACTGGGGCTGCCGCATGGATTCCGGCCCTCCGATGAGCCCGATATCGATGCTTCCCTTTTCCAGCGCTTCGATGGTCTCATAGGAAGACTGGCAGGAAATGGAAATCTGGATGTGCGGATTTTCACGGACGAAAGGCTGCAGGATGGGGAGGAGCACATATTTGCAAAGAGTGGCGGAGGCGCCCAGGGTCAGGTGACCTATGCCCAGCTTCTGCATCCGCATCAACTGCTGCTCGCCCTGGGAAATGGCGGAGAAGGCCCGTTCCACCTGACCGTACAGGAGCTCTCCGGCTTCCGTCAGCTTTACGCCCCGGGAAGAGCGCAGAAACAGGGTGGAGCCCAGATTCTGTTCCAGTCGCGCGATGGCCTTGCTGATGGCGGGCTGGCTGATGAACAGCTCCCGGGCCGCGCCGGAAATATTTTTGCATTTCGCAACCGTATAAAAGATGTGATAGAGATTGAAATTCTGTTCCATAATCCCTCCTGCAGATCGCGTTGTGGCGCTGTTCCATAACTTCAAAACATCTCTTTTAATTATACTATAACATGAAATTATAGTAAATATAAAAGAAAGATATTTTCGCTTTTTGGAATCCTATGCTACACTAAAAAACAGAAAAAAGCGGGGAACCTGCCCCTGAAAACAGGCTGTGGAACAGCCGGAAGGAGAACGAGAAGATATGGGAATGACGATGACGCAGAAGATTCTGGCCGCCCATGCGGGAATGGATTCGGTGGAAGCGGGCCAGCTGATCGAGGCCCGGCTGGATCTGGTTTTGGGAAACGACATCACCAGCCCGGTGGCCATCAAAGAGATGGAAAAGATGAAGGTGAACGGGGTGTTCGATAAGGATAAGATCGCGCTGGTGCCGGATCATTTCGTGCCCAACAAAGATATCAAGTCCGCTGAACACTGTAAATGTGTGCGGGAATTCGCCCGCCGCAACGAAATTACCAACTATTTTGAAGTGGGGCAGATGGGCATAGAGCACGCCCTGCTGCCGGAAAAAGGGTTGACAGTGGCCGGGGACGTCATCATCGGGGCGGATTCCCACACCTGTACCTACGGCGCGTTGGGAGCATTTTCCACCGGCGTTGGGAGCACGGATATGGCGGCGGGAATGGCCACCGGAAAAGCGTGGTTTAAGGTGCCGGGAGCCATCCGTTTTAATCTGACCGGAAAACCTTCCAAATGGGTCAGCGGCAAGGATGTGATCCTGCATATCATCGGGATGATAGGTGTGGACGGAGCCCTTTACAAATCCATGGAATTCGTCGGCGACGGCATCGTCAACCTGAGCATGGACGACCGGTTCACCATCGCCAATATGGCCATCGAGGCCGGCGGCAAGAACGGGATTTTCCCGGTGGATGACAAGGCGGAGGCTTATCTGAAGGAGCATTCCGACAGACCCTATCAGATTTATGAAGCGGATCCCGACGCGGTCTACGATGCGGAATATACCATCGACCTGAGCAGTTTAAAACCTACTGTGGCATTCCCCCATCTGCCGGAGAACACGAAGACTGTGGATGAGATCGGAGAGGACATCGTCATCGATCAGGTGGTGATCGGCTCCTGCACCAACGGACGGCTGGATGATCTGCGCATCGCGGCGGAGGTGCTGTGCGGGCGGCATATCGCGGAAGGAATGCGCTGCATCGTCATCCCCGCTACTCAGAAGATCTATCTGCAGGCCATGGAAGAAGGGCTTTTAAAGACATTTATCGAGGCGGGATGCGTGGTCAGCACTCCTACCTGCGGCCCCTGTCTGGGCGGCTATATGGGCGTTTTGGCGGAAGGAGAGCGCTGCGTGTCCACCACTAACAGAAATTTCGTCGGGCGGATGGGACACGTGAACTCGGAGATTTATCTGGCGAGCCCTGCGGTGGCCGCGGCCAGCGCAATAGCGGGCAAGATCGCAAGCCCGGACCAGCTGGACTGAAAGGAGAAGAACGATGAAGAAAGCGTCAGGAACTGTTTTTAAATACGGAGATAACGTGGACACGGATGTGATCATTCCCGCCCGGTATCTGAACTCTTCGGATCCGGCGGAGCTGGCTTCCCATTGTATGGAAGATATCGATAAGGATTTTGTCGGAAAAGTGAAGGCGGGGGATCTGATCGTGGCGGAAAAGAATTTCGGCTGCGGGTCTTCAAGGGAGCATGCGCCCGCTGCGATCAAGGCGGCGGGAGTCAGCTGTGTGATCGCGGAGACCTTCGCCCGGATCTTCTATCGCAACGCCATCAACATCGGGCTGCCCATCATCGAGTGCCCGGAGGCCGCGAAGGGCATCCGGGCAGGGGATGAGGTGGAAGTGGATTTCGACACGGGCGTGATCTATGACAAGACGCAGGAAACGCAGTTCAAAGGGCAGGCGTTTCCGCCCTTCATGCAGAAGATCATCGATGCAGGCGGCCTGATCAACTACATCAACGCGCAGTAGGCCATCGGTGCCTCTGCCGCGGGGCCTCCCCATCAGAGTACCACGATGATAGAAGTCTGGGAGTGGCCATCGCTTCGGACGCCGATACGGCCGCGGTGGGAGGCGACGATGGAAGCCGCAATGGAGAGCCCGAGGCCGTAACCGCCGGCCTGCTCATCGCTGCCGGACAGACGGCTGCGGGAAGCGTCGCTTCGATAGAAGCGTTCGAAAATATGTTTTTGTTCTTCGGAGGAGATACCCTTTCCTGTGTTCATCACGGAAAGGGTTCTTTTTTCGCCTTTCCGGATCAGGGAGATGACGATAGTCCCACGTTCGTCCGCGTATTTAAAAGCGTTATCGAGAAGGATGGTGACCAGCTGTCGGATCGCGGATTCATCCCCCTGATAAGAGATCCCCTCCGGAATATCCATCCGATAGGTCTTCCCGCTCTCGTATGCGAGGCTTTCGAAGGAGAGGGCGGCGGTGGCCACGACGCGGCTTAAGTCGAAGGGCGCCATGGGGAGCGCCTTTTGGGCGGCATCCATCCTGGCCAGATCCAGAAGTTCCCGGATCAGCGCATTCATCCGGCCGATCTGTTCCAGAATGTGCGCAAGCCATTTATTTTCCCCGAGGGAGGAGGAGAGGACTTCCGCGTTGGCGGAGATGATGGTAAGCGGGGTTTTCAGCTCGTGGGAAGCGTCGGCGATGAACTGTTTCTGTTTTTCCAGCGTGTCTTCCACAGGGCGGATCATCCATCGGGACAAAAACAGAACCGCCAGAAAGAGGAGGAAGATCCCGGCCAGCCCTGCCGCCAGGCAGAGGATGAACAGGTCGAAAATCATGGAGTGCTCCACGGAATAGTCCAGAAAGAAAAGCTCATGACCGTTTTCCGTCTGACGGCTCAAATACAGATAATGTCCGGCCACCACGCCATGTTCCTGTTCCGGATCCGCTTTCTCCCCGATGAGCAGGATGTCCTCTTCGGAAAGATCCGAATCGTGGTTGTAATTGACTTCAAGAACGTTTTTTCCCGCATCGTACTCGATAGAAAAGATGCGGAACGCATCCTGATAGTTGCTGGGCGGGGGAGGAGTTATGAGTTCATCCCGCCCGGCGATTTCCTGCTGTCCCTGACCGTCCTGTCCCGGAACGCCAGAGCCGTCCGAAAATTCCATTTCATCCGCGAAATGGCGCAGCATTTCATAGCCTCTGTTTCGGCTGGAAACCGTCATGAAAACGTTGATCACCAGGAGGATCAGGAGAAACAGGGCGCCGATACAGAGCATGGTGACGGCGATGAACTTGTAACGGAGCTGTCGGATCATGACCGTCCCTCCAGCCGATAGCCGGCCATGCGGATCGTGCGGATGGAAACGGCGGATCCGAGGGCGTGCAGCTTCTGCCTCAGAAAGGAAATGTAGACCTCCACGTTGTTATAGTCCGCAGCGGAGTCCAGCCCCCATACCCGGCTGAGCAGAAGTTCTTTCGGCAGCACCTGACAGGGATTGCGCAAAAACAGCTCCATCAGCTCAAATTCCTTCTTGCCGAGCCGGATGGAGTTCTTGCCGCAGGAAAGCTCCATGCCGCCCCTGTCCAACGCGAGATCTTCGAATTGCAGGATATCTTCGGTATATCTGGGGCCCCGGCGGCTGATGGCCCGGATTCTGGCCAGCAGCTCGGCCGTAGAAAAGGGCTTGGGCAGATAGTCGTCGCTGCCCGCGTCCAGCCCCGTGACAATATCCGACAGTTCGGATTTGGCGGTGAGTAAAATCACGGGCGTGTGGTTCTTTTCCGCCCGCATTTTTTTGAGAACGGAGAGCCCGTCCATCCCGGGCAGCATGATATCCAAAAGGATCAGATCGTATATCCCGGTGCGGATATACTCCAGCCCGTCGATTCCGTTGGACACGCAGTCCGTCAGATACCCGTTCTGATTTAAAATTTCCGACAGCGCTTCCGACAGCGCCGTTTCATCTTCCACGAGGTTTCCGTCTTTTTCTTTCTTACAATATACCATAAAACTTAAAGGAATATTGAAATATCTTGCATTTCGAAAAACAGAGGATTATAATATAACCGTCATATGTCGGAAACGGAGGAAAAAGCAGTTTTGTGCCGGGGCAAAAGACGCTCCGACATGGAGGTAACCATGCCAAGACCGAGTCGGTGCAGGAGGATTTGCTGCGAACCGGAATACGTCCGCTTCGGCCCTTTCGGGGCGAAGGAAGCGGAGCCGGTTATTTTGACGGTGGATGAATACGAGGCCATCCGGCTGATCGATTTCGAGAAGCGAACTCACGGGCAGTGTGCGGCGCAGATGGGGGTCTCCCGCACCACGGTCACGGAGATGTACGAGCGGGCCAGGGAGAAGATCGCGGATTGCCTCGTCAATGGGAAGTCGCTGCGCATCAGCGGCGGAAACTACATGGTTTGTGACGGTTCCGCGCAGAGGCGCTGCGGCAGGAGATGTGACAGGATGAGAACTGCGGCCGGAAAGCGGGCTGCGGCCAGCGCAGCGGGAAAGGGAGAAGAGAAGATGAAGATTGCAGTCACTTATGAAAACGGGAACGTATTTCCGCATTTCGGGCATACGGAACAGTTCAAGGTATACGAGGTGAAGGACAACGCAGTGGTCAGCACACAGATCGTGGATACTGACGGAAGCGGTCACGGAGCCCTGGCGGGGATGCTCGTCGGGCTGGGCGCGGATACCCTGATTTGCGGTGGGATCGGCGCCGGAGCCCAGATGGCTTTGGCGGAAGCGGGCATCCGGCTTTACGGCGGAGTGTCCGGCAGCGCGGATGAAGCGGTGGACGCGCTGCTGGCAGGAACGCTCTCCTATCATCCGGATGTCCATTGCGATCATCACGGACATCACGGGGAAGGGCATTCCTGCGGAGAGGATAAACACGGCTGCGCCGGAAACGGGAGCTGCCGCGGATAAAAGGACAGCATACGAGTGGCTGTCAGAATGGAGCCGTCGGATTCCGGTAGTGCCGGAGCAACTTCTCGATCTGCAAATTCAGGTTTTCGGGAAGCAGGGCGTCCGCGCGATGGTTCCATTTCAGCCACAGATGCAGGCGATGATATCCCGGGAAAGCTGCCTTTTTCGGACGTGGCGTCCGGGGGGCAGCCTGCACGCGGATACGAACCCTCCTTTGTTCCAGGAGGGGGACGACCACATAATACAGCCGGTCATCGGGAAAGGAAAGATAGCCGATTTCCTTTCCCGATTTTCGTTTCAAATACAGGCGGTGTCGTCTGAGAACGGAAGGAAAAAGCGGCTCATCCTCTTCCAGAGCGATGGGCGGGCCGGAAAACTCCAACGTCGAAGGAACGTAAAAGACGGGCTCTCCGGACTGATCCGGGGGGCCTTTTTTGGCGAGCTGCGAAAGGAGAGCCGCTCCGTCGATGAACTGCTGCGCCAAAAGATAGGTGAGCTCTGCCTGAATTCTTTCGCGGCCGGGAGGGCTGTTCCTGTGAAGGGCGGCATCCGCCTCATCCAGAAGATCTTTGCCGCATCGGTATACGCTGAGCAAAAAGAGGGGAAAGTCCTCCTCGATGCGCCAGAGATATTTTCCTCTGGCGATACTGAAACTGCCCAAAGGAGCTCCGTCCGGATCCTCTGCATAACACAGAATTTCCCGCTCCGCAAAGGCGTGTATGTTGAGCGGGGCATTCCAGCCTGTCCGGTCCGCCTGCCGACGCTTTGCGAAATCGTTTTGGAAGGGACGTTCGCGTTCCGGAGCTTTTGCGCCTTTTAAGATGGCGTATGCCAGATTCAGTTCCCGGGCCCGGTCGCAGGCGGCTTCATTTCCGGAATCCGGATGCGACTGCATGATGAGCTTTCGGTATGTCCTTTTCAGTTCTCTGTCATCCGTTCCGGGGGAGAGGCCCAGAATTCGATATGCTTCCCGTTCGGTCATGTTTTGTGTCGAGTTCCTTCCTTTTGCGTTTTCCCGTCTGAAACCAGTATAGCCTATCCGGATCTTTTCCCGCAAAATAAATTTCACAAAAATCTCACAGAAATCTCACAGAAATGGCATGTCCCTTCAAGGTTTGTTTAAGAAAAAGCTTTTAAAATGGCGATGTCAGCAATGAGGAAAGCGGACAGGAGGATTTACGTGAAAATCGGGAAGAGGAAGAAAATTTGGATCGCAGGATTTTTCCGGCATCTGCGTTCTGGCGTTCGCAGCAGGAGGAAGCGCCTGGTATCTGACCGTCTTCCGAAACGGGAGAAACGAAAACGAACAGCAAAGGCCTGCGGTGCAGCAGGAACGGACAGCGCGGACGGTGACGGAGGAAGGCAGCGTTTCCGTGGGAACCGTCAGCCAGACTTTTGAAATAGACCTGTCAGAATTTTCGGGAGAAAACTCTCAGACTTTTTCCTGACAAACCGGAATGGATTTCCCGCAACTGGGCAACGTACAATCCGCGCAGGACAGCTCCGACAGCCGTCAGCTTTCCGTGGAAGAAGTGTACGTGGCGGTAGGGGAAGAGGTGAAGGAAGGAGACCCGATCCTGAAGGTGACGGACAGCGCGCTGGAGTCCATCCGAGAGGATTTAAGCGGGGATGTATCCGAAGCCCGGCTGGTATATGAACAGATGGTAACCCAACAGGAGCAGACAGAAGCGGAAGCTTCTGCGGAAAAGAAGGAAAACGAGCTGTACGGTCAATATGCGGATACGGAGTATAATCTGACCGTCAACGAACTGACGGATGCGGTCGAAGAATTGCAGGAGTCTATCGCGCAGGCCCAGGAGTCCGTGACACAGCAGCAGGCGAAGCTGGCGGAACGAAACGAGGAGCTATCCGATGCGGGCAGCAAAATGGAGGCGGCCTCCGCATCCAACGAAACGCTGACCCTGCTTCTGGCGGCCATGGCGATCATCGTCTTCATCGTGGGCGGAATCGGGATCATGAACGTGCTGTTCGTCTCGGTCAGGGAGCGAACCAACGAAATCGGCATTCTGAAAGCCATCGGCTGCAACAAAAAGGATATCCTTCTGGAGTTTTTGCTGGAAGCGGCCTGCATCAGCTTCATCGGCTCGGTGCTGGGCGTTTTGCTGGCACTGGGAATCACGCCCGTCATCGAAGAGCTTTCCGTCCGCGTGGAACTGTCCGTTTGGGGAGGCCTTCTGTCCTTACTATTCGGTTGCCTGACCGGGACGATCTTCGGATTCTATCCCGCCTGGAAGGCGTCGAGGCTGATTCCCGTAGTGGCTTTGAATCATGAATAATTTGGGAAAGAAAGGAACCGGAAATGGCATGGAACCCAGAATCATAGAGATGGAAGGGATCAATAAGGGATACCGGCTGGGAGAAGAGACCGTGCCGGTGTTGAGAGATATCCGCTTTTCGGTGGAGAAGGGAGAATTCGTGGCTATCCTGGGCCCTTCGGGATCCGGGAAAACGACGTTGATGAACATCATCGGCTGTATGGATGTGGCGGATAGCGGGAACTATTATCTGAATGGGGAGCCGATCCACGAGATGCCCCAGGATCGGCTCAATGAAATACGGAACCGGGAGATCGACTTCATTTTTCAGAATTACCAGCTGATTCCCACCTATAATATCCTGCAGAACATTATCATGCCCCTGGTGGTGCGCGGGATGACCAGCCGGGAGGCCGCAGAGGCGTGTATGCCGATCATCGAACTTTTGGGAATTTCGCACCGGCTCGCACATAAGCCGAACGAACTTTCCGGCGGTCAGAAACAACGGGTTTCCATCGCACGGGCGCTGGCGGGCCAGCCGGCCATTCTGCTCGCTGACGAGCCTACCGGAGCGCTGGATTCCGCCAGCGGCAGGGACGTGCTGAATTTATTCGAAAAACTCCACGGAATGGGCAATACCATCGTCATGATCACACACGATCTGAATGTGGCGCAGTACGCCCGGCGCATCGTGCATATTGTAGACGGTCGTCTGAGCGAAACCTGAGGAAAGTCAGAGAGCGACGTGACGAAAAGAGGGGATGGCCGTTCGGGTTCCAGCCGGCATAGCCGGAAAGTCACCCGAACGGCCATCCCCTCTTTTTTCATCAATAGCGGTTGAAGCAGGCGAAAATCTCCTGGCGGCGGGGAAGAGCCAGCCCGGTGGGCACATAGGAAGAATCGCAGAGAGCGGGAAGCCCTTTTTCTTTCAGCAAGTCTTCCAAAGCATCCACAAGGGCTGTCAGAGTCATGTTCTTCCCGGCGTAGTGCTCTTTGGCATAGCGCAGGAGATAGGAGAGCGCGGCGGTCTGTTCGGAGTCCACCAGCTGTTCCACATACCTCAGATCCACTGTCTCCTTATCGATGGAAAAAGAAGTTTTGCCCAGAGTTTTGAGTTTCGCATGTTCCTGGCGGGAAGGGCCTCCCTGCCCGCGTCTCCCGCCGCGAAAACCGCGGTCGCCTGTGCCGTGAGATCCTGAATGGACGGGTCTGTTGCCAAAATTCTGATCCGTCGAAGCGGTCAACGGGCTGATCCGCCGGAAGGAGGGAAGGGAGAAACCGTCCGCGTGGAACGTTTCCGGCCCGCGGCTTTTCAGCACTTCGGCCACCTGATCCGTGATATCCAGCGCCCGATAGCTGTCCATCTGCAGCACGGTATCCGCGATATAGAAATAGGAGCCGCAGCTACCGACCACCAGGATGGTGGAAACGCCGGCTTTGTCATACAGATCCCGCGCTCTGTCCAGAAACGGGGTGATCGGTTCTTTCTTTTTGCTGATCACCTGCTGCATCAGCGCATCCCGTACCATGAAATTGGTGGCGGAGGTGTCCTCATCGATGAGGAACAGCCGACAGGACGCTTCCAGGCTCTCCACGATGGCGGCCGCCTGAGAAGTGCTGCCGCTGGCATCCAGGGTGGAAAAACGGTGGGTATCCGATCCGTTGGGAAGATCGTTGATGAACAGGGAGATATCCACAGCCGTGATTTTGCGCCCATCTTCAGCCCTCAGCTTGACGGCGGTGTCGTCGGTGATCACGTATTCCCTGCCGTCTCCGGCGATGTGATTATAGACGCCCCGCTCCAACGCTTTCAACAGCGTGGACTTCCCGTGATAGCCCCCTCCCGCGATGAGGGTAATTCCCTTTTTGATTCCCATGCCCCGCAGGGAGCCATGATGAGGCAGTTTTAAAGTGACGGCCAGGCTGTCCGGGGAGACGAAGGGAATTGCCTTTTGCATGGGCCGGTCGGAAACTCCGCTCTCCCTAGGCAAAATAGAACCGTCCGCCACGAAAGCGACCAAACCGAGTCCGGAGAGACTGTTCCGGATAAATTGCTGATCCTCGCTCAAAAAGACCGCCTGTTGCACCTGCGATGCGGGAAGAGAACGGTAAAAGAGGGAGGAGGAGACGCACTGCGGAAGATAGTCGAAGAGGATCTTCCTGAGCTCGCCGGCCAGCACCGTACGCCCTGCAGCGGGGAAGCCCACTTCAAAACGGACGACCAGATCGGAGGAGGTGAATTCACAGGCTGTGCGAACCAGAACCTCCTGCCCCGGACGACTCACCCCGATGAGACCGCTCTTTCCGGAACCGCCGGCCTGAAAGGTGAAGCGTCCCGCTGCCCGGCCGAAGCAACGCAGGATATGATCCGCCAGCGCCGTGCGCTTATAGGGCGCGTCCAGATAGGCTTCCGGAAAACCGGCCCGCCTGCGGCTGACCAGAACGCTCAGGCGGGAGGGAGAAGCGAAAGGATCCCCCTGCACATGGTCGATGGAAAGGATATAATCTTTAAAGTCATAGGCCCCGGCCAGGGATTTGTATGCCGGGTAGCCTTTATGATCGATGGAGCGCAGCATCTGCTCCAGTTCAGCTGCCTGTTTCATATTTTCCACGTCTTTCTTCAATTTTCTTTCGCGTTTCCGTAATACAGGATGCCGATGGCCCCGGGGCCCGCATGGGTTCCGATGCTGGGGCTGATATCGTTGATGATGATGTCGGTAAAACCTGTTTCGCTTCGCACGTAGTCCGCAACCAGCTTCGCGTCTTCGGGACAGTTTCCATGCACGATCCCCACCGGGATGGAATAGTCCGGATGTTCGGGCAAAGTCTCCTTCATCCGGTCAACCAGTTTGCGCAGGCTCTTCTTTCGCCCTCTCACGGTGCCGGCGGAAGTGAGCTTTCCTTCCGCATTCACATACAGAAAAGGCTTTAAATTCAGAGCGGACCCTACCACTGCAGTGGTTTTGGATACGCGGCCGCCCCGTTGCAGATGGAACAGGTCGTCCACCGTAAACTGTACGTTCATATGGGTCTTGAACTCTTCCAGAAAGGCGGCCGTTTCCTCCAGCGTATGGCCCGCTTCCCGATACAGGTCCCCCTGCATGACCATGATGGCCTCGCTCAGAGATACGTTCAGGGAGTCGATAACCACGATGCGGCTGTCCGGATAATCGTCCATCAGATCCCGGGCGGTGACGCAGACGTTGTTATAGCTGCCGGAAAGAGCGGAGGAAAAGGCCACGTGGAGAATATCGTATCCTTTCTGAAGAAGGGCTTCGAATCTGTCGCGGATCACGGCCGGATTGTTGGCCTGGCTGCCGGGCAATTCCCCGTTTTTCATCCGCTCATAAAACTCGGAGGGCTCCATGTTGAGCTCATCGCCGTATACCGTATCCCCGAAAGAATAGTATTGAGGGATAATAGTGGTGGAATGCGCCTGGATATAAGAAACAGGCAGATCAGAATTGGAATCCGTGGTGATGACAAAAGGTCTCATCGCTTTCAACTTTCCTTCCTTCGTTGGCTTTATAGTTTTTGTAAAAAATAGACTGATATCCATTATAAAGATCCCAAAAAAGATTGTCAATAAGGGCGCTTTGACGGATAAAGTAATGGAAAGAGCGGGAGGGATGTGCTATAATGCAATTCGATATAACTCGAAGGAAAAGGAGTGCGGGATGAGATTCCAAGAAGAGCTGATTTCGAAGATTATGACGTATTTTACCGTTATTCTGCTGCTGGGCATTCTGGTTTTCGAGGCCTGGTCGCTGCAGCGGGAGCGTACTTCGCGCAGGGAGGCACAAGAGTCGGCCGCATCCGCTCTGGATATGCTGGACGAAATGACGAGTCAGAACGCCCGGCTGGAAGAGGAGAACGAAGCGCTTCATGAGCGGCTGGAGGAGTGGGAACCATATCTGTCACTGGCGGAAAGCGAGGAGATGGTCTCTTTAAAACGGGAACTTTTTTCTCATCCGGCCCTGATACCGGATCAGGCAGTGGAAGCGCTGACTGAAGAGTTGGCTCAGGAACGGGCGGAGGAGCAGGAGTCGCCCGCAGAGGAATCCCAAACCGCTGCGGAAGAGGAAGAGACGGAATCGGAACTGGTATTTGAATTTCACAAGGACGGCGGGGAGCCTGTGTTTTTCCCGCTGAGCACGCAGGTAGTGGATGCGGACAACTGCCTGATTTATACCGTGGCCTATGAAAAGACCAGCGGGCGCAAGCTGGGGCTGTTGTATGAAGTGGATCTGGACTGGATTCGTGAGGAATCTTCTGCACAGAAATCGTTCGAAGAGGAAGCGGCGGGGCCGGAAATTCCCGGGGGATGGATCTGTGTGGCTTACAATACCGGAAGCGGTTGGAACGGAGTGGAGGAGAACGGAGACTGACAGCGATGAGATCCGAGGAAGATTTGAGATCCTGTTGTGACAGAGCGAAAGAGGCCGGAGATTATGGGGCTTATCTGCAGGCGAAAAGCGAACTGGTGGATTTTTACCGGGAAACTTTCCGGTTTGAAGAGGCGTTTTCAGCGGCGGAGGATGTGCTCATGCTGATGGAAGAGCTGAATCTGGAAGAAACGGAAAGCTTTGCTGCAGCGTTAATGCAGGCTGCTGTCACTTATCGGGAGGCGGGAAGAGAACAGGAAGCGCTGACGGCTTTCACGAGGGCGTTGAAAATCTGCGAGGCTATTTGGAAACCTGAAGATGAGCGGTTTGTCGGTTTGGACCGGGAGATCGGGCTGCTTTTGGAACGGCTTGGAGAAGAAGAAAGGGCGGAAATTTTTCTGCAGAAAGCCCTGACCCTGCTGGAAAACCGTCCTGACGCGACCGGTAAGGCAGCGCAGGTAAAGACGGATCTGGCCTTGCTCGCCCTGAGGAGAAAAAGGCCGGAAAGGGCGCAGACTCTCCTGGAAGAGGCGATCGCCGGATTTCGGGCCAGCGGCAATCAGGGGGATGTCCGTTACAGCGCCTCTTTGGCCGGACTGGGGGAGGCGCTGTTTTCGCAGGGACGGCTGGAAAAAGCGCTGGAAGCCTACGAACAGGCGCTGTCGGCGATCGAAAAACATTTCGGAAAAAATGAGAGCTACGCCATTCTGTGCCAAAACTGCGCGGCGATCTTCCGGCGGCTGGGAGAAACGGATCGCGCGAAACGCTATGAAGAAACGGCCCTTTTTCTGCTGCGAGAAAAGGATTGAAACATATGTTCGGATATGCTAAAATGAAATTCGATGAGTTGCGGAGAGCGGACTGGATCCTGATCGGCGTCGTTCTTGCGGCCGCTCTGTTGATGGTTCTTTCTTTCCTTATATTTCAGGAAAGGGAGGGGGTGTCCGCTGTGGTGATCGAACAGGACGGAAGGGAGCTGATGCGGCTGCCTGTGGATGCGAGGCAGGAGATCCGGATCGGCGGAGGAGACGGCGGATATAATCTCGTGGAGATCGGCCCTGAAGGAGTACGGGTTTCGGAAGCTGACTGCCCGGATCTGACCTGCGTCCATCAGGGAACGATCAGCCGTGCCGGCGAGACCATCATCTGCCTCCCTCACAGGCTGGTGATTCGGCTGGAAGGAGGAGCTGACAGCGGGCCGGACGCTGTGGCGGGATAATCGCATGAAACGAAAAACGGCTGTTTTGGGGATGTTGGCCGCTGCGGCCCTCCTGCTATCTTATGTGGAATCCATATTGCCTCTGACGCCCGGAATTCCGGGCGTCAAGCTGGGGCTGCCCAATCTGATTGTGGTACTTTGCCTGTATCTGTACGGATGGAAGGAAGCGCTTCTGATGAACCTCGCCAGGGTGCTGCTTTCTTCTTTTTTGTTCGGAAATCTTTACGGGATGCTCTACAGTCTCTGCGGCGCGCTATTTTCTTTTGCCGCCATGGGACTGTCGAAGCGCTCGCAGCGCTTTTCGATGGTCGGGGTAAGCGTTCTGGGAGGCGTGTTTCATAATATAGGGCAGCTGTTGGCGGCCATATTTGTGGTGCAGACCATACAGATAGGATACTATCTGCCCTGGCTGTTGATCGCTGGCTGTCTGGCCGGAATCTTTAACGGAATCTGCGCCCGGACCGCGCTGAACCATCTGCCCGCCGATATCGAGAAAAAATGAGAAGAGAGGAAGAAAAAGATGTTCGCTTATCTGATCGGTACCGTGGCGGAAGTCACACCGGAAAAACTTGTGCTGGAAGTCAATCGTATCGGCTATAATATTCGGATTCCCGCCAGCGCGGTTTCCCTCCTGCCGCCCGTAGGGGAAGAGGTGAAGATCTATACATATACCAGCGTCCGGGAGGATGCCGTCACGCTGTTCGGCTTTTTGCGCAAGGACGATCTGGAGATGTACCGGCAGCTGATTAACGTCAGCGGGATCGGCCCCAAAGCGGGGCTCTCCATCCTTTCCGCGCTGTCCGCAGACGAGATTCGGCTCGCGGTATTGTCTCAGGATGAAAAGGCCATCGCCAAGGCGCCAGGCATCGGTCGAAAGATGGCCCAGAAAATCATTCTGGAATTGAAGGACAGAATCTCGCTGGAGGATGCTTTCGCAGGCGGAGGGGAAACGGTGCAGGCGGCGCCCGCTGCGGGAAACGGTTCTCTGAGTCGGGCGCGTCAGGAAGCGGTGGAAGCCCTCACCGCGTTGGGATACTCCGCATCCGAGGCGTTGCGGGCAGTGAAAGCTGTGGAGCGCGAAGATATGGATGTGGAGGAACTGCTGAAAGCGGCGCTAAAGAAGATGTATTGACGGATGGACGGAGAGGATGAGCGTATGCCGAGAGTGATCGAGACCAGTTTGACGGAAGAAGATATCAAAATAGAAGGAAGCCTGCGTCCCAAATATCTGAAGGACTATATCGGACAGGAAAAGGTGAAAGCCGCGCTCAGAATCTATATCGAAGCGGCGAAACAGCGTAAGGACGCGCTGGATCACGTGCTCTTCTACGGTCCTCCCGGCTTGGGAAAGACATCCCTGGCCGGCATTATCGCCAACGAAATGGGCGTGAATATGAAGATTACCAGCGGGCCGGCCATTGAGAAGCCGGGGGAGATGGCGGCCATTCTGAATAATCTGCAGGAGGGGGATCTTCTGTTCGTGGATGAAATTCACCGGCTCAATCGTCAGGTGGAGGAAGTGCTCTATCCGGCCATGGAGGATTTCGCCATCGACATTATGATCGGTAAAGGCGCTTCCGCCCGTTCCATCCGTCTGGAGCTGCCCCGTTTTACGCTGGTAGGGGCGACCACCAGAGCCGGGCTTTTGACCGCCCCCCTGCGGGATCGTTTCGGGATGATCCATCATCTGGAATTTTATACGGTGGAGGAGCTGGCGCTCATCATCCAGCACTCCGCCCGGGTCTTAGGCGTGAAAATCGAAGAGGAAGGCGCCAGAGAACTGGCCAGAAGGAGCCGGGGAACACCCCGTCTGGCGAACCGCATCCTAAAGAGGGTTCGGGATTTCGCTCAGGTGAAATACGATGGCGTGATCACGCTACAGGTGGCGAGAACCGCGCTGGATCTGATGGACGTGGACCGAATGGGATTGGATCGGGTGGACAGAAGCCTGCTCCTGACCATGATCGAGAAGTTCGGAGGGGGCCCTGTGGGACTGGATACGCTGGCTGCGGCCGTAGGGGAGGATTCCGGCACTATTGAGGATGTATATGAGCCCTATCTTTTGATGAACGGGCTGATCGATCGGACGCCCAGAGGGAGGGTGGTCACTCCTTTGGCTTACCGGCATCTGGGGCTTTCGGAGAGCCCGAAAGGCGTTGCGGAAGACGGACTGGCCGACTGAGGGCATCCGTTTTTGGAAACGCTTGCAATTTGGCCTGCCGCAGATTATAATAGATGTTGTATCAGTATTACTGAGAGTACGGCAGATATTGTAAGATACGAAAGGTGCGGGGCCATGGCAGTCAAAACGGACACGGAAGTGATCATCGGCGGAAGAGTACTGACTCTGAGCGGTTATGAAAGCGAAGAATATTTACAGAAAGTGGCTTCTTATATCAACAATAAGCTGACCGAGTATAACAGGGTGGACAGCTTCCGCAGACAGCCTGCGGAGATGCAGCATATCCTTCTCGAGCTCAACATCGCGGATGACTATTTCAAGGCCAAAAAGCAGATCGACGGGATGGAGGAGGACGCGCAGGCGAGAGAGAAGGAGCTGTACGATCTGAAGCATGAGCTGATTGCGGCTCAGATCAAGCTGGAGAATACGGAGAAGTCTCTGAGGAACGCGCAGAAACAGCTGCAGGATAACTCCAAGCAGATCGTCCGTCTGGAGACGGAAATGCGCAATGCAAAACAACGGAAACAATGATGAGCTGTCGCACAAACTGTATCGCAATTTCCGATCCTCTTTGTGCGGCGGTTTTTATTATTCGGATGTATATGGAAAACGACGGAATGGGATCGATTCGGAATCAAAAAAGAAAAACTGAGCTCCTTTCGCCCGCGGGAACGATGGAATGTTTAAGGGCCGCGGTGGCTGCGGGAGCAGATGCGATTTATCTGGGCGGACAGCAGTTTGGCGCCCGCGCTTTTGCCGGCAATTTCAGCGATGAAGAACTTTTGGAGGCCTTGAAACTGGCCCATTTTTTTGGACGGAAAATCTATCTGACTATCAACACGCTGACCAAAGACCGGGAATTGGAGGAACTGATTCCCTGGCTTACGCCCTTTTATGAGGCGGGGCTGGATGGGGTGATTATCCAGGATTTGGGGGTATTGTCGCGCTGTCGTGAGGCGTTTCCGGAGATGGAGCTGCACGCCAGCACGCAGATGACGGTGACGGAATCCAGAGCCGCCCTCTTTTTGAAATCCCTGGGCGTCAGCCGCGTGGTGCCGGCCAGGGAACTCAGCCTTTTCGAACTCATCGAGATGAAGCGAAAGACGGGGATGGAGCTGGAGACCTTCATCCATGGGGCCCTCTGTTATTGTTATTCTGGCCAGTGTCTGTTTTCCGGCTTTCTGGGTGGCAGGAGCGGCAATCGGGGCAGATGCGCCCAACCCTGTCGGCTTCCCTATCGGATCCTTCAGGACGGAAGTCCTCTGGGAAAAAAGGAGGCGGTTTCTCCCTATCCCCTGAGTCTGAAAGATCTGTGTGCGCTTCCGTTTTTGCCGGATCTTCTGGATGCGGGAATCGATTCCCTCAAAATCGAAGGTCGGATGAAGAGCCCGGAATATGTGGCGGGTGTGACGGCGGCCTATCGAAAATATATCGATCTGTATGAAAAGAGCCCGGACGCATACCGGGTCGATCCGGAAGATTTAAAGCGCCTGGCACAACTATACCTCCGTTCGGAACAGAGCGACGGATATTACAGACGGCATAACGGCAGGGAAATGGTGACGCCGGATCGGCCGGGTTATACAGGATGCCCGGAGGGACTGGCGGATGAACTCCGCAAAAAGTATCTGGATAGTGGATTGACCAGACCGGTCGATCTAAAGGCTGTTCTGCGAAAAGGAGAGCCCGCGCGGTTGGAGGCTTTCTGCGGCGGCGTCCGCGCGATGGCCGAGGGAATGGTGGTTCAAAGAGCGCAGAGCAGGCCGCTGGATGAGGCTGCGGTGGCCAGACAGCTGGCGAAGGCGGGCGGTTCCCGTTTTTGCGTCAGGGACCTCCAAATCGAAATGGAACGCGATCTCTTCCTCCCCGTTTCCGCCCTCAACGAGCTGCGGCGCCGCGTCCTGGATGCCCTCTATGCAAACATGGCCTGTGCGGGGCGGCGCCCGACAAAAGGGGGTGAGTCCGGCACAGGCGGTATGGCTGCAGGGCAGTCTTTTATAGCTCCGGAGCGTGCAAAAGGAGCCGGAAACATGAAAATGGCGGTAAAAGGAGGGCTTTTCTTCGCTTTTGCTTCGGATCCCGAGCAGGCGCTGGAGACTTTGACCCGGCGGGAGATCAGACGGTTGTATGCGCCTTGTGATGCCTTCTTATCCGAAAGTTGGAAGCCTGTTTTTGGAGCCGTTTCCCGAAGAAAGCTGGATGATCCGGACTTTTCCTTTTTCCTGACGCTGCCGGTTATCCTGCGTTCTTACTCGGAAGGATATCTGCTGGAGCTGGAGGAATGGCTGAAAGCGGATCCGGAAGGGAAAAAAGTGGACGGTATGATGGCGTGCGGGCTTTCCGGGCTGACATGGCTGCGCCAAATCGGCTGGGACAGGGGAATCGCCCTGCAACATACCGCATACGTGTTCAATCGAGCGGCTTATGATTTTTATGAGCGGTATTTTCATGCGGACAGCTATACGGCTTCTCTGGAGCTGAACCGACGGGAGCTGGAGGCCCTTCCCGCCAAAGACCGGGAGATGGTGGTCTATGGCCGTGCCCCTATGATGATCAGCGCAGGCTGCGTCAAAAAAACGGCGGGAATCTGCAAACTGGAGCGGACGCAGGAAAATCTGGCCCAATCCGCCAGGGCGAAACGTCCCGCTCAGGGGGATCCCGGATTTTCCCTTCAGGATCGCTACCAGGCCCGCTTCCCGATCCGGGTTGACTGCAGGCATTGTATGAACATCGTTTACAATTCGGTGCCCCTTTCGCTACATCAATACTTAAAAGAGATCGAAGATAGCGGCGCGATGGCGCTGCGGCTGGATTTTACGGTGGAGAGCCGGACGGAGACACAAAGGGTTTTGGATCTCTTTTTCGGGCGTATTCCGGTTCCGGAGGACTATGCTTACACCACCGGCCATTATAAAAAAGGAGTACAGTGAAATTGGCCTATTGGATCGTGACCTATTCCAAATACGGAATCGTTCTGTTTTTGATGCTGTTCGTAGTCTGCGGATTTTATTCCATGCGCTATGAGGACGTGTGGCTGCAGGGGAGGACGGCTACTCTGCAGAGTGTCTTTTTGTTTCTGACACAATTCCTGGCGTATCTGACCATCGTTCTCAGGACGCAGCGAATCGAATACCTGCTCTTTTATGCGGTGCTTCAGATCCTGACGCTGGCGCTCCCTTTGATCACTTCGATCCTCTATGAGGGCATCAGCCGGATTCTGTATAATCATATGTGCATGCTTTTGAGCGCGGGACTGATCCTTTTGACCCGCCTGGATCTGGGCAAAGCCGCACGGCAGCTGCTCATCGCTTCCGCAGCTTTCGTGTTGGGACTCATCGTTCCCTGGGCGATGAAAAAGATCGCCAATCCGGAGCGTTTCGGATGGATCTGCGCGGGGATCGGGATTCTGGCGCTGGGCGCTGTGCTGGTGCTGGGGCAGGTGACCCACGGTTCCCGGATTTCCTGGACCATCGGCGGAGTGACCTTCCAGCCTTCGGAATTCGTGAAGATTCTCTACGTCTGTTTTCTGGCTGCCGTTTTCAGCGGAGAGATACGCATCGGGAAGGTGGTCTGTTCAGCCCTGGCCGCAGGAGCACATGTGCTGATCCTGGTTCTGTCCAGGGATTTGGGGAGCGCGCTGATCTTCTTCGCGGTTTACGTGATGATGCTGACCGTAGCGACCCACAGGCTCTGGTACCCGCTGGCGGGGCTCATTCTGGGCGCCGGAGCTTCCGTTTTGGCCTATCGCCTGTTCTCCCACGTGCGGGTGCGGGTACAGGCCTGGAGGGATCCCTGGAGCGTGATCGACGATCAGGGCTATCAGATCACCCAGTCGCTGTTCGCAATCAGCAGGGGTGGCCTGTTCGGCCTGGGGATCGGGAAAGGCACGCCGCAGGATATCCCTTACGTGGAGACGGACTTCATTTTCGCGGCTATGGCGGAAGAGATGGGTTTATTGTTTTGCATCGGTATCATCCTGACGGGAATCGCGTTGTTCTGGATGGTCATCCGCCTGGCCGCCGGGAGAAAGGAAGGGTTTTACCGAAATCTTTCCGCAGGTTTCGGCCTTCTTTACGCGTTTCAGATGTTTCTGACGGTGGGAGGCGGAACCCGCTTTATCCCGCTCACCGGAGTGACCCTTCCTCTGATCAGCTACGGCGGAAGCAGCGTAATGACTACGATCCTGATGTTTTCCATGATTCAGGGAATGTATCAGCAGCGGTATGAAGAGGAGATCAGACTTGAAAAAGAAAGAAGAAATAAAGCCCGCCGAGAGGCGAAAAAACGGGAAGAAGAGAATCCGGATCAATAGGGAGCTTTACTTGTTCGCCGGCCTGTTCACGGCCCTGTTTGCCAGCCTGTTCGTCTATCTGTCCGCCTATGTGGGCTCCAATCACGAGCAGCTGTTCAACAACAGCTACAACTCCAGGCAGCGGGTGCTGGCAGCTCAAAACCGAAGGGGCAGTATTTATTCCGCCGACGGAGAAACGCTGGCTCGTACGGTGGAAGAGGACGGAAGCGAAGTGCGCCAATATCCCTTCGGGGAAGTGTTCGCCCATGTGGTCGGCTATATGACCCAGGGAAAGTCCGGCCTGGAAGAGCTGGAAAATTATTCCCTGTCAAATTCCGATATTCCGGAACGGGAGCAGTTTGAAAACGAACAAAACGGCCGAAAGAATCCCGGAAACGATGTTTACAGCACGTTGGATACCGAGGTGCAGCAGGCGGCCTATGACGCATTGGGCGCTTATCGCGGCGCTATCGTGGCCACGGAGGTGAAGACCGGGAGGATCCTGGCCATGGTAAGCAAGCCGGATTTCGATCCCAACAGGATCGCCGAAGATTGGGAGAAGATCAGCCAGGATACGGAAAACGCGGTTCTTTTAAACCGGGTTACCCAGGGGTTATATCCGCCGGGCTCCACTTTCAAGATCGTCACGGCTCTGGCCTATCTGCAGCAGTTTCCGGATACCTGGCAGGATTACCGCTACCAGTGCACCGGCGCTTTCGAAAGCGGGGAGAACCGGATCACCTGTTTTCACGGTTCTGTGCACGGCGAAGTGGATTTGCAGGATTCCTTCGCCAAATCCTGCAACTGTTCTTTTGCGAACCTGGGGCTTATGCTGCCCCGGGCGGAATTCGGGAACACCATCGACAGCCTCCTGTTCCATCAGGAGCTGCCCATCGAACTGCCCTATCGCCAGTCCGGCGCGGACATCGACGAAGACAGTTCCGACGCCGATGTGATTCAGACGGCCATCGGCCAGGGAAAAACGCAGATGACGCCGATGCATTTAAACCTGATCACCATGGCCATCGCAAACCGGGGCGTTTTGATGGAGCCCTATCTGGTGGATCGGGTGGAAAACGCCCGCGGGGAAACGATCGAAGAGAACAGCCCACAGGAATACGGGAGGCTTTTGAGCGACGAGGAAGCTTCCGTCATGACATCCCTGATGGAGTCGGTGGTGACGGACGGGACGGGCAGACAGCTTCAGGATCGTTCCTACACGGCGGCGGGCAAGACCGGGAGCGCGGAGTTCGCTGACGACAGCGATGAATCCCATGCGTGGTTTACGGGATTCGCGCCCGCAGAGGATCCGCAGATCGCCGTAACGGTGGTGGTGGAGAGCATCGGATCCGGAGGAGATTACGCCGTACCGCTGGCGCGCCGGGTTTTCGATGCGTATTTCGAGGGAAACTGAAGGCCCGCACGGGTCGGATGGAAAGTTCTGTTTTTTAGAAACAGGACTTGCCCTGAGCTCTGTTTTGGGATATACTTGTTTGCAGATAAGATATCGCCGGACAGGAGGAATTGCAGTGATTGAGGCAACCAGCTGCGGCGGTGTAGTAATTTTCCGGGGAAAGATCCTGCTCCTTTATAAGAATTATCGCAACAAGTATGAGGGCTGGGTTCTGCCCAAGGGAACCGTAGAAGCGGGCGAGGACTACAAGCAGACCGCGCTCCGAGAAGTTCTGGAAGAGACCGGCTCCAGAGCTTCCATCATCAAATATGTGGGACGCAGCGAATATTCGTTCAACGTGCCGGAGGACACAGTGGAAAAAGAAGTCCACTGGTATTTAATGATGGCGGACAGTTATTACAGTAAGCCGCAAAGAGAAGAATATTTCGTGGATTCCGGATTTTACAAATACCATGAGGCCTATCACCTTCTGAAATTCGCCAACGAAAAGCAAATTCTTGAAAAGGCCTATCATGAGTACCTCGAGTTGAAAAAGAGTAATCTCTGGGGCAATCGAAAATATTACTGAGAACAAGGGCCGTCGCAGGAAATGGGATTGAAAGCGGCGGCCCTCTGTCTATAACCGTAAATTTCCGGGTATATTTACTATGAAAGTTCACTTCAAAAAACAGGATAGCCTGCGATATGAGATTTTATGACAGCTTATATACATCAAAATCGATCGGGAATCCGGAGAACGCCAAGAGGAGGCTGTTTTTCGGCATCGGATGCAGAGACTTTTATGTGATTTCCCTGGCCCGCAATGCGGATCAACTGGACATTTTTTCCGCTTCCCTGTTAAAGCAGCGGTGTTTTGACAAAAAGTCGCTGATCGTGGTGGGGATTGCGTCGGACAGGCAGGAAGCTGTCGGCCTGGTGGAACTCATGCTCGGGGACGCTTTCAGAGCCGGGATGGTGGGGGACATCAAGGGATATCTGCTGGGAGAGATGGCGCGCAAAAGGAGGAAGAGATGACCGTTATTTTAGCGATCGCAAAGGGAATCGGCATCTTTCTGCTGATTTTGCTGGCAATTCTTGTTTTGGCCCTGCTGTCCGTTCTCTTCGTGCCGGTGCGCTATCGTGCGGAAGGGGAATATCTGGAAGAATTTCGCGCCCGGGCAAGCGTAACATGGTTTTTTCGCCTGATCTGCCTGAGCGTTTCCTGGAACGGCGGATTTTCCTATATGATCCGGGTGGCGGGCATCCCGCTGCATCCCCCAAAAAAGGGGGGAGAAAACGATCCCGAAGGGATCGATGGCGAACCGGGGGTTTCGGGGACAGAGCGCCCTGAGGAAAGGGAATCTGCAGGAACGGGCCCGGAAGAAACCGTCCGCGGGACGGGCATACCGGAGGGGCGTTCCGACCGGAAGCGGACGTTCGACGGGGGCGCAAAAATCCGGCGCGGCGGGAGGAACGCTTTGCTGCAAAAGGTTTGCCGGATCCGGAACCGTTTCCTCGAAAAACGGGCGGATGCCGAGAGGGCGAAAGAGCGCTTTTTTTGGTATTGGAATCTGTTACAGCGGGAGGATAGCCGCAGGGCTCTGAGCCGGGCTGGCGGCGAGCTCAAACGTCTGCTTTCCCATTGCCTTCCGAAAAAGGGGCTGATCCGCGCGACTGCAGGCGCGGAAGATCCGGCTGTTACCGGCGGACTGCTGGCGCTGCAGGGGGTGCTGTACCCGCTGATTTGCGATCGCATTTTGATCCTTCCGGACTTCGAAACCTCTCGGCTGGAGGGAACGTTTTGGATGAAAGGGAGGATACGGGCCTGTGTGGTGTGCTACTGCGTCCTGCGGGTCATTTTGAACAGAGAGTGCCGGCTGCTTCTGGCGCGGCTGCGAAAAAAGGAGGAAGCATAAGATGGCTGAAAACAGAGACAATAGCATCAGCTCTGTCATGGAATCCCTGATGAAAGGGGTGGATTCGGTTTTTACCGCAAAAACCGTGGTGGGAGAGGCGATCAAGATCGAGGACACGATCTTAATTCCACTGGTAGACGTTTCTTTCGGAATCGGGGCAGGAGCGGTCTGTAAGGGAGGAACCGGCACATCCGGCGGAAAAGAATCCAAAAAGAATTCAGGGGCGGGAGGCGCCACCGGAAAGTTATCCCCCAGCGCCGTGCTGTTGATCAAAAACGGACAAACCAGGCTGGTCAATATTAAAAATCAGGACGGCGTCACCAAGATCCTGGATATGATTCCGGATCTGGTGGATCGTTTTATGGCTCCCAGACAGGAGATGATGAGCGATGAGGACGCGGTGAACGCCGCTTTCCCGGGAGAAAAGGCAGAAGACGGGAAACGCTGAAGCCCTGCCCGCATAAATTGAAAACAAGAGGACTGCAGGGAGCGGACGCACAGGTGCATCGAATCATCGCATTCGCCATATTCTGGGTGGCAATCGGAATGCTGCTCATGCTCTTTTTTCGCTATCGGATCTTCGGGACGATCTTCGCGCTTATTCTGCTGGTGGCGAGTTACCTGATCCTGTCCTGTGAGGATCGATGAAAAGGAAAAGTCCGAAAGAAAGAGGGGCTGTCGGATGCCCGAGCGGTCCGACAGCCCCTGAAAAACGTCTCGAAAGAATAGCAGAGATTTTTTGAACGGTTACATCAGTTTCCGGAACAGCGCCTTTAAATCTTCCACGCCCGCATCTTTCGGATTGCCGGGAGCGCAGGCATCGGCGTGAGCGGACTCCGCCAGGAACTGAAGATCTTCTTCTTTCAGCGCATCCAGTTTGGAAGGGATTCCCACGTCTTCGGAAAGCTGCCGAACCGCGTCCACAGCGGCCTTACGATAGGTTTCCTGATCCATGTCGTCCACCCCTTTGACTCCCATGGCGCGGGCGATTTCCCGGTATTTTTCTCCGGTGCAATCCGCGTTGTATTCCATGACGATGGGCAACATCATGGCACAGGCCACGCCGTGAGGCGTGTCATATACCGCGCCCAGCGTATGCGCCATGGAGTGAGCGATGCCCAAACCTACATTGGAAAAGCCCATGCCGGCGATGTACTGGCCCAGAGCCATTCCTTCCCGGCCTTCCTTCGTGTTAGCCACAGCGCCGCGCAGGGATCTGGAAATGATTTCGATGGCTTTTAAGTGGAACATATCCGTCATTTCCCAGGAGGCTTTCGTGGTATATCCTTCGATGGCATGGGTAAGAGCGTCCATACCGGTAGAGGCTGTCAGACCTTTGGGCATGGAGGACATCATATCGGGATCCACGATGGCCACGATGGGCATGTCATGGGGATCCACGCAGACGAATTTGCGCTTTCTCTCCACGTCCGTGATGACGTAGTTGATGGTAACTTCCGCTGCGGTGCCGGCGGTGGTGGGAACCGCGATGATGGGAACGCTGGGCTTTTTGGTGGGCGCGGTGCCTTCCAGACTGCGAACGTCTTCGAATTCCGGATTGGCGATGATGATGCCGATGGCCTTCGCGGTATCCATGGAAGAACCGCCGCCGATGGCGATGATATAGTCGGCTCCGCTGCCTTTAAAAGCGGCCACCCCGTTTTGCACGTTCTGGATCGTGGGATTGGCCTTGATATCGGAGTAGAGTTCGTAGGAAAGGCCCTCCTTATCCAGAAGATCCGTCACTTTGGGCAGGTAAAGATGTGCTTTGCGGCGGCGGGAGAGGAGAACTGGGAAACCGAATTCGACTAAAAAGGGAATACGCCGGCAAATGTCCGCTCGTGCAAGCACGGCGGCCTCTTGCCGGGGGTATCGCCAAAAATAAGGCCGCTGCATCTGCAGCGGCCTTTCGTCCGATTTCCGATAAATTAAGCCCTTTCAACCCTGCCGGACTTCAAGCAGTTTGTGCAAACGTGCATTCTCCTTGCACCACCGTTGACTTTACATTTCACGCTTCTGACGTTGGAATTCCAGATACGGTTGGATCTTCTATGGGAATGGCTAACGTTGTTACCAAAATGAGCGCCTTTGCCACAAATATCGCATTTTGCCATGATTGCACCTCCTCAAACT
>QAKV01000014.1:0-20968 GCA_003343625.1 Clostridiales bacterium
GCATGAGTCTCTACGGCCCCTATTTGGAACTATCTATTTCCCGACAGCCCCTTTTCTTTTATCTATCGGATGCTCCGCTGCGCGGGCCATCCGTTGCATATGGAATTTCCCACATCATATCCCGGAGGGGAGAAAGGAGGGAGGAAAACAGGTCGCGAGGGCGCGCATCCGACGGATGTGCGTTTTTTGTATGATAGGAGGAGATGAAGGTTCCTGTCATGTTAAGAAAAGGAGGTAGGAAGATATGAGTACGACTATGATCATCGATACATTGTGGGTGCTGCTCGCCTCGATTCTGGTCTTTTTTATGAATCTCGGTTTTGCAGCGGTAGAAGCGGGGTTTGCGCGGGCGAAGAATACGGTGAATATCCTCTCCAAAAACTTCATCGTGTTCGCCGTATCCTCCCTCGGCTTTCTGCTTTTGGGATGGGGGCTGATGTTCGGCGGGGATAATCCCGTTCTGGGGACGGAGCATCTGTTTGTGCTGGGAGATCAGGATCTGTCCTTTTATGACGGAACTCTGACGCAAAACGTCCCCTTCTGGGGAAAATTCTTTTTCCAGCTGGTGTTTTGCGGAACCGCTGCGACGATCGTTTCCGGGGCGGTGGCGGAGAGGATCAAATACGGTGCGTTTATTCTCTTCTCGTTCTTCCTGACGCTGCTCATTTACCCTATCGTCGGACACTGGGTATGGGGAGGCGGTTGGCTTGCGGATTTGGGATTTATGGATTTTGCAGGCGATACGGTGGTTCATTCCCTGGGCGGCTGGGGCGCCCTGTCCGGCGCAATTCTGCTGGGGCCGCGCATTGGGAAATACGGAAAAGACGGGAAGGCGAGGGCCATACCGGGCCATAGCATGTCCCTGGCGGTAATCGGACTTTTCGTCCTATGGCTGGGGTGGTTCGGCTTTAACCCGGGCTCCACGATGAGCTTTCAGAATCCTGCCGATGTGGTCTATATCCTGATGACGACCAACACTTCGGCCATCGCTGCCGTGCTGACCTCTACGGTTACCTCATGGATTTTTCTGGGAAAACCCGATCTGGGAATGACGATCAACGGCTGTCTTGCCGGTTTGGTGGGAATCACCGGCGGATGCGCCTACGTGAGCGTAGAAAGCTCCCTTATTATCGGCGCATTGGCGGGAATCCTGGTCGTTTTCGCAGTCGTGCTTTTCGATAAGGCAAAAGTGGACGATCCGGTGGGAGCCACCTCCGTGCATCTTTGCTGTGGAATTTTCGGAACCATTTGCATCGGGCTGTTCGCGCAGGAAGGCGTCACCAGCCTTTCCGTTCGAAACGGGCTGTTTTTCGGAGGCGGTTTCGGAATGTTGGGCGTGCAGTTGATCGGAATCGCTGCTGTAGGGATCTTTGGATTTGCGTCTACCGCGCTGGTCTGGCTCGCCCTCAAAAAAACCATGGGGATCAGGGTGTCCAGGGAAGAAGAACTGGCAGGTCTGGATATCGGGGAACACGGGAACGTCGCCTACCCGGATTTCGCTCCGGCAGCGGGGCTTTTGACAGAGGATAAGGAGGATGAAGGATTTGAAAAAACCACAGCCACAGCCATGAATCCCGAACCGAAGCGCAGCGCGCCGGTCGAAGAGGCCGTGCCCGTGATCCATAAGGAACGGGAAGGCATGAAGATGACCAAAATCACCGTCATAACCGGTCAGGGACGCTTTACAGAGCTGGAGCGGGCACTGGCGGGACTCGGAGTGACGGGGCTGACCATCACCAACGTGTTTGGATACGGTATGCAGAAAGGGCATGCAGCTTACTTCAGAGGCGCGCCCGTGGAGACCAGGCTGCTGCCGAAGGTGAAAATCGAAGTGGTGGTGTGCAAGATTCCGGTGGAGACCGTGGTGGATACGGTTCAGAAGGTGCTCTACACAGGCAACGTGGGCGATGGAAAAATTTTCGTATACGATGTGGAGGATGTGGTTAAGGTTCGCACAAACGAACATGGCTACGATGCGCTGCAGGATGAATGATTTATTTTGAAAGTCCGGTTGAACATATGTTTGGTTTGGAGTATAATAAAAAAAGAAAGGAGCGATATGAGGAACCGGACATATCTCGCAATCGATCTGAAATCTTTTTATGCTTCCGTGGAGTGCGTCGAACGGAGGTTGGATCCGCTTACCACCAATTTGGTGGTAGCGGATCTTTCGCGTACGGAAAAGACCATTTGCCTGGCGGTATCCCCTTCGCTGAAAGCGTGCGGCATTCCCGGCAGAGCGCGGATGTTCGAAGTGATACAGAAGGTCAGGGAGGAAAACGGACGGCGCAGGGCAAAGTGCCGGGAATTCGAGGGAGAATCCTGGGATGCCTCCGAGCTCGCCGGGAATCCGGGGCTTAAGATTTCCTGGCTGACCGCCACGCCTAGGATGGCCCTGTATCTGGAATACAGCGCCCGGATCCACAGGGTATATTTGGATTATATCGCGCCGGAGGATATTCACGTCTATTCCATCGATGAGGCGTTTCTGGACGTGACGGATTATCTGCAGGCCTATCGGCTCTCCGCACGGGAGCTGGCGGGCAGGATCATCCGGGACGTGCTGCGTCGAACCGGTATCGTGGCCGCGGCGGGCATCGGGCCGAACCTTTACCTGTGCAAAGCGGCCCTGGATATCGTGGCCAAACATGTGCCCGCCGATGCGGACGGAGTGCGGATCGCCGAGCTGGATGAAAAGAGTTATCGCCGCCTGCTCTGGGCGCACCGCCCGCTCACGGATTTCTGGAGAGTGGGCAGGGGAACGGCGCGCAGGCTGGAGGAAGTGGGACTTTTTACAATGGGCGATGTGGCCAGATGTTCTCTGGGCAAATCGGGTGACTTCTATAATGAGGATCTGTTATACCGGCTGCTGGGGATCAATGCGGAGCTGCTCATCGATCATGCCTGGGGAGTGGAGCCATGCACTATCGCGGATATCAAGTCCTATCGCCCTCAATCCAATAGTCTGGGAGCGGGGCAGGTTCTGCAGTGCCCGCATGATTTCGAAAAGGCGGGCCTGGTGGTTCGGGAGATGGCGGATGGACTTGCGCTGAATCTGGTGGAAAAGGGATTGGTGACGGATCAGTTGGTGTTGACGGTAGGATATGACCGGGACAGCCTGAAGGATTCTGCGGTCCGAAAGGCGCTGGGCGATGCGGTGACAAAAGACCGATACGGAAGGGAAATCCCGGTACATGCCCATGGGACAGCGAACCTGGGATACGCCACATCTTCCGGCAGACGGATTACGGAGGCGGTGACGCGGTTATATGAGGATACCGTGAATCCGGCCCTTCTGATCCGCCGATTGAATCTGACCGCCTGCCATGTGATGCCGGAGGGCGGAAAGGAGGAAGGCGGATTCCGGCAGCTGGAGCTGTTTTCCGACTGGGGGAAGGAACCGGCGCAGGAGCAGGACAGGCGAAAGGACGAAGAAGCGCGGGAACGGGAGAAGAAGATGCAGAAGGCTGTGTTGGAGATTCAGAAGAAATTCGGAAAGAATGCGGTGCTTAAGGGAATGAGTCTGCAGGACGGCGCCACTGCCAGGGAGAGGAACGGACAGATCGGCGGGCATAAGGCGTAGTCCCCATGCCTGATAAGGAGGAGACATGAAAGAGTTTTTTTCGGATTCCCATCGATATGACGATATTATGGATCTTTCGCGTCCGGTTTCCCGGAGGTATCCGCCCATGTCGAATGCGGAGCGGGCCGCACAGTTTTTTCCATTTGATGCGCTGGGATTTCAGGCGACGATGAAGGAAGAGGAGCGGCAGACGCAGGAAAAGATCGTTTTGGATGAGGATGCCAGAGAAGATCTGGATCGCAGGCTGTCTTTGCTGCGAAAGGAGATCGACAAACATCCGGAAGTGACCGTGACCTGGTTCGTCCCGGATGAGCGCAAGGAAGGCGGCGCATATACGACGGATTCCGGCAGGGTGAAAAAGCTGGAAGAGTCCGGACGGTTTCTGATTTTGGAGGGCGGAGTCCGGATCCCTCTGGAAGATATTTTCTCCCTTTCCGGGGCTTTTCTGGAGGAAACTATACTTTAGGCGTATAAAACCGGATAGAAAAGGGGTATTTGCCTTTTGAAAAAGACGGCTCTATAATAAATATGGATAATTTTAGGCAAATGAAGAAAGGAGCTTGCAAAATGATTACGAAGGATTTTCAGGATTTAAAACTGTCCGCCCTGGGAATGGGGGCCATGCGCCTGCCCGTTATCGACGGAGACGATGCCAGGATCGATGAAGCGGCGGCGCAGCGGATGGTGGACTACGCTATCGCCCATGGAATCAACTATTTCGACACCGCCTGGGGATACCACAACGGCCAGTCCGAGCTGGTGATGGGAAGGGCGCTGAAGAGATATCCCAGGGAATCGTTTTATCTGGCGGACAAATTCCCGGGATACGATCTGTCCAATATGGGAAAAGTGCGCGAGATCTTTGAAGAACAGCTGAAAAAATGTCAGGTGGGGTATTTCGATTTCTATCTGTTCCACAACGTCTGCGAGATGAATATCGACGCGTATCTGGACGAAAAATACGGGATTTTCCAATATCTGGTGGAGCAGAAGAAGGCCGGCAGGATTCGTCATCTGGGATTTTCAGCACATGGAAGTTACGATGTGATGAAGCGTTTTCTGGAAGCCTACGGGCAGGAAATGGAGTTCTGCCAGATCCAGCTGAACTATCTGGACTGGGATTTTCAGGACGCGAAGGCCAAGGTGGAGCTTTTGGAATCCTATCGCCTTCCCGTTTGGGTGATGGAACCCCTGCGCGGAGGAAGGCTGGCCGCCCTGGATCAAAAGGACGAGGAGGCGCTGAAAGCGCTGCGCCCCGATGAGGAGATTCCCGCCTGGGCATTTCGGTTTCTGCAGTCCATCCCGCAGGTCGGCGTAGTGCTTTCCGGTATGTCCAATCTCGAACAGATGCAGAAGAACATCCGCACTTTCGAGGAGCAAAAACCGTTGAACGAAGAGGAGAAGAAGGCGCTTCTGCACATTGCAAACGAGATGGTCAAAAAGATCGCCCTGCCTTGTACGGCCTGTCATTACTGCGTCAGCCACTGCCCGAAAGGCCTTGCGATTCCGGATCTTCTGGCCCTGTATAACGAGCATTGTTTCACGGGAGGCGGGTTCATCGCGCCTATGGCTCTTTCCGCGATTCCGAAAGAAAAGTGGCCTACCGCCTGTATCGGCTGCAGGAGCTGCGAAAGAGTCTGTCCCCAGCAGATCAAAGTTTCTGAGGCCATGGCGGATTTCGCAAAACGGCTTGAGGCATAACGACAGGAAAGTATGCGATCGAAAACGGAATGCTGGAAGGAGAAAGGAAAATGGACTATCGGAAGCTCCCGAAGGGAACGGAGCAAATCAGCGTTTTGGGGCTGGGCAACAGCTCTCTGGGCGGTTCAGGGGAACGGGAGGTGGAAGCCACTGTGGCCATGGCGCTGGAGAACGGCGTCAACTATTTCGATATGGCGGCGGGGGACAGCGCGCCTTTCGCTCCGTACGGCCGTGCGACATCCGGATGCCGGGAAAACGTTTTTTTTCAGATTCACTTCGGCGCGGAATATCATACCGGCAAGTATGGGTGGACCCTGAATCTGGAGGAGATCAAGCGCTCCGTGGATTGGCAGCTGAATCAGCTGCGGACGGATTACATCGATTTCGGGTTCCTGCACTGTATCGATGAGGAAGAGGATCTGGAAAAAGCCATCGGACAGGGGACGATTTCGTATCTGCTGGATCTGAAGAAAAAAGGGGTAGTTCGTCATATCGGCATGTCCTCCCATACCCCTGGCGTGGTGCAGAAGGTTTTGGACGAAAATATTTTGGATATGCTGATGTTCAGCATCAATCCGGCCTATGACTACCGGCACGGAGAATATGCCATCGGCAGCTTGGACGAGAGGATGGATCTGTACAAAAGGTGCGAGGCGGAGGGGGTTGGCATTTCCGTGATGAAAGCTTTCGGCGCGGGACAGCTTCTGGATGCGTCCACATCGCCTTTCGGACGGGCGCTGACGGAATATCAGTGCATCCAATATGCGCTGGATAAGCCCGGCGTGGTGACGGTTCTTCCCGGCGTGCGCAATCGGGAGGATTTGAAAAGGCTTCTCGGCTTTTTTTCCGCGACGCCGGAGGAGAAGGACTATTCCATTCTGGGCACGTTCGCGCCTCAGGATGCCAGAGGGATCTGCGTCTACTGCAATCACTGCCAGCCCTGTCCTGCGGGCCTGGATGTGGGGCTGATCAATAAATATTACGATCTGGCCCAGGCGGGGGACGCGCTGGCAAAAGATCATTACGCCAACCTGACGAAGAAGGCTTCGGACTGCATCGGCTGCGGCCATTGCAATAAACGCTGCCCGTTTTCGGTGGATCAGGTGAAGCGAATGAGGGAAATCGCGGAATACTTTTCGGATTCTGCCGTATGAGAGGAGCGGCGTCTCCGGATTCTCACAGGAGGAAAGCGCCTTATCCGTTTTGATACAGCGATTGGAGATCCTCGTAGAATCCCGGATAGCTGATCTTTACGCATTCCCCGTTTTCGATGACGGTGACCCCCTCGGAAGCCAGGGCGGCCACGGCGAAACTCATGGCGATGCGGTGGTCATCGAAAGAGGAGATGGGCGCGCCGTGCAGCGGCTGACCGCCGCGGATCACCATGCCGTCCTCCATGGGAGCGACATCCGCGCCCATAGCCTGCAGTCCTTCAGCCGTGGTAGCGATCCGGTCGGATTCTTTTACCTTCAGCTCTGAGGCATCCCGTATGATCGTGGTTCCTTCCGCGAAAGCCGCCATGACTGCGATCATGGGCAGCTCATCGATGAGAGCGGGAATCAAATCCCCTTCGATAACGGTGCCGTGCAGATCGCTGTGGGAGACGAACAGATCGGCCATCGGTTCCCCGGCGCAGAGGCGCTCGTTGAGGATCTCCAGATGTCCTCCCATGGCGCGGATGACGGAGAGGATTCCGCTTCGTGTAGGGTTGATGCCGACGTTTTTCACCAATACTTCCGAACCGGGGACCAAAAGCCCGGCTGCCAGAAAATAGGCGGCGGAAGAAATGTCGCCGGGAACTTCGATTTTTTGTCCGCAAAGAGGAGAGCCGGGGCGCAGGAGCGCGGTCTTTCCCTCCGACGTCAGATCGGCGCCGAAGCCGCGCAGCATCAGCTCCGTGTGGTTGCGGCTCAACAGGGGTTCCGTCACCTGGGTGGGAGAATCCGCATAGAGACCTGCCAGGAGAATAGCGGATTTTACCTGAGCGGAGGCCACCGGGGTGGAATAGGAAATTCCATGGAGGGGGCTTCCGACGATGGACAGCGGCGCGCAGCCGTTATGGCGCACGCTGTCGATCCGCGCGCCCATGAGGGACAGGGGATCCATAATCCGCTTCATGGGCCGCTTTTGAATGGAGGCATCTCCGGTCAGGGTGGAAGCGAAAGCCTGCCCCGCCAGGATGCCCGATAAGAGTCGGGTGGTGGTGCCGGAATTTCCGGCATCCAAAATGCCATGGGGAGCTGAAAGCCCGTGGAGCCCCCTGCCGTGAATCAGAATTTTATTCGATGCATTTTCTATGGAAATGCCCAACTGCCGAAAGCAGGAAATAGTGGAAAGACAATCCGCGCCTTGCAGGAAGTTGGTCACTTCCGTCAGCCCGTCGGCAATCGCGCCGAACATCACGCTCCTGTGGGAAATGGACTTGTCCCCGGGAACGGTGAGTTCTCCTTTCAGGGGGCCGCTTTTTCTGAATTCCATGTTTTCTTTTCCTTTCATCTGAGACTTATTTGGTCAAATGCGTGGTATACCCTCGACCGGTCAGGAGGCGGATCGCTTTTTCGATGGAAGCCTCTTCATAAAATTCGATGGCAAGCACCCCTTCTTCGACCTCCCGGTTGTGGGCGATGCCGATATTTTTGATGTTGATGCCGTTCAGGGCCAGCAGGGTGGCCACTGCAGCCAGAGAACCGGCTTCGTCCGGAATATCCACCCGGATGGAGTAGACCTTTTTGATAGGGCCGCTTCCGGCGTCAATGAAGGAGTCCCGGTAGAGCCGGGCGCTTTCAAAAAAGGAGAACAGGGCGTCGGGGTTCTTTTTCCGGAGCTGGCTCTCCACTGCCTGCAGATCCCGGATATAGTCCTGCAGCAGGGAGACGATGTTGTCCGTATTGGTCAGACAGATCTGCTGCCACATGACGGCGGAGGAAGAGGCGATCCGGGTGATGTCCTTAAACCCTCCGGCGGCAATGGACTTCATCAGGCCTTCCGAACTGTCGTGTTCCCGCACCAGGTTCACCAGGGAAGCGGCGATGATATGAGGAAGGTGGCTTACGGCGGCGGTGATATAATCGTGTTTTTCAAAATCGATCAGAAGGGGAATGGCCCCGGTAGACAGCACGAGGTCACGGAAAGCCTTCACCTTTTCCGCCGGAACGGACGGGGCGGGGGTCATGATATAGTAGGCATTTTCCAGAAGGGAAGCTTTGGAATTGGCAAAACCGATCCGCTCGCTTCCTGCCATGGGGTGACCTCCGATGAACCTGTTTTGGAGCCCAAGCTCTTCGATCAGGCGACAGATAGGGGTCTTGACGCTTCCCACGTCTGTGAGGATACAGTCCGGGCCGCAGAATTCCAGCGCCTGTTTCAGGTTCCGGTCGTTGTGGGCGACGGGTGCGCACAGAAAGATAAAATCGCAGTCCCCCAGAATTTCTGAGGGCCGATCGGAAACCGCATCCGCAATCCCTTCCGACAGCGCCTGTTGCCGGGTGGCCGGATCCGGATCACAGGCCGCGATCCGGATGTCCTTTCTGTTCTGTTTGAAAGCCCGGGCGATGGATCCTCCGATGAGCCCGAGGCCGATGAAACCGCAGGTGATCATAGTTACCTCCATGTCGGAGCGTCTTTTGCTCCGACACAAAACTGCCCCGAAGCGTTGAGGCGCTTCATTCTCTGCCCGCCAGTTCCCAGTAGGGAGCAAGCTCTGCGGTCAGGCGGGAAAATTTCTCGAAATTCAGGGACTGAGGGCCGTCGGAAAGGGCGCAGGCCGGATTGTTGTGTACCTCTATCATCAGCCCGTCCGCCCCGCAGGCGATGGCGGCCTTGGCCATGGGAGGGACGTAGCGGTAAGCGCCCGTAGCGTGCGAAGGATCCACGATGATCGGGAGGTGTGTCTTTTCCTTCAAAACGGGAACGGCGCTCAAATCCAGGGTATTGCGGGTGGAGGTTTCATAAGTGCGGATCCCGCGTTCGCACAGGACCACGTTGGGATTGCCCTCGGCCATGATATATTCCGCAGCGTTGAGCCATTCTTCGATGGTGGCGCACAACCCGCGTTTCAGGAGGACGGGAAGGCCGGTGCGGCCGGCTTCCTTCAGAAGAATGAAATTTTGCATATTGCGGGCGCCGATCTGCAACATGTCCACATATTTTACAGCAGCTTCGATGGCTTCCAGACTGACAACTTCGCAGATGGTGGCCAGGCCGAACTGCTTCCCTGCAGCCTGCATGTATTTGAGCCCCTCTTCTTCCAGCCCCTGGAAGGAGTAGGGGGAAGTGCGGGGTTTGTACGCTCCGCCCCGCAGCATGGTGGCGCCGGATTGCTTCACCGCCTCCGCAATGAGCATCAGCTGATCGTCGGATTCCACGGCACAGGGACCGGCGATAATGGTCCGGGTGTGAGGGCCGATTTCGGTGCAGCCGACGGTCACGACGGTTGGCTGGGGATGGAATTTCAGGTTTGCCAGTTTGTAGCTCTCCGTCACGGGGACGATGCGGTCCACGTCTGAAAACAGGGCCAGATGTTCGGTGGAAAGCCGGCTTTTATCGCCTACGACGCCGATGATGGTCACCTGCGTTCCTTCGGAAAGATGAGCTTTCAGCCCGTTCGATTCGATATAATGTTTCACTGCCGCGATATGTTCGGAAGCAGCCTGGGGCTTCATCACAATAATCATAAAGAAGTCCTCCGTGATCTGCAAATTCTTCATTCAATATAGCACGTTAATGTGCGAAAATCAACTGAAAAAACGGGAAGGGGAAAGGGACGCAGTTCCGTCGCTGTGAAAAAGCTGTCAAAGTTGCTGAAAAAGGCTTGCAGAAGAAGGGAAAGTTTAGTAGAATATCCACATGGGGAAATTGGGAATGATTTTGCTTACCTTGAAAATCTTTGACAGAATTACCCAGAAATTGCATAATACGGAGGAATGAACATGAACATTTACACAACTGACAAGATCCGTAACGTGGTTCTGTTGGGCCATGGCGGTTCGGGAAAGACCAGCCTGGTGGAAGCAATGGCATATCTGTCCGGCATCACATCCAGAATGGGTAAAGTATCCGATGGCAATACCGTCAGTGATTTCGGTAAGGAAGAACAGAAGAGACAGATTTCGATCAGCACGTCCGTTGTTCCCATTGAATGGAACGGCGTGAAGATCAATGTTTTAGATACACCCGGATATTTCGACTTCGTGGGAGAAGTGGAAGAGGCCGTCAGCGCTGCGGGCGCGGCAATCATCGTCATCAACGGTAAGTCCGGCATAGAAGTCGGCACCGAGAAGGCATGGGAGCTGTGCGAGAAGTACCATCTGCCCCGTTTCATCTATGTGACCAACATGGATATCGACAACGCTTCCTATCGTCAGATCGTGGAAGACTTAAGGGAGAAATACGGCAAAAAGATCGCGCCCTTCAACCTGCCTATCCGGGAGAACGAACGTTTCGTCGGCTATGTCAACGTCGTTTCCGAGACGGCCAATCGCTGGCAGGGCAAGGAAGTGGTTCCCTGCGAGATCCCCGAGTATAATAAGCCGAATCTGGAGATCTGCCGGGAAACTCTGATGGAAGCGGTAGCGGAGACCAGCGAGGAGTTCATGGAGCGGTATTTTGGAGGAGAGACCTTTTCCGAGGCGGAGATCCGTGCGGCATTGCGCGCCAACGTCCTGGACGGCTCCATCATCCCGGTATCCATGGGATCCAACACGCTCTGCCAGGGCGTCTACACTTTGCTGGACGATATCGTGAAGTACATTCCCAGCCCCGAAGACCGGGAGTGTGCGGGAATCAACGTCAAGACCAACGAAATCTATCATGCGGATTACGATTTTTCCAAGGCGAAATCCGCGTACATCTTCAAGACCATGGTGGATCCGTTCATCGGAAAATACTCCCTGATCAAGGTCTGCTCCGGCGTCCTGAAGACAGACGATGTGATGTACAACAAGGATAGCGAGGTGGAAGCCAAGATCGGCAAGATATATGTGATGGTAGGCAACAGGCCCCAGGAAGTGAGCGAGCTGCATGCCGGCGATCTGGGTGCGCTGGCGAAGCTGACCGGCGCCAAGACCGGAGATACTCTTTCCACAAAGGCGACGCCTCTGGCGTTCGCGCGCACGGAATATTCCAAGCCCTACACCGCGAAGCGCTATAAGGCTGTGAACAAAGGGGATATCGACAAGATTTCCCAGTCCCTGCAGAAGATCACGGACGAGGACAAGACGCTGAGAGCAGTCAACGATTCTGAGAACCGTCAGACCCTTCTTTACGGAATGGGAGATCAGCATCTGGACATCGTTGCCAGCCGCCTGGAGAACGAATACAAAGTCAAGATCGAGCTGGATGTGCCCAAGGTGGCCTATCGCGAGACGATCAAGAAGAAATCCGACGTGGAATACAAATATAAAAAGCAGTCCGGCGGCCACGGCCAGTACGGTCATGTCAAAATGCGTTTCGAGCCTTCCGGGGATCTGGATACGCCTTATGTATTCGAACAGGTCGTCGTCGGCGGGGCGGTGCCCAAGAACTATTTCCCGGCGGTGGAAAAGGGAATCGCGGAAGCGGTTCAAAAAGGGCCTATGGCAGCTTATCCGGTGGTAGGCGTGAAAGCCACTCTCTATGACGGATCCTATCATCCTGTGGATTCTTCCGAAATGGCATTTAAGATGGCGGCATCTCAGGCATTCAAGAAGGGATTCATGGAAGCGGGACCGGTTCTCTTAGAGCCTATTTCCTCCCTGAAGGTGACGGTGCCGGATCAGTATACCGGCGACGTGATGGGCGATCTGAACAAACGGCGCGGCAGAGTGCTGGGCATGACTCCGATCGCGGGCGGCAAACAGGTGATCGAGGCGGATGTGCCTACGGCCAGCCTGTATGGCTATTGTACGGATCTGCGTTCCATGACGGGCGGACGCGGCGTATACGAATACGAATTCGCCCGTTACGAGCAGGCGCCCAGCGATGTTCAGGAGAGGGAGATCGCTGCGAGAGCGGCCAAAGTTGCAGAAGGAAGCGACGAATAGGAGCCTTTTTTATACGACGGGAAATTGCATTTTCCGTCGTATAAAAAAAGCGCTCCGCTGAGGATGCGCGCTGACACGCACACTTTTTTAAAGAAGGTAAGGGTTTTAGCGATTTAAGAATATGCTGTCGAGCGTTGGGGGACGCGTACGACGGCAGGATATCGCCCCGCGGACAGTAAGGATCGTCCGCGGGGCGATGCTTTGGGGCGATAGAACGGTATGGCTTTTTGGGAAGCGGTATGATATACTTGCGCATAAGCCGGGAGAACCCGGCAACCCTATAAGGGCAGGGCTCTCAGGCAGCGCCTGCCCCGGGAGAAAAGGAGAATTTTACGAAAATGAAAAAGGGAAAGAAGGCTCTCTTTTACGGGATCTGCATCGCCGCATCGCTGATCGCGGTATTCGTGTATTATTACATCACGCTGCCCGCCATCAATATCCATTCGAGCGGATTCTGGTTCTTTTTGCTGGCCCTGATCGCGGCGGCGGCAGCCGTCTATGCCGTTCGAAAGGCGGGAAAAGAATATCGCCGGTTCGGGAAGGCCGCGAAGCCGGACTGGAAGTCATGGAAGCTGCTGAAACTGTTTGCAGGAATTTTCATCGCGGTGTTGGCGGTCTATCTGATCGGAGATCTTCTGTCTTCGCCTATCATCAACGCCAAGAAGTACCAGCAGCTGCTCGCTGTGGAAGAGCGGAATTTCACCGATGATATCAAGGAGGTGGACTATAGCACAATCCCACTGCTGGATAAGGATTCGGCCACCCTGCTGGGAGATCGGAAGATGGGAAGCCTGGTGGAAATGGTCTCCCAGTTCGAAGCTGCGGACGATTATACCCAGATCAACTATCAGGGGAAACCCGTCCGTGTAACGCCTCTTGTCTATGCGAGCCCCATCAAGTGGCTGACCAATCAGAGTAAGGGAATCCCGGCCTATATCATGATCGATATGACGACCCAGGACACGGAAGTGGTCATGCTGGAAGAAGGGATCAAATATTCCAAGTCGGAATATTTCAACCGCAACCTGTACCGCCATCTTCGCTTTCGCTTTCCGACTTATATTTTCGATGACCAGCTGTTCTTTGAAATCGATGAATCCGGCACGCCCTATTGGGTCTGTCCGGTGAAGAAATTCAATATCGGGCTATTCGGCGGTCAAACGGTAGGCAGAGTGGTTTTGTGCAACGCCATCACCGGGGAGTGCGTGGACTATGCGGTGGAGGATGTGCCGCAGTGGATTGACAAAGTGTTTTCCGCAGAACTGCTGATGGAGCTGTACGATTATCACGGAGTGCTGGTACACGGCTATTTCAACAGCATTTTAGGACAGAAGGACTGCATCCGTACCACGGAAGGATATAACTATATCGCTTTGGATGACGATGTATGGGTTTACACGGGGCTGACCTCTGTCAACGGCGACCAGTCCAACGTGGGATTCGCCCTGATGAATCAACGGACCATGGAAACCCGCTATTACAAGGTGGAAGGAGCTACGGAGACCTCCGCCATGGCATCCGCGGAGGGACAGGTGCAGAACTTAAATTACAGGGCTTCCTTCCCGCTGCTCCTGAACATTTCCGGAGAGCCCACCTACTTCGTGGCCTTAAAGGACGGCGCAGGGCTGGTGAAAAAGTACGCTATGATCAACGTGGAAAAATATCAGTGGGTCGCCATTGGGGACACGGTACAGGAGTGTGAGCGGAATTATAACGAACTTTTGGAAACCAACGGGATCGAGAACACCCGGGCGGAGGAACTCAAACAGATCTCGGGAGTGATCGAAGTGATCGCTCCGGTAGTCATCGACGGAAATACTCACTATTATGTCTGCCTGGAGGGAAATGACGAGGTTTTCGATGTGGATCTGGTCAACGAAGAACTGCTCGGTATCCTCCGCTATCGGGAAGGGGACAGGATCAGCCTGTCCTATGAGGAAGGCGTAGGGCTTCATTCGGTGGCTGAAATTCAACCGTGAAGTTCCCTGACGGATAAAACAGCGCTTGACAAACGAACGGGGCGCTACTACAATAATACCATATTTGACCGTTTGCCCGAACGGGCTTTCGGTTTCAGGTGAAAAGGCGAAGAAGAGGAGCGAGGGAGGAAACTTCTGACAGAGAGCCGTCGGCGGGTGTGAGGCGGCAGAAGGGAACTTTCGACTGGCCTCGGAGCTTCCTTTGCGAAAGCGAATGCGAATAGTGGAGGACGGATGCCCCGTTACCGGCGGTTGAGTGCATGAGGATGCGGCGTGTCCTGCGGCGTTTTCATGAAATAGAGTGGTACCGCGAAAGTTTCAGGCCCTTTCGTCTCTATGTTTTGGAGAGAAGGGCCTGCTTTATTTCATCTGATGCGCGGGAGGCGCACTTATCATTTTCGACTGGAGGAAGAAGATGGAAAGAGTTTACAATCCCAAAGAGATTGAAAAGAAGTGGCAGAAGATCTGGGAGGACGAAAAGGCTTTTGCCGCTACCGACGATTTCACCAGGCCCAAATATTATGCGCTGGTGGAGTTTCCTTATCCGTCCGGGCAGGGGCTGCATGTGGGCCACCCACGCCCTTATACGGCGCTGGATATCGTAGCCAGAAAGCGGAGAATGGAGGGGTACAACGTCCTGTATCCCATGGGTTGGGATGCGTTCGGACTTCCGACGGAAAACTACGCGATCAAAAATCACATCCACCCCAAGATCGTGACGAAGAACAATGTGCATCGTTTCAAGGAACAGCTTCAGTCTCTGGGCTATTCTTTCGACTGGGACAGGGAGATTAACACGACGGATCCCAGCTACTACAAATGGACCCAGTGGATCTTTTTGAAACTGTTTAAGGCGGGACTGGCTTATAAGGCGGAGATGCCCATCAACTGGTGCACTTCCTGTAAAGTGGGGCTGGCCAATGAGGAAGTGGTCAACGGGCACTGCGAACGCTGCGGCGCGGAAGTAGTCCGCCGGGTCAAAAGCCAATGGATGCTCAAGATCACGGAATATGCCGATAAGCTGATCGACGGGCTCGACGAAGTCGATTATATCGAACGCGTCAAGGTTTCCCAGAAAAACTGGATCGGGCGTTCCCACGGCGCGGAAGTGGACTTCCCCATCAAGGGGGAAAAGGAGACGCTGCGCATCTATACGACCAGACCGGATACCCTGTTCGGCGTGACCTATATGGTCATCTCCCCGGAACATCCCTATATCGAAAAATTCGCGGATAAAATCCATAATATGGATGAGATCCGCGCGTATCAGGAGATGGCTGCCAGAAAATCCGATTTCGAACGCTCCGAGCTCGCGAAGGAGAAGACAGGCGTTAAGATCGACGGGCTGACGGCCATCAATCCAGTCAACCAGACGGAGATTCCGATCTGGGTTTCCGATTACGTGCTGATGAGCTACGGCACCGGCGCCATTATGGCCGTACCCGCCCACGATGAGAGGGACTGGGAATTCGCGAAGAAATTCGGCATGCCCATCATCCAGGTGGTGGAGAGCTCCAAAGGATCGGTGGATGTGAACGAAGCAGCTTTCACGGATGTGGCTACCGGCAGGCTGGTGAACTCAGGGTTCTTAAACGGCATGGAAGTGGAAGAAGCCAAGAAGGCTATCACGGAGTATCTGGAGAAGGAAGGGATCGGCGTTTCCAAGACCAATTATAAACTCAGGGACTGGGTCTTTTCCAGACAGCGTTACTGGGGGGAGCCGATTCCCATCGTGCGCTGTGAAAAGTGCGGTTATGTGCCGATTCCGGAAGAACAGCTTCCGTTGGAACTGCCCGATGTGGAGAGCTACATGCCCACGGACAACGGGGAGTCCCCTCTGGCGGCCATGCGCAGCTGGGTGGAGACTACCTGCCCCTGTTGCGGAGGGCCTGCGCAGCGGGAGACGGATACTATGCCTCAGTGGGCGGGGTCTTCCTGGTACTTCATCCGCTATATCGATCCGCACAACGACAAGGCGCTGGCCAGCCCGGAAGCGATGAAGTACTGGCTCCCTGTGGACTGGTACAACGGCGGCATGGAGCACACCACCCTGCACCTGCTCTATTCCCGGTTCTGGCACAAATTCCTCTACGACCAGGGTATCGTTCCCTGCCCGGAACCGTATAAAAAGAGGACGTCCCACGGCATGATCCTCGGAGAAAACGGGGAGAAGATGAGCAAATCCCGGGGCAACGTGGTGAACCCTGACGACATTGTCAACGAGTTCGGCGCGGATACCCTTCGGACGTATGAAATGTTCATCGGCGCGTTCGACCTAAGCGCGTCCTGGAGCCAGGAAGGCGTGCGGGGATGCCGGAGATTTCTGGATCGCGTCTGGAAGCTTCAGGAATTGGTGACCGGGGAGTCAGGTTATTCCAAAGAGCTCGAGACGAAGATGCATCAGACCATCAAGAAAGTTTCCGGGGACTACGAAAACCTGAAATACAACACTGGCATCGCGGCTATGATGTCTCTGATCAACGATATGTACAGGGCTGGCAAGGTGACGAGAGATGAATTTAAGACTCTCCTGATCCTTTTGAATCCTGTGGCTCCCCATATGACGGAAGAACTGTGGGAGATCATGGAATATGGCGGACGCCTGTATCAAACCCAGTGGCCTAAGTGGGACGAACAAAAGACCGTGGAGTCGGAGATCGAGATCGCGGTTCAGGTGAACGGAAAGGTTCGGGCTACGGTGAAGCTGCCTGCGGATGTTTCGAAAGACGATGCCATCGCGGCTGGAAAAGAAGCGGTTGCGGACAAACTGACGGGCAATATCGTGAAGGAGATATACGTGCCGGGCAGACTGGTCAACATCGTCTGCAAATAGCAGGCGATGCAGGCTGCGGGCATACGAGAATCCACAGGAATACAAATATGGCGAGGGCGTATCCCTTTTGGGAACTCCCTCGCCATTTTATGAGAACTACAGCCGGTTTTTCTCGCCCCATTCGCACATCCCGTCCAAAATCGGCATGAGGGATTTCCCCCGTTCCGTCAGGCTGTATTCCACTTTGGGCGGGATCTGAGGATATTCCTTCCTGTTGACCAGACGGTCGGCTTCCAATTCTTTCAAAGTGGAACTCAGCGTCTTGTAGGAGATTTCACCGATATATTTTTTCATTTCATTAAAACGCACGACACCGAACTCCATTAAAGTATAGAGGATGGTCATCTTATATTTGCCATTGATCAGCGATAGCGTGTAGCTGAAACCGGTAGAAAAGGGAATTCATGGCTGTAAAGGCTGTTTCGGCGGACATAGCAGCCGGGAATGTCCCTGCGTCCAGAAAGATGATATGGACAAAATTTATCCTGCGGTGAAAGAATGCGATATTGTTGCGCTCGCCACGCCTCTGTATGATTGGAATATGAGCGGCCAGATCAGAACGGCCATCGATCGGCTGTTCGCGCTGGAAGAGGGGGACGGCAATCTCCTCCGGGGACAGGGGAGATCCTGCGCCCTTCTGATGGCTGCAGAAGGCCATGGATTTGAGGATGTGGTTCTTTACTACGAACATCTGGCCGAGCACCTGCGATGGAGAAATCTCGGCCATGTTCTTACAGGAGGAAATGGGGACATCGGCGATATCGAAGGGAAACCGGAACTCGGCAAAGCCTTTGACTTCGGAAAGTCGATTTCATAAGGCGCGCTTTCCGGCAGCGCCGATATGTGTCCGGATCCGGTCATAAAACGCTTTTGCTGCGGGAGAAAAGGTGCGGTACTTTTTCGTCACGATGTATAAATCCAAGGAGAGCTCCGGGCTGATAGGACGGAAAGTCAGGTTTCGCTCTTTTGTATTCACCAGGTTGGCGAGACAGAGGGCGTAGCCCAAACCGCGCTCTACCAGAAAGGTGGCGTTATAGATCAGATTGTAAGTGGCTACTACATGGAGGAAGGGATCGGAGAAGCCGAACCAGTCCAGATCCTGATGGCCTTCGAAGAGCTGATCCGACAGGATCAGGGGCAGATTGCTGAGCTGATCGAGGTTCACGGATTCCCGGGCGGCCAGCTCGCAGTCCGAGGGCATCAACAGGCCGTAAATATCTTTTTTATGAAGATTTAGATAATCGTATTTTTCCTGGCGGATAGGGCCGAGCAAAAGCCCCATATCCGCCAGCCCTTTTTCGATGCGATCCAGCACGGCATCGGCGTTGCCGCTGTAAAAGCGGAACTGTACCCCGGGATGCTGTTCGTGAAAGTCGGAAATAATTCTCGCGATCCCGTCCATAGCGGTCGTTTCGGCGCAGCCGATGGTGATATCACCGGCCAGATCTTCCGCATCCGCGCGCAGCGCGGACTCTGTATTCTCCAGGAGCTCCAGGATCTCCTGTGCCCGGCTTCGGAAGAAAACCCCTTCCTCCGTCAGGGTCACCTTTCGCTTGCCCCGGATGAACAGTTTTTTGCCCAACTGTTTTTCCAGATCCATCATCTGCTTGGATAAGGTGGACTGGGTCACATACAGAGCCTGGGCGGCTTTTGTGATGTTCTGTTCCCGCGCGATGGCGAGAAAGTAGGATAAAAGTCTCGTTTCAATCATGAGTTCCGGTTCCTCTTTTCAGCGATGCAGCGTTCTGTCCTTTTCGATTCCCAATCCATTATAGCCGCTTTTACCATTCCTGTAAACGATGGTATTCTATTATTAACAGCTATTTGTAATTTAAATGGTGCCGGCCTATAATTGAAGCGAAAGATGAAAAGGAGGTCTCCATATGAAACCTGAACAGGAATCCCTGGAAAGATGCCTCAGGGATTGCGGATTCGATGAGAAGGTCTCGCTGCAATGTATGAAATGCGTCAGAAACGAATGCAAGGCCGATTTGCTCTGTCTTTTGAACCGGCAGCGAAAAAAGCTGATGGATCAGCTTCATGCGGCACAGCGAAACGTCGACATTTTGGACTATATGATCCGTGCGGTGGAAAGCGGGGAGGCCTGGATGGGAGAGGAATCGTCGCCGGCATCGGACGATTCTGCGGCAAAAGGAGAAGAGACTCAAACGGAGGTATAAAATGAAAATCATAGAGAATCAGACATTCGACGAAGAACGCGCGCTGTATGGCGAGAGAGACATTCTGGTGAAAGACTGCAGTTTCGATGGCCCTGCCGACGGCGAGAGCGCATTCAAGGAATGCTCGAACGTGCAGGTGGAGCGTGGTTTCTTTAATCTGCGTTATCCGTTCTGGCATGATCACGGGCTGAAAATCAGCGCTTCGGAGATGACCGAACTGTGCAGGGCGTCCCTGTGGTATTCCGATCATATCGAGATTACGGATACGAAACTTCATGGAATTAAGGCGCTGCGGGAGTGCGGCGATGTGAAAATGGCGGATTGCGATATCGTTTCTCCGGAATTCGGCTGGTCGGTTCATAACATCGAAATGAAGGACTGCTCTGCGGAGAGCGAATATTTCATGATGCGTTCTGAAGGGCTGCATTTCAGAAACGTGCGGATGAAGGGGAAGTATTCTTTCCAGTACATAGAAAATTCCGTTTTCGAGAACTGCCAGTTCGATACCAAGGACGCTTTCTGGCATGCGAAGAACGTAATCGTGCGCGACAGCGTGGTCAAAGGCGAATATCTGGCCTGGTACTGCGAAAACGTGACCTTTGAAAACTGCAGGATCATCGGAACACAACCGCTTTGTTACTGCAGGAGGTTGAAGCTCATCGACTGCGAGATGATCGATACCGACCTGGCATTCGAACGTTCGGAAGTGGAAGCGTCGATCACAACGCCTGTGATCAGCATTAAGAACCCGTTATCGGGCCACATCACCGTTCCGGCCGTAGGGGAAATCATCCGGGATATCCAGGGGGCAGACGGAACGGTACGAGTTCAGAAGCAGGATGGGAAAACAGCCTGCGCATGACGGATTGAAAGGAAATGAACGTCGAGCTGATCCGTCGGGAGAACAGGCGGTTTTCCCTCACCCCGGCGGGAGAATACTTTTATTCCCACAGCAAGGCGATTCTGGAACAGGTGGACGATCTGATCCGTGAGGCCAAACAGCTGGGAGAAAATCAAGAACTCCGCCTCAGAATCGGATATCTGCGCTGCTACAGCGGGCTGGAACTGCATCAGGCAATAGCGGAATTTTCGGAAACTTATCCGGAAGTGGAGATCAATATCGTAAACGGAACCCATGAAGAACTCTACGACATGCTGAGGTTTGGCGGCGTAGATCTGGTTTTGAACGATCAGAGGCGGGCGTTTTCGGATCTCTATACAAATTTTGAGCTGATGCAATGCGGCTGCTATGTGGAAATATCGCGCCACAATCCGCTCAGCGGGCAGGATCATGTGCGTCTGGAAGAGCTGAAACGCATGCCCTGTATCCTGATCTCTTCCAGGGAGCAGCAGAACGTGGAGCAGGATTACTATCAAAACACCCTCGGCTTCGGCGGCAGTTATCTGTTCGCGGATAATCTGGAAGAAGGGCGCCTGATGGTGGTCAGCAATCGGGGATTTCTGCCGATCGAAAGCGTGGGCACGCTCCCGCCGGAAGGAGTTTCCGTGCGCAGACTCCCCGTCTTTCGGAATGGAAGGCAGATTCGCCGGAACTTTTGGTGTAAACAGGTTGCGCTTATGCAACCTGTTTTTTACGCGATACACCCGGCAGGCGGCTGCCGTGCTTGCACGAGCAGACATTTGCCGGGTAACGGACAGCGAACAGCGTATGC
>QAKV01000014.1:24380-66295 GCA_003343625.1 Clostridiales bacterium
ACCCGGCAGGCGGCTGCCGTGCTTGCACGAGCAGACATTTGCCGGGTAACGGACAGCGAACAGCGTATGCGGTGAGCTGGCCGTGAGCATCGATATGGCGGACGAAATATCAGGACACAGTTTTTTCAGAGAATGAACACAATTTTCCCTCCTTTTGCACACATTTTTCGCATATAGTAGAAATGTGCAGGAACGGATCGAGGGGCCCGTGCGGGGCTTCCGGGACGAAAAAGGGAGGATTGACATGATTGAAATTTCGCATCTGGTCAAAAAATACGGCGGCCATTATGCGGTGAAAGATTTGAACGTCACCATTCGTGACGGGAGGATCTACGGCTTTTTAGGACCGAACGGCGCGGGCAAATCCACGACGATGAACATCATCACCGGATATCTGGCCCCGACGGCGGGAGAGGTGAAAATCGACGGCCACGATATCATGAAAGAGCCGGAGGAGGCGAAGCGGGAGATCGGTTATCTGCCGGAGGTCCCTCCGCTGTATCCGGATATGACGGTGGAAGAATATTTGCGCTTTGCGGCCCGCCTGAAGAAGATTTCGTCCGGACAGCGGGAGGACGAGGTGGAGCGGTGCATAAATCTGGCGCAGCTTTCGGAGGTGAGAAAGCGCCTTATCGCAAACTTGTCCAAAGGATACAAACAGAGAGTCGGGCTGGCGCAGGCCGTGTTGGGCGAACCCAGGATCATCATTTTGGATGAACCTACGGTGGGACTGGATCCGAAGCAAATGATCGAGATGCGGGAGCTGATCCGGTCGCTGGGAAAGAAACATACTGTGATTTTGAGTTCTCATATCCTGTCGGAAGTGAGCGCCGTGTGCGATGAGATCCTGATCATTTCCCAGGGGGAACTGGTGGCGAGCGATACGCCGGAAGGGCTGGCGGAAAAGCAAAAAGGCGCTTCCGTCCTGAAGCTTTCCGTGAAAGGGAGGAAAGAGGATCTGGAGAACGCGCTGCGGAATCTTCCGGGAACGGAACGGTTTTCGGTCCAACAGGAAGCGGACGGGGCGGTTGCCGAAATCCGCGAAAGCGCCGGACAGGACGTGAGGGAGGCGCTGTTTTATGAGTTGGCGGAGAAGAAGATGCCCATTCTCTCCCTGGAAAGAAGCGGAGGATCTCTGGAGGAAATTTTCCTGCAGCTGACCGGGAACGCAGGGGAGGAGGAACAAAAATGAGAGCCATCTACCAGAGAGAACTGAGGGCGTTTTTCACTTCCGTGACGGGCTGGCTGTTCATCGCTGCCCATGTGTGCCTGGCAGGGCTGTATTTTTTCGCGGTCAATCTGTTATCCGGATACGGAAATGTAGCGGATACCGTTTCCAGCATACTGTTCCTGTTGCTTTTGACCACGCCGGTGCTGACCATGCGGATTCTGGCGGAGGATCGGAAGCAGAAAACGGATCAGCTGATTTTAACTGCGCCGGTCTCCGTCTCGGGCATCGTGTTCGGAAAATATCTGGCCATGGCCACGGTATTTACGGTTCCGGTAGGGGTGATGGCTCTTTTTCCCCTGATTTTAAGCGCCTATGGGACTGTGCCCATGGGGGAGAGCTATACTGCGATTCTGGTCTACTATCTGTTCGGACTGGCCTGCATCGCCGTTGGACTATTCGTCTCCTCCATTACGGAGAGTCAGATCATCGCGGCGGTAGTCACTTTCGTGATCCTGTTCGCAGCTTACATGATGACGGCGATCACTTCGCTGATATCCCAGTCGGGCAATTTGCTGACGCAGATTCTGAACGCGTTTAACTTTTCGTCGCGTCTGGAAGATCTGTTGGGCGGAACGCTGGATTTCAAGGCGGTATTCTATTTTCTGACGGTGATTCTGGTCTTTTTGTTCCTGACGGTACAGTCCATTCAGAAACGGAGGTATCAGATTTCCGTTCGCTCCTTGAAATTCGGCGCCTACAGCTCCGGGATGATCGTGCTGGTCGTTGCCATCGCAGTGTTCGCCAATCTGGCTCTGGCGGCCCTTCCGGATCGTTATACCACCGTGGATGTGACGCAGCAGAAGCTGTATTCTCTGACGGATACCACCAAAAATCTGGTACAGAATCTGGAAGAGGATGTGACGATTTATGTGATCAATTCCGAAAGCGGTCAGGATGAGATGTTAGGAGATACGCTGGACAGCTACCGGAATCTTTCCGACCGCATTCAGGTGGTCTATCAGGATCCGGTGGTATCTCCCAACTTTTATCAGGATTACGCGGATACCATAACTATCAATTCGCTGATCGTGGAGTCGGAGAGGAGATTTCGGGTTATCGACTATAACGATATTTACGAAACCGGTTTTAACTATGCGGATTACAGCACTGCGGTCACGGGATACGATGCGGAGGGGCTTTTGACCAGCGCTATCGCCTATGTGACTTCGGAGGAGGCGCCGGTGATTTACGCCCTGGAAGGTCACGATGAAGTCGCTCTGTCCGAAACTTTTTCCGACGGTTTGAAGAAGGAGAATGCGGACCTGGCGGAGCTGACGTTCCTGACACAGGGAGAGGTGCCTGAGGATGCCGACGGCGTTCTGATTCTGGCGCCCGTACAGGATCTCACCGAAGACGACGCGCAAAAGTTAATCGATTATCTCGATCGGGGCGGGATCATTCTGATGGAGACCTCCTACATCGACCGGTTTTCGGAAGAAATGCCCAACCTCTCCAGCGTCCTGGAATACTTCGGATTATCTATCGGAGACGGACTCATTCTGGAACAGGATGCCGGGCGGATGTATCAGAGCCCGATTTATCTTCTCCCGGAAATTTCTTCCGACAGCCTGACATCCGGGGTATACGGAAGTCAGTATGACTATGTTATGATGCCCTACGCGCAGCCGATTTTGATCGAGGAACGCGATGATGTGGAAGTGAATACGCTCCTTTCCACTTCCGGTTCGGCTTATGCGAAAACCGGGCTGGAAGAGAGCCAGGATATGACGCAGGAGGAAGGGGATGCCCAGGGGCCTTTCGCAGTGGGCGTCAGCGCGAAGAAAACGGCGGGAGACACAACTGCACAGCTGATTTTGTACTCCTCAGAAATGCTGTTTACGGACGCGGCCAACCAATATACCATGGATAACAACCTGCAGCTGTTCACCAACGCGGTCAGCGCCATGACCGGAGAAGAGGAGAGCATCTCCATCCCGGCCAAGTCTTTCGAAGCATCTTATGTGACGGTACCCATGGCTTCCGCCGTCCGTCTGGGCATTTTGCTGATGGGCGTGGTGCCGGCAGGGCTGCTCGCGGCCGGAATTATAATCTGGATCAGGAGGAAAAAGAGGTAATGAAAAAGCAGAAAGTGCAGGTGATCGTTCTGGCGGTTCTTTGTCTGATCTGTGCGGGCGGATATTTCTGGATCAGAAGTCGGGATTTTGAGACGGAAGAGGTAATTCCGGAGACGGTGGTGACGGACTTCGAACCGGGCGACGTGACGGAGCTGATCGTGACCGGGGATAACGAGCTGGATTTCGTCAAAGCGGAGGATGGCACCTGGACGGAAAACTCTCTGGAAGGGAAAGCCATCGATCAGGACAGCGTTAACATGCTGCTTTCTCAGATCAGCAGCATCACCACCCAGGAAACCGTGGTGGAGTCTCCGGAGGATCTGGCGCAGTACGGCCTGGAAGAGCCGTTTCGGACGATCGAGGCCAAATTTGCCGACGGCACATCGGTTACGATCCTGGCCGGCTCCGAGAGTCCCCTTTTGTCCAAATACTATATTCAGGTTCAGGATGATCCGAATGTCTACCTGATTTCTTCCTATATCGTGACGGATTTCGATAAAACTGCGGAGGAATTCGTCGAAGAAGAGACGACGGAGGAGGAAGAAACGGAAACGCCTTAAACGATATGCGGTAAAAGCGTGCCGGCACCTCGAACTTTGAGGGCCCGCGCGCTTTATTCTTGAAAAAGAAAACCGCTTGCTGAATTTACCCGGACTTTTTCGGGGACATGAGTTTCAAAATCTGATCCACTTTCGAGATCTCCTCCGGGGTGCTATACTTTTTGATCGCTTCGATGATCGCGGTCATTTCCTCCTGCGAAAAGCTGATCCGTTCTGTCCTGCTGCGCTGTGCCAGCGCCATCAGAAACGGGAGAAGTTGTCTGGGAGTCAGGGATGCGCTTTCGAAGACGAGTTTCTGCAGAAAATCCAGCTTTTCCTTCGCAATATTTTTGACGGAAGGCTCCTGCATCCAGACTGGGGAATCATTGTGATGATCCATCGATGGTCACTCCTTTTGGTCTATGAATTTTTGCTGTCGCCCATAGAGGATTGAAATAATTCGAACATGGCCTGCTGTTCCGGCGAGAGCATTCCCTTTAACAGATCCAGAGGACTTGCGGATCCCAACGGGTTCTGATCCGCCGGGCCCGCATCCGCGAAATCGGAAGAACTGCCTTCGGGACCGGAAGAACCGTTTCCGGGAGAAAACTGTTCGAACAGCTGCATTGCGCGCATCATTTCTTCATACATTTCCATGCTCTTTTTCATATTCGCCAGCTGTTCGAACATCGCCTTTTCGGAAGGCGTACAGAAGTTCTTGATCTGCTCGAAAATTTCCACGATGTCGGGCTGTTTCGGATCGCAGGAAGCGGCACAGAGCGCAGAAGGATGGCGCGAAAAATACTCCATGGTGTATTGCAGCTCCATGAACTTGATCAGCACGGCCAGATTTTTTCGGTTGTCCGGGTCGAAATAGGGCAGCAGCACCTTCAAAATCTGGATATGGTTGTTCGTATATAGGGTATCAAAAGCGACGACCGCTTCGCTGTCACAGTGTTCCATCTGTATTTCTCCGCCTTTTTGCTTCTATTTTTATTCGCGGGCGGCGTGTTCTATCACAAGAATGTTCCGCATTCCCCGAAAGAAAAAGCCTCCGCGTCCCGGCCGTGGAGGGAATCTTTCACAGATCGGCCGGGACATGGTGGCGTCGGACTTTGCCGGGCGAAAGGGATTAGAAGCCGTTGCCGCAGCAGCTCAGCAGGATCAGGATCCACAAAATGCAGCTGCATCCGTTGTTGTCGCCGCAACCGTTGTTGTTAAACCCGAATCCGCTGCCGGATCCGCTGCACAGGAGCAGGAGGATGATAATCCAGCAGCAGTTATCGCCGCCGAACCCGCAGCCGGAACGGTTGTTGGAGCAGGAATTGTTGCATCCGCAGTTTGTAGCTGATAAATCACTCATTGTTTTAGAGCCTCCAAAATGATATCTATGCTTTATGATATGACTGCCGGGTTGTCTGTGTTTCCGCACCATCCGGTTTTTTTATCCCGTCAGAGCATGCCGTACATCCAACATCCCCCAACCCTGTTTCCCCCATTCTTCCCCGAGATCCTGGGCGCAAAACAACAGCCGTTCCCTGATCTGTTCATTGGTAAACGCCGGATACTTTTCCCACAACAGGGCGGCAGCGCCGCTGACCGCCGGGACGGACATGGAGGTGCCGCTTTTGACGGTATATGGGTTTAACACTTTTCGGGATCGGGTCGATTTGAAAAATGCGCTGCAGGAGATAATTCCGGTACCGGGCGAAACGATATCGGGTTTCCGGAGGCGATTTCCGGACGGGCCTCTTCCGGAATAATTTTCGCAGGAATTTTTCGGATCCGGAAAATTTTTCCCATCATGACAACCGACGCAAATCACATGGTTTCCCGCGCCGAGAGGGGAAAGACTGTCCGGGCCGGGCCCTTTATTCCCGGCGGCTACGACGACCAAAAGCCCGGCCTCCCAGGCTTCTTCCAGCCAGGAAACCAGGTTTTCCTGACTGTTTTTTCCCTCTATCTTCCCGACTCCGACGGAAATGCTCAAAATTCTGGTGCGGTATATTTTTCGGGTGTCCAGAACGTGGCGGATGCCTGCGATCATATCGTCTACGGAACCTTCCCCTTTGGCATTGAGCACCTTGCAGGACAGGATCCTGCAGCCGGGAGCCACGCCTCCGTAGAGCCTGCCGGAACACTGCCCGCTGCCACACAGGCATCCGGCCACATGGGTGCCGTGGCCGCTGTCGTCATAGGGCATTCTGCTTCCGGAAAGAAAATCCTTAAAAGCGGCCAGCCGCCCGGCCAGATCGGGATGGAGGGAGAATCCCGTATCCAGCAGGGCGGCTGTGACTCCGGCCCCGGTATAGGGTGCAGTCTGGGATGGGGTTGCACGAATTACCCTTTTTACACGGTTCATTCCAAATAGTTCCTTTTTCTTTTAAGATATGACAAAAACGGAAAAACGCCCGTTGACAAAGGTGGGATAATTGTATACAATAATACAAATATTAAAAACCCATGAAGATAGGAAAAAGGAGAGGGCATCATGAGCGAATTTACCAACCGTCCGGTGACGATGAATGAAAAGAAAAATCTGCTGGAGATCGAGGAACATATGTACATCCTCGACGATGTGAAAAAGCCCAACGTATTCCGCAATATGTTCCCTTATTCCGAGGTGCCGAAGATTCCCTTCAATGATCGCATTGTGCCTCATGATATGCCTAAGGACATCTGGATCACGGATACCACGTTCCGGGACGGCCAGCAGTCCAGGGCGCCCTATTCCACGGAACAGATCGTGAGGATCTACGATTATCTGCATCGTCTGGGCGGGGAAAACGGAATGATCCGGGCCAGCGAATTTTTCCTCTACAGCAAGAAGGACAGGGATGCGGTATACGAATGTATGTCGAGGGGCTATCGCTTTCCCGAAGTGACCAGCTGGATTCGGGCCAGCAAAGAAGACTTTAAGCTGGTGAAAGAAATCGGGATGAAGGAAACGGGCATCCTGGTCAGCTGTTCCGATTATCACATTTTCATGAAGTTGAAGATGACCAGAAAACAGGCCATGGAGCACTATCTGAGCGTGATTCGGGAATGCCTGGAAGAGGGGATCAGTCCCCGCTGCCATCTGGAGGACATCACCAGGGCGGACATATATGGCTATGTAGTTCCTTTTTGCCTGGAACTGATGAAGCTGATGCAAGAGTATCGGATTCCCATCAAGGTGAGGGCCTGCGATACGATGGGCTATGGGGTCAACTACGCCGGCGCCGTGATTCCCAGAAGCGTGCAGGGCATCATATACGCGCTGCATACCCATGCAGGAGTGCCTCATGAATTGCTGGAGTGGCACGGCCATAACGACTTCTATAAAGCGGTGGTCAATTCCTCCACGGCCTGGCTGTACGGATGTTCCGGCGTCAATACCTCCCTGTTCGGCATCGGAGAACGGACGGGCAATACGCCGTTGGAGGCCATGGTGTTCGAATACGCCCAGCTTCGGGGGACGCTCAACGGAATGGATACCCGGGTGATCACCGAGCTGGCGGAATATTACGAGAAGGAAATCGGCTACCGGATCCCTCCCAGGACGCCCTTTGTGGGGAAGAACTTCAATGTGACGAGAGCCGGGATTCACGCTGATGGTTTGCTGAAAAACGAAGAAATCTACAATATTTTCGATACGGAAAAATTTTTGAATCGGCCGGTGCTGTGTGCGGTTTCCAATACTTCCGGACTGGCGGGAATCGCGCACTGGATCAACACATACTTCCATTTGCCGGAAGGGAAAAAGCTGGATAAAAACTGCGATCTCGTCCACGAGGTCAAAAAATGGGTGGATGAGGAATACGCAGGAGGGCGTGTGACGGTGCTGACGGATGAAGAGTTGATCCGGGTTATCGACGATGGCTGTAAAAAACTGGGCATTTCATTGATCGAAAAAGAACCCGCGGAGAATTAGATTGTGAAATGCGCTTCGGAATGGAGAAAACAATGGGTCAGGGAAAAGGAAAAGAAGAGGTGACGGATCGATATTCCCTGCGGGGAATGGTCTTTCACCGTCTCAGGGATGACATCCTGGGCGGGAAATACGCGGATGGCGAAGAGCTGAAAGAAGCTGCTTTGGGCGAAGAGCTGGGGGTTTCCCGGACGCCGGTACGGGAGGCGCTGCGGCAGCTGGAGCTGGAGGGACTGGTTTCCATCGTGCCCAATCGTGGGGCCTATGTGACCGCCATTACCGGAAAGGACATCGCGGATATCTATGCCATCCGCGGTCTGCTGGAAGGGCTGTGCGCCAGATGGGCTGTGGAGCACATCCGGCCGGAAGAGCTGGATGCCATGGAGGAGAATATTTATATTTCCAGATTCCATGCCGAAAAACAGCATGCGAAGCAGCTGACGGAGCTGGACGATGATTTTCACGATATCCTCTATCGGGCCTGCCGCAGCAAAATGCTGGAACAGAACCTGCGCGAATTCCACGAATACGTGAAGCGGATCCGGAGGGAAAACCTGTCGGACAGCCAGCGGGGAATGGAAGCAGTGGAAGAGCATGGACGGATCATGGAGGCCATTCGCGCGAAGGATGCGGATCGGGCGGAGGAACTTGCGACCTTGCATATGAAGAACGCTTATGCTAATATGGTAGAAAGCGGGCTTTTGAAAGCCTATGAAGGGAATGGTGAATAGCATGGAAAAAATTCAAATGACGACGCCCCTGGTGGAGATGGACGGCGACGAAATGACGAGGATCCTCTGGCAGATGATCAAGGACGAGCTGATTTTGCCCTATGTCGACTTAAAGACAGAATATTACGATTTAGGCCTCGTACATCGCAATGAGACCGATGATCAGGTGACAGTGGATTCCGCCAACGCCACGCTCAAATACGGGGTTGCAGTGAAGTGCGCCACCATCACCCCAAACGCTGCGCGGGTGAAGGAATACGATCTGAAGGAAATGTGGAAGAGCCCTAACGGTACGATCCGCGCCATGTTGGACGGCACGGTGTTCCGCGCGCCTATTCTGGTGAAGGGGATAGAGCCCTGCGTGCGCAGCTGGGAAAAGCCGATCACCCTGGCCCGTCATGCATATGGGGATGTGTATAAGAACGCAGAGATCAAAGTGCCGGGGCCCGGAAGAGCGGAGCTGGTCTTCACCGCAGCGGACGGCACCGAGACAAGGGAGCTGATCCATGAATTTAAAGGCCCCGGCATCCTTCAGGGCATTCACAACACGGATAAATCCATCTCCAGCTTCGCAAGAGCGTGCTTCAACTATGCGGTAGACACCGGGCAGGATCTGTGGTTTGCCACGAAAGACACCATTTCCAAAAAATACGACCATACATTCAAGGATATTTTCCAGGAAATCTACGAGACGGAGTACCGGGAGAAGTTTGAGGATCTCGGCATCGAATACTTCTATACCCTCATCGACGATGCGGTGGCACGGGTGATGAAGGCGAAGGGCGGATTCATCTGGGCCTGCAAGAACTACGACGGGGATGTGATGAGCGATATGGTCAGCTCCGCTTTCGGTTCCCTGGCGATGATGACATCCGTGCTGGTTTCCCCTTCCGGCGTTTACGAATACGAGGCGGCTCACGGAACCGTTCAACGGCACTATTACAAGCATCTGAAGGGGGAAGAGACTTCCACCAATTCGGTGGCGACGATCTTCGCCTGGACCGGGGCTTTGAGAAAGCGCGGAGAGCTGGATGAAATCCCGGCATTGCGTGAGTTCGCCGATCGTCTGGAAAAGGCGACCATCGCCACCATCGAGAGCGGGCGCATGACGAAGGATCTGGCGCAGATCACTTCCCTGCAGGACGTGACTGTGTTAAACAGCCGGGATTTCATCCGGGAAATCCGCAATACATTAGAAAATCTGTAAGCGAGGGACAGGCTGTGATCGATCGTTTTTTTAAGAGTAAACTGGGACAGCAGATCCTGAAATTCGGCGTGGTGGGGTTTCTGTGTTTCTTCATCGAGTTCGGGCTGCTGATCCTCTTAAAGGAGCTCTTCCATCTGCCGGTGATCGGCGCCAATACGGCGGCGTTCACCGTGTCAGCCATAGTGAATTATATTTTGAGCATCGCCTTCGTCTTCGATGCGGACAAAAACGCCAATCAGGGTAAGCAGTTCGTCGTCTTTTTCGTGCTGGCGGTAGGCGGCCTGATTATCAATAATATCGTGCTCAGGCTGGGAACGCTGATTCTGGACCCGTTCTGGAGCCGATCTTATATCGTCGTCAAGCCCTTCGCCACGGGCGTAGTGATGGTGTACAATTTTATCACGAGAAAACTGTTCATCGAAAGAAAATCCGGCAAAGAGCAGGATCGTGATAAATAGGGAACAGCATTTGAAAGTATGATCCGGCGCTTTCTTCGATAGCCGCAATAAAAGGGATATCGAGCAACCCCATGTTCTCGGTTTGCTCGACATCTCTTTTTTGCTTTTTGAGCGCCCATCACTCCGTTTTTTCCTTCCAGGCTTCGATTTCGGCAAGCCGCTGCAGGATCCGCGCCTCGTCGCCCTGTCCGGCGGGGCGGTAATATTTTCTGCCCTGCAGGGAATCGGGCATACACTGCATATGAGTGAGCTTTTCTTTCGTATCGTGGGCGTACTGATAACCCTCTCCGTAATGAAGATCTTTCATCAGCTGTGTAGGTGCGTTGCGCAGATGGAGGGGCACCGGCTCGGCCAGATGTTCCCGGGCGTCCTGCAGACTTTCTTCGCAGGCCACGTAGACGGCGTTGGAGCGGGGAGCCAGGGCGAGGTAGACCACTGCGTGGGCCAGATTTACGCTGCACTCCGGCATGCCGATCAGATGGCAGGCCTGGAAAGCGGAAACTGCCACCGTAAGGGCCTGACTGTCGGCCAGGCCGATATCCTCGCTGGCGAACCGAATCAGACGACGGGCGATATACAGGGGATCTTCTCCGCCTTCCAGCATCCGGGACATCCAGTACAGAGCGGCGTCCGGATCGCTGTTTCGCATGGACTTGTGCAGGGCGGAGATCAGATTATAGTGTTCTTCGCCGTTTTTATCGTACAGAAGGGATTTTCGGCTGATGCACTGGTTTAGCCCTTCCTGTGTGACCGCGATCGTTCCGACGCCGACCTGCCCGTTGGTGACAGCCATTTCCAGCGTGTTTAAAGCGGTACGGGCGTCGCCGTTGGCAAAGGCCGCGATGGCCGCGATTTGCGGATCTCCGATCTCAATCCGGGTACCCCCGAACCCGTTGGGGCTTTGGACGGCGCGCCAGAGCAGTCGTTCCAGATCCTGGACGGTCAGCTGCTTTAAAACGAAGACCCGGCAGCGGGAGAGGAGCGCGGCGTTGATCTCGAAGGAAGGGTTTTCGGTGGTGGCGCCGATGAGCAGAATGCTTCCTTTTTCCACGAAAGGGAGGAAGGCGTCCTGCTGGGCTTTATTGAATCGATGGATTTCGTCTACGAACAGGACGGTTTTTTGCCCTAAAATGCGGCTGTTTTCCGCCTGAGCCATCACCTCGCGTATTTCCTTGATCCCGCTGGTGACGGCGCTGAAGTTGATGAATGACGCCCGGGTTTTACGGGCGATAATATTGGCCAGAGTCGTTTTGCCCACGCCGGGAGGCCCCCAGAAGATCATGGAAGAAATCTGATCGCGGTCGATCATCTGCCGCAGCAGCTTGCCAGGTCCGAGAAGATGCTCCTGACCGACGAAGTCGTCCAGATTGTCGGGCCGCAGCCGGCTGGCCAGAGGCATCTGTGAAGAAGGAGAATCGAATAAAGAGAGCTGTTTTATCATTTGCACACCTGCCTTGGAAACAAACATTTGTTCTGATAAAATCGTAACACTGCCAAATGGAGTTGTCAACCCGGGCATTTCCTCTTGTAAGAGGCGTTCAGATTGATTATAATACGAGAGGAAGTTTCTGAGAAAAAAGAAGAAAAAGAATCTGGAAAGGAGAAATCAGCCGAGATGAGCGATTATGTAATCACATGTTGTTCCACTGCGGATATGAGCAGGGAATATATGGAAAACAATAAAGTGCCCTATGTCATGTTCCACTATCAGATGGATGGAAAGGACTATCCTGACGATCTGTACGCGTCCATCACGCCGGAGGCTTTTTTTCAGAAGATCGCGGATGGGGCCCAGCCGGTGACTTCACAGGTCAATGTGGAGGAATACTGCCGTTTGTTTGAACCCATCCTGAAAGAGGGAAAGGATATCCTGCATTTGACCCTGTCCAGCGGCATTTCCGGTACGATCAACTCCGCCAATCTGGCGAAGGCGCAGATGGAGGAGGCATACCCGGATCGGAAGATTTTCGTGATCGATTCCCTGGCCGCGTCCTCAGGGTATGGACTTTTGGTCGATACCGTCCTCGAAAATCAGAGGGCGGGGATGAGCCTGGAAGAAAACGTGGACTGGGTGGAGAAAAATAAACTTCGCCTGCACCATTGGTTTTTCTCCACGGATCTGACCAGTTTCATCCGGGGGGGCCGCATTTCCAAGGCTGCGGGCTTCGTGGGACAGGCGCTGAATATTTGCCCGTTGATGAACGTCAATTCCGAAGGAAAACTGATCCCCCGCACCAAGCACCGGGGAAAGAAACAGGTGATCCGCGAAATCGTAAAGCGCATGGAGGAGCACGCGCAGGACGGCAGGGAATATTCCGGAAAGTGTTTCATGTGTCAGTCCGCCTGCCTGGAAGATGCCCGGAAAGTGGAGGATCTGGTTGAGGCGGAGTTTACGAAATTGAACGGGAAGGTACTGATCAACCCCATTGGCACGGTGATCGGCGCCCACACTGGCCCGGGCACTGTGGCCCTGTTTTTCTGGGGAGACGAAAGAACGCTGTAAACGGTTGACAAGGCCGGACGGGAAACCTATAATAATTTGGATTGAGATTAAAAGGGAAAAAAATCTGCAGGTTTGGAGGAAAGATACGTGAAGGCATATGGCGTAAATGAATTGAGAAGGATGTTCCTGGAATTTTTCGAGAGCAAGGGACATCTGGTTATGAAGAGCTTTTCCCTGGTTCCGCACAATGACAACAGCCTGTTGCTCATCAATTCCGGAATGGCACCGTTGAAGCCCTATTTCACCGGGCAGGAGATCCCGCCCAGAAGGAGAGTGACCACGTGCCAGAAGTGCATCCGTACAGGGGATATCGAAAACATCGGTAAGACCGCGCGCCACGGCACCTTTTTCGAGATGCTCGGCAATTTCTCCTTCGGAGATTATTTCAAACATGAGGCGATCGCCTGGAGCTGGGAATTCCTGACGCAGGTGGTGGGACTGGATCCCATGCGCCTGTATCCGTCCATCTACCAGGACGACGACGAGGCGTTCCGGATCTGGAATGAAGAAATCGGCATTCCTGCGGACCGCATTTTCCGCTTCGGCAAAGAGGACAACTTCTGGGAGCACGGTTCCGGCCCCTGCGGCCCCTGTTCGGAGATCTATTATGACCGCGGGGAAAAATACGGCTGCGGCAAACCGGGCTGCACGGTGGGATGCGACTGCGACCGCTACATCGAAGTATGGAATAACGTGTTCTCCCAGTTTGACAACGACGGACACGGCAACTATACCGAATTAAAGCAAAAGAACATCGATACGGGAATGGGTTTGGAGCGTCTGGCCGTGGTGGTACAGGACGTGGACTCCATCTTCGATGTGGATACGATCCGCGCGCTGCGCGACCGGGTCTGCGAAATCGCTCATAAAGAATATCATAAGGAACACGACTGGGATGTATCCATCCGTATCATCACGGACCATATCCGTTCCGCCACGTTTATGATTTCGGACGGAATCCTGCCTTCCAACGAGGGAAGAGGATATGTGCTGCGCCGGATCATCCGCCGGGCCGCACGCCACGGCAGGCTTTTGGGCATCGAAGGCACCTTCCTGGCGGATCTGGGACAGACCGTGATCGAAGGGAGCCGGGACGGCTATCCGGAGCTGGAGGAAAAGAAAGACTTTATCTTCAATGTCCTGACCCAGGAAGAGAACAAGTTCAATCGGACCATCGACCAGGGGCTGGCGATATTGTCCGATTTGGAGGAGAAGATGGCTGCCGGCGGCGCGTCCGTGATGAACGGAGAAGACGCGTTCCGCCTGTACGATACCTATGGATTCCCGCTGGATCTGACGAAGGAAATTCTGGAAGAAAAGAGTTTCACCGTGGATGAAGAGGCTTTCGACGCCGCGATGCGCAAGCAGAAGGAGACGGCGAGAAAAGCGAGAAAGACCACCAATTACATGGGTGCGGATGTGACGGTATACGAGTCCATCGATCCGGCGATCACATCGGTTTTCGTGGGATATGACCGGCTGGAGCACGAATCGAAAATCTGCGCTATGACCACGGATACGGAAGTGGTGGAAGCGTTGACGGACGGGCAGTCCGGAACCATCATCGTGGAAGAGACGCCTTTTTATGCTACCATGGGCGGACAGGAAGGCGACCGTGGAACCATCGAAGGGCCGGAAGGTTTCTTCGCGGTGGAGGATACGATTAAGCTCAAAGGCGGCAAAGTGGGCCATGTGGGTAAAGTGACAAAAGGGATGTTCCGCCTTTCCGACAGGGTGAAACTCTCTGTGGATGCGAAGAACAGACAGGCCACCTGTTTAAACCACAGCGCTACCCATCTGCTTCAGAAAGCGTTGCGGGAAGTGCTGGGCACCCATGTGGAGCAGCAGGGTTCCCTGAACAATGCGGATCGGCTTCGGTTTGACTTCAGCCATTTCTCCGCTATGACTCCGGAGGAGACCGCGCAGGTGGAGCGGAAGGTCAACGAAAAGATCGCGGAGAACCTTCCTGTCGAAACGAAGATTATGACCCTGGAAGAGGCGAAAAAATCCGGCGCCATGGCCCTGTTCGGAGAAAAATACGGGGATACGGTACGAGTGGTTTGCATGGGAGACTACTCCAAAGAGTTCTGCGGCGGAACCCATGCGACATCTACAGGCCAGATTCGGGCGTTCAAGATCCTTTCCGAGAGCGGCGTCGCAGCCGGCGTCAGGAGGATCGAAGCCCTCACCGGAGAGGGCGTGTTCCGTTATTATGACGAATTGGAAAAGAAGCTGGAAGAAGCGGCAAAAACGGTGAAAGCCACCCCTGCGACGCTGCAGGAGCGGCTGGAGCATCTGATGGCGGAAGTCAGGGAGCTGCAGAGTGAAAACGAGTCCTTAAAGAGCAAGGCCGCCAGGGAAGCGCTGGGCGATGTAATGGATCAGGTCGTTACCGTGAAGGGCGTGAAGCTGATCGCGGCCCGGGCGGACGGCGTGGATATGAACGGGCTGAGGGATCTGGGCGACCAGCTCAAGGAGAAGCTCGGAGACGGCGTCGTAGTGTTGGCTTCAGAACAGGACGGGAGGGTGAATCTGATCGCTATGGCCACGGATGCTGCGGTGAAGGCCGGCGCTCATGCGGGCAATCTGATCAAGGGGATCGCGGCCCTGGTGGGCGGCGGTGGCGGCGGACGGCCGAACATGGCTCAGGCTGGCGGCAAGAATCCCGCCGGAATCGACGCTGCCATCGGCGAAGCAGCGAAGGTTCTGGAAACTCAGGTGAAATAAATTCCGCCTTTTTGAAAAAAACTGTTGACGAACTGGGGTTTTTTGCTATAATAGTTCTTGTGCATGTGATGTACGGATGCGCGGATGCAAATGATGCATTATACATACATGTATTAGAAAAACCCAATCAGTCGTGAAACGAGACGGGACTGAAGGGAGGTCAGGTGTAGGTTCATGTCCAACATTATCGTAAAAGAAAATGAGACTTTAGATAGTGCTTTGCGTCGTTTCAAGAGAAGTTGTGCTAAGGCGGGGATCCAGCAGGAGATCCGTAAGAGAGAGCATTACGAGAAACCCAGCGTGAAGCGCAAGAAAAAATCTGAAGCAGCTAGAAAACGCAAATATAACTAAAACAAAAGGAAACAGGTCCCTGAGGCTTACTTGGGGACCTGCTTTTTCATACGACAGGAAATTTCCGGGAAATTTTCTGTGAACCCGGCGAAGTAAAACTGGACAGAATGGAGGAAAAGATGGGACTTAAGAAACGTATGATGAGCCTTCTGCTCGCTGCTGCGGTGGCTGTTGGATCTTTCCTGGCGGCGCCCGTCAGGGCGGAAGCGGCGACGACTATCGCGAAAGGAATTGATGTATCCAAATACCAGGGGGCGGTAAACTGGAGCGCGGTGAAAAACGCGGGCTACTCCTTCGCATTCATCAAAATAGGCAGCGCAAAGAGCGGCCTGGATCCATACTATGCGGCCAATATGGCCGGCGCCAATGCGGCGGGTTTGAAAGTAGGGGCTTATATCTATTCCTATGCGACCACCGTGGAAGCGGCTATCACGGAGGCGCAGTTCGCTATTGCAGCGCTGGAGCCGTACACGGTGAGCTATCCTGTGGTATTCGATCTGGAGGATTCCGTACATAAAAATATGACGCCGGAACAGCTGGCTTCTCTGGCAGTGGCGTTCTGCAGCACCGTCCAGAGCGCAGGATACTATCCTATGGTTTATTCCAGCAAAAACTGGATGACCGGGAAGATTGCAGCGACTCCTTACGATAAGTGGATCGCTCAGTACAATACGGTATGCGAGTATCCGAATCCGGCTTTTTGGCAGTTTACCAGCAGCGGCACGGTGCCCGGGATCGACGGCAGGGTGGATCTGAATTATCAGTTCAAGGATTATTCCAACCTGATCGTGGCCAACGGTTTTGTGGATCGGGGCGGAAATCGCTATTATTATAAGAACTATCGGATGCAGTTCGGATTTGTGGAAGATAATGGAAAGACCTATTTCATGAACGCGGACGGAACTTTGTACAAGCAGGGCTGGCTGGGCGATGGCGTGAACATGTATTATATGGATACCAGCGACGGTCACATGCTCAGGGATCTCGTGGAAATAGGGGGCAGGAAATACTATTTCGCAGCTAACGGCCTTATGCAGCGGGGCATGATTCCGCTGAACGGAAAGATCTATCTGTTCGGGGCGGACGGCGCGATGCAGTATGGCTTTTATACCGATGCCGCAGCGGGCACACGGTATTTCAAAGAGGATGGCAGCATGGCGGCCAACGAGTTGGTGGCGGTCAATGGACAGAAATATTATTTCGATGCTTCCGGCCTTATGACCACCGGTCTCGTGCCGATCGGCGGGCTGACCTATCTGTTCGGAGCGGACGGAACGATGCAGTATGGCTGGTATACTGACGCATCCGGCATGCGGTATTTCCAGGCGGACGGCAGCATGGCGGTCAACACTACGCTGACGGTGGACGGCGCGCTGTACACATTCGATGCCAACGGGATCGCTACAGCGGTGCCGGCGTTGAATCCCGCAGCCTGGGTGACGGATCCCGCGACCGGGGTGACAGTGGACACCGCGACGGGAGAAGTGGTGGCTCCTGAAACGGTGGCACAGGTGGCGGCGATGAGCGCCGGTGCGGGGCAATAACGGAGCTGATACAGAGAAAAAGGAATAATCCGGGGAATCCGACATAAGAATAACTATAGCAATCTGAAGATGGAGAGCATCATATGAACGGGTCGTGCAAAAGACGTATTGCCGTGCTGCTTCTGTCGGTTGAGATGATTCTTATGCTGGTTCTTTGGCCGGCGCAAAGCGTCTGTGCAGCAGAGGGGGCGGTTTCCATTTCAGCCCCTTCTGCTATTTTATTGGAAGCGTCTACCGGAAAGGTCATCTATGAGCAGAATGCGGATCAGGTCTGCGCTCCGGCGAGCATAACGAAAATTATGACGCTGCTGCTGATTTTCGAAGCTCTGGATAAAGGGGAGATCGAACTTGCGGACGAGGTGATCACCAGCGAACGGGCCCAGTCCATGGGGGGATCCCAGGTTTTTTTGGAGGCCGGAGAACTGCAGACTGTGGATACCCTGATTAAATGCATCGCAGTGGCCAGCGGTAACGATGCGGCCGTGGCGATGGCGGAACATATCGCGGGGAGCGAGGAGGAATTCGTCGCCCGCATGAATCAAAAGGCGCAGGAATTGTCCATGACCAATACCCATTTCGTGGACTGTTGCGGACTGACGGATTCGGAGGAGCATCATACCAGCGCCAGAGATGTGGCGATCATGAGCAGGGAGCTGGTGACGCGCTATCCGGATGTCTATCGCTATACGGGGATCTGGATGGAGGATATCACCCATACCACTGCCCGGGGGAGCACCTCCTTTACCCTCTCATCCACCAATAAACTGCTCAAGCAATATCAGTGGGCCACCGGTTTGAAGACCGGATCCACGAGCAAAGCGAAATACTGCCTTTCGGCCACTGCGAAAAAGGACGATATGGAGCTGATTGCCGTGATCATGACGGCGCCGGACTCCAAGTCCCGATTTGAGGACGCGGCTGCCCTGCTTAACTACGGCTATAGCGTCAGCGCCCTGTATCGGGATGAAAATCAGGATAAAATTCCGGATATGAAGGTGCGGGGAGGAGTGGAGGAAGCCGTTCCTCTGGCCTATGATTCGAGCTTCTCCTATCTGGATGTGGACGGACACGATCTGGAAATGATCCAGAAAAATCTGATTTTGCCTGAGGAGGCTACCGCTCCCATCAAGGCGGGGCAGCAGGCGGGAGAGGCGCAGTACACCCTGAACGGAGAGGTGATCGGAACGGTTCCCATCCTGTTTGCAGCCAGCGTGAAAAAGGCGGTCTATCGCGATTACGTGATAAAAATCATCGGATATTTTCTTTTATAAGCGGCCCTTTTATGATACAATGAGTCAAAAAGCGGACGCGAGCGCTTACTGGAGAGAGATATGATGTTGAAACTGGGACTGCTGGCGGGCTTTCTGTGCCTGTGTATATTCGCCGTTGCGATCTATGACAGCACCCGCTTTGTAAAAGTATCCTACAAGATTGCAAATGCCGAGGTAAAAAAAAGAGTGAAGTTCGTGCTGCTGGCTGACCTGCACAACAGACGGTATGGCCCGCATAACGAAAAACTTTTCGCGGCCATCGAGGCGGAAAAGCCGGATTTCATCCTGTCGGCGGGGGACCTGATAACTTCCGTGCCGAAGTTGTCCATGGAGCCGGCGGAGGAGCTGGTCAGGAATCTGGCCGAACGGTATCCTTTCTATTACGCCAATGGAAACCATGAGTACAGGATATATCATGATCCGGAAAAATTCGGCGGGATGGGAGCTGAGTACAGGAGCGTGCTGGAGAAGAGCGGGGTTTGCCTTCTGGAAAACCAAAGCGTCGTCATGGCCGACGAGGGAATCCGGATTTACGGGTTGGATCTGCCTCCGCGCTTTTACCACAAGTTTCGCAAAACTCCTCCTGGAAAGGAGGAGCTGGATCGGATCCTGGGGACGGCTTCCAGGGGAGAATACCGGATTTTGCTGGCGCACAATCCTGCTTATTTCGAAGCCTATGCGTCATGGGGGGCGGATCTGACCCTTTCGGGTCATGTCCATGGGGGTATCATGCGCCTGCCCTGGCTGGGCGGGGTTCTATCCACTTCCCTGACCTTGTTCCCGAAGTATGACGGAGGGGAATTTCGTCTGGGAGAGAAGCGGATGATCGTGAGCCGGGGGCTTGGAAGTCATACGATTCCGATTCGGATTTTTAATCCGGCGGAACTGGTGGCGGTGGAACTCGCCCCCAAAGGGACGGATACGCAGAAAGAGAAAAACAGAAAATGAGGAAGCGGCTGCCGCCTGTGCTGAATCCCGGCCTGGCGCGACAGCAGCCGCGCAGGAAATGATGGCGCTGGAAGTGAAACTGGAAGCATTCGAAGGCCCGCTGGATCTTCTTTTGCATTTGATCGAAAAGAATAGAATCGACATTTATGATATTCCGATTTCGGAGATTACGGAGCAGTACCTGGACTATATTCGGCAGATGGAAACAGAGGATATGAACGTGATGAGCGAGTTCCTCGTCATGGCAGCCACGCTGCTGGAAATCAAATGCAGGATGCTTTTGCCCAGGGAAGTGACGGAAGAGGGCGAAGAGGAAGATCCCAGGGCTGAGCTGGTGCAGAAGCTGTTGGAATATAAGATGTATAAGTATATGTCTTATGAATTGAAGGACATGCAGGCCGGCGCGGGGAAATATTATTATAAAGGCGCGACGATGCCGCCGGAAGTGGAGGCGTTTCGCCCCCCGGTCAATTATGAGGAGCTCATCGGGGATCTGACCCTTGCGAAGTTGAACGAGATTTTCAAAAACGTGATACGGCGTCAGGAAGACCGGGTGGATCCCGTCAGGAGCCGGTTCGGCAAGATCGAAAAAGATGAGATTAACATGGAGGAAAAGGCGGGATACGTGGAGAAATTTCTGCATTCGCACCGGCGCTTTTCCTTTCGGGAACTTTTGGAAAAACAGCACAGCAAAATGGAAGTCATCGTGACGTTTCTGGTCGTTCTGGAATTGATGAAGATCGGGAAAGTGACGGTGGAACAGGATTCCATCGACGATGAAATTACGATCATTTCCAGAGAGGAGCGGTAAAATGGAGCGAAAGGAACAGGAAGCGGCGTTGGAAGCCGTTCTTTTTGCGGTGGGGGAGTCCGTGGAAGAGAAGCGGCTTTCGGAAATCATTGGGGAAAGCCAGAAAAAGACGAGGGAGATTCTGGAAGGGATGAAGGCGCGTTGGAATGAGGAGGGGCGGGGAGTAACACTTTTGTGCCTGGATCAGTCCTGGCAGATGTGCACTCGCCCGGAAATGTACGAGTACCTGATCAGAATCGCAAAAACGCCTCGAAAATATTCGCTTTCGGATACGCTGTTGGAAACGCTTTCCATTATCGCCTACAAACAGCCGGTGACGAAGCTGGATGTGGAGCGGATCCGGGGAGTAAACTGCGATCATGCCATCAACAGGTTGGTGGAATTCGATCTGGTGATGGAGTTGGGGAGGCTGGATGCGCCGGGCCGTCCGCTGTTGTTCGGAACCACGGAGCAGTTTCTGCGGACTTTTGGCGTCAGCTCTCTGGAAGATCTGCCGGCGCTGACCCCTGTGGAAGTGGAGGAATTCAAAGAGCAGGCGGAACAGGAAGCGGCCCTTCAGCTGGAAACCTGAGGAAAAAGGAATGAAGGCTTTCGGTGTCCCATATATATGATAATAACGGTGACAGGACGAAAGCGAGGCTGACAGATGGAAAAGAGGAGGGACCGTAAAGGGCGGCTGCAAACGATCGGAAGGAGGATCACAGGGCCGGCGTGGCGTTTCCTGGCAGGAACCCTGGCGGCGCTCATTTTGATGGGCAGCGCGGTGCGCGCAAACGGACAGCGGCCTGTATATGCAGAGGCCGCAGATGAGAGAAAAGAAGAAAAATCGAGTACAACCAGTCAGCTTTACGCCCAGTCCGCAGTCCTGATGGATGCAGAAAACGGGCGTGTTTTATTGCAGAAAAACGGAAATGACGTGATGCCTATGGCCAGCACCACGAAGATCATGACCTGCATTCTGACGTTGGAACTGGGAAACGTTTCCGATATGGCGTCCGTCTCTTCTTATGCGGCGGGACAGCCGGAAGTGCGCATGGGGGCGAAAAAGGGAGAGGTTTATCGGATCGGTGATCTGCTCTATTCCCTGATGTTGGAATCTCATAACGATGCGGCGGTGATCATTGCGGAATACTATGGGAGCAAGTGGGCGGGCCTTTCAGAGGATATCAGTTCTCATTCCGCAGAGGAAAGCAAACGGGCGGTGCTGGCATTTACGGGGAAAATGAACGAGAAGGCCGCCAGTCTGGGGTGCGGGGACACTTTTTTCGTCACGCCAAACGGCCTGGATGCAACGCTGATGGCGGAGTACGGAGGACAGACTGTGGAGCGATCCCATTCCACTACGGCCAGGGATCTGGCTCTTATCATGAGCTACTGTATCACGGATTCCCCGGCCAGAGAGGCTTTTCTGGAAGTGACGCGCGCGCAATCCTACGTCTTTGGCGACTATCGGAAAGCGGAGGGAGGAGAATATACGGCGGGGAACAGGACGATTTCCTGTACTAATCATAACGCGTTTTTGCAGATGATGGATGGGGCGCTGTCCGGAAAAACGGGGTATACCGGCAAAGCGGGATACTGCTATGTGGGGGCGCTGGAACGGGACGGGAAGACATTTTCCATCGCCCTCCTGGCCTGCGGATGGCCGAACAATAAGACATGGAAGTGGCACGATGCCAGAATCCTGATGGAATACGGTCTGGAAAATTTTGAAAAATGCGATATCTATCAGGAAAAGGCGCTGGAGCCGGTACCGGTGGTAAACGGGCAAAAGACGGAAGTTCCCCTGACGGCGGAAGCGAAAAAAATCGAACTTTTGTTGGGGCCGGAGGACGAGATAGAGGTGGAATGGTCCCTGCCGGACAGCCTGGGAGCTCCTGTGAAAAAGGGGGATGAAGTGGGGGAACAGTCTTTTCTGGTCAACGGAGAACTTTATGCGCTTATACCGGTAAAAGCGGGAGAAACTGTGCCGAAAATCACCTATCCTTACTGTATTCGTAGGGTGTTGGATGCTGTGTTGTTGTAAAAAATGTCCAAAAATGATTGCGCAAGTCGAATAAATTGGTCATTTTATTTCATTTTTATATCTGGCGGCCCTTACGTTTTCGTGGTATACTACTAAAGTACGGATGCACGGCGAAAATTGTGCTATTATGCTCATTTTTGCGTTAATTCGTCAATCGGGTTTATTTATTTTATCCAAATATAAAATGGAGGGCTGAAAAATGAGCAACACTTCACAAGCGAGTCAAAGAATAGCAGCTTTACTCGACGACAACAGCTTCGTTGAAATCGGCGCGAAGGTTACAGCCAGGGCCACCGACTTCAATCTGAAACAGACAGAGACACCTTCCGACGGCGTTATCACAGGTTATGGGCTGATCGATGGCAACCTCGTGTATGTTTACAGCCAGGACGCTTCCGTTTTGGGCGGCAGCATCGGTGAAATGCACGCCAAAAAGATCGTGAACCTGTATAATCTGGCTATGAAGACCGGCGCTCCGGTGATCGGCCTGATCGATTCCGCAGGATTTCGCCTGCAGGAGGCGGCAGACGCCCTGAACGCTTTCGGCGAAATTTACTTAAAACAGTCTTTGGCGTCCGGAGTGATCCCTCAGATCACTGCTGTTTTCGGCAGCTGCGGCGGCGGTCTGGCTCTGATCCCCACGCTGACGGACTTTACGTTTATGGAGGGGAGCAAGGCGAAACTGTTCGTCAATTCTCCCAATGCCCTGGCGGGCAATTACGCCGGCAAATGCGATACGTCCGCAGCCGCGTTTCAGAGCGAAGAGGCCGGAATCGTGGATGTGGTGGGCGACGAAGCGCAGATCCTGTCGGGGATCCGCGAGCTGGTCTGCATGCTTCCTGCCAACAACGAGGACAACGATGCGTATGAAGAGTGTACGGATGACCTGAACCGTGTGAATGAAGAGCTTTCCGCCTGTGTGGGAGACACCTTCGTGGCCCTTTCGCTGATTGCGGATGATCAGAGATTCTTCGAAGTGAAGGGTTCCTGGGCGAAAGATATGGTGACGGGATTCCTTCGTTTAAACGGTATGACGGTGGGCGCAGTGGCGAATCGCAGCGAAGTGCTGGATGAAGAAGGAAAGGTGGCAGAGAAGTTCGATGCGGCTCTTTCTGTCAGGGGATGTGAGAAAGCGGCGGATTTCGTGAACTTTTGTGATGCATTCGGAATTCCCGTACTGTCTCTGACCAATGTGACGGGTTTTGCAGCGACCAAATGTTCCGAGAAGAGAATCGCCAAAGCGGCGGCGAAGCTGACCTATGCGTTTGCGAACGCTACGGTTCCGAAGGTGAACGTGGTGATCGGAAAAGCGTATGGAAGCGCTTACAATGTGATGAATTCCAAGGCGGTCGGAGCGGATATCACCTATGCCTGGCCGGATGCGAAGATCGGCACCATGGATGCGAAACTGGCGGCCAAGATCATCTGTGACGGGCAGGACAGCGCGGCTATCGATGCCTGCGCCAAGGAATATGAAACCGGTCAGACCAGCGTGGAGAGTGCTGCGAGAAGGGGTTATGTGGATCAGATTATCGAAGCGGCTGAGACGAGAAAGTATGTCATCGGAGCATTCGAGATGTTGTTTACGAAGAGGGAAGACCGTCCGGCGAAAAAACACGGCACAGTATAAGAAAGGGAGCTGCTTAATATGAAAAAATTTCTGATAATATTAGGTATGTTGACCTGTCTGCTGGGGATGACGGCATGCACTCAGAATCAGGAGGATGCGGCGGTTGCCAATCCGCTGCAGATCGATGATGAGAGCGCGCTGGCGTATGCGCAGCAGGTTATCGACGCGATCAACCAGATCGTCGTCGCCGGCCTGGAGGATCAGTATGCTTCCGATGAGGTGCTCAGCGCCGCGCTGAGCAGTTGGGAGTCCGCAGTGTCGGATTTGGGAGAATATCAGGGGATCATGGAACACACCATGACCTGGGATGAGGATTCCGTGACGATCGAGGCGACCGTCGACGGAACGGATCACGATGCGGTGGTTTCCATCGTTCTGGACAGCACTGGAAATCTGACGAGCATTACCACCAACGTTCAGCGCAGCATGAGCGAACTGATGACCAATGCGGCGCTCAATACGCTGCTGGGAATGGGAACCGTCTTCATCGTCCTGATCCTGATCAGTCTGTTGATCGGCGCGTTCCGCTATATTCCGGTTATTCAGGAGAAGCTTTCCGGCAAGGGAAAAGTGGAAAAAGTGGAAAAGGCGGAGAAAGCGCCGGCGCCCAAACCGACGCCCGTCCACGCCCCCGTCCCCGCAGCGCAGCCGGATGACGGGGAACTGGTTGCGGTGATTGCGGCAGCCATCGCGGCAAGCGAAAACACGTCGCCGGAAGGATTCGTGGTCAGAAGCATCCGGCGCAGAGGCGGAAGATGGAAAAATGCCTGAAAGGAAACCGGATAGACGGACGAATCCGGAGGCTTACTTAAAAATCCAGTCCCGTGAGGACATTATTTTACAGGAGGAATCGAGAATGAAAACCTATACCATTACCGTAAACGGCAACGTATATGATGTAACAGTAGAAGAAGGGACGTCCGCAGCGGCGCCCGTGGCGGCACCGAAGGTCGCTCCCAGACCGGTCGCACCTGCTCCGGCGGCTGCGACACCTGTACCCGCTCCGGCACCCGCGCCTGCGGCTCCTGCGAAACCCGCAGCATCCGGTACGGCGGGCAGCATCCGCGTAGAAGCGGGCGCAGCGGGCAAGGTATTCGGCATCGATGCCGCGGTAGGACAGGCGGTGAAGGCCGGCGATCCCGTGGTGACGATCGAAGCGATGAAGATGGAAATCCCTGTAGTAGCACCTCAGGACGGAACTGTGGCGAGCATTGATGTTGCGGTGGGCGACGCGGTTGAGGCAGGCGCATTACTGGCAACATTAAATTGATCGGGAACCGGTTGATGCCGGTCATCTCGAGTATCAAAACAGGGAGGTCAACAAAATGTCTTATATAATGACTACATTGGACAACCTGATTCATCAGACGGCATTTTTCAATATCACGTGGGGAAATGTGCTGATGATTGCGGTGGCCTGCGTATTCCTGTATCTGGCGATCGCCAAGGGATTTGAGCCGCTGCTGCTTGTTCCAATCGCTTTTGGCATGCTGCTGGTGAACATCTATCCGGATATCATGCTCCGCCCGGAAGACTCTTCCAACGGAACCGGCGGCCTGCTGTACTATTTCTACATTCTGGACGAGTGGTCGATCTTGCCGTCCCTGATCTTCATGGGCGTGGGAGCGATGACCGACTTCGGGCCGCTGATCGCCAACCCCAAGAGTTTTCTCCTGGGCGCGGCAGCCCAGTTCGGTATTTTCGCCGCTTACTTCGGTGCCATCGCCATGGGATTCAACGACAAGGCTGCTGCTGCAATTTCCATCATCGGCGGAGCTGACGGGCCGACTTCCATTTTCCTGTGCGGAAAGCTGGGGCAGACCGCACTGCTGGGGCCCATCGCCGTGGCGGCTTACTCCTATATGTCGCTGGTACCCATCATCCAGCCTCCGATCATGAAATTGCTGACCACGGAAAAAGAACGCAAGATCAAGATGGAACAGCTGCGTCCGGTTTCCAGGCTGGAAAGAATTCTGTTTCCGATCATCGTGACGGTGGTCGTTTGTATGATCTTACCTACTACGGCGCCCTTGGTGGGGATGCTGATGCTGGGCAATCTGTTCCGGGAGTGCGGCGTGGTCAGACAGCTGGCGGACACCGCTTCCAACGCGCTGATGTATACCGTCGTGATCCTGCTGGGTACTTCTGTAGGCGCTACCACCAGCGCGGAGGCGTTCCTGAATATGGATACGATTAAAATCGTGGTGCTGGGCCTGATCGCTTTCGCGTTTGGCACGGCTGCCGGCGTTCTGTTCGGAAAACTGATGTGCATCGCTTCCGGCGGCAAGGTCAACCCGTTGATCGGTTCCGCGGGTGTATCCGCCGTTCCGATGGCTGCCCGTGTTTCCCAGAAGGTGGGCGCTCAGGCGGATCCTACGAACTTCCTGCTGATGCATGCGATGGGCCCTAACGTGGCGGGCGTGATCGGCACCGCCGTCGTGGCCGGAACCTTTATGGCGATTTTCGGCGTATTCTGATGGATGTTATCGATATGAATTTTCGGTAATTTCGGATTGATTTTATGGAGGAAAATATAATGCCTGAACAAAAACCGATTAAAATTACGGAAACAGTTCTCCGGGATGCGCATCAGTCCCTGATCGCGACCAGAATGCCCACAGAACTGATGCTTCCGATCGTGGAGAAGATGGATAAAGTGGGCTATCATTCCGTAGAGTGCTGGGGCGGCGCGACATTCGACGCTTCCCTGCGCTTCCTGAAGGAAGATCCCTGGGACAGACTGCGCAAGCTGAGAGCGGGATTCAAGAACACGAAGCTGCAGATGCTGTTTCGCGGGCAGAATATCCTGGGCTATCGTCATTACGCGGACGATGTGGTGGAGTATTTCGTGCAGAAATCCATCGCAAACGGAATCGATATCATCCGCATTTTCGATTGCCTGAACGACCTGCGCAATCTGGAGTGCGCGGTGAAAGCCTGCAACAAGGAAGGCGGCCATGCGCAGATCGCCCTTTCCTATACCCTGGGCGATGCTTATACTCTGGACTACTGGATGAGCGTGGCAAAACAGATCGAGGAAATGGGCGCGGATTCCATCTGCATCAAAGATATGGCCGGCCTGCTGGTGCCCTATGAAGCGACCAAGCTGATCACCGCCATGAAGAGCGCGACGAAGCTGCCGATCCAGCTGCACACCCACTATACGTCCGGCGTCGCCAGCATGACCTACTTAAAAGCGGTGGAAGCGGGAGTGGACGTGATCGACTGCGCGATTTCCCCGTTCTCCATGGGAACTTCCCAGCCCGCCACCGAGGTCATGGTGGAGACCTTCAAAGGGACTCCCTACGATACCGGCTACGATCAGAACCTTCTGGCGGAGATCGCGGATTACTTCCGCCCTTACAGGGAAGAGTGCTTAAAGACAGGCCTGATGGATCCAAAAGTGCTGGGCGTCAACATCAAGACCCTGCTGTATCAGGTTCCGGGCGGCATGCTCTCCAACATGGTGAGCCAGCTGAAGGAGCAGAACGCCAGCGACAAATACGACGACGTGCTGCAGGAGATCCCCAGAGTCCGCAAGGATTTCGGAGAACCCCCTCTGGTCACCCCTTCCTCTCAGATCGTGGGCACACAGGCGGTACTCAACGTGCTGATGGGAGAGCGTTACAAAGTCGCTACCGGCGAGACCAAAGATTTGCTTTCCGGCAAATACGGCCGTACGGTGAAGCCTTTCAATGCAGAAGTGCAGAAGAAGGTTATCGGAGATACGGAAGTGATCACCTGCCGTCCTGCGGATCTGATCCCCAACGAGCTGGAGAAGATCGAGGCCGAGATGAAGCAGTGGAAGCAGCAGGATGAGGATGTTCTTTCCTACGCGCTGTTCCCTCAGGTGGCTCTTGACTTCTTCAAATACCGCCAGGCCCAGCAGGAAAAGGTGGATATGGCTCAGGCGGATACGAAAAACGGGGCTTATCCGGCGTAACGAGCGTTTTTGTGCCATCCGGCTGAAACGAAAGAGAGTTGACCCCTCCCGGCGGGCGGATTTTCCATCCGCCCGCCGGGAGGGGTTTTCTGTGTCGTGAGGGAATTTTCTGCGGCGGAGAATCTTTTTCGTGTAAATGTGTTTTGATCAGGGAGATGATTATGAAATTTGTTTTGTCTTACAGCGGTGGAAAGGATAGAGTTCTGGCATTGCACAAAATGCTGGAAGCGGGCCATGAACCGGTGGGGCTTCTGATAATCGGGCGCTGTCGAAAGATTTTCTGGGAAAAGAGCTCAGTTCCGAATGGATCGTAAAGCTGAAGGAGCGGGGGGTCGATGTTTGAGGGGAGAACGGAGAATATCATACGCTGGTAGTGGACGGCCCGATTTTCCGCTATCCGATTCCCTGCGTCTGCAGAGAAATTCTGGATTTCGGAGCGACATCTGCGGTCAACATTTGCATAGAGTAAGGAAATGCCCGGCACCATGCATTCAGTTGACACCAAACCCCGGAATCAGTTAGAATGGAAAGCAGAGGGAGGGCCGATATCAGAAGAACGGGCGGCAGGAGGCTATGGAAAACAGGAACGATATCGTTTCCCGGATCAACGAGAAGTATTCCGGGATGAGCAAGGGGCATAAGGCGATTGCTGCCTATATTCTGGATCATTACGATCAGGCGGTGTTTATGACGGCGGCGAAGCTGGGGGAAGCGCTGTCCATCAGCGAATCCACCGTGGTTCGTTTTGCATCCGGGCTGGGCTATGGCGGGTATCCGCAGATGCAGGAGGCGCTGGCAGCCTGGGTGAAGGGAAAGCTGAATGCGGTGGAGCGAATGGATGTCCGCTATGCGGACAGCGCTCAGTCGGAAATTCTGACTTCCGTCCTGTCCTCCGATATCGAAAAGATCCGCCATACCATCGATCATCTGGATCCGGCGGCGTTCGAGACAGCGGTGGATCTGATCCTGAACGCCAGGACAGTGTACGTGCTGGGAATTCGAAGCTGCGAGCCGCTGGCAGGCTTTTTGAGCTTCTATTTGAATATGATCCGCGGAAGCATTGTGCAGCTCAGAACCACCAGCGTCAGCGAAGTATTCGAACAGATGATCCGCATCAACGAGGAGGACTGCATCATCGGGATCAGCTTTCCCCGCTATTCCATGCGCACTTTAAAGGCTATGGAGTTTGCCAACGATCGAAACGCGAAAGTGATCACGATCACCGACAGCGTACATTCCCCCATGAACCTGTATTCTTCCTGCAATCTGCTGGCCAGAAGCGACGCGATCTCCATCGTGGATTCCCTGGTGGCGCCCCTTTCCGTGATCAATGCCCTGGTGGTGGCGCTGTGTTTAAAGCGTCCGGCCCAGGTAAAGGAGAATCTCGAGGCGCTGGAAGGGGCCTGGAATAACTACCAGGTCTATCTGAACGACGAGATCAATTTCATCAACGAGGAATCCATGCTATACCACCCCTTCGGGGAGGAACGGAAAAACGGCGATACGGAGAACGATTTATGATGCGAAAAGTTGCGGTGATCGGCGGAGGAGCGGCCGGCATGATGGCCGCCGCGGCCGCTGCCCGGGCGGGCGCTTCGGTGACGCTTTATGAAAAAAATGAAAAACTCGGAAAAAAAATTTACATTACCGGCAAAGGGCGCTGCAATCTGACGAACGCCTGTGACCGGGATGTTTTTTTTGAAAACGTGATCAGCAATCCCAGATTTCTCTACAGCGCATTCGCATCCTTCGACACGGACGCGGTACAGGCTTTTTTTCGGGAACATGGATGCTCCCTGAAAACGGAGCGGGGAGAGCGGGTTTTTCCCGTTTCGGATCACGCTTCAGACGTGACAAAGGCCCTGGAGAGGTCGCTGAAGGAAAACGGGGTGAAAGTCCGTCTGAAAACACCGGTGAAAGCGGTGCTGACGGAGGGGGAAAAAGGGAGGACCGGAGCGGATGGCGAAAAGACGGAAGAAGGACGTGAGCGCGCTGTGGGCCTTTTGCTTTCCGACGGGCGAAAGGAAGAAGCGGACGCTGTGATTCTGGCTACAGGGGGACTTTCCTATCCCACTACGGGATCCGACGGGGCAGGCCTTCGAATGGCGGAAGCGCTGGGGCATTCGGTGATTCCCTGTCTGCCCGCCCTCGTCCCGCTGGAAACCCGGGAAACCTGGTGCGCCGCCCTGCAGGGGCTGGCTCTGAAAAATGTGACTCTGACGCTGGAGATGGACGGGAAAAAGCTCTATGAGGGATTCGGCGAGATGCTTTTCACCCATTTTGGAATCAGCGGTCCGCTGGTTTTGAGCGCCAGCAGCTATTACAGCGCCGCCCTTCGAAAACTGGTGAAAAAGGGGAAAGCAGCCGGAGAATGCCGCGTCTGTCTGAACTTAAAGCCTGCGTTGTCGCCTAAGCAGATGGACGACCGCCTTTTGCGGGACTTTACGTCCAATCGGAACAAGAGCTTTAAAAACGCGTTGGACGGCCTCTTTCCAGCCCGGCTGATCCCTGTGATGATCGGGCTTTCCGGTTTGGATCCGGAACGAAAAGTCCATGAGATCACGAAGGAGGAGAGAAGGAAATTCGCCGGGCTGATTCAGAAGGTGCAGCTTGCTGTGACCGGAACCAGAGGCTTTTCGGAGGCCATCATCACGGGCGGCGGCGTCCGGGTGCAGGAGATCAATCCGTCCACCATGGAGTCCAAACGGGTGAAGGGATTGTATTTTGCCGGCGAAATGCTGGATGTGGACGCCCTGACCGGAGGATTCAATCTGCAGATCGCCTGGAGCAGCGGGCATCTGGCGGGAAAAAGCGCGGGGACAGCGGACGCTTCCGATTGCTCCGATTGAAAAATCCGGCTATAATGGGGATTGTCGGTTTCGTATCGCATTTATGTGCGGCGGCGCGCCGTTTATGGTGCGCGTCAGCCCGTTTCATAGAAAAAAAGAGCGCGGGAATGCCCGCGCGGAAATGAGGGAAAATGGGATACAGTATTGCAGTGGACGGGCCCGCAGGGGCGGGCAAGAGCACGATCGCAAAAAGAATCGCAAAGCAGCTCGGCTGCATTTATGTGGATACCGGTGCGATGTACCGGGCCATGGCGCTCTTTTTGCTGCGAAACGGGGTGAGAGCGGACGATGGGGAAGCGATCTCAGGAAAGTGTCAGGAGGCTGATATCTCCATCCGTTATGAAAACGGGGAACAGGTGGTACTGCTCAACGGAGAAAACGTCAATGGTCTGATCCGGACGGAAGAGGTTGGCAACATGGCCTCCGCCAGCTCACCGAACCCGGCAGTCCGCAAAAAGCTGGTATCGCTGCAGCAGAAGCTGGCCAAAACCAGCGACGTGATCATGGACGGCAGGGATATCGGAACCTGTGTCCTGCCGGATGCCACGGTGAAAATTTATCTCACCGCTTCCAGCCGGGTGCGGGCTATGCGCAGATATGAGGAGCTGACGGCCAAAGGGGTCGCCTGCGATTTCGAGACCATCGAGGCTGATATCGTGAAGCGGGATCATCAGGATATGACGCGGGAAAATTCCCCCTTAAAGCAGGCGGAGGATGCGATATTGGTGGATTCTTCGAATCTGGATATCGACGGGGTGGTATCCGAGATCGTTCGGATCTGCAGGGAGAAAGGAATTGACGCCTGAAGGCGGTGCCGCATGGAGGAAAAGTGATGGAAGTGGTGTTGGCCAAAAGCGCCGGCTTTTGCTTCGGCGTGAAGCGGGCGGTGGATACGGTCTATGAGCTGGCCGAAAAGGGAGAGAAAATCTATACCTTCGGACCGATCATCCACAATGAAGAAGTGGTGAAGGATCTGGAAAAAAAGGGCGTTGCGGTGATCGAATCGAGAGAGGAGCTGGCGAAGCTGACGAAGGGGACAGTGGTCATCCGCTCTCACGGCGTAGCCAGGGAAATCTATGAGCAGATCGAGCGACAGGGGCTCGCCTGCGTGGATGCAACCTGCCCGTTCGTGCGCAGGATTCACCGTATTGTGGAAAAAGAGAGCGCGGCCGGAAAACAGATTCTTATCATCGGCAATGCGGGACATCCGGAAGTGGAAGGAATCATGGGGTGGTCCGTCACGCCGGCAATCGTAGCCGAAACGAAGGAAGAAATGTCAAAAATTGAATGTGACAGGGAAAAACCGGTCTGTATTGTGTCACAAACGACATTTAACTACAATAAATTTCAAGAATTGGTTGAAATTTTTACAGAAAGAGGGTATGATATTAGTATTGTGAATACTATCTGTAACGCAACTGAGGAACGACAAACCGAGGCAAAAGAGATTGCTGCTGAAGTTGATGCGATGATAGTAATAGGTGGAAAGCGCAGTTCCAACACCAGGAAGCTGTACGAAATCTGCAGCAGGGAATGCGCCAATACCTGTTTTATACAGACACTGGATGACTTGCATTTAGAACTACCTAAATCTGTCCGACTAGTGGGTATTACGGCCGGGGCCTCCACCCCGAGCAAAATAATCGAGGAGGTTCAAAATTATGTCCGAATTAACTTTTGAGCAGATGCTGGAGGCATCGCTGAAAACAATACATGCAGGAGAGGTAGTTGAAGGTACAGTCATCGATGTGAAGCCTGAAGAAGTCGTGCTGAACATCGGATACAAGTCCGACGGTATTCTGACCAGAAACGAATACTCCAACGATTCGAGCATCGACATGACGAAAGTTGTGAAGCCTGGTGACACGATGGAAGTGAAGGTGCTGAAAGTGAACGATGGCGAAGGCCAGGTGATGCTCACCTACAAGAGGCTGGCTGCCGACAGAGGCAACAAGAGGATTGAAGAAGCTTATAACAATCACGAAGTGCTTAAGGCGAAAGTGTCCCAGGTGCTGGACGGCGGACTGATCGTCATCGTCGATGAAGTGAGGATTTTCATCCCCGCGAGTCTCGTTTCCGACACCTATGAAAAGGATCTGAGCAAATACGCGGATCAGGAGATCGAATTCGTGATCAGTGAGTACAACCCGAGAAGGAGAAGATATATCGGCGACCGCAAGCAGCTGATCGTGGCGAGAAAAGCTGAGATGCAGGCGGCGTTGTTCGCGCGGATCCATGAAGGCGATGTAGTGGAAGGCACCGTGAAGAACGTGACGGATTTCGGCGCGTTCATCGATCTGGGCGGCGCTGATGGTCTGCTTCATATTTCCGAGATGTCCTGGGGACGCATCGAGCATCCCAAGAAGGTGTTCAAGGTAGGCGATAAGCTGAAAGTCCTGATTAAAGAAATCAACGGTAACAAGATCGCCCTGAGCCTGAAATTCGAAGAGCTCAATCCCTGGAGAAATGCGGATGAGAAGTATGCAGTGGGCAATGTGGTGACCGGAAAAGTCGCGAGAATGACCGATTTCGGCGCTTTTGTGGAGCTGGAGCCCGGCATCGATGCGCTGTTGCACGTTTCCCAGATTTCCAGAGAGCACGTGGAGAAGCCTTCCGATGTTCTGAAAGTGGGCGAGGAAGTGACCGCGAAAGTGGTGGACTTCAATCCCGAAGATAAGAAGATCAGCCTGAGCATTAAAGCGCTGCTGACTCCTGAAAAGAAGGAGGAACCGGTGGAAGATGCAGATGTGGTTTCCGTGGATATCGATCAGGTAATTGCGGATCAGACCGAAGAATAAAAAGAAGAGGAACAGAAAAGAGGCCCTGTCGTCCGGGAAGAGACAATCCGGATGACAGGGCCTCTTTGTGAGACAGAAATACTTTTTAGTTTCGTTTCTGCCCGCCCAGCGTTTTCAGAAGGAGGGTTACCCACAGGAACTGCAGGTCTGAATCGGCGAAAAAGGAAGAATCGGCTGAGATCCAGAAATCCTTCGATTTATACTCTTCCCGGAACAGCGGCACATTCTCGGCCCCTGCCCCGGGCCAGGGAAGAAACTGCCCGCTCTTTTTCGTATAACAGGTGGATGCCGTAGCCGGCATGCGATGCGTTTTATCCACATATACGGCTACGGATTTATGGATCGCCCGGTCTTCGGCGGGCAGATAAGAGTAGTTTTTATAGTCGGAATAGAAATATTTCAATTCGCCCGACCGAATCGGAACCTTCAAAAGGACGGCGTTTTTGCTTCCGGAAAGATAGAATCGCCAGGAGGAATCCGAGCCGCTGTGACAGGATATGGGAACGGGAAGGGCTGCGGGCAGGCTCAAAGAGACCAGAAGTTCGCGGGCCTGTCCGTCCGCCGCCGCGCTTTGCTGTTTCATCTGAAGGATCTGAAAGCGCCGGTCTGCGAACAGGCCGGGAACGGCCATGAGGGAATAGATCGAGAGCATACCGGACAGATCCTCCCGGTTATGCAGCAGGAGAACTTCCAGCAGCCGCTCGTCGGGCTGTTCTGAAAAGGCGCGATAAAGTTCGATCAGCTGTCCGCCCGTAAACGGATCTTCCCGGAAAAGGCCGATGGATTCTTCCAGCTGTTTTTGACGGCATCCGGGCAGTCGGAGCAGATTTTTGTACGGGCTGATGCGTTTGTAGATGTCCGTCTGGGCGCCCGGAGAAAAAGGAGGTATCCCGTGCCTTTTGCAGCGTTCCTGGAGAAAGGGGACGTCGAAGGTACCTCCGTTGAAATGCACGATGAGGGGGAAGGTGGAGGCGAAGGAGCAGAAAGTCTCCAGCAGCTGTTTTTCCTGAGACCGGTCTTCGGCGAAATACTGGCGGATTTTCCAGCCGCTTTGGGAATAAAACGCGCATCCGATCAGATAGACGCAGGCGCTCTTCGGGGAAAAGCCGGTGGTCTCGATGTCGAAAAACAGAACCTCTTCAGGGTGTGGGAAAAATGGGGAAAGATGATTCGTTTCACTGGATTCTATGGTGTTTTCTATCGTTTTCATGTTTTTTATCATAGCACAATTTTCGATTTTCCTGTAGTAATTTGTGAAAAAAAATAGTATGATGAAGGAGAATGGTGCACGGAAGGAATGCGCCTTGTTCATGCCGGGTTTCGAGCCCGGCACTTCAAATTATGAGGAAAGAAGGGTAGAGAATGGCGAAGTTTACGTTTGTGGGCGGGATTCATCCCTATGACGGAAAAGAGCTGTCGAAGGATAAGCCCATAAAGGAAGTGCTGCCCAAAGGGGATCTGGTCTATCCGCTGTCGCAGCACATTGGAGCGCCCGCCGTTCCGATTGTTCAGAAAGGAGATCGGGTCCTGGCGGGGCAGAAAATCGCGGAAGCGAACGGTTTCGTGTCCGCGTCCGTCTTCGCGAGCGTCTCCGGCACGGTGAAAGCGATCGAACCACGCCGCGTGGTGACGGGAGACAATGTGATGAGCATTGTGGTGGAGAACGACGGCGCATACGAAGAAGTACAGTTTCCCCCGGTGAAGCCGCTGGAGAAGATGAGCCGGGATGAGATCATCGGACTGATCCGGGAGGCGGGTATCGTGGGAATGGGGGGAGCGGGATTCCCAACCCATGTGAAACTGTCCCCCAAGGAACCGGAGAAGATTACCTATGTGATCGCCAACTGTGCGGAGTGCGAGCCGTACCTGACATCGGATTACAGGCGGATGATCGAGGAGCCGCACAAGCTGATCAATGGCTTGAAGGTGATGCTGCAGCTGTTTCCCAACGCCAAAGGCGTACTCGCCATCGAGGATAATAAGCGGGATTGCATCGAGCTGTTCCGGAAGCTGACGAAGGAGGAGCCTTCCATTTCTGTGGCTTCCCTGCGGACAAAGTATCCCCAGGGATCGGAGCGCCATCTGATCTATGCGGTGACGGGAAGGGCCATCAATTCCACCATGTTGCCCGCAGATGCCGGGTGCATCGTGGACAACGTGGATACCATCGTGGCCGTCAACCAGGCGGTTCGGGAAGGAAAACCGCTGATGCAAAGGATCGTTACCGTGACGGGGGATGCGGTCAGAGATCCCCGGAACTTCATCGTCCGCATCGGCACCAACTATCACGAACTCATCGACGAAGCGGGCGGTTTCTTGCAGCAGCCAGAGAAGATCGTATCCGGCGGCCCCATGATGGGATTCGGGATCTTCGATCTGGATGTTCCAACCACCAAGACGGCGTCCGCGCTTTTATGCCTGCTTCATGACGACATTTCTTCCGCAGAAGCCACGGCCTGCATCAACTGCGGACGCTGTGTGGAAGTCTGTCCCGGGCGCGTGGTTCCAAAGCTTTTGGCGGACTATGCGATTCATTATGACCTGGAGAAGTTCGAAAAAAGCGACGGGCTGGAATGCTGTGAATGCGGTTGCTGCAGCTATATTTGTCCGGCTAAACGGCCGCTGACCCAGGCCATTAAATCCGCGAGGAAGATGGTGCTGGCGGAAAAGAAGAAACAGCAGGAGGGAAAGAAATGAGCGCGTTGATGAAAGTATCCTCCAATCCTCATGTCAGGGTGAAGGACACTACTTCCAGGATCATGCTGACCGTGATCATCGCCCTGCTTCCGACGACCCTGTTCGGAATTTATAATTTCGGGGTAAAGGCTGCGCTTTTGGTCGCTATTTCCATCGCCAGCGCGGTGTTGACGGAATTTCTGTTCGAAAAAATCTGCAAAAAGAAAGTGACGGTAGGGGATCTCTCCGCAGTGGTCACCGGGCTTTTGCTCGCGTTGAATCTGCCTGTTTCCGTTCCCTGGTGGATTCCGGTTGTGGGCAGCGTTTTCGCCATTCTGGTGGTCAAGATGCTGTTCGGCGGGCTGGGACAGAATTTCATGAATCCCGCTCTGGCGGGAAGATGCTTTTTGCTGATTTCCTTTTCGTCCCTGATGACGAATTTCGAGTGTGCCGCCTATAGCGGCCCTACGCCTCTGGCCAGCCTGAAGGCGGGAGAAGGGGTGAACGTGATGGATATGATTATCGGCCGGACAGCGGGAACCATCGGGGAGACCTCCATGATCGCCATCGTGATCGGCGCCTGCATCCTGATCCTGGCGGGAATCATCGATCTGAAGGTGCCCGGCAGCTACCTGGTCTCCTTCGTCCTGTTCGTGGCACTGTTCGCGTCTTTGAGCGGCCGGACGGTGACCGGCCCTTACCTTTCGGCGCAGCTGGCCGGCGGAGGCCTGATGCTGGGCGCGTTTTTCATGGCGACAGATTATGTGACCCGGCCCATTACCAGGAAAGGACAATATGTTTACGGCATCGTTCTGGGATTTTTGACCGCTATTTTCCGGATTTTCGGCGCCAGCGCGGAAGGCGTTTCCTACGCGATCATTCTGGGGAACCTTCTGGTGCCTCTGATCGAAAAATTCACGATGCCCAGGGCATTCGGAAAAGGAGGAGAGCGTTCATGAAAAGTATGATGAAAGACACGGCGATCATGTTCGCCATCACGCTGATCGCGGGCCTCATCCTGGGTGCGGTCTATCAGATCACAAAAGATCCGATCGCCAGACAGGAAGAGCTGGCAATGCAGGAGGCCAGCAGACAGGTATTCGCCTCCGCAGCTTCCTTTGAGACCGCTGCAGACTTCGATGAAGGACGCGCACAAACCGTCCTGAATGAGGGCGGATATCCGGAGCAGACCATCGACGGCTATCAGGTCGCCCTGGACGAAGCGGGCGCTGCAGTGGGATTTGTGATCACCGTCACCTCCCACGAAGGCTATGGCGGGGATATCCAGTTCCTCATGGGCGTCAACAGCGACGGTTCCCTGAACGGAATTTCCCTGCTTTCCATTTCGGAAACGCCCGGCTTGGGGATGCAGGCCGAAGATGTGCTGGTACCGCAGTTTCAGAACAGAGAGACCTTTATTTACCCCTTCGAGTCCACCAAAACGGGAGCGGCTTCTGAGAATCAGATCGACGCCATTTCGGGCGCGACCGTCACGACCGATGCAGTGACTGATGGAGTCAATGCGGGTCTGTACTATTTCCAGACGGAACTGGAGGCGGCAGGAGGTGAGCAGGATGCGTAAAGAAAGTGCGGTCGGCGAACGGCTGATCAATGGAATCATCAGGGAAAATCCCACTTTCGTGCTGACTTTGGGCATGTGTCCCACCCTGGCGGTGACGACATCGGCCATGAACGGATTGGGTATGGGACTGACTACGATGGTGGTGCTGGCGCTGAGCAATATGATCATTTCGGCCATGCGCAAGATCATTCCGGATAAAGTGAGGATCCCCGCGTTCATCGTGATCATCGCTTCTTTTGTGACGGTGATGCAGCTCCTTTTACAGGGATTTTTACCGGGGCTGTATGATTCTTTGGGCATTTACATTCCGCTGATCGTCGTCAACTGTATTATTTTGGGGCGGGCAGAAGCCTATGCCTCCAAAAATCCGATCATTCCCTCTTTATTTGACGGGATAGGGATGGGGCTCGGATTTTCCCTGGCACTGACCTGTATTGGGGCTGTTCGGGAAATTTTGGGAGCTGGAGAGATATTCGGCTATCGAATCATGCCGGATTCTTATGTGCCGTTTTCCATCTTCGTCATGGCGCCCGGAGCGTTTTTCGTGCTGGCGACGCTGACCGCGATTCAGAACCGGGTTCGGAAAAACGGAGGGAAGAAAGGAAAGGATATGAGCAAAATCCAGTCCGGGTGTGCGGATTGTACGGAATGTTCCAAAGCGGGCTGCGAGCACAGATTTTACGACGCGGATGCGAAGCCGGCGGATGCAAAAAGAAAAGAGGAGGGCAAATAAATGTTGGAGCAGGTAGGGGATTTATTGCTGCTGGTCATCGGTTCTGCCCTTGTCAGCAATGTGGTTTTGAGCCAGTTTCTGGGCTTGTGTCCGTTTCTGGGCGTTTCCAAAAAGGTGGAAACCGCAGCGGGCATGGGAACAGCGGTTATTTTCGTCATCACGCTGGCCAGCGGGGTGGCGGGGGTGATCTACCGTTTTATCCTGACGCCGCTGCGCATCGAGTATTTGCAGACCATCGTCTTCATTCTGGTCATCGCGGCTCTGGTGCAGTTCGTGGAAATGTTTCTGAAGAAATTTATGAAGAGCCTGTATGAAGCGCTGGGCGTCTATTTGCCGCTGATCACCACCAACTGCGCCGTTCTGGGCGTGGCGCTGACCAATGTACAGAAGGAGTACGGCATTTTTACAGGGATGGTGAACGGATTCGCCACGGCGCTGGGATTTACCATTTCCATCATCATTCTGGCGGGAATCCGCGAAAAAATGGCGTATAACGAGATTCCGGAATCCTTTCGCGGAATGCCCATCGTCCTGCTTACGGCCGGGCTGATGGCCATCGCGTTCTGCGGTTTTTCCGGCTTGCTTTAGGAGGTGGCGCTTATGCTCTCAGGAATATTGATCGCGACGGGAGTCGTCGGAGCGGTGGGGCTGTTCATCGGCCTCTTCCTCGGCGCTGCCGGAATCAAATTTAAAGTGGATGTAGACGAACGGGAGGAGGCCGTTTTGGAGGCGCTTCCCGGCAATAACTGCGGCGGCTGCGGGTATGCCGGCTGTTCCAATCTGGCGGCGGCCATCGTCAAAGGAGAGGCGCCGGTGAACGCCTGTCCCGTGGGGGGCGAGGCCGTGGGAAAGAAGATCGCGGCCATCATGGGCGTGGAAGAGCAGGCCAGCGTTCGGAAAGTCGCTTTCGTGGCCTGTCGGGGAACCTGCGACAAGACATCGGTGGATTATGAATATACCGGGATCGAGGACTGCGGGATGTTGTCCTTCGTGCCAAACGGCGGTGCGAAAACCTGTAATTATGGCTGTCTCGGATTCGGGAGCTGCGTGAAGGTATGTCCTTTCGATGCTATCCACGTGGAAAACGGGGTGGCGCAGGTAGACCGGGAGGCCTGTAAGGCCTGCGGAAAGTGCGTGGAGGCCTGCCCGAAAGGCCTGATTTCGCTGGTTCCCTACGATGCCCGATATCTGGTCGCCTGCAGCTCCAAAGATCGGGGGCCGGTAACGATGAAGGGGTGTTCCGCCGGTTGTATCGGCTGCGGCCTGTGCGAGAGAAACTGTCCGGCCGATGCGGTGAAGGTAAAAGACTTTTGCGCGGCCATCGACCCTGACAAATGCGTCGGATGCGGCGCATGCGAACAGAAGTGTCCGAAAAGGGCGATCGTAAAACAGGCGTGACGTCCCCGGACGAAAGCGCTTTCAGAAAGAAAGGAGGGAGAAAAGGATGAATACGGTAACGCTCGGAAAAACGGGAATCGTGACGAACAAAAATGGATTCGGCGCGCTGCCGGTGCAGCGGGTGGATGACGAGACGGCCGTGCGCCTGCTGCGCATGGCATACGAAGGAGGGATTACCTTTTTCGATACCGCCAGGGCCTATACGGACAGCGAGCACAAGCTGGGACTGGCGTTCGAAGGAATGCGGGAGAAGATCTTCATCGCATCCAAGACCGGATCGACGACGCCGGAGGGCTTCTGGAAGGATCTGGAGACGACTCTGGGCAACTTAAAGACGGATTACCTGGATTTGTACCAGTTCCACAATCCGGATTTCTGCCCCAAACCCGGAGACGGGAGCGGGATGTACGAATGCATGTGCGAGGCAAAGGCTCAGGGAAAGATACGGCATATCGGGATCACGAACCATCGCCTTTTCGTGGCGACGGAGGCGGTGGAGAGCGGCCTGTATGAGACGCTGCAGTTCCCATTTTCCTATCTGGCAAGCCAGGAGGACATCGACTTGGTAAAGAAGTGCGGGGAGGCGGGGATGGGATTCATCGCCATGAAGGGCCTTTCCGGAGGCCTGATCAACAATTCCGCAGCGGCTTATGCTTTCATGGCGCAGTATGAAAATGTGCTGCCCATCTGGGGGATTCAGAGGGAGGCGGAGCTGGAGGAGTTCCTTTCCTATATCGAAACGCCCCCGACGATGACGCCGGAGATCTCGGCCGTCATCGAAAAGGACAGAAAGGAGCTGCAGGGCGAATTCTGCAGAGGATGCGGGTATTGCATGCCCTGTCCTGCCGGGATCGAGATCAACGCCTGTGCCAGAATGTCGCTGATGATCCGCAGGGCTCCTTCGGCCGCTCAGCTGACGCCGGAAATGCAGAAGAAAATGATGCAGATCGAACATTGTCTGCACTGCGGCAAGTGTATCAGCAAATGTCCTTATCATCTGGATACGCCGACACTTTTACAGAAAAATCTCAAAGACTATAAGGAAATTCTGGCGGGTAAACCGATTTGAGTTTTGAGCCGATATGCCGAAGAGGAAAAGGAGGAGTTGGAATGAAACGGATGAGAAAATATGCAGCTGTTTTGATGGGGGCCTTTTTTCTGGCATTTTGCTGTCAAATGAATGCAGAGGCGGCTGAGAGCGTCGCGCCTTTTACCGCGGATCAGCTGATGGCGGTAGTCAACGCCCAGTGTTTGAACGTGACCAGCGTCCGCCAGACCATCACGGAAAACGTGCAGGCGGTGGATGCAGCCAGTCAGACCAGCGTGACGTTGAATCTGGCGGCACAGCTGGAAGAAAACCGGACTGTCACCCATTCGGTGATCGGCATGAGCATGTCCGTGGGGATGGGTTCCGCCGCGATGACAGCCGGCGCGACTTCCGTGGAAAGCTATACGGCCCTGGAAAACGGAGTCGTCACTACCTGGCAGAAAGATCCGGCTACAGGAACGTGGAGCACAGCGCAGGCGCCGGCGACCTATGAGCAAATGACCGCAGCGAACGGAACGCTGATGCTGAGCGGGATCAGCGCGGCGGGTGCGCCCGTGACGACAGACGGCCAGGTCTATCGCTTTACCGGCACGGTGGATGCGTCCCTCATGTCGGATATGGCCGACGTATTGGAGTCTTCCGGGATTTCGGCAGATGGCTCGTTCCCGGTGGTGGTGGAGATCGACGCGGCCACGTTCTATCCCAGAAGCATCGTTATCGGGATGCCGAATCTGACGATGCCCGAAATGCCGGGTATGACGGCAACCGCTACGGTAGCAGTTGTTTATGACGGGTTCAACCAGTTCGATGCCATCGCCCTGCCCGGAGCTAACGCGGCATAAAGGCATAAAATAAAAAAAGTGTGCGCCGGGGCGCACACTCGCGCCGAGCGCGGTTGCCGTCAGGCAACACTCTACTTTTCGCGC
>QAKV01000040.1:0-58723 GCA_003343625.1 Clostridiales bacterium
AAAAAGTACAGGCTTTATGCGGCCTGTAAGCACTTTTTTAATTATGCAACTGTCAAACTCCCGGGAAGCAATACCGTAACATATTTTGGCGCACTGTTGTTCAGAATATTGTAGAATGATTTCTCCGGTCGGAACAATTTCGACCTTGACAGCGCGCGCTGTTCCGTGATACAGTGACAGAAGATAAAGGATCTGCGATCCTTGACTCAATCAGAAAAAGACTGTGATGGGAAAGAGTAAGACCGTAAGGGAACCGACAGAAAGCAGCCGGCGGATGAGAGGCGCGGGGGAAGGCGGTCCGAATACATCCCGGAGTCGTGCACCGAAAAGGGCTGTCCCAGACGGATCCCGAGTAGGCTGCAACGGGCGCAACCGTTATATTGCAGGAGTATCATCCGGAGGATGCCCGACGCGTTTTGTCTGGGACGGCCGGACTGTACTTCATGAGGCGGGCGGCGCGAGCTGTCTGCGAAAAAAGGTGGTACCACGAAGCTTTTAAGGCCCTCGTCCTTTCGGATGAAGGGCCTTTTTTGTGCGATGGGAAATTTCATTTCCTATCGTACAAAAAAAGACGCTCCGTTGAGGATGCGCACTCGCGCGCAAAGCGTGCAAGCCCCTCAACATGGGGGCGGGGGAGGCGAAGCGGGCCTGCCCGTTTTGCTGTTTATGAAAATCGGAAAGAGGAGAAGAAAAAGGAGAGAAGAAAATGACGGTTTTTGAGGAACTCAAAGCGAGAGGTCTTCTCGCGCAGCTGACAGACGAAGAGGAGATCAAGGAGCTGATCAATGCCGGAAAGGCTACGTTTTACATCGGGTTCGATCCCACGGCGGACAGCCTTCATGTGGGGCATTTCATGGCTCTGTGCCTGATGAAGCGAATGCAGATGGCTGGCAATAAGCCCATTGCGCTGATCGGCGGCGGCACGGGAATGATCGGGGATCCTTCCGGCAGGACGGATATGCGCCAGATGATGACCCCGGAGACGATCCAACACAACTGCGACTGTTTCAAAAAGCAGATGAGCCGGTTCATCGATTTTTCAGAAGGAAAGGCGCTGATGGTAAACAATGCCGACTGGCTTCTGGACTTAAACTACATCGATCTGCTGCGGGAAGTGGGCGCCTGCTTTTCAGTCAACAACATGCTGCGGGCGGAATGCTACAAGCAGCGGATGGCGAAAGGCCTGAGCTTTCTGGAATTCAATTACATGATCATGCAGAGCTATGATTTCTACATGCTGTTCCAGAAATACGGCTGCAACATGCAGTTTGGCGGTGACGACCAGTGGTCCAATATGCTGGGAGGAACGGAGCTGATCCGCAGAAAGCTGGGCAAAGACGCGTATGCCATGACGATCACCCTGCTGTTGAATTCCGAAGGCAAGAAAATGGGCAAGACCCAGAAGGGCGCGGTATGGCTGGATCCCAACAAGACCTCTCCTTTCGATTTTTACCAGTACTGGAGAAATGTGGACGACGCGGACGTGATCAAGTGCCTGAAGATGCTGACATTTTTGCCCATCGAACAGATTCAGGAGATGGAGAGCTGGGAAGGCAGCCAGTTAAACCGGGCGAAGGAAATCCTGGCTTATGAACTGACGGAACTGGTGCACGGCAGGGAAGAGGCCGAAAAGGCCCAGGCGGGAGCAAAAGCGCTGTTTGCGGGAGGGGAAAATGCCCAGATTCCCACCACAGAGCTGACGGCGGAGGATCTGGCCGATGGCAGCATCGATATTTTAGGACTTCTGGTGAAAACAGGCCTGACTGCTTCCCGCTCTGAAGCGCGCCGCGCCGTGGAACAGGGCGGCGTTTCCGTAAACGGGGAAAAGATTACGGATTTGAAGAAGTCTTTCACAAAAGAAGACCTCTCCGGCGAGGGGATTACCCTGCGCAGGGGGAAGAAGAGCTATAAAAAGGCGATTATGAAGTAAGGAAAAGAAGGCCAAATGATCTTGAACACCGGCAGCCGGACCGACATTCCGGCCTGGTACGGGGAATGGTTTTACAATCGGGTGAAGGAAGGATATGTGCTGGTGAAAAACCCGTACGATCCAACCAGGGTCACCCGCTACAGAATCGCGCCGGATGTGGTGGATTGTATCTGCTTTTGCACCAAAAATCCGGCGCCCATGCTGGAGCGGCTGGAAGAGTTGGACGCTTTTCGGCAGGTCTGGTATGTGACGATTACGCCTTACGGCAGGGAAATCGAACCCCGCGTCCCCCCCTGGCAGCAGGTAGCCCAAAGTTTTGCCCGCCTTTCCCATAAGGTGGGAAAACGGGCCGTGATCTGGAGATATGATCCCATCTTCGTTTCCGCCGGATATTCCACGGAATTTCATCGCAGGATTTTTCGCGAAATGGCGGAGATCCTGTCGCCCTATACCGAGAGCTGCGTGATCAGCTTTCTGGATCTGTATCAGAAGACGAGGAGGAATTTTCCCGAGGGGCGCCAGGTGAGCCGGGCGGATCAGATGGAGTTGGCGAAGAGTTTTTCCGATACGGCAAAAAAGTTCGGACTGACCCTGCGAAGCTGCTGCGAAGGGGAGTGGATGAGCCCTTACGGAATCGACGTTTCCGGCTGCATGAGCAGGGCGGTTCTGGAACGCGCTATAGGGGAAAAGCTGCGGATACCCGGGAAAAAACCGGCCAGAGAGGGATGCGATTGCCTGCTGGGAGATGATATCGGCGCTTATAACACATGCCCGAGCGGTTGCGTTTACTGCTATGCTAACTGCGACAAAAAGACCGCGGAGGACAATTTCCGAAGACACGATCCCAAATCCCCCCTGCTGGCGGGAAGCCTGAGGGTGCAAAACGCGATCCGGAACGCACAGCAACAGTCCTGGATCGACGGGCAGATGAGCCTGTTCGATTGGGCGGACATCATGACATGAAATCCCCTGAGTCTGCATATAGTGTAACAGCACAGACGCAAAGGGGATTTTGTCTATGGAAAACCTGCAGACTGAGAATTTGTATACGCAGAATCTTTACCGCGATATGCAAAAAAGGACAGGCGGTGAGATCTACATAGGAGTGGTGGGGCCGGTGCGAACCGGAAAATCCACCTTCATTAAACGATTTATGGATGTGGCGGTGCTGCCGCATATGACGGAGGAAGCGGGGAAAACCCGTGCCCAGGATGAGCTGCCCCAGAGCGCGGGCGGGAAAACCATCACCACAACGGAACCCAAATTCATCCCTCAGGAGGCCGCTGTTTTGAAGCTGGGCGGGGATGTGAGCGTGAAAGTCCGGCTGGTGGACTGTGTGGGATTCATGGTGGATGGGGCCGCGGGCCATATGGAAGATGGAGCGGAGCGCCTGGTCAAGACGCCCTGGTACGAGACGGAAATCCCGTTTACCCAGGCGGCGGAAATCGGAACCCGAAAAGTGATTGCGGACCACTCCACCATCGGAATCGTGGTGACCTGCGACGGCAGTTTCGGTGAACTCCCCAGAGAGAGCTATCTGGCGGCGGAAGAGAAAACGATTCAGGAATTGAAGAAGCTGCACAAGCCGTTTCTGGTGCTGATCAATTCCGAAAAGCCCTATGGACAGGAGGCGCAGCGCGCGGCGGAGAGTATCCGGGAAAAGTACGGGGCTGCGGCCATGCCCGTCAACTGCGCCCAACTGAAGGAAGACGATATCCGTCGAATTATGGAGAAGGTGCTGTACGAATTTCCGGTGACCATGGTGGAGTTTTATATGCCAAAATGGGTGGAAATGCTGCCGGCCAGCCACAGGATGAAAGCGGATATGATTTCCAGAATCCGGGAACTGATGAGCGGCATCGATGTCATCCGCGATGTGGTCGAGCATCCGGTGAGCCTGCAGGGGGATTATATCCGCCGCTGTATGGTGGAGAGCATCGATATGGCGGATGGCTGCGTCCGGGTGGTGCTGGATATGGACGACCGGTACTACTATGAAATGCTCAGCGATCTGGTAGGGGAACCGGTGAGCGGGGAATACCAGCTGATGCGGATTTTAAAGGAAATGGCTGTGATGAAGAAAGAGTATTCCAGAGTGCTGGATGCGATGCAGGCGGTTCGGACGAAGGGTTACGGCGTGGTGCTTCCCCAGCGGGATGAGATCAGCCTGGAGAGGCCGGAAGTGATCCGGCACGGGAATAAGTACGGCGTGAAGATCAAGGCGGAGAGCCCTTCCCTGCACTTCATCCGGGCCAACGTGGTGACGGAAATTGCGCCCATCGTGGGAACGGAACAGCAGGCCAGAGATCTGATCGGCTATATCGATGAAAACGGGAAAAACGACGGAATCTGGGAGACGAATATTTTCGGGAAAACGGTGGAGCAGCTGGTCAACGACGGCATCCGTGCCAAGATCGGCATGATCGGGGAGGAGAGCCAGATCAAGCTGCAGGATACGATGCAGAAGATCGTCAACGACTCCACAGGAGGCATGGTCTGCATCATCATCTGAAAGAGAGGTACGAAGGATATGGATCTGGAGCAGGAGCTTTTGCAGGAGGGGGTGGATCCGGCGCTGCTTGAGGAAGCGGCCGCGTTTCGGAAAGCGCATCCGGCGGGAAAAATGCTGGACCGGATTCCAGTCCCGCGCTTTTTATACTACGGCAAAGAAGTATGGGAGGAGGCTGCGGCCGCCCTTTTGTGCGGGGAAAACCTGCTACTGGCGGGGCCGAAAGCTACGGGGAAAAATGTACTGGCGGAAAATCTGGCTACGCTGTTCGGCAGACCCTGCTGGACGATTCCCCTCTCTGTTCAGGCCGATGCGGCGGAGCTGATCGGGACGGATACTTTTCGGGAGAATGAGGTGCGCTTTCGGCCGGGGCCGGTGACGCGATGCGCTCAATGCGGAGGGTTTGGGATTCTGGATGAAATCAATATGGCCAGAAACGAAACGCTCGCTGTGCTGCATGCGACGTTGGATTTCCGCAGAGTTATCGATGTGCCGGGATACGACAAAATCGTTCTGGACGATGCGGCGCGCTTTATCGCAACCATGAATTACGGTTATGCGGGAACGCGCGAGCTAAACGAGGCGCTGACCTCCCGGTTTGCTGTGATCGAAATGCCTCCGGTGGATCGGGAATCGATCTGCAAGCTGCTGAAGAGGGAATTCCCGGATTTAAAGGCAAAATGGGCCCGGCAGCTGTCGGATTTGTTCAAGGAGCTGGAAAGCAAATGCGAAAGCGCTGAAATTTCCTCCAGGAGCCTGGATCTGCGTGGCCTTTTATCCGCAGTCCGTCTGATCCGGAAGGGGATCGGGGCCGACGCTGCCCTGCGAATGGGAATTGCCAACAAATCCTTCGATCCCTTCGAGCGGCAGCTGGTGATGGATACGATCCGGGCACGGATCCCAAAGGCGGCGGATGCCGGGGAACTGTTCGGGGCGTAAAAAACGGAGACGGGGGCGGTATCGAAGGAACCGGGAGCGAAAGAATCGAGGCATGAGAAGGGATGGACAGGGAAGAAAAGCAAAAGCGCCGGGCTGAAAACCTGGTCTGGAACGCTGCGGGAGATTATGGGATCCGCTCCCGATATCTGGCGTTCGACGAGCGGGGGGAAGCGGATCCATATTGGAATTATGTGATCGGCGCGGCCCATCGCCGATACGATTTTTCGCGTCTGGAAAAGATGTTTCGCTATTTGGAAAAACAAAAAGACGGAGCAGCCTATGTTGAATTATTCTGGCTGGGGCTGGAATCATGCCTATATGAAGGGGACCGCCCGGACAGGCCTGCGTTGGAGCCGCTGCGCCGCGAGTGGGCAGCTTCTTTTTTGGAAAAAGAGCGGACAGCGGGACTCGGAGATTCGATTCAAGATTTAAAGGAAGGGCGCTGCCGGCGGATTCTCGGGCAGAAAGACGGGCTGGAATCGCCGGAAAAGGAGATCCTGGACGCGCTGGAAATTCCCGCCGGGCTGTCGGAAGAGGCGCTCATGGATCGAATGGATCGGATTCTGCGCCGCTGGTTTTTCTCCTCCGCGTTCCGGGAGTTCGACGAGCTGGGAGGACATATCGCGGGAGGGGGATTTTCCCTGCCTCTTTCTTTCAGGAGGAAGGGACAGGCCCTTCGGATGATCGACTGGCAGAGCGGGGAGGAAAAGGAGCGGAGAAGCTCAAAAAAACTGCTGTCCGATCTGGGGAATGGCCTGATGGGGAAAGCCGCTCGCGAGAGATCAGTGCGCGCCTATGTGGAGAGTTGTTTCGGCTCTTCGCTTTTGACGCCGGAGCAGACGGAAAAGCTCGAAGCGCTGCTCTGTACAGGGGTTCACAGAGGGTGTCTGTTGCATCTTACGGGAGGGGAATTTTTCGGAGAGCCGATGACGCGGCAGGAGCGCTGGCAGAGGGATTTCGTGCGGGAGCGCAGAAAGCTGAACGCCCGCTGGCTCAAAGAGCATGAGGCGCAGGCCAGAAACGCTGTAACCAGGATGACGGAACGGATCCGAAATGCGATTTTGCAGCAACAGGACGAAGACAGGATATATAAGCGGGAAGGAAGGCTTTCGCCTGGCCTGATCTGGAAAAATCGATATCTGGACGATGACAAAATTTTCATCAGACAAAAAAAGGGGCGGCCGGGAGATCTGGCGGTGGATATTTTGCTGGACGCTTCCGCGTCCCAGCGGGAGCAGCAGGCCCGGATAGCCATGCAGGGATATGTGATAGCGGAGAGTCTGACCCGCTGCCGGATTCCGGTTCAGGTCAGCGCCTTTTGCAGCGTCAGCGGCTGTACGGTGCTGCAGATTCTGAAAAAATATGAAGAAAAGGATGGCGGCCGAAATGTCTTGCGCTATGTGTGTGCCGGATGGAATCGGGACGGACTTGCATTCCGGGCGATCGGACATATGATCCGGCGACGCCAGGAGGAGAACCGGTTGCTGATTGTACTGTCGGACGCCAGCCCCAACGACGATCAGAAGATGGCCGGGGAGGGGAAAATCTCTTTGCGCCGGGAATATGGGGGAAAAGAAGGGGTGGAAGATGCGGCTGCGGAAACAAAAGCGCTCAGGGGGAGCGGGATACGCGTGGTGTGCGTGTTTACAGGGACGGACCGGGAGCTGGACAACGCCCGGAGAATTTACGGGAGGGATCTGGTTCGGATCCCGTCCATCGGCTGGTTTGCAGATGCGGTGGGAAAAGTAATCGCCGACTGCATCCGGGAGCTCTCCATCTGAGAAACTCATCGAACGGAAAGTAAATTGTAATTGAGAAAAGGAAAAATTTATGGAAATTTTGAAACTCAGAGAACATGGCGAGCTGTCAACAGAAGCCGCATTTTGGTTTCATTCCAAATGGGATATTCCGATCGAGGAATACACAAAAAGCATACAGGAATGTTTGACGGGCGCCGGCTGCGTCCCTCAGTGGTATGTAGCGTTTGAGAAGGGAGAAATTATCGGCGGTATCGGGGTTATCGAAAACGATTTTCATAACCGCAAGGATTTAGCGCCTAATGTCTGCGCAGTTTATGTGGAGGAAAATTATCGCCGCCGTGGGATTGCCGGGGAACTTCTGAAATATGTCTGCGAGGATATGCGCTCATTTGGGATTGAAACCCTGTACCTGATCACAGATCATACGGGATTCTATGAGCGGTATGGCTGGAAGTTTCTGTGCATGGTGCAAGGAGACGGCGAGCCGGATTTGACGAGAATGTATGTCTATAATTCTCAAAAACAGTAAAGTCAGTAAGCGCATTTGATCAGCTTGCCATACCCAGGTATTTCGGCACAGGGCAACGCCGCTCAGAAGCTCCGCACCGACCCGTTGACAGTCGGCGGCCTCTCCGATCTCCGTCACTTGCAGGAGATCGGAGAGGCCGCCGGGCATACGCTTTTTGAAAATTCAGTCCTCGTCCCCTTCTTCCCGGTACGGATTATAGCGGGAAGTACCGACGAATACGGTGCTGACTTCCTCGCCATCCTGATAGGTGGTGAAATAGGTATCAGCGGACAGAGCGCCGGTCTGTTTCGCCCATAGTTTGAAAGAACGCCCGTTCAACTCCTGATTCCAGACGACTACGTTGACCGTCAGCTGTTTGTCGCTGGTGTCGGTGTAAATGACAACCGGGGTATTGTAGTCGTTGCGGAATTTCAGATCTTTGGAGCCTGCTGCGATGGCCGCGTCCAGACCCTTGGGAAGATAGGATACGGGCATGCTGTGGGCCTTTCGCTCCGTGACGGTGAGGCCCGCATTTTTCACCGCGTTGTAGACGGTGGAAGAGATCTGGCATACCCCTCCGCCCATGCCCGTGGTATGTACGCCGTTCGCATAGACTCCGGCCGGCTTATATCCGTTGGCCTTCGTGCGGGGCAGGATCGTATCGCTGACGGAAACCGTCTGGCCGGGCATGACGATCAGGTTGTTCAAGCGGGAAGCTCCCACTTCGATGTTGCTGCTGCGGTTGGCGCTGCTGGTTTTGAAGCTGGTGGTGCAACTGCCTGCCAGGACAAAATCCGGACTGGTGGTTACCGTGCTCTGATCCGTGACCGTGGTGAGCAGCTCCGGCGTCAGCTCCTGGGCGATGTCCGTGCAGACGCCGGTCAGAATCAGGTTTTCGATCGTATCAGCCAGCCACTGTGCCATCTGGGGGACCGCTTCCTGATGCTGCTGGCCGCTTTGGATGATATAGGAGCCGGAACCGTTGTCGAAGACCGGAGTGCCGGTTTGAGCCGTCATGACGGCCAGTTGTGCATTGATGGCGTCGAAGTAGGAACGAAAGACCGCCAGATCCAGAAATTCCACCGCGATTTTGCCGTTTAGATTGGTCAGTCGGACGGGCACGTTTCGAAAGGCATCCATCCCCGTCACCCAGTCTGTTCCCTGATACGAAATCGTCACCTTATGGGTGAACCATTCCGGATCGATGTAGAGGGAGTCGCCAAATACCGTATCCACGCTCGGGGCGGGAAGAGCCTGGGGCGTCCAGATGTCTTTGGCCTGAGCCAATCCGGACGGGATCAAAAGAGCCACCGCCAGGATGAGAGCCAGCAGACAATTTCTATATTGTTTCATGAGAATACCTCCTTTGCATGATATTTACTCTACCATAGATAGATGAGAAAGCCAACCAAATAGTTTGATAAAAATGAAAACCGGCAAAATATGACTTTTAACTATCACTTTTTGCCGGTTTGATTTTGAAAAATATTACATATTTGTTACTTTTTGGTTAAGATTCTTTTGGGCTGTGGACAACATCAGCTTGATGCGGTTGAGCTGATTGACCTCGCTGGCGCCCGGATCGTAATCGATGGCTACGATATTGGACTCGGGATAGCGGCGGCGCAGCTCCTTGATCACGCCCTTGCCCACAACGTGGTTGGGCAGACAGCCGAAAGGCTGAGTGCAGACGATGTTGGGCACGTCGGAATGAATCAGCTCGACCATTTCGCCGGTCAGAAACCAGCCTTCTCCCGTCTGATTGCCGATGGAGACGATGGGCTCCGCATAGGAAGCCAGATCCCGGATGTGGGCGGGAGGATTGAAGTGCATGCTTTTTTCGAAGGCCTTTGCGGCCGCGGAACGTACCCGTTCCATGGCGAAGATGCCGAGCTTCGCCGCCAGGGCAGTCTTTTTGCTGGTGCCCAGGTGATCCGCCTTGTACAACTGATTGTAAAAACAGTAGAACATAAAGTCCAGAAGATCCGGAACTACGGCTTCCGCCCCTTCCGCTTCCAGAAGTTCCACTAGATGGTTGTTGGCTGCGGGAGCGAACTTCACCAGAATTTCCCCGACGATGCCCACCCGGGGCTTTTTGATATCCAAAACCGGCACCTCATCGAAATCCCGGATGATCTGACGGCACATTTTCCGAAAAGTGAAGTAATTGGGCAGCTTTTTGCTGGAAACGAAGTCCTGGCACTTTTTCAGCCATTTCTGATGCAGGGCATCCACGGATCCTTTTACCTGTTCATAGGGGCGCATCCGATAGACGCAACGCATGAAAATGTCGCCGAAAATCGCTCCGAATACGGCCCGGATCAACAGATCCGCGTCCAGATGGAAGCCCGGGTTGGTTTCGATGCCGGACATATTGATGGAAACCACGGGAACATATTCCATTCCCGCTTTTTCCAAAGCCCGGCGGATGAAGCCCACATAATTGGTGGCCCGGCATCCGCCTCCCGTCTGGGTCATGACGATGGCCACTTTGTGGGTGTCGTAATGACCGGATAAAAGAGCATCCATGATCTGCCCCACCACCAGAAGGGAAGGATAGCAGGCGTCGTTGTTGACATATTTCAATCCCGTGTCCACCGCCCGGCGGTTGTCGTTGGGCAGCACTTCGAAGTTGTAGCCGCAGGCCCGGAAGGCGGGCTCCAGGATTTCGAAATGAATGGGGGACATCTGCGGGCAGAGGATGGTATAGTCCTTGCGCATTTCTTCCGTGAACTGCACCTTGTGAATATTGGTGGGCGCGATCGTGCGCTGGGTCTGCTTTTTCTCCCGTACCCGGATGGCGGAGAGCAGGGAGCGGATCCGGATGCGGGCCGCGCCCAGGTTGTTTACCTCATCGATCTTCAGACAGGTATAGATCTTGCCGGATCCGGACAGAATATCGTTGACCTGATCCGTGGTCACGGCATCCAGACCGCAGCCGAAGGAATTGAGCTGGATCAGATCCAGATCGTCCCGGGTGCGCACGAAAGTAGCGGCCGCGTACAGGCGGGAATGATACATCCACTGGTCGGAAACGATCAGCGGCCGATCCGGACATCCCAGATGGGAAACGGAATCTTCGGTCAAAACGGCGAGGCCATAGGATGTGATCAACTCCGGAATCCCGTGGTTGATCTCCGGATCGATGTGATACGGACGGCCTGCCAGCACGATTCCGCGCTTATGGTTTTCTTCCATCCAGGAGAGCACTTCCTCCCCTTTTTTCTTCATATCGTCCCGGGCGGCCTGCATCTCGGCCCAACCCGCCAGGGCGGCATCCTCCACCTCGTTTGCGGGGAGTTCGGAAAACTCCTTTTTCAGCTCCTGGGTCGCCACATCCAGACTGGCGAAAGACAGGAACGGATTGCGGAACTTCACCTCGCCCCGTCCGATTTCCTCCACGTTGTTTTTGATGTTTTCGGAGTAGGAAGTGACGATGGGACAGTTGTAATGGTTGTTGGCGCCGGGCGTCTCGTTTCTCTCATAGAAGAGGGCGGGATAGAAGATGAAATCCACGCCCTGGCGGATCAGCCAGGATACGTGCCCGTGAGCCAGCTTGGCGGGATAGCATTCCGATTCGCTGGGAATGGATTCGATGCCCAGCTCGTAAATTTTCCGGTTGGAAGCGGGCGAAAGCACCACCTGATAGCCCAGACTGGTGAAAAAGGTGAACCAGAAAGGGTAGTTCTCGTACATATTTAAAACCCGGGGGATCCCGACCCGGCCTCTGGGAGCTTTATCCGGCGTCAGCGGCTCATAGGAAAACAGCCTCTTTAACTTGTATTCGAACAGGTTGGGGACATTGCTGGGGTTTTTCGCCTTGCCCAGACCGCGTTCGCAGCGATTTCCGGAAATATATTGTCTGCCGCCGGAAAACCGGTTGATGGTCAGACGGCAGCTGTTGGTGCAGCCTTTGCACTTGGCCATCGAGGTCTCGAACTCCAGCGAATTGATTTTATCGATGGAGAGCATGGTGGTCTGATAGCCCGCGCTGTAATGTTCCCGGGCGATTAAGGCCGCGCCGAAGGCCCCCATGATGCCGGCAATATCCGGACGGATGGCGTTGCAGCCCGCGATTTTTTCAAAACTGCGCAGTACCGCGTCATTGTAAAACGTTCCGCCCTGTACCACGATTTCCTTCCCCAGTTCGGAGGCATCGGAAACCTTGATGACCTTAAACAGCGCGTTTTTGATGACGGAATAGGCTAAACCGGCGGAAATATCCGAGACCGAAGCCCCTTCTTTCTGTGCCTGTTTGACTTTCGAATTCATGAAAACCGTGCAGCGGGTGCCCAGGTCGATGGGATGTTCTGCGAACAGCGCCGCTTTGGCGAAATCCTGCACGCTGTAATTCAAAGACCTGGCGAATGTCTCGATGAAGGAACCGCAGCCGGAGGAGCAGGCCTCGTTGAGCTGTACGCTGTCCACGGTCTGATTTTTAATTTTGATGCATTTCATATCCTGGCCGCCGATGTCCAGGATGCAGTCTACCTGAGGATTGAAAAACGCCGCTGCGTAATAATGTGCCACCGTTTCCACTTCTCCGTCATCCAGCAAAAAGGCGGCTTTCATCAGGGCTTCTCCGTATCCGGTGGAGCAGGAACGCACGATCTTCGCGCCTTTGGGAAGCCTGCGGTAGATGTCCTGAATGGCCAGAATGGCGGTCTTTAACGGGCTGCCGTTGTTGTTGGAATAGAAGGAATACAGCAGGGAGCCGTCTTCTCCCACCAGGGCCACCTTCGTGGTGGTGGATCCGGCGTCGATGCCCAGATAGCAGTTGCCGGTATAGGTTTCCAGGGGAGCGGTTTTCACGCAATGGCCGTCATGGCGTTTGCGGAATTCTTCATATTCTTCCCGGGAAGCGAAGAGGGGCTCCATCCGCTCCACTTCGAACTCCATTTTGATATTCGAAGACAGCTTTGCAACCATTTCCTTCATGGTAAAGGACACTTCGGACTTGGCGTTTAAAGCCGAACCGATGGCCGCGAACAGATGGGAATTGTCCGTGTCGATCACGTGTTCGTCATCCAACTTTAAGGTGCGGATGAACGCCGCCCGCAGCTCGGAAAGAAAATGCAGGGGACCGCCCAGGAAAGCCACATGGCCCCGGATGGGTTTCCCGCAGGCCAGACCGCTGATGGTCTGGTTGACCACCGCCTGAAAGATGGAAGCGGACAGGTCTTCCTTGGTGGCGCCCTCGTTGATCAGAGGCTGGATATCGGATTTTGCGAAGACGCCGCACCGGGCCGCAATGGTGTATAGAGAACGGTAATTTTTGGCGTATTCGTTCAGCCCTGCGGCGTCCGTCTGGATCAGGGACGCCATTTGATCGATGAAGGAACCCGTGCCGCCGGCGCAGATCCCGTTCATCCGCTGTTCCACGTTACCGTTTTCGAAATAGATGATTTTCGCATCTTCCCCGCCCAGTTCGATGGCGACGTCCGTCTTGGGGGCCAGTTCCTGCAAGGCGGTGGCCACGGAAATTACCTCCTGGACGAAGGGTACGCCGAGATGATTTGCCAGCGTCAGCCCGCCGGAACCGGTAATCATGGGATGAAGTGTCAGGTTTCCGAGCTTTTCATAAGCGTCTGAAAGAAGGCCGGACAGGGTTTCACGGATATTGGCGAAATGGCGCCTGTAATCGGAAAACAGAATCCGGTGCTCTTCGTCCAGAACCGCGATTTTTACCGTGGTGGATCCGATGTCGATCCCCAGGGTGTAAAACGTATGTTTCTCCTGATTGGAGGTCTGATTCATAAACTATCACTCTTTCTTCCTATTATTATGCGTCATGTCTGCTTTTTAACTTCAACATTATACGACAGGATTTTTCCATATGCAACGAAAGAAGCGTTAAAAATGTGTTAAAGTTTCACCACGGAAATCTTAAATGAGTATAAAAAACTTCCGCCTACGTTGCCTTTTATCCATCCGAATGGTAAAATAGAACAGAATACCCTCAAGGGGCAAATTTTTATGCGTTCAAACGCTGAGAGAAGGGAATGTTTCATCGATGAACAGGCGAAATAATCTGAAGTGGAAACTGCAGAGATATGCGATACCGAACCTGACGCTGTATCTGATCATCTGCTACGGAATCGGCTATGTGCTGCAACTGGTGGCGCCGACCATCGTTTCCTGGCTGCTGCTGGATCCGTTTCTGATCCTGCGGGGGCAGATCTGGCGGCTGGTGACCTGGGTGCTGATCCCGCCGGAGAATTCCAACATCTTTTTTGTGCTGATCATGCTGTATTTGTACTATTCGCTGGGCAACCTGCTGGAGCGCATCTGGGGAACCTGGAAATACAACGTCTATCTGTTTTCGGGAATGCTGTTCACAATCCTGGGCGCTTTTGTCCTCTGCCTTTACTGCGCGGTTATGGGGGCGGAGCCGGTGAGCGTGTCCGGTTATACGATTCAGGGCCTTTACTGGCTGCGAAATGACTCCACGGTCTACTTCGGGATGTTCTCCACCTATTATGTCAACATGTCGATTTTTTTGGCGTGTGCGGCCAGCATTCCGGACGTGCAGGTGCTTTTGATGTTCATCTTCCCCATCAAGGTGAAATGGCTGGGGATTTTATACGGCATAATGCTGGTGGTGAGCTGCATTCAGGGCGGACTGGTCACATGGATTGTGGTCGGATTTTCCCTGCTCAATTTCCTGGTGTATTTCATCCGTTCTAAGGGAAGGATGCATTTAAACCCCGGTCAGGTGAAAATGCGGCATGAGTTCAGGCAGAAAATGCGGGCGTCAGAGCACGAATCCCGCGGTATCACCCGGCATAAATGCGCGGTTTGCGGGCGGACGGAGCTGGACGGGGATGACCTGGAGTTCCGATTCTGTTCCAAATGCAACGGGAACTATGAATATTGCCAGTATCATCTGTTCACCCATGAGCATGTGAAATAAGACGGGAAGGAACGGTAAAATGAGGGAAGAACTTAAATTTGCCAAAGCGTTGGAAGAAATCTGTGTCCTGGCCGGGCAGCAGGGTAATGTGGTTCGGGAAGAACAGGTGAAGGAGCATATGCGGGCTGCGGGGATCAGCCTTGGAGATTCCCAGCTCGCGCTGATCTATGACTATCTGAAATCCAGGAAAATCGGCATTGGGGAACCGGCGGATCCCTTCGATTATCTGACTCCGGACGAGGCCGATTATCTGGAAGCATACCTGAAGGAAACGGAGACGCTGGCGGATATTTCCGATGGGGAAAAAGAGGCCATTGCCCTGTCTGCCATGGCCCGGGACCCGGATGCAAAACGGCGGCTGATCGAGATCTTCCTGCCCCAGGTGGCCCAGATCGCCAAACTCTATGCGGGTCAGGGCGTTTATCTGGAGGATCTCATCGGGGAGGGAAATGTGGCTCTGACTATGGCGGTGGAGATGCTGGACTGCGCGGAGAACGCCCAGGCCGCTTTCGGGAGCATCGCCAGCATGATCATGGAGGCCATGGAAACGTATATCGCCGAGAGCGCTTCCCAGAAAAGGACCGGGGATCGGCTGGCCCAAAAGGCCAACGACGTGCTGGAAAAGGCCCGGGAGCTGGCGGAAGAACTGGGACGTAAGGTAACGGTTCGGGAACTTGCGGAAGAGAGCGGATTGTCGGAAGAGCGGATCCGGGAGGCGATCCGGATCACCGCAGACAACATCGATTATCTGGATGCGAAGGGATGAGAACGATGGCGGAAAATCGCGATTTTAAATATGTATTGCAGGATTTCGGCAATCTTTATATCGGAGCGCGCTTCACCTACGGGGAAATGCTGGAAAACGAGGATATCCCCTTTAAATGGCGTGCGATCGTCAGACACTATCTGCTAAAAGAGGTGAATCCCGATACCACCATGGAAAACCACATTTTTTTCATGACGGAACGGGATTTTTCCTACGAAACCTTCCGGGAGCTGAAGGCGAAATTTAAGATGAGCGTCTGGATCCCGCCGGACGGAAAACGGCACAGGAACGGGCGTTATGAGAGCCGGGAATATAAAATAGAAGAGATCGTAAAGAGCGAAGAGCTGCACCGGCAGATGGACAGCATTATCGTGGAAGAACTCCATCTGACGAAGCTGGCGCTGATGACCTTCGCGGTCTGAAAGTGAGGAGAAAACAGTGAAAGTAGAAGAATTGACAGCTTATGAGCTGGTGGAGAAGAGGAAAATCGGGGACTTAAGATCCACGGGCTATCTGCTGCGCCATAAAAAGAGCGGGGCCAGGATCGCTCTTTTGTCCAATGCGGATGAGAACAAGGTTTTCTATATCGGATTCCGCACTCCGCCGGAAAACAGTACCGGAGTGGCCCATATTCTGGAACATTCCGTCCTGGAAGGATCCCGGGATTTTCCGGTGAAGGATCCGTTCATCGAATTGGTGAAAGGGTCTTTGAACACGTTTTTAAATGCCATGACCTATCCGGATAAGACGTTGTATCCGGTGGCGAGCTGCAACGACAAAGATTTTGCCAACCTGATGCACGTATATCTGGATGCGGTGTTCTATCCGGCCATCTATCGGGAACCTCGCATTTTCGCCCAGGAAGGATGGCATTATGAAATGCAGGATTCGCGCGACGAGCTGACGATAAACGGCGTCGTATATAATGAGATGAAAGGGGCTTTTTCCTCTCCGGACGACGTGCTGGAGCGGGAAATCTCCACATCCCTGTATCCGGACACTTCATACGGGGTGGAATCCGGCGGCGATCCGGAAGTCATTCCGCAGCTGACCTATGAAGAATTTCTGGACTTTCATCGGAAATACTATCACCCTTCCAACAGCTATATCTACCTGTACGGCGATATGGATATGGCGGAGCGGCTGACCTGGCTGGACGAAAGGTATCTTTCCCATTTCGATGCAATCGAAGTGGATTCCTCGGTCAGGATGCAGCAGCCTTTTCAAAAGCCGGTGGAAGTATGCCGGCAGTATTCGGTGACGGACAGCGAGCCGCTGGCCCACAACACCTATCTGTCCTGCAATATTGCGGCCGGAGATGTATTGGACAGGGAAGAGTATATCGCCTTTTCCATTCTGGATTACGCTCTCTGCTCGGCTCAGGGCGCGCCGCTCAAGCAGGCGCTTCTGGATGCGGGAATCGGGGAGGACGTGTACAGCTACTACGAAAACGGGATCCGGCAGCCCTATTTTTCTATTGTGGCGAAAAATGCCGAGAAGGAGCAAAAGGACGAGTTTTTGCGAATCATCGGCGAAACGCTGTCGGAGCAGTGCAGGAAGGGGCTGGACAAAAAAGCCCTCACCGCAGGCCTGAACTACTGCGAATTCAAGTATCGGGAAGCGGATTACGGGGCATATCCGGCAGGGCTGATGTATGGGCTGCAGATGATGGACAGCTGGCTGTACGATGAGAAAGCGCCGTTTCTCCACATCGAGGCGGGGGACACTTATCAGGCGCTGCGCGAGAAAGTGAACGGCCGCTATTTTGAGGAATTGATCGAAACGAAACTGCTCGAAAATCCCCACAGAAGCCTTCTGATCCTGGAACCGGTGCGGGGGCTGACGGAGCGAAGGGAGCGGGAGCTGGCCGACAGGCTCAGCGCCTTCAAAGCGTCGCTGACGGAAGAGGAGATCGATCGGATCGTGGCGCAGACGCGGGAGCTCCGGGCGTTCCAGGAACAGGAAGACAGCCCGGAAGATCTGGCGAAGATTCCCCTTTTAAAGCGGGAGGATATCCGCAGAGAGGTGGAACCCGTGATCCTGGAAGAACGAAAAATAGGGGAAATTCCCGTGTTGTATCATCGTATTCCAACCAACGGAATCAGCTATTTCAGGCTGTTGTTCGACTGCGGCAGGGTGCCCGATGCGCTATTTCCCTATATCGGTATTCTGAAAGCGGTGATCGGTCTGGTGGACACCGAACATTACAGTTACAGGGAGCTGTATACGGAAACGGATCTGCTGACGGGCGGGTTGACTCCGGTGACCAATATCTACACCGATGCCAGGGATCTTTCCAAACGGAAGATCACATTTGAACTGAAAGGAAAAGCTTTCCATAAAAATCTGCCGGATGCCATGCGACTGGCGCAGGAAATGTTGTTGAAGTCCGATTTCACCGATACGAAACGGCTGGCGGAAATTCTGGCGGAGCTGAAATCCCGGATGCAGTCTTCCCTGATCGGAGCAGGACATACCGTGGCCAGCGGCCGGGCGATGTCGTACTTTTCGGAGACGGCGGCCCTGCAGGAGGTTTTGGGCGGAATGGATTTTTACCGGCTGGTGGAGCGGCTCATCGGGAACTGGGAGCAGGAAAAGCAGACGCTGCCAGGCAGGCTGCAGGCTCTCGCGCAGGCGCTTTTTTGCAGGGAAAACCTGATGTTTGACTTCATCGCACAGGAGGATGGCCAGTACGAGCTGTTCGCGGACAGGGCGGAAAGATTCTCCCGCGAGCTGTATTTTGCGCCGGCAAAGGCGGAACCCTTCCGGGTAAAACCGGGAAAGAAGAACGAAGGTTTTATGTCCGCATCCCAGGTGCAGTACGTGTGCCGGGCGGGCAATTTCGTTCAAAAAGGACTGAACTACACGGGCGCACTGCGAATTTTGAAGGGGATTTTCAACAACGATTATCTCTGGAATAACGTCCGGGTCAAAGGCGGAGCTTACGGCTGTATGTGCAGTTTTGGCAAGAGCGGGGATTCCTTCTTCGTTTCCTATCGGGATCCAAATCTCGTAAAGACTATCGATGTTTATGAACAGGCGCCGGACTTCGTGGCGCAGTTTTCCGGAGATGAACGTGCGATGACTCAGGCGGTCATCGGAACCATCAGCGAAATGGATACTCCCTTAAATCCGGCCGCAAAAGGGCTGCGGGCGCTGAGCCTTTATCTGACTCACCAGACCGAAGCGGATCTGCAAAGGGAGAGGGATCAGGTGCTGGATGCGACGGCGGAGGATATCCGCGCTTTGGCAGGTCATATCCGCGCGATTCTGGAGGCGGACTGCCTGTGCGTGGTGGGCGGCGAAAAGAAACTCCGGGAAGAAAAGGAACAATTCCTTACCCTGGAACAACTGTATCAGGGTTAATCGGATTTTGGCGGCTAAATTTGCCGCAGAAAAGAGGGGCTGAATGAAGAAAAACAGATTCGGGAAAATGACGGCATACGCTTTGGTCGCGGTTCTCTTTCTGACGGCTGCGGGCTGCGGGGCGTCATCTTCCCAGACGGACAGCGCGGTTATGGAAAATGCTTCCATGGATAGCGGCGCCGCATCCGAGGGAGCCGGTTCCGGCGGGACGATCTATGAAAACGCATCCGCGTTTCAGGAGGAAGCGGTCGAGTCGGACGGAGACCAGACCACAGGAGAAAAAAACGCGGAGACGGGCGAGAGCAGAAAGCTCATCAAAACCGTGGATATGAGCGTGGAAACGGATGCGTTCGACATCCTGCTCGCAAACGTCGAGCAAAGGGCGAAGGAGTTGGGAGGCTATATCGAGAGAAGTGACGTCTACAACGGCAGCTATACTTCGGATTATCGATCCAGAAACGCCAGCCTGACGGTCAGGATCCCTTCCGGACGGCTGGAGGAGTTCGTGACAGAAGTGTCGGATCAGTCCAATGTGACGAACAAAAGCGAGTACGTAGAGGATGTAACGCTGCAGTATGTGGATTTGGAGAGTCACAAAAAGGCGCTGTATGCGGAGCAGGAGAGCCTTCTTTCCATGTTGGAGCAGGCGGAATCCATCGAGGATATCCTGGCGATCAACGCGCAGCTGACCGACGTGCGCTACCGGATCGAGAGCATGGAATCCCAGTTGCGTACATACGATAACCAGATCGATTACAGCACGGTCTATCTGAATGTGGAAGAGATCGAACGATATGATCCCGGGGAGAAGACGGGCGCCGCGGACAGGATACGGGAAGGCTTTGTGAAAAATCTGCGTCGGGTCGGAAACGGCATTTCGAACTTCTTTATCGAACTGATCATCGCCCTTCCTTTGCTGGTGACGGCGGCCGCAGTCCTGGGCATTTGCATCGGCATCGTTTTTCTGGCGATCCGGCTGGGCGAGAAAAGATCCGCAGCGAAGAAGGAGAAAGAAGCGCTGAAAAAGAAAGAGCCCGGGAACCGGCGGCAGGAACCGGGGAGCGGAGAACATCATGGATAACAAACAGACGAAAGCGGGATTCGTAGCGCTGGTGGGAAGGCCAAACGTGGGAAAATCCACGCTGATGAATCATTTGATCGGGCAGAAAATCGCCATCACCTCCAATAAACCGCAGACCACGAGAAACCGGATTCAGACCGTGTACACAGACGGGAGGGGACAGGTCGTTTTTCTGGACACGCCCGGAATTCACAAGGCGAAGAACAGGCTGGGAAACTATATGGTACGGGTGGCGGAAAGTACGTTGAAGGACGTTGACGCGGTATTGTGGCTGGTAGAACCGACTACCTACATCGGAGCAGGGGAACGGCACATCCTGGAGCAGTTAAAGCGTTGCCGTCTGCCGGTGATTCTTGTCATCAACAAGATCGACACGGTACCAAAGGACGCGGTGGCGAGGGCTATCGATGTCTATCGGCGGGAGATGGATTTTTCGGAGATCGTGCCGGTTTCCGCGCTGCGCAGCAACAATACGGATACTCTGCTGACCAGCATTTTCCGGTATCTGCCCTATGGAGCGCCCTTTTATGATGAGGATACCGTTACCGATCAGCCTCAGCGCCAGATCGTGGCGGAGATGATACGGGAGAAAGCACTGCGTTGCCTGGAGGAAGAGATCCCCCATGGTATCGCGGTCGCCGTGGAGCGGATGCAGTGGAAGGAGAGCATCGTGGAAATCGACGCCACCATCATCTGCGAACGGGATTCCCACAAGGGAATCATCATCGGCAAGCAGGGGAGCATGCTCAAAAAGATCGGTTCCCAGGCGCGTCGGGATATCGAAAACATGCTGGAAAGCCAGGTCAATCTTAAGCTGTGGGTGAAGGTGAAGAAGGACTGGCGGGACAGCGATTTTCTGTTGAAAAATTTCGGTTATAACCCTTCCGATGCAAAGGAATAGAAAGGGTCGAAAAGGAAAATCCTAAGAGAAAAAGCGCGGTTCGCGCTTTGGGAGGCTTAGGATGAAGGAAACGAATTACTGGAAGCAGTTTTTAGCGACGGGGAAAATAGAGGATTATCTGGAATATCGGGCCCGGGAATGCGGGCCCGGCAGCGGGAAAGGAAGCGCAGTTTCCGGCAGGAACCGGAAGGAGTGCGCTTCCTTTCAGGATTCTTCCCCAGACGGAACGATCCGCGGGGAAAGGACGGGATATGCAGGATTGCGTAGAAGTGATGGGGCTCGTGCTGAAGGCAGAGCCGATCGGGGAGTATGATAAAAGAGTGGTCATTCTGACCAGAGACCGGGGAAAGATTTCCGCTTTCGCCAGGGGCGCAAGGCGCCAAAACAGCAAGTTTTTGGCGGCGGCCTGCCCGTTTGTCTTCGGCACGTTCCGGCTGCTGGAGGGCAGGAGTTCCTGGCATATCAGCGAAATCTCCGTTTCCAATTATTTCGAACAGCTCCGTCAGGATTTTGAGGGCGCCTGTTACGGCATGTATTTTCTGGAATTATGCGACTCCTGCACCCGGGAAAATAACGATGAAAAAGAAGTGCTGAAACTTTTATATCAGTCCCTGAGAGCGCTGACGCATGGCGTTCTGAACAGAAGGCTGGTTCGCTCGGTTTTTGAAATCAAGCTGGTGGTGGCAATCGGAGAATTTCCGGGACTGCCCGCGGGAGATTACGAAAGCGACGCCCTCTATGCCATTCGCTTCATCGAAACGACCCCGGTGGAACGCCTCTATACCTTTACGGTCAGCGAGTCCGTGCTCCGGCAGTTGGAAAAAGCCGCGTCGACCTATCGCCGGGAATCTCTGCCGGGGCGTTTTAAGTCCCTGGAGGTGTTGGAAAGTTTGTGAAGTTAAGGTTGAAAAAGGGAGTGGGGTCCGATATAATAAGGAAGATTGCAGAGACGATAAAGAACGTCGAGAAATTCAATGCGAGAGGGGAGCAGTCTGAATGCGGAAGACTTTAACGCTGATCTTTATGATCGTCTGCCTGACGGTCGCTCTGGTCGGATGCGGCGGCGATCCGGAGGTGACGGAAACCACCATAGAGGTGCGGAAAAACGGCAGCGTGATCCATACGATCGTAGAGGAATTTTCAGAAGAATATTATGATCTGGAAGAGCTGATGAGCGTGATCCAGGAATCCTGTGACGCCTATAACGACAGCGCCGGCAGGAAAGCCGTTTCCGTCGGGGACGTAGAGGTGACGGACGGAGTGCTGACTGCCGTGATGACATACGCAAGCGTTTCCGACTACGCTTCCTTCAATGGTCAGGCGCTGTTTGCTGGAAGTATCAGGGATGCGTATAATGCCGGTTATACGCTGGATGTGACGCTTCAGTCCGCCCGGGAAGGGGAGGATTCCATCGCCAGAGAAGATTTGCTCAATATGGGGGAACAGAATCTGGTGATCATTCGGGAGGCTGTAGCCGTCAGAATGTGGGGGAAGGCGCGCTATTACACTCAGGACGTGGAGCCTGGAAAGGACGCAAGGACGGTTCGTGTGACCGACCCGGATACGCTCAGCTACATCGTATTCGATTGAAGGAACCGTTTTTTAAAGGCGATCAAATAAGGCAGAAAAAGGAGAAAAAAGAATGGAAAAGTCTATGGAGAAAATCGTTGCGCTGGCCAAGGCAAGAGGATTTGTCTATCCCGGATCCGAAATTTACGGCGGTCTGGCCAACACATGGGACTATGGCAATCTCGGCGTGGAGCTCAAGAACAATGTGAAGCGCGCCTGGTGGCAGAAATTCATCCAGGAAAACCCTTATAACGTGGGCGTGGACTGCGCGATCCTGATGAATCCGCAGACCTGGGTGGCGTCCGGGCATCTGGGCGGGTTTTCGGATCCCCTGATGGACTGCCGGGAATGCCATGAACGGTTCAGGGCGGATAAGGTCATTGAGGACTTTGCTGCGGAGAACGGCATCGACCTGGGCGGTTCTGTGGACGGGTGGAGCCAGGAGGAGATGATGAATTTCATCAAGGAACATCAGGTTCCCTGTCCTACCTGCGGCAAGCACAATTTTACGGACATCCGTCAGTTCAATCTGATGTTCAAGACCTTTCAGGGAGTGACTGAGGACGCGAAGAACACCGTATATCTGCGGCCCGAAACAGCCCAGGGCATTTTCGTGAATTTTAAGAACGTGCAGCGCACTTCCAGAAAGAAGATCCCCTTCGGGATCGGACAGATCGGGAAATCCTTCCGCAATGAAATCACGCCGGGCAATTTCACTTTCCGAACCAGGGAGTTCGAGCAGATGGAGCTGGAATTTTTCTGCGAGCCGGATACGGATCTGGAGTGGTTTGCGTATTGGAAACAATTCTGCATCGACTGGTTACAGAAGCTGGGCATCAAGCCGGAAGAGATGCGGGTCAGGGATCATGAGCCTGAAGAGCTCTCTTTCTATTCCAAGGCCACTACGGACATCGAGTTTTTGTTCCCCTTCGGCTGGGGAGAACTGTGGGGGATCGCGGATCGGACCAACTACGACTTAAGCCGCCATGCGGAAGTGTCCGGACAGGATCTGTCCTATTTTGACGATACGAAGAATGAGAAATACATTCCCTACGTGATCGAGCCTTCCCTCGGTGCGGACAGGGTGGTGCTGGCTTTCCTCTGCGCGGCCTATGATGAGGAAGAACTGGACGGCGGAGATATGCGCACCGTGCTGCATTTCCATCCCGCGCTGGCTCCGGTGAAGATCGGGGTTCTTCCCCTTTCCAAAAAGCTCAACGAGGGCGCGGAGAAAGTATATGCGCATCTCTGCAAAAAGTATAACTGCGAATTTGACGACAGGGGAAACATCGGGAAGAGATATCGCAGACAGGACGAAATCGGCACGCCGTTTTGCGTTACATATGATTTCGACTCGGAGACGGACGGCTGCGTGACCGTGCGCTTCCGGGATTCCATGGAGCAGGAGCGCGTGGCGATCGCGGATCTGGATACGTATTTCGCTGATAAATTCACATTCTAATTTTTCACGTTTCAAAAGTGCTGCTGCGCGGACCGGGCCGTCCGTTCGGCAGCATATTTTCATACGATAAGAAATTGCATTTCATCGGAGAGGAATTGGGACAGGAGAGTGAGGTATGGAGGAAAGAAGAGCTTTCGTGGTGTTGGGAACAGAGCCGAAGGACGGGGAGGACGCCGTCCGGGCAGCCTATCGGAAAAAGCTGCGTCTGGTGAATCCGGAGGACGATCCGAAGGGATTTTTAGAGCTGCGGGAAGCCTATGAGACTGCGCTGGCCTGTCTGGAACGGGCGAAAGCGGGGACAAAAGAGGAGAAAGACGAGAGCCCTTCCGGCCTCTTTTTGCAGCGGGTTCAGGCGCTGTACGATTCTCTGGAAAAGAGGCAGGAGGAAGGGGCGTGGGACCGGCTGTTTTCGGATCCGGCCTTTCTTGATCTGGAGGAAGAGGAAAACTGCAGAAAGAAGCTGTTTGTCTGGCTGATGAGCCACAGCTATCTGCCCACGCAGATCTGGAAAACGCTGGACCGGCACCTGTCCATCGCTGCGGACCGGGAGAAACTGCTGGAAGAATACCCTTCGGATTTCGTCGGATACCTGGTGAGGAAGGTCCGGGAAGGGGAAGAATTTTCCTTCGAACAGTTGAAGGGGGAGGACGGGGCGGATATCGACGGCTGGATCCTTCTGTTCATCAAAGCCGGGCGCGAGGAGCGGGAGAACAACGACGCTGCTTTGGAAGAAACGATCCGGGAAGCGCGCAAAAAAGGGTTGTCTCATCCGGACCTTTCCATGATCCTGGCCAGGCTGCGGTACCGCCAGGGCAGCGCAGAAGAGGGAGATGCCATCGTACAATCCCTGCTGGAAGGGGAGTTCGGCCAGAGCCCCAACGTGCTCTTTCAGGCCGCAGAATATTACCGGGACAGCGACAGACAGGAGGCAGCCCACTCTCTCTATGAACAGCTGCTGGAAGAAATGCCGGATCACTATATGGCCAACCGGAGGATGGCCCAGCGGTACCTGGAACTGGAAGACTACGCCCGGGCCAAAAAATGCGTCAACGTGCTGCTGACTTATCCGATGGACGAGGAGACAAAAGCATTGATCCAAAAGGTCAACGAAGGGCTGTCGGTCCGGCTTCGCCGAACGCTTGCCGAAAACCCGGAGGATTTCGGGGCCAGAATGGAGCTGGGCTGGTGCTGTCTGCAGGAGAATGAACCGAACGAAGCCATCGCCCTGATTGAAGCGGTGGTCCCTGCGGCGGATCAGGAGAAGGAATACGTGAATCTGGCGGGTAAGGCGTATTATGCGGCGGAATGCTATTCGGAGGCCCTGCCCCGAATCCAGCGATGGATCGATCTTTTGAAGAGAGGGATCGAGAATGGGGAAGGGGAGACCGGGCGGGATCTGGAGCGGCTGGCCACCGCCTGGACCATGATGGCGGAGATCGCGGCCCAGCGTGGAAAGGCAGCGCCCCCGGGACGGAAGGATCCCTGTTATCTGCAGGCCATTCAATATCTGGACCGGGCGAAAGAGGCGCATGAGACTGCCGGTCAGGAGTATACCAGAGCGCGGATCTATCTGGAATGGGGACAGTACGAAGAATGCGCCAGGATCTGCGGGAAGCTGACGGAGGAATATCCCGGTTTCGGCGCCGCCTATGCGCTGCATCAGAAAGCCTGCGCGAAGCTCTTCGACGCTTCCGGCGTGGTCAGAGACTACCGGGCCCTTTTGCAGCTGATCCCTTCTTACGCCGGTTCCCGGGAACTGGCGGCCGAAGTTTTTTACCAGCTCAACGAGAGGGAAGAATTGGACTCCCTTTTGAAGGAAGCCCAGGAAGCCGGGGTTTTGACCGCTGAACTGAAACGATATCGCTTTCTTTTGATGGCCGACGAGGCCAAAACCAGGGAGGCGCTTTTGCAGGCGTTGGACTATGCCAGGACGGTACACGAGCAGGGAGAGAAAGAAGGATGGAGCGACGGACAAAAGGCGCGGCTTTATGCGCTGAGGGCGCGCAACTACTGGAGAATACAGGGAGTGGATACGGCTCTGCAGCTCATCGAAAAGGCCATCCTTCTGGACCCGGAGGACTCCGAATACGTCTACATCAAGGCGGGACTTTGTAAGGACAAACGGGACTATGAAGGGGCGCTGAAGCTGTATCTGCAGTGCGAAAGCGATTACGATCAAACGCCCCATTTTTATGCCAACGTGGGCGAATGCTATGACTCCATGGGACAAAAGGACGAAGCCCTTTCCTGGCTGGAACGGGCCGCGCAGATGGAGCCGGACAACGCCGGCGTCCGGGCGCGGATCCTGAGAATTTTCAGAGCGCAGCCGAAGCAGCTGGCCCTGGAAGAAGTCCGCCAAAAGGCCGAACTCTACGCCCGGCAGATGACCGAAAGCGGAAACAGCGCCTGGCACTGGATCGAAAGCGGCCTTTTGTACATGGAGCTTCAGGAGTACGGTCAGGCGGCAAACCAGCTGGAACGGGCGGTGGCGGCGGATCCCGAAGATCCCTTCGCCCACAGCAATCTCGCACGGGCCTACCGGCTTTTGAACAGGCCGGCAGATGCCCTGCGGGAAGGAAAAGAAGGGGTGGCGTATTTCGAACGGGATCCTGCGCCCTGGCACTGGGAAGTGCTGGGGGACATCTATCGGCAGCAGCACGAGTACGGTCAGGCTTTGGATGCCTATCTGGAAAACTGGAAGCGATTTCCCAAACAGCGATCGAATTTCCTCTATCCTTTGATCGAGCTGTACTGTCTCCAGGGGAACTGGCAGCAGGCGATGCAGAAAATCGGAGAAATCTATCCGGAACAGAGCCGGGAATACGCCGCTGCGACCGTACGGACCTATTCTCTGGCGGGATTTTGGAAACAGGCCGCCCGCTATGTTCGCTACTGCTATCCGGCGGCGGGATTCGATCTGGCTTCCCTCCACAGCCAGATGGCGAGGCTGTACTGGTATCAGGGAAAGCTGAGAAACGCGGCGGCCTGTATGCAATCCGCCCTCCGCATTCTGCCGGAGGATAGCCCGCTCTATTCCAAGTACTGTCTGCAGGCGGCGGATATCTGGTTTTATCGGGGCAAACGGGAAAAGGCGGCCCGGATGGCGCAAAAGGCCTGGGGCGGACAGAAAGAGGGCGAGGAGACGGAGCAGGCGAACTGGAGGACGGACGGCGGGCTGAGGCGGCTGTATGAGCTGGGAACCCTGTATCTGTACCGGGGAGATCTTTCGAAGGCGTGGGCGCTGGCGGAGAAAATGGAGAGACAGCCCCACTGTTCGGACTGCGTTTATGGGTTCTGTACGGATGCCCGGGAACTGAAAGCGGGGATTTTGACGGCGCAGGGCGATTTTCCGGGCGCCGTGAGAATCCTGGAAGAGATTTTGGAGGAAAGCCCCATGGATCTGGACGTGAAAATGAAAATTACCCTGTTGAAAAAGAGAGGAGGGATCCGATGATCATCGGGATCGATTTGGGAACCACCAACAGCCTGGCGGCCTGTTTTACGGAAAACGGCCCGGTGATCATCCCCAACCGGCAGGGAAAGCGGCTGACCCCCTCGGCGGTCAGCGTGGACGAAGCGGGAAATGTCTATGTGGGGGATGCGGCCAAAGAGCGCCAGGCGCTGTATCCGGACACGGTGGCGGTTTCCTTCAAACGCAGCATGGGAACGGATCGGGAATACCGTCTGGGACAGCGCAAATTCCGGGCGGAAGAACTCTCCAGCCTGGTGCTGCGCTCCTTAAAAGAGGACGCGGAAGCCTTTCTGGGGGAACCGGTGACGGAGGCTGTGATCAGCGTGCCGGCCTATTTCGACGACAGGCGCAGAAAAGCCACGAAGCTGGCGGGAGAACTGGCCGGGCTGAAGGTGGAGCGCATCGTCAGCGAGCCCACGGCGGCGGCCGTGGCCTACGGGCTGTATGAACGCAGGGAAAATACCCGGTTTCTGGTCTTCGATCTGGGCGGGGGGACCTTCGACGTTTCGATTCTGGAGCTGTACGATCAGATCCTGGAAGTGCGGGCGGTAGCCGGGGACAACTACCTGGGCGGAGAGGATTTTACGGAAGCTCTGATGAAGCTTTTTTGTCAGAAAACGGACTGGAAGGCGGAAAAGTTCTCGCGGCAGGACCGAATCCGCCTGTTCGGAGCCTGCGAGCGCGCCAAACGGAACTTAAACGGGGCCGCAGAGGTGGAAGTGGGCTGCAGCCTGGAGACAGAAACAGGGGGAGCGGAGAAAAAGCAAACGGTGATTTCCTACCGGGAATATGAAAAAGCCTGTGAAGCCCTTTTGGAGAAAATCCGCCAGCCGGTGAAGCGAAGTCTTTCCGATGCCAGGCTGAAGCTCTCCGATATCGACGTGGTGGTATTGGTGGGCGGCGCCACCCGCCTGCAGATCGTGCGGGATTTCCTCATCCGGATGCTGCACAAATTTCCGGATACCGATATCAATCCGGACGAGGCGGTGGCGCTGGGCGCTGCCGTTTCGGCGGCCATGAAGGAACGCAGGGAGGAGGTGCGGGAAGTGATCCTCACCGATGTCTGCTCTTTCACGCTGGGAACGGAGGTCTCAGTGGATTTGGGAAACGGCAGAAAGGAAGGCGGCCGTTTTTGCCCCATCATCGAGCGAAATACGGTCATTCCGGCCAGCCGGACCCAGCGCTTCTATACGGCCAACGACGGGCAGGAGAGGATCCGGATCCGGGTGCTGCAGGGGGAGAGCCGGTTTGCGGACAACAACCTGTATCTGGGAGAACTGGAGGTGGAGGTTCCGAAAGGGCCTGCCGGAAAGGAGAGTGTGGACGTCACCTACACCTATGACATCAATTCCATCCTGGAGGTGGAAGCCCATGTGCTTTCCACGGACAAAAGGGAGAGAATGCTCATCCGCGGGAAGGATAACCGGATGAGCGAAGAGGAGATCGCTGCCCGGATGCAGGAGCTCTCTTATCTGAAGATCCAGCCCGGAGACAGGGAGGAGAACCGCGTCGTGCTCCTCCGGGCGGAGAAAGCCTACGAGGAATTGCTTGGAGAAGAACGAAAAAAGCTTGAATATAGAATTGAAAAGTTTGAAGAATCGTTGAAAGATGGAAATCGTGACAAGATAAGGGAAGAAAGAGATAGACTGTCGGAGTTGCTGGACACTCTTTGGTAAAAAGCGACAAATTTCTTTTCCTAATTTTGTCATACATTGTGCAAATGGTTATGCTATAATAAACCCATGCAGGCGGGCGTCTGCCGGATGCGCGCCGCACACCATAAAAGTTCAAAGGGGGAACTGACCAATGGCAAAATGGGTATATCTATTCCGGGAAGGAAACGCGGATATGCGCAATCTTCTCGGAGGCAAGGGAGCGAATCTGGCAGAGATGACCAATCTGGGCTTACCGATCCCGCAGGGCTTTACCGTTACCACAGAGGCCTGCACAGATTACTACAACAACGGAAAGGAGATTTCCGAGGAGATCCGGAAGCAGATATTCGACGCTCTCGCAACTCTGGAGCAGGAGCAGGGGAAAAAATTCGGCGATACCGAGAACCCGCTTTTGGTGTCCGTGCGAAGTGGCGCGAGGGCGTCCATGCCGGGTATGATGGACACGATCCTCAATCTGGGTCTGACGGATATTTCCGTGGAAGGCTTCGCCAGAAAGACCGGAAATCCCAGATTCGCATATGATTCTTACAGAAGATTCATTCAGATGTTTTCCGATGTCGTGATGGAGGTTCCCAAATCTCTGTTCGAGAGAGTTCTGGATGAGATCAAGGAGAGCAAAGGCGTTCATTTCGATACAGAGCTGACAGCAGACGATTTAAAGGAAGTCATCGCCAGATTCAAGAAGATCTACGAGGACAAGATGGGGGCTGAGTTCCCGCAGGAACCCCGGATTCAGCTGATGGAAGCGGTGAAAGCGGTGTTCCGTTCCTGGGACAATGAGCGCGCCATCGTTTATCGCCGGATGAACGATATCCCGGGCGACTGGGGAACCGCAGTCAACGTCCAGGCAATGGTGTTCGGTAATATGGGCAACACGTCGGGCACGGGCGTGGCTTTTACGCGCAACCCTTCCACAGGAGCGAAGGGCATTTACGGAGAATATCTGATCAACGCCCAGGGAGAAGATGTCGTGGCCGGTATCAGAACTCCTCAGCCCATCACCAGACTGGAGCAGGATCTGCCCGAGTGCTATAAGCAGTTTATCGAGATCGCGAACAAACTCGAACAGCATTATCGCGATATGCAGGATATGGAGTTCACTATCGAGAATGGCAAGCTGTTCTTCCTGCAGACGAGAAACGGCAAGAGAACCGCTCCGGCGGCCCTGCAGATTGCCTGCGACCTGGTGGATGAGGGCATGATCACGCCGGAAGAAGCGGTGTCGCGCATCGAGGCGAAGTCTCTGGATCAGCTGCTGCATCCCACCTTCGATCCGGATGCGCTCAAGAACGGCACTGTGATCGGACAGGCTCTTCCCGCATCTCCCGGCGCTGCTGCTGGAAAAGTTTACTTCAACGCGGAAGACGCTAAAGAAGCGCATGAGAGGGGCGAAAGAGTGGTTCTGGTTCGCCTGGAAACTTCCCCGGAAGACATCGAAGGCATGCATGCGGCGGAAGGCATCCTGACGGTTCGCGGCGGCATGACCTCCCACGCGGCGGTGGTTGCCCGCGGTATGGGCACGGCCTGCATTTCCGGCTGCGGCGACATCGTGATCGATGAGGAAAACAAGGTGTTTACCCTGGGCGGCAAGACCTATCATGAAGGGGACTACATTTCTCTGGACGGATCCACCGGCAAGATTTACGACGGGGATATCCGCACGGAAGAGGCGAGCATCAGCGGCAATTTCGGGCGGATCATGGATTGGGCGGATTCCTTCCGGAAGCTGAAAGTGCGCACCAATGCGGACACCCCTGCGGATGCGGCGAATGCCGTGAAGTTGGGCGCGGAAGGCATCGGCCTGTGCCGCACTGAACATATGTTCTTCGAACCCGAAAGGATTCCGAAGATCCGCAGGATGATCCTTTCCAAGACGGTAGAAGAAAGGGAAAAAGCGCTGGCTGATCTGATCCCTTATCAAAAGGGCGATTTCAAGGCGATTTATGAGGTGATGGAGGGACGTCCGGTGACGATTCGTTTCCTGGATCCCCCGCTGCACGAGTTCGTTCCCACTGAGGAAAAGGAAATCGAAGATCTGGCGAAGGATATGGGGATCACCGTCGCGGAAGTGAAAGCGACCTGTGATGAACTGCACGAGTTCAACCCGATGATGGGACACAGAGGTTGCCGCCTGTCCGTTACCTATCCTGAAATTGCGAGAATGCAGACGAGAGCTGTGATCGAAGCTGCCATCGAAGTGAAGGAAGAAAAGGGGTATGATATCGTTCCCGAAATCATGGTTCCCCTGGTCGGCGATAAAAAAGAACTGAAATTCGTCAAGGACGTGATCGTAGACACGGCCGAAAAGGTGAAGGCGGAGAAAAATTCCGATATCCGGTATCACATCGGTACCATGATCGAGATCCCTCGCGCGGCGTTGCTGGCAAACGAGATCGCGGAAGAGGCGGAGTTCTTCTCTTTTGGAACCAACGACCTGACACAGATGACCTTCGGGTTCTCCCGTGACGACGCAGGCAAGTTCCTGACGGACTATTACAAAAGCAAGATTTACGAGTCGGATCCTTTCGCGAAACTGGATCAGAATGGCGTGGGACAGCTCATTGAGATGGCAGCCCGGAAGGGCCGGGCGACCAGACCCGATATCAAGCTGGGCATCTGCGGCGAACACGGCGGAGATCCTTCTTCTGTAGAATTCTGCCACAGAGCAGGGTTGGACTATGTTTCCTGCTCGCCGTTCCGCGTGCCCATCGCGAGGCTGGCTGCGGCACAGGCTGCAATCAAGGACAAATAAGATTCAATTTTGTGGACAAAAGGGCTGCCGCAGCTGCGGCGGCCCTTTTTGTACGATAGGAAATTCCATTCCCTATCGTACAAAAAAAGACGTTCCGCTGAAGATGCGCACTTTTTTTATCTGTTTGTCTCGCGGGCGTTCAGCGCACTTGACGGCCGGGCGCAAACGGGAGATAATGGACGGGAACTGAAAGAAGAACAGGATGGACAGGAGGAGAGCGGATGAAGGACGTTTTGATGATGGTGCTGAAGGGATGCCCGCATTGCAGGAGGGCGAAGGAGATGATCGCGCAGTTGCAAAGGGAGAAGGAAGAATACCGCCGGGTGACAATCCGGGAGGTGGACGAGAGGGAAGATCCCGCGTTGGCCGATTCGCTGGACTACTATTATGTACCCTGCTTTTTTGTGGACGGTCAGAAGCGGATGGAGGGCGTGCCCACCCTGGATGCGGTGGAGGCGGTTTTGAAAGAGGCGATTGGCTGAAAGAAGAGGCGGGAAAAAGATGGACACTTTTAAGGAAAAATATCTGGCAGGACAACTGGAGCCGGAAGAGATTGACGATTACGTGGAAGCGTGGAACAACAGCGACGACGAGCGCACGCTGGCCAAATTCCTGGGGCTGAACGCGGAGGAGGAAGACGTATGGATCAGCGTCGGAGAGGAAGCGCTGTTTGAGCTGTTGAACCGACAGAAAGGAAAATGAAGATGCTCTATTTTAACTGCGATTATATGGAAGGCGCTCATCCCCAAATTTTGGAACGGCTTGCAGCGACGAATCTGGAACATACTCAGGGGTATGGAGAGGATCCATACTGCGAGGCAGCAAAAGAGAAGATTCGCAGGGAATGCGGTTGCCCGGAAGCGGATGTCTATTTTCTGGTGGGAGGCACCCAGACCAACGCGACCGTGATCAGGGGGCTGCTGAGGCCTTTTGAGGGTGTGATCGCCGCTGAGAGCGGCCATATCAACGTCCATGAAGCGGGAGCGGTGGAGGCAGGAGGCCATAAAGTGCTGGCACTGCCGCAGAAGGATGGAAAACTGGATCCGATCGGGGTGAGGAGCTGGTTGGAGACTTTTTTCCGGGACGGAAGCTGTTCCCATATGGTGCAGCCCGGAATGGTTTATATTTCCCACCCTACGGAGCTGGGGACATTGTATACGAAAGGGGAACTGGAATCGCTGAAAAAGGTTTGCTCAGATTATGGGCTGAAGCTGTTTCTGGATGGCGCCCGGCTCGGATACGGCCTTGCGGCGAGAGGGACGGATGTGACCCTTCGAATCATCGCGGACTGCTGTGACGCATTCTATATCGGAGGAACGAAGGTCGGCGCGCTTTTCGGCGAGGCGGTGGTTTTCCCGAAAAAAGGGACGGCACCCGGTTTTTTCACCCTGATGAAGCAGCAGGGTGCCCTGCTGGCGAAAGGAAGGCTTCTCGGACTGCAGTTCGATACGCTCTTTACCGATGGGCTCTATTTTCAAATCTCCGCCCATGCCATCCGAATGGCGGAAAGGCTGAAGGAAATCCTGACAGAGGCCGGATGCAGCTTTTGGCTGGACTCGCCCACCAATCAGCAGTTTGTAGTGCTGGACGAAAGGCGGATCGAAGCGCTGCAAGGAAAAGTCAGCTATGAACCATGGCAGGAACTTCCCGATGGCAAACTGGTCGTTCGCTTCGCTACCAGCTGGGCCACCAGCGAGGAGGACCTCGCACGGCTGGAAGAAATTCTGAAAACTTTCTGAAAACTTTGTAAACAGATTGTAAAAATACATGGACTTTTGCTGAGAAAGAGAGTAAAATGTCTCATGTATTTTTTATTTTGAAGCGTCGCAGTGACAGAATTTTTAGGAGGCAGAAGATGTTGGAGAAAATTTTCAAGCTCAAGGAAAACAAAACGGATGTCAGGACGGAGCTTATGGCAGGTCTTACGACTTTTATGACCATGGCATACATTCTGGCGGTGAACCCGAATATCCTTTCCGCAGCCGGAATGGATAAAAACGCGGTGCTGATCGCGACGGCGCTGGCGTCCTTCCTCGGGACGGCCATGATGGCCCTGTTCGCGAACTATCCCTTTGCGCTGGCGCCCGGCATGGGGTTGAACGCGTATTTCGCCTATACTGTGGTAGGAAACATGGGGTATTCCTGGCAAATTGCCCTGATGGCAGTTTTCGTGGAAGGCCTGATTTTTATCGTGCTTTCGCTGACCAACGTCAGAGAGGCGATTTTCAATTCCATTCCCATGACGTTGAAATATGCGGTCAGCGGCGGTATCGGCCTGTTCATCGCGTTCATCGGACTGCAGAACGCCAAGCTCGTGGTCAATAGCGATTCTACCCTTCTGACCTACCAGACCTTCAAAGGGGAGAACTTTCATTCCGTGGGCGTGGGCGCAATTCTGGCGCTGCTCGGCGTACTGATTATCGGCATCCTGCTGGTGAAGCGGGTGAAGGGAGGGATTCTGCTGGGGATCCTGATCACCTGGATCCTGGGCATCCTGTGCGAGCTGGCGGGGATTTACGTTCCGAATGCGGATGCAGGGATGTATTCCGTGATCCCCACCTCTTTCGTGAGCTTTGACTTCACTTCTCTGGGGCTGACCTTCGGACAGGTCTTCCGGGCAGACTTCGCCGGGATAAAAGCGCTGGATTTCATCACGGTAATGTTTGCGTTTCTGTTCGTGGACATTTTCGATACATTGGGCACGCTGATCGGTGTGGCGTCCAAGGCGGATATGCTGGATAAGGACGGAAAGCTGCCTCGTATCAAGGGCGCGCTGCTGGCGGATGCAGTGGCGACCAGCGCGGGCGCGGTTCTGGGGACTTCCACCACCACGACTTTTGTGGAGAGCGCTTCCGGCGTGACGGAAGGCGGCCGCACTGGCCTGACGGCGGTGACCACGGGCATTTTGTTCCTGCTGGCGCTGATCTTTTCGCCCTTATTTTTGACTATCCCTTCCTTCGCGACAGCTCCCGCGCTGATCGTGGTGGGATTTTATATGATCAGCAACGTGATCAAGATCGATTTCGACGATCCCTCCGAAGGCCTTCCCGCGTTTCTCACCATCGCGGCGATGCCGCTGGCATACAGCATTTCCGAGGGAATCGCCATCGGCGTGATTTCCTATACTCTGCTGAACCTGCTCACGGGCAACGCCAGAAAGAAGAAGATCAGCTGGCTGATGTATGTGCTTACCGTTCTGTTTATCTTAAAGTACATATTCCTTTAAAAATTTGGACTGGGATCCGGATCGCCGGAAACGGACGATGGGAATATCGATCCACAGGGGGTGGGCGCAGTCGACCGGGTTACCGGTTCCTGCGCCCAGTCCCTTTCTTTTTGTGCGGATTTGTGGTAAAGTAAAAAAACGGTAGCAAAAGGAGGGACTATGAAGATCACTTATCTGGGACACAGCGGATTTTGTGCGGAGCTTTCCGATTGCGTGTTAGTGTTCGATTATGCGAAAGGAGAGCTGCCTGAGTGGCCTGCTTCCAAGGCGATCCTGGTTTTCGTTTCCCATGCGCATCAGGATCACTTTAACTGGAAAATTTTAAAACTCGGGGACGGCTATTCCAGAACGCACTTTTTCCTCGGGAACGATATCCGGCTGGGAGAGAACTGGCTTCGAAGCAAGGGGCTGCCCCCTTCCGTGAAGGAGCGGGTGACGAAACTGGCCGGTGGGAGATCGGCGGAATACGAAGACGGGGACGTACGGGCGAGGGTTCATGCGCTGACATCCACGGACAGCGGGGTAGCCTTCGTGGTGGAAGCGGAGGGAAAGAGAATCTACCATGCAGGCGATCTGAACTGGTGGCATTGGGAAGGCGAGCCGGCAGAGGAGAACGCATGGATGGCTGAGCATTATAAGAAAGAGATCGACCGGCTGACCGGACAGCATTTCGACGCGGCTTTCGTGCCCCTGGATCCCAGACTGGGCGACCAGTTCGGCTATGGGATGGATTATTTCCTGGAAAAGACGGATGCGGACGCGGTCTTTCCCATGCATCTGTGGGAGGACTACGCCGCGGTGGATCGCTATCTGAAAACGCCCGTCGGACGCGGCTATGAAGATCGGATCCGCAGGCCTGAAAGGGGAGGACAGGTATGGAATATCTGATTTTGTTCGCTGCCTTACTGTTCATCGGGCTGCTCGTCTTCGCAAAGGGGCTGTGGGATGCGGGCAGACAGCGCCGGTATCTGGAGGAAGAGGTGCGAAAATCCTTCGGACTGCCCTCCCGGAGGAAGTATGAAGACGGGGAGACGGAAGGCATCCCCCGTTATTTCGAAAAGCATAGGGATGGATTTTTCCTGGATGATATCACATGGAACGATCTGAATCTGGACATGCTCTTTTTGCGGATGAATGTCGCTCTTTCCTCCGCGGGGCAGGAGTATTTGTACTATATGCTGCGCACCCCATGCTTCGACCGCGAGGAGCTCGCGGAGCGGGAGCGGATGATCCGGGATCTGACCCGGGAAGAGGAGGTACGCCTGCAGCTGCAGATGCTATACCTGGATGCGGGCAGAACCGGAAAGTATTCCCTCTACGATTATCTGGATTTCCTGGATCAGCTGGGGGAGAGGAGCAGCCTGCGCCAGATCGGAACGGATCTGCTGTTTCTGCCCGCCGTCGGGCTGATCGCCTTCGCCCCTCCGCTGGGCATTGTGGCCGTGGTGACATTGATGTCCTTTAACATCGCGACTTATCTGAAACAGCGAAAGATCATCGATCCCTATCTGACCAGCTTTCGCTATGTGTTCCGATGTATCCGGCTGGCCGAGCGGCTGACGGCGGTGAAAGCGGATTTCCTGGAAAAGGAGAAAGAGAAACTGCGCGTTCTGCTGGGGCGATTTCAGGGCCTTAAAAGAAGCGCGGCTTTCGGGATGCACAGGCCGGGAAACAGCGGCAGCCCTCTGGACCTCATCCTGGACTATCTGAACATGATGTTCCACTTCGATATCATGGGATTCAACCGGATGCTCAAACAGATGCGGATTCATGCCCGGCAGGTGGATGAACTGCTCACGATAACGGGACGGCTGGAAGCGCTGATCGCTGTGGCGAGTTTCCGGCAGAGCCTGGAGAACTGGTGTGAGCCGGAACTGGATAGCGGGGAAACGGCGCCAGCAGGAATCCTGATGGAGGGGCTGTATCATCCGATGCTGACCAACCCGGTCAAAAACGCTATAGAGGCTGATCGCGGCGTGCTGGTAACCGGATCCAACGCCTCCGGCAAGTCCACTTTTCTGAAGGCTGTAGCCATCAATGCGATTTTGGCACAGACCGTTCATACCTGTTGTGCGGATCGCTACCGCGCCGGTTTCGTCCGGGTAATGACTTCTATGGCGCTGCGGGACGATCTGGAAAGCGGGGAGAGCTATTATATCGTGGAGATCCGGTCTTTGAAACGGATTTTGGATGCAGCTGCACAGGATGGGCCCGGGGTGCTCTGCTTCGTGGACGAAGTGCTGCGGGGAACGAATACCGTGGAGCGCATCGCGGCTTCCACACAGATTCTCAGAAGCCTTAACAGGCCGAACGTATGCTGTTTCGCGGCCACTCACGATATCGAGCTGACGGAGCTTTTAAAAGAGGAATACGACAACTATCATTTCGAAGAGGAGATCGAGGACGGGGATATCCGTTTCCCCTATCTGCTCCTTCACGGAAAGGCGACCACGCGGAATGCGATCCGGCTCCTGGCCATCATGGGCTATGACGAGTCCATTATCCGGGCGGCAGAGCGCATGGCGTCCCGGTTTGCAGAAAGCGGCAGATGGGAAGAAGCGCCCGGCGGCGGTTCCGATGCGAACAGGAACACTACTACTATATAATACGAGGGAAATAACGTATGCAGGAAGTGACGCTTTATACGGATGGCGCGGCCAGAGGAAATCCGGAGGGGCCGGGAGGCTATGGCGCGATTTTACAGTTTGTGGACAGCCGGGGAAACCTGCATGAAAAGGAGCTGTCTGCCGGATATGAGAAGACGACCAACAATCGGATGGAGCTGATGGCGGTGATCGCCGGCCTGGAGGCCCTGACCAGGCCCTGTCGGGTGAAGGTGGTTTCCGACTCTCAGTATGTGACCAACGCTTTTCTGAAGGGATGGCTCGAAAGCTGGCAGAAGAAGAACTGGAGGGGCGCTTCCGGCCCGGTGAAAAATGTGGATCTGTGGAAGAGGCTGTTGGCGGCGGGAGAGCCCCACACGCTGTCCTTCATTTGGGTGAAGGGACATGCGGGCCATCCGGAGAACGAACGGTGCGACCGCCTGGCCACATCTGCGGCGGACGGAACCGGGCTTTTGGTTGATGAAGGGCTGTCGCAATGAACGGTTTTCCGGCCTGTTCATAGAATGGTTCCGAAGCAAGAGAAAGGGGAGGCATAAGATGGGCAATCTGATCGCATTTCTCAATGCATTTTTATCCTATCTGCTGTTGTCGGCAGTGTGCGCTGCGGTGATTATTGTTTTTCATACGGCTATTTGTGCCGGAGCGTCACAAATAGCTATGATGACAGGCCCCGTCGCTGACGCTCCGGAATGGAGATTGCTATGGCGAGAGAGAGCGGTCAGAAATTAAAAATTCTATATGTGCTCAAGATCCTGACGGAAGAGACAGACGAATGGCATCCGCTGGGGGCGGCGGCCATCGTGGGGAAGCTGAAAGCCTGCGGAATCCCTGCAGAGAGAAAGTCCGTCTATGACGATATCGAGCAGCTGCGCGCTTTCGGCTATGATATCGTTTATGAAAAGGCCGGGAAGGGCGGCGGATACTATCTGGGAAGCCGCGAATTCGAGCTGCCGGAACTGAAACTCCTCGTGGATGCCGTTTCCGCTTCCCGCTTTATCACTGCCAAAAAGTCCAGGGAGCTGATCGGAAAGTTGGAGAAATTCGCGGGAAGAGAGCAGGCCAGGCAGCTGCAGCGACAGGTCTATGTGGCGGGCAGGGTCAAAACGGAGAGGGAGAACATCTATTATACCGTGGATGCCATCCACAGGGCCCTGCAGCAGGAGCAGCAGATTTCCTTCCAATATATGGAGTGGGGGCTGGACGGGAAGCTCCATCCCAGGCGCGGCGGGGCCGCTTATCAGGTCAGTCCATGGGCGCTTTTGTGGAGCGCTGAAAATTACTATATGGTCGCCTTTGACGAGGAGGCCGATAAGATCAAACACTATCGGGTGGACAAGATGCAGGAGATACGTCTGCTTCCCCGGAAGCGGACTGGGAAGGAAGCTTTTTTAGAATGCGATCCGGCTGCCTATGCCAACCGTGTTTTCGGAATGTACGGGGGAAACGCGGAGGTTGTGACGCTGGAATTTCCGGATTCTCTGGTGGGAGTGGTGATGGATCGATTCGGAAAGAAAACTCCGCTGCGCCCTGCGGGAAACGGGAGATTTTTTGTCCGGGTGGAAGTGGCGGTCAGCGGTCAGTTTTTCGGCTGGCTGGCGGGGCTGGGCAGCCAGGTGAGGCTGACAGGCCCTGAAAATGTGGTGCGTCAATATCGGGCGCATCTTGGGAAAATACTGGAAGGATATGAGACGGAGACGGCCTCAGGGCCGGATGGAGGGACGAAGGATGAAGCTTATGCTCGCAGATCGGATGAAGGAGTATGAAGAAGGCATTTTTCAGCTGTTGGATGAAAAGAAGAGAGAGCTGATCGCTCAGGGGAAAACGGTGTATAATCTCTCTGTGGGAACGCCGGATTTTCCGCCGCAGGATTTCGTGATGGAAGCGGTCTGCGCGGCTGCGAAAAGGGCGGAGAATTATAAATATTCCCTGGGGGATCTGCCAGAGCTGATCAGCGCTGTGCAGGACAGATTCGCCCGCCGTTATGGGGTACAGCTCGAAACGGACGAAATCACCTCCGTCTATGGCTCTCAGGAAGGAATCGCTCATATCGGCTTTTGCCTGCTCAATCCCGGGGATGAAGTGCTGGTGCCCAATCCGGGCTATCCGATTTTCTCCGTGGGCCCCAGGCTGGCCGGAGCGAATCTGTCTTTTTATGAGCTGAAGCGGGAAAACGGCTGGCTGCCGGATCTGGATGCCCTTTCCGGGCAGGCGGAGCGGGCGAAATTCATGATCGTTTCCTATCCCATGAATCCGATCTGCAAATGCGCGCCCCGGAGCTTTTATGAGAAGCTGATTCCGTGGGCGAAGGAGCACGATCTTCTGATCGTCCATGACAACGCTTATTCCGATATTATCTATGACGGCAGAGAGGGGATCTCGATCCTGTCCATTCCCGGCGCGAAGGAATGCTGTGTGGAATTTTATTCCCTCTCCAAATCCTTTGACTATACAGGGGCGAGAATGGGCTTCCTGACCGGAAACGCGCAGGTAGTGCGTGCGCTCAAAAAACTCCGCTCCCAGATCGATTACGGCACGTTTCTGCCCGTGCAGTATGGGGCCATCGCTGCGCTCACAGGGCCGGACGAGCCGATCCGACTCCAGAGGGAGGAATATCAGAAGAGACGGGATGCGTTGTGCAGAGGATTTTCGGGCATAGGATGGAAAATTGAGGACAGCGAAGGTACGATGTTTGCCTGGGGCAAAATCCCGGCGGCTTACGGAGAAGATGACATCGGGTTCGTGATGGAGCTGATGGAAAAAACAGGCGTTTTGTGTACGCCGGGATCCAGCTTCGGGTCGCTGGGGAAAGGATATGTGCGGTTCGCCCTCGTGCTGCCTGTGCAGGAAATCGAACGGGCCGTGGAAGCGGTTCGTCGAAGCGGCATTTTAAAGGCCGTCGGCACATCGGAGAAATAGAAGAAAAAGAGGAAAGAGCGTATGAAAAGAATTGCGAAATTTGAAAAAGTCAGTCCGGAGCAGTTCCGAAAGGATTTTGCGGACGCATTTCCGGAGTATGAAGGGGAGATCGATGCGATTTACAAGGCCATCCGTCTGCCGGAAAGGGCCACGAAAGGAAGCGCGGGATACGACTATTTTTCGCCTGTTTCCTTCGCGTTAAAACCGGGAGAGACCATAAAGATCCCGACCGGAATCCGCGCCAGGATGGAGGAAGGCTGGGTACTGTGCAACTTTCCAAGAAGCGGTCAGGGATTTAAGTTCCGCCTGCAGCTGAACAACACGGTCGGCATTATCGACAGCGATTACTATGGCTCGGATAACGAAGGGCATATCATGGCGAAGCTGACTAACGATTCCAACGAGGGAAGGATTTTAACAGTGCAGGCCGGAGAAGGTTTTCTGCAGGGAATTTTCTTCCCTTTCGGAATTACGGAGGATGATGAGGCGGATGCGGAGAGAAACGGCGGTTTCGGGAGTACGGGATGAAAAAACGAATTCTTTTGCTGACCACAGGAGGGACGATAGCATCCGGGGATCGGGGCAGCGGGTTGGCGCCGGTGCTGTCATCCGAGGACTTCCTGCAGTATGTCCGTGAGTTCGAGACGGTCTGCGAGTTGGTTCCGGCCGAAGTGTGCAGCATCGATTCCACCAATATGGACATTTCCCACTGGCTGATGCTGGCGCGGGTGATCCGGGAAAACTATGAGGCCTATGACGGGTTTCTGATCTGCCATGGCACGGACACGATGGCCTATACGGCTGCGGCGCTTTCGTATCTGATCCAGCATTCCCCCAAACCCATCGTGCTCACCGGCGCGCAGAAGTCCATCCTGTCGGAAATTACGGACGCCCGCAAGAACCTGCACGACAGCATCCGCTGCGCCCTGGACGATAAGAGCAGGGATGTGATGCTGGTATTCGACGGAAAGATCATCGCGGGGACGAGGGCGAAGAAAACTGCCACGTTTAGCTACAACGCTTTTTCCAGCATCAACTTTCCCGTGATTGGAAGAATCTGGGACGATGAAGTGCTGTATTATATAGAAGGGGAATCCGAATCGGAACCGGTGACGTTTTACGACCGGATGGATCGGAAGGTCTTTCTGCTCAAGCTGACGCCCGGCATGTCTGCGGAGATTGTCCCCTATATCTTGAGCGTGTATGACTGCATCATTCTGGAGGGGTTTGGCGTGGGCGGCCTGCCGGATCGGCTGCGCGAGACTTTTCAGCGGGAAATGCAGCGCTATCAGCCTCATGAAAAATTGCTCATCATGGCCACGCAGGTCACCTACGAAGGCAGTAGCATGGATACCTATGTGGTGGGGAGGAAGGCCAGAAAAAACCTCCCGTTTCTGGAGACCTACGACATGACGCTGGAGGCGGTGTTCGCGAAAATCATGTGGATTCTGGGACTTCACATCCGGGATCGGGATGAGATGGAGAGGCTGTTCTACAAAAAAATCAATTATGACATCTTTCGAAAGGACTGAGTATGCCCGGATTGTGTTATTGCGTGGGTGCGGCCTGCCTGGCCTATTGTATCGGAATCCTGAGAAGAAAGGCCGCCGGAACCAGATTTTTTCTCATCTGGTTCGTTTTGGCGGCCCTTTTTGCGCTGGCCGGAATTTTTCTGCAAAAGGGATGGATGGATCGGATGTCGGATGGGATGAAAACGGCATGCCTGACGGCCCTTTTCCTGGCGGTCGCTTTAGGGCTGGGCGGCGCAGGATTGATACTGACAGGATTTGGAGCGAAGGGAGAGAGGGGGCTTTCCTGGATTATTGTACTGGGGGCGCAGCTGAAGGAAAACGGCCCCAGCCTGGCGTTAAAAAAGCGGCTGGATACGGCGGCGGAGTATTTACGGGAAAATCCGGAGACATTCTGCGTGGTCTCCGGCGGCCGGGGGTATAACGAGCCGATGAGCGAGGCGGAGGGGATGTATGCCTATCTGGTTTCGAAGGGAATTTCCCCAGAGCGGATCCGCAGGGAGGAAAAATCCCGGAATACCCGGCAGAATTTGTTTTTTTCAAGGGAACTGGTTCCGGCCGGAATCGAAAAGGCGGGAATCGTGACCAGCGATTTCCACGTCTACAGAAGCGTGCGGCTGGCAAAAAACTGCGGATTCCCCGGGGCCGTGGGCATTTCTGCCCCTTCCGGGCTCTATTTCCTGCCCAACAACATGCTGAGGGAGATTTTGGGGATCTTTAAGGATCTGGCAGAAGGAAATATGAAAATTTTGTAAGAGGGGCGCAACGCGTCAGATCCGATCGGCGTCCTTATGGGTGAAAGGACAAAAAGAAGAGCAGGGCTGAGGGAACCTTTTGCCCCCGGTCCGGCGGAAAGGATGAAAACAGGATGAAGAGAAAACAGATCGCGGCATTGGCCGTAGCAGGAACGTTACTGGCGCAGACGGCGTTGCTTTCCGCCTGCGCGGGCGCACAGCCCGCACAGGGACAGGGAACCGGCGCTGCGGAGAGCGCCCGGGAGGAAACGGCTGTGCAGACGGCGCAGGATACGGAAAGCGCCGGACAAGCGAAATCACAGGAGGAGACGTCCGAATCGGGGGCGGAAATTTTGACGGAGGTTTCCGCCGAATCGCCAGAGGCTGCCGACGGGCAGCAGGCATATACCGACGGGGCCAACGGTTTCGCTTTCCGGCTGACCCGGGCATTGCTGGAAGAAAAGGGAGAAGGGAAAAATCTGGTGACTTCCCCGTATTCCGTATGGCTTCCCCTGGCAGCCCTCTCCAACGCGTCGGATGAAGAGGCACAAAAAGCGCTTTTGAATGCGCTGGGCGAAGCGGGTCTGTCGCCGGAGGAGCTTAACGAAACCGCATCCGCCCTGCAGAACGCGCTGTTGGGAAAAGATCTGGCCGAGGAAGCGGAAGAAAGCGGAGGAACCTATGAAAGCCCGCTTAAAATCGCGAATGCCCTGTTCGTAGGGCAAAACGAACAACTGAAAGCGGACTTTCAGGAAATTTTCGAGAGCAGCTATGACGGAAAGCTGTTTTCGGTGGACTTTTCAGATCCGTCGGCTGTGGAAGAAGTGAACGGCTGGGCGGAGGAACAGACGAACGGCAGGATCACGGAGCTCATCGAATCCTTCGATCCCGCTACGGTGGCTGCTATCGCCAACGCCATCTATTTTTCCGATTCCTGGGCGACCCCTTTCGAAGCGGAAAACACGCAGGAGGGGACGTTTTATGGAGCGGTTTTCGAGGAAGATGCGCAGCTGATGCAGCACGAATTCACGCAGAATACGTATTATGAGGACGGAGAGATGCAGGCGGCCGTTCTGCCCACGACGGGCGGGGGACAGATGATCGTATTGCTGCCCAAAGAAGGTACTGCGCCTGAGGAGCTGCTGGCGGAAATGGACGCGCAGAAGTTGGAAAGCGTGCTGGCGGGGGATTTCGCTACTGTGGATCTGACTCTGCCCAGATTCAGCATGACCAGCGATGTGTTTTCGGTGAAGGAAGCCATGGAAGCGCTCGGGATCACCCTGACGGATGGAGTCAACCCTCATCTCGACGGACTGGTGGAAGGAGAGGCGCTCTACATTTCCGATGCGGTGCAGAAGGCGATGATCGAAGTGGATGAAGCCGGGATGACGGCGGCGGCCGCGACGGCAATGGGAATTATGCGGACGTCCATGCCTCTGGAGACGGAGCCGGTGGAAATGGTATGCGACAGACCGTTCGCCTTCATCCTCACCGCGGACGGAAGGGAGGCAGGTCCTCAAATTCTTTTTACCGGCGTGGTGAACCAGCTGTCGCAGGCGGTGGCATGCCGGTAAAGGAAGGCGATGCCGCGGACGAATAAATGATAAAAGCGGCTTCCAGTGCCAGGGGCCGCTGCATGAACCGGCGCACCGGTATCAGGATACCGGGCGTTGGCTTCCTGCAGCGGCCTTTTCGCGCGTCCGGCGCATTTATTGACTTTATGGATCAGACAGAATATAATAGAATATATTTTTCCAAAATACGGGCATAAAATGGAAAAGAGGAGCATAGATCGATGAAAAAACTGGAAGAATATGTAAGGAGTATTCCTGATTTTCCACAGAAGGGCGTGATTTTCAGGGATGTGACCAGCGTGCTGGAAGATGCGCAGGGGCTGCGCCTGGCTATCGATACGATGCAGGGACTGGTAAAGGATCTGGCATTCGACGCAGTGGTAGGCGCGGAGTCCAGAGGGTTTATTTTCGGGGCACCCATCGCATATAATTGCATGAAACCGCTGGTGCTGATCCGCAAAAAGGGAAAGCTTCCCTGCGAGACGATTTCCAGGGAGTATGAGCTGGAATACGGCACGGCGGAAATCGAAATCCATCGGAACGCCATCCGGCCCGGTCAGAAAGTCCTGATCGTGGACGACCTGATCGCGACGGGAGGGACGACGGAAGCCATGATCCGTCTGGTAGAAGAGCTGGGCGGAGAAGTGGCTGGCGTTCTGGTGTTGATAGAACTGGAAGGTCTGAAAGGACGGGAACGGATTTCGGGATACCGCCTGGATGCGGCGATCTCCTATCCGGGAAAATAGCGGACAATGAAGGGTACGATATGGGAATGACGGAAGAAAAAACCACACAATCCAATACGACACAGCTGGTTCTGGATGACGGCCGCATTGAGGAGATCCGGGAATTCACGAGCCCGGAGCAGCTCTATCAGGATCTCATCGACCGCGTGCGCAAATACCATCCTTCAGATGATATCTCCCTGATCGAAAAGGCATATAATCTGGCCAGGGAAGCGCATCAGGGACAGGTGAGGAAATCCGGCGAGCCGTATATTATCCATCCTCTCTGCGTGGCCATTATTCTGGCGGATCTGGAGCTGGACAAGGAGACGATCGTGGCGGGGCTGCTTCACGACGTGGTGGAGGATACCGTCATGACCGTAGAGGAGATCGAGAAGGAGTTCGGCAGCGACGTGGCCCTGCTGGTGGACGGCGTGACGAAGCTTTTGCATCTGCATCTGGCAGAAAATTCCGGCAATAAGACGGAGGCGCAGTTGGAGATGCAGGCGGAGAACCTGCGCAAGATGTTTCTGGCGATGGCCAGGGACATCCGTGTGATCGTGATCAAGCTGGCCGACCGCCTTCACAATATGCGTACCTTAAAACATATGCCCCACGAAAAACAGATCCGCATCGCGCGCGAGACCATGGATATCTATGCGCCCATCGCACAGCGCCTGGGCATTTCCAAAATTAAAGTGGAGCTGGACGATCTTTCCTTAAAATATCTGGAACCGGATGTGTATTACGATCTGGTGGAAAAAATCGCCATGCGCAAGAGCGAGCGGGAGAAATATATCGAAAACATCGTGAAGGAAGTGGGAGACCATATCCAGAAAGCCGGCATCGAGGCGAAGATCGACGGCCGTGTGAAACACTTTTTCAGCATCTATAAGAAGATGAAAAACCAGCACAAGACCATCGATCAGATCTACGATCTGTTCGCGGTGCGTATCATCGTGGATACGGTCAAGGACTGCTATGCGGCGCTGGGCGTGATCCACGAGATGTATAAGCCCATTCCGGGCCGGTTTAAAGATTACATCGCCATGCCCAAACCGAACATGTATCAGTCGCTGCATACTACCCTGATCGGAACGTCAGGACAGCCTTTCGAAATTCAGATCCGGACTTACGAGATGCACCGGGTGGCGGAATTCGGTATCGCGGCCCACTGGAAATATAAAGAAGCTTCGGATGGGAAGAAAGTGGAAGCCCAGGAGGAAGAAAAGCTGGCCTGGCTGCGCCAGATCCTGGAATGGCAGCGAGAGATGTCCGACAACAAAGAGTTCATGAATATGCTCAAGAGCGACTTGGATCTGTTTTCGGACAGCGTGTACTGCTTCACGCCCACCGGAGATGTGAAAACCCTTCCCGCCGGATCCACCCCCATCGATTTCGCCTACAGCGTCCATACCGCGGTGGGCAATAAGATGATCGGGGCGCGGGTCAACGGCCGTCTGGTCACTATCGATTACGAGATCCAGAACGGGGATCGGGTGGAAATTCTGACCTCTCAAAATGCCAAAGGGCCTAGTAGGGACTGGTTGTCCGTGGTCAAGAGCACCCAGGCGAAAAACAAGATCAATCAATGGTTTAAAAACGAGGTCAAAGAGGAGAATATCGTCAAGGGCAAGGATCTGTTCAACGCGTTCTGCAAGGCCAGATCCATCAACCTCGGGGAAATCATGAAGCCGGAATATCAGGCGGCCGTCATGAAAAAGTACGGCTTTATGGACTGGGATTCCGTTCTGGCCGCTATCGGCCACGGCGCTTTAAAGGAAGGACAGATCGCCAACCGGATGCAGGAACTTTATGAAAAAGACCATCCCAGGATCGTGTCCAACGAAGAAGTTTTAGCCGCCATCGCGGAGAACAACGCAGGGCAGAACCGTCAGATGCGGCCCAGGAGCAAAAACGGCATCGTGGTGAAGGGAATCCACGATGTGGCCGTCCGGTTTTCCAAATGTTGTTCCCCCGTGCCGGGAGACGAAATCGTGGGATTCGTCACCAGAGGAAGGGGAATTTCCATTCACAGGACGGACTGCATCAACGTGCTCAACCTGCCTGAGATCGAACGGGCGCGGCTGATCGAGGCGGAGTGGGAGCAGGATACTTCCGCTGCCGCAGGGGAGAAATATCTGGCGGAAATCAACATCTTCGCCCACAACAGAAGCGGACTTCTGGCGGACATCGCCAAAACCATGACGGAGCGGAACATCGATATTCTGTCTTTGAATACGCGTATCAACAAACAGGGATTCGCTACGCTGGCTTTGTCGTTCGAAACCAGCGGGAGGGAAGAACTGGGGCAGATTGTGGCAAAACTGCGCGGCATCGAGAGCGTGGTAGACATCGAGCGCACCACGGGCTGACGATTGTGCCGCGCTCAGAAACGGAGAATTTTATGGCTGGAATCAAAATAGGGCGCATGACGCTGGGCGTGTGCGCCACCAACTGTTATTTTTTATATCGGGAGGGAGCGGCGGATGTGGTCTTCATCGATCCTGCGGATCGGGGGGCCGATCTCTATGAGGGGCTGAAAAAGAAGGGGTTTTCAGTGGCAGCGATCCTTTTGACCCATGGTCATTTCGACCATATTGGCGGTGCAGGTCAGCTCCGTCAGCTCTCCGGGGCGAAGATTTATGCCCCTGCGGCGGAAAAATCCGTTTGCTCGGATCCCTATGTGAATCTGTCCGCCCAGTTCGGACACGATACCGTCATCGAGCCGGACGAATGGCTCTCGGACGGACAGGAACTGACCCTCGCGGGCATCGGTCTGAAAGTCATCTCCACGCCTGGGCATACCGTCGGCAGCGCCTGTTACTATGTGCAGGAGGCAGGGCTCCTGATCGCCGGGGATACTCTGTTCGCCGGATCTGTGGGAAGGACTGATTTCCCCACCGGCAGCATGGGAAAACTGGTCCGTTCGGTGAAGGAAAAGCTATTTGTGCTGCCGGATGAGACGAAAGTTTACCCGGGACATGGAGAATATACCACCATCGGAGAAGAAAAAGAGTACAATCCGTATTGCCAGTGAGGAAAAGAGTCATGATCGTTGTGGTGTTGAATGAAGATCGATATGCCTATGATATCCATTCCCTGGTGAAGGCCTTCTATCCGGAACAGGAGGTGAAGGTCTTCACAGAAGGGGAAAAAGACTTGAGAAGCGGCGCCGGCCTTCCGGCCTTTTTTGTGCGCTTTGCACAGGATGCGATCGAAGCGGGCTTTCGCAGGGAAACGGCAGCTCCGGGCGGAGAGGGCGCAGCCCCGGAAGAAAGAGAGGCTCAAACTGCCCGCCGAATCGTCCTCTCGGATCCGTCGGATCGGATCGCCGTAAAAAACGAGCTCAAGCGGCTGCTGTATGGGCTGCTCTCCGAAGAGACGAAAAAGCAGCTGCCCTGGGGAACCCTTACCGGGATACGGCCCACGAAGATCGCCATGCAGCTGCTGGAGCAGGGAAAAACCCCGGAAGAGACCCGAAATTATATGGAAAACACGTACCTGGCTTCAGAAGAGAAAGCGGATCTTTCCGTGGACATCGCCCTGCGGGAACAGGAGATCCTGTCGGGGATCCATTATGAGAAGGGTTACAGCCTCTACATAGGGATTCCCTTTTGCCCCACCACCTGCCTGTATTGTTCGTTCACTTCCTTTCCGATCTGCGCCTGGAAGAAGCGGGTGGAGGAATATCTGGACGCCCTGGAAAAGGAGATCGATTTCGTCCGGGAAGCCTGCCGGGATAAGGTGTTAGACAGCGTTTACATCGGAGGCGGCACGCCCACCACGCTGGAACCGGATCAGCTGGATCGGCTTTTGGGAAAGGTGAAGTCCTCTTTCGACTGGTCCCATGTGAAGGAATTCACAGTGGAGGCAGGAAGGGCCGACAGCATCACCCGGGAGAAGCTCAGGGCCTTAAAGCGCCATGGAGTAACGCGCATTTCGGTCAATCCCCAGACTATGAACGAAAAGACCTTAAAGCTCATCGGCAGGCAGCATACCGTAGCCCAGGTGGAGGAGGCGTTTCGGCTGGCCAGGGAAGAGGGGTTCGATAACATCAATATGGATCTGATTCTGGGTCTGCCGGGAGAGACGGAAGCCGATGTGGCTTATACCATCGACAGGGTGAAGGCGCTGGGGCCGGACAGTCTCACCGTCCATTCCCTGGCGATCAAGCGGGCTTCCCACCTGAGCCAGTGGATTCAGGAAAACGGGATTTCCGCTCTGCACAATACGGATGAAACCATGCGCATCGCGGCAGCGGGGGCGAAGGAACTGGGCATGGAGCCCTATTATCTTTACCGGCAGAAAAACATGTCCGGCAATTTCGAAAACGTGGGCTATGCCCGGCCCGGCAAAGCGGGGATTTATAACATCCTGATCATGGAGGAGAAGGAATCCATCCTGGCGCTGGGAGCGGGAACCATCTCAAAGGAAGTTTATCCAAGCGGGCGCATCGAGCGCTGCGATAGCGTGAAAGACGTGGCGCTGTATCTGGAAAAAGTGGATGAAATGATCGAACGGAAGCGGAAACTGTTAAGTCATTCTTGAAAATGCGCTGTAAACAGTGTAGAATCGTAAAGAAATCGACTGAAACAGGTAAAAAAGGAGACGGACAATGGCATTGAGCAAAAAACCGGTGACCGGTATGAAGGATATTTTGCCCGCCGAAATGCAGCTTCGGGATTACTGTATCGGCGTGATCAAGGAAACATATGCGAAGTTTGGATTCACTTCAATCGAAACACCGTGCGTTGAGAACATTCAGAACCTGACCAGCAAGCAGGGCGGGGAGAACGAAAAACTGATTTTCAAGATCCTCAAACGAGGGGAAAAGCTGAATCTGGAGACGGCAAAGTCGGAGGGGGATCTGGTGGACGGCGGACTGCGCTACGATCTGACCGTGCCTCTGGTGCGTTTTTACTCCAATCATTCCAACGAGCTGCCGTCCCCGTTTAAGGCGCTGCAGATCGGCAACGTCTGGAGGGCGGATCGCCCCCAGAAAGGACGTTACCGCCAGTTTATGCAGTGCGATATCGACATTCTGGGAGAACCTTCCAACCTGGCGGAGATCGAGCTGATTCTGGCTACTACCACGACTTTGGGAAGGCTTGGATTTAAAGATTTCAGGATCCGCATCAACGAGAGGCGGATTTTAAAGGCCATGGCGGCTTACAGCGGTTTCCCGGAAGAATCTTACGATACGGTATTCATCATCCTGGATAAGATGGACAAGATCGGGATGGACGGCGTGGCCCGGGAGCTGGAAGAGAGCGGCTTTTCTTCGGAGTCCGCGAAGAAGTACCTGAAGCTGTTCGCAGATCTTTCCGGACAGGCAGACGGTCTTTCCTGGCTGGCGAAGGAGCTGGAAGGATATCTGGAGCCCGAGGTGGAGGAAAATCTGCAGGAGATCATCGCCAGCGTGCGCGCCACGAAGGCGTCTGATTTCGAAATCGTGTTCGATCCCACCCTGGTGCGTGGCATGTCCTACTATACGGGAACGATTTTTGAAATCTCCATGCCTCAGTTCGGTGGCAGCTGCGGCGGAGGCGGCCGGTACGATAAGATGGTGGGCAGGTTTACGGGAAACGATGTCCCGGCCTGCGGCTTTTCCATCGGATTCGAGCGGATTATCCTGATCATGATGGAAAACGGCTTTCAGATTCCCGACCAGCCCAAAAAGATCGCTTATCTGATCGAAAAGGGCGTTTCCGGCGATCGGTTGTGCCAGGTTATCGCTCAGGCCCAGGAGGCCAGAAAGGACGGGACCCAGGTGCTGGTAGCCCGGATGAACAAAAACAAGAAGTTCCAGAAGGAACAGCTGACCAAAGAAGGATATGAGGAATTTGTAGAATTCTACAAAAATCCGCTGAAATAGGGAGGAATCACAATGGCTGAGAGCATGAAAGGGCTGAAGCGGACCTGCCGCTGCGGCGAACTGGGAATCCAAAACGCAGGCCAGACCGTTACGGTAATGGGCTGGGTTGCGAAACAGAGAAATAAAGGCGGCATCATTTTCGTGGATTTGCGGGATCGGGCCGGACTTCTGCAGATCATTTTTGAAGAGGCGGATTGCGGTGCGGATAACTTCGCAAAAGCGGAACGCCTGCGGAGCGAGTTCGTTATCGCGGTCACCGGTGTCGTGGAGAAGCGTTCCGGCGCGGTCAACGAAAATCTGGCTACCGGGGAGATCGAGGTACGGGCGAAGGAGATCCGCATCCTGTCCGAGGCCCTGACGCCGCCGTTCCCCATCGAGTCGAATACGCGGACCAAAGAAGAAATCCGTCTGAAATATCGCTATCTGGATCTGAGGCGTCCGGATCAGCAAGAGAAGATTATCTTAAGGAGCAAAATCTGCGCAGCCTTTCGCCGCTTCCTGACAGAAGAGGGGTTTCTGGAGATCGAAACGCCGATTCTGTGCAAATCCACTCCGGAAGGTGCCCGGGATTATCTGGTGCCCAGCCGCATTCATCCCGGCAGCTTTTACGCGCTGCCCCAGTCCCCGCAGCTGTTTAAACAGCTTTTGATGTGCTCCGGCTATGATCGTTATTTTCAGATCGCGAAGTGTTTCCGCGACGAGGATCTGCGGGCGGATCGCCAGCCGGAATTCACACAGGTGGATATGGAGCTTTCCTTCGTGGATGTAGACGATGTGATCGATGTGAACGAACGCCTGCTTCAGTATGTGTGCAGGGAGGCCATCGGCCTGGAGATTTCCCTCCCTCTGCCCCGGATGAAATGGATCGACGCCATGAACCGCTTCGGTTCCGACAAGCCGGATACCAGATTCGGCATGGAACTGGTGGATGTATCCGGCGTGGTGGCAGGATGTGGCTTCGGCGTCTTTACCGGCGCACTGGAAAACGGCGGTTCCGTCCGCGGCATCAACGCGAAGGGACAGGCCGGAATGCCCAGAAAGAAGATCGATGCACTGGTGGATTTCGCGAAGGGATACGGAGCGAAAGGATTGGCGTATCTGGCCGTTTTGGAGGATGGAAGCTATAAATCCTCTTTCGCGAAATTCATGACGGAGGAACAACTGAACGCTCTGGTGAAAGCCATGGATGGGCAGCCCGGAGACCTGCTTTTGTTCGCGGCGGATAAGACGAATATCGTCTGGAGCGTGTTGGGAGCCCTGCGTCTGGAGCTGGGCGAGCAGATGGGGCTGATCGATCACGACCGTTTCGATTTCCTCTGGGTGGTGGAATTCCCTCAGTTCGAGTGGAGCGAAGAGGAAAATCGTTTTATGGCCATGCATCATCCCTTCACCATGCCTATGGAAGAGGATCTTTCCCTGCTGGAGACGGATCCGGGAAAGGTGCGCGCGAAAGCCTACGATATCGTTTTAAACGGCGTTGAGCTCGGCGGCGGCAGCGTCCGTATTTTCCAGGATGACGTGCAGGAGAGGATGTTCACGGCGCTCGGCTTTACCAAAGAGCGGGCCAGGGATCAGTTCGGCTTTTTGCTGGACGCCTTTAAATACGGAGTGCCCCCTCACGCGGGTTTGGCCTACGGGCTGGATCGCCTGTGCATGCTGTTGACGAAGGCGGAGAGCATTCGGGAAGTGATCGCCTTCCCCAAGGTCAAGGATGCTTCCTGTCTGATGACCAACGCGCCCGGCGCAGTGGACGCAGCGCAGCTCGAAGAGCTGGGAATCGCTGTGGCGAAAGCGGAGGAAAAGACGGAATAAATCCGCGCGATAGGATGTTGTATTGAAAACCCCCGGACCTGCAGGTCCGGGGGTTTTGGGCAGGGTGTTGTCTTTGGCCGGTTGGCCTTTTCATGCTTTGATTGCAGGGTCAGATGCCCAGCGCCTGAAGCGTGGAAGCATCCAAAGCGCCGGTGGCAGGCAGATTGTTCAGCTGCTGATACAGAATCAGGGACTGAATTGTGTACAGATCCATCAGTCCGTTCACTTCCCCCACAAAGCAGCCGGCATTGGAAAGTCCAAGCTGTACCAGGGATACCAGGGAAAGCTGCTGGATCATCTGATCCGAGGGCAACGCCATGGTCTGATTGACCAGCGCGACCCTCTGTGCCAGCACGGGATCGGAGTCCGCTGCATTTTGCTGGACGAGAAGGTTCCACTGCGTCAGATATCCCGCCTGAACCTGTGCCAGCGCCGCAAACCAGGCGTCCAGGACGGCCGTGTCGGGATCGGAAGCCACGCCGGGTGTCGATGCGGTGGGAGCTGCGGGCGCAGCTGCTGTGGAAGCGTCCCCGGCTGCTGCAGGCGCGGCGGGAGCTGCCGGAGCAGCCGCCGTTTCCGCAGCGGACTGACTGACGGCCTGGCTCGGCGCAGAAGCGGCGGCAGCGGGCGTTTCGGCGGGTGCCTGCGCGGTGAGTGCGGGCGGATCACATCTGGAACATGCGGTATATCCCATATTTACGGCGTCTGCGAGAGCGATCGGGATTTTGGACTGCCTCAGATAGCTGCAGGATCCGAGATGGTATTTCTCGCCGGTTCTGGTGATGTATACCGTGGTATCGCCGGATGCGGCCAGGGATGTGATCGACATGGACGCGATCAAAATCACTGCGACAATGGTGGAAATTAACTTTTTCATAGATCCCCCTTCTTGTTTTTTTCGTTTGTTTCCTGCCCTTTCCATTGAAAAGTATACCACAGAAAACGAAATTTGGCACGGAAAAATGATATGAACAAGGCTTGGACGGAAGCTGTTGAAATGCCGGATCTCCATGGGAAAAATTAAGGGAAACTTAAATCGCACAGGTATTATGATGTAACGATTTAACGAAAATTGATCGTATTCACTGGATGTGTAAGGTCTACATAGTTGTCGATAATTCGTTTTCAATCCGGTTCGTTAGTGACAATTAGTGACAAATCTATTTTTTCAATTTCAGAACGAAGAACTTCCAATGAGGGATGAATATACTTGTCTTCTGTAATATCCCCTGCTAGCGAATGTCCTATCAGCCGTTTTAAATAATTTTTGCCTACTTTTGCAGCATCGCACAATGTTGCAAAAGTATCTCGACAGTCATGGGGGGTATGTCTTTCCACGCCTATTTTTTCCAAAGAATTGTACATCTGTTTCCGAAAGTATGAGGGAGAAACGGACAGAAGTTTTCCATCACGCTCAATTCTTCTTTTTACGATCAAATAAATTCCGGAATGGATGGGGACGATCCGCTCTTGTCCATTTTTTGTCTTTACACCTCCTCGGAAGTATTGTTCTTCCAGATTGACTTCCATATTTTCGTAGGCCGAAATTCGGAAACCGGACAAACACATAATGAAAATCATCTCAAGAGTGGGATCTTCGCGATGGCTCCATATTTTCTTTAATTCATCGATGGTGAAAGGTACGCCAGAAACATCGTCGTCATCACTCTTGATGGTCACGTGTTTTGAATAGTCCTCAGACTGAATTTCCGCGATCTGGGCGTATTTATACATTTTGTGGAATAAAACAACAATCAACTCTTTACTGGCGTGCTTTAGAGGACATTGATCTACAACAGCCTGAAGATCCTTATAGCGCAGATTTCGAAAGATCATATTGTGGAGTTGGCTGCAATTTTGATATGCTGCCTGCATACTGTTTTTGCGCTTTTTCAGGCGACGTAGTTTATCCGGATCATCCGTTTCTTGTCCTCCGAAGTCCCATTGCGCATATTGTTCATACACCTCGGGAAATTTCAGATCGGTCTCGGCCAGCCGTAAACTGTTTCCGTAATTGAAAGCGGCTACGATGCTCCTGATAAAATCGTCCGTGATCTGGCGGGAGTCAAATTCTGCTTCCTGCCCCGGATGAAATGTTCCGGCGTGCCACGCAGAAAGAAGGCCAAAAGCAGAATACCAGTCCTTAGCGTAGGCGATGGCCTTTGGTTGCACTGGAAGGCCCTCCAGGGTAAATTCGGTGACCGGAGGATATACGCCATAGGGATTAGATCTGCGCCCGGACAACTTTTTTATGCTGCCGTAGCCGTTTGGGAGCTTTGGATGTTTGCGACGTGGCTTTTTTACAGGCTTTTTTAGGGCATTTTCCGGCGTAGCCATAGGAAGTCCGCAGTGGGGGCAAAAAGTTGCCTTATTGCTGATCTGAGCGCCGCATTCGGGGCAAGTGATTAAAGCCATATTCGCCTCCTTTGAAAAATGAGTATAAAAATAACAGGTGGTCTCTTGCCACCTGTCACCGCGGATGCTAAAATATATATGTGTGTAGGTGCATCTGCGGATGTTGCCTTTGGCTCCCTGTTGGCGCGGGGGGCCTTTTTAATTTTACAATGCTGTAAATTATTGCAACAGTTCAGAAATATTGATTGACAGCTTCTGGAAGATTCCGATAGGAACACCATCCGTAAAAGGATAGATGATAGGCGCCGCGTCGTCTTCGTATCGGTATACAGTGGTGCGCTCCTTTTCCGGATCGACGATCCAGTATTCCCGAACGCCGGCATCGGTGTAAAGGGTATTTTTCGTTGAATAGTCCATTCGGCGGCTGGAAGGGGAAACGATTTCGATCACCAGATCCGGCGCACCGTCGCAACCTCTGTCTGTGAGCTTGTTGCGGTCGCAAATAACGCTGATATCGGGTTCGACGTAAGTTTTATCGTCTGCGTTCAAATTGACCGCAAATGGGGCAGAATAGACCTCACAGGCACCATTATTTTCGGAAATATAACGGTCAAGTATACTTGCAAGTTTTGTGCTTAATTTCTGATGAATCCGGCTCGGCGGTGCCATATTGTACAGCTGGCCGTCGATCAGCTCCGCGCGTTGGCCTTCCGGGAGGTTCCAGTAGTCTTCTGATGTGTAGTGTGTCTCTTTAGGCAGTGGCATTGGATCACGTCCTTTCTTTCTTCAACGCTCGTTAATAATTTATAGTGATTGGTTCCGTATCAACGATAGTCTCCCAATCTGATGTTGTAAATATATGAAAAGTAGTTTCAATGTCGGAGATTTCTTCAATATTATTTTCTTCAAGGTCAGTGCTTAAAAATGTCATGTTACTTATTATTCGTTTCCCGGCAGAAATTTCCGGTGAAAAAGAGGGAGAAACCATGAATCCATTAACGGATGTATCACGTGCCTGAACCGTCAAATCAGTATCAGAAATATTTTCTATATAGAATACTGCGGAAGGTCCCCAAATATCATCAGAGGCAATGTCTTTTGAAATTATACGGACATTCTCATCTTCATATATAACTTCGCCGCTCTCATCATATTCCTGCGTATAACTGTCTACTATGGACGTATGCAAGGAAATCACTTCGGAATCAGCGATTGTCTCCCATTCTTCTGCATCAAATATGTGAAAAGAAAATTCTATGTCTGCTATTGCAGAGATTCCGCATTCTTCCAGCGAAGCCCCCATTATTGTCATAGAGGTATTATTCTTTTTACCAGTCGCAACATCTGCAGACATGCTTGTGTCCACCATATATCCGTTTACGGAAACACCTCTGGCCTGTACAGTAATGTTTTGCTCAGAATTATTTTCTATCAGAAAATTAACTTCGGCTCCGAATAATGATCCATCACTTTCAAGACCGGTTGCGGTGATTTTTATTTCGTCCTGATCGAAAACGACCTGTTCTGAAATGGAAGCGATTGATTCCGAAGCGTTCTCAGATCCTTCTGCAGTCTCGTTGGCTGTTTCTGCGGATTCAGATTCGCCTGAAGATTGAATATTCTCACGGAATTGACTTAAGCTTCCGGTAGTGATAACCTCATTTGTATCTTTATCAATAAACTCTATGATTACTTCTGTATCTTCAAAAGGAATTCCAGAAAAAAGCTGATAATACTGTCCAGCAAAATAAAAAGTAATAGCTGAAATTGAATCAAAGTCTGTATATGCTGCCGGATCAATATAAATCTTAAATTCACTTAAATCATCATTGAAAGTGATTTTAGTGAATGATTCGATCCGATCATCCCCATCCACAAAATCGGAAGCTGTTTCTTCGGTGGCATCTTTTAAGGACTGGAGGAATTCGGCATGTTGGCTTTTACTCATTGAAAAAGTGACTGAGCCGTCGCTATTTAATATACCACTTTTGAAACCGTTGTCAGAAACTATCTGATCAACTTTTTCCTGTGTCATTTCTCCACCATCTTCTTCATATTCATAAAATATGGCTGGAATAGTAACTTCTACAGACAAAAGTTTTTCATTGGCGAGAGTATCCGACATACTAGAAGGAGTTAGTTCAGTTTCCGAAGAGACCGGATGAGTTGATTCAGAAGATCTTTCAACTACAGTCTCTGATGGCGTCCCACATCCTGCAAAGAAAATAGAGATGGATAATATTACGGGCAACAGTTTTTTCTTCATAAGTAAATCCCCCTTGAAATATAATTTGCGCATATGCGCTATATCAGAACAGGCATTTCCTGCTGATTTTATTATTACTTTAAACGCAATTCAATAAGTTCTTTCTGATAACCCAAAATTCTACCAATTTGATCTGTGGTATATCCACAAGAGTAAGCATATTCATATATGAGATCGTCGGGAATTAGAAACTCAACTGCGAATTTATTTGCTTCTGACTCCAACTTATTATTTTAGATGAAAATCAATCAGTTTTTTTATTTTAATCGTAGATCAATCAGTTCCATAGCGTATCCAGTACAACGGCAGAATTGTTCTTTTGTAAATCCAGCGTATTCTTTCAGCATATCATCTGTTATCAAAAGACGGGCGGCGAAGATGTTTGCTTCTCTTTCAATTCCACTCGTCAAAAGCAAAGTCTTCTTCTTTATAAAGGCACAATTTTCTTTTCTGTGAAATATGGCATGTCCCAACTCGTGAGCAACAACAGTTTTGAAAAACGTGCTACTTATAGGGATATCGTCATTGATAAATATCCATTTTTTTCGCTTTAACAGTTTATAGTTTCCCGCAATATTCCCCAATGGAAGTATAGCAATTCCGATACCAATGGATTTTGCAATTTCCAATGGATCACTGCTTCCGGCAAGATTCGTATAATAGCGAATTGCGCGGTTAATTTTTTGATCGAAAGTTTCCAAAGTAACCTCACCTACTTTTAGTTTTTATGAGGGTTATATTTGACCTTATTTTCCTTTTTGGTTTTGCGCAAAGCGTATTCTATAGCATTTTGCAGGAGATTCAAAGAGGCGTCGTCGATTTCAACCCCATTGTAATAGATAGGACCGCCATCTCCTTTTTTGATTTCATTCATTATTCGGTCAAGGTCTTTGGCGATATCCTTATTATCTTTTTCATTCAGCCCATCTTCATCTATTCCATTTAAGAGATAGTCCATTGTTACACCGAAATATTTTGCAACCGCATTAAGCTTATCTGCATTTGGTGTCGATTTATCCCATTTTACAATCGTACCATTTCCAAACCCCAGTTCTGACTCCAATGTCGGCAAGCTCATACCACGTTCTTGAGCCAAACTTTTAATGCGATCCTTTAGTGACATAGCATGCTCCTTTCTGCGAGAAAAAAATCTAGTAAAACTATTGACAAAAAGAAAATATTCTCGTATAGTAAGGAGTGTAAGGAGAAAAAAATCTCGTAATTATTACTTGCAGCCGCTGAACGCCAATTCAAACAAGCTGATTAAGAGAATATATTCTATCTGTTTATCTAAATAATAGAATATTTTCTTTTGAAAGTCAATATTACAGAGGAAAATTTTCTCATAGCAAAAGACTAACTATTAAAAGTCAAGTTTAAAATGAAAATTTTTGAATGAATTTCAGAAATGCATTTCAGATAAAAATGTACCTTGAAAACTGCATGACAAACAGAGTGTCATTTCAGGCACTCTAAAAGG